>JALZCH010000025.1 GCA_030863175.1 Acidobacteriota bacterium | reverse complement strand
GCGGAACGCTTTGAGAATGTCGGATTCCGAAATCGCTTTGGTTCCTTCAAATTGCAAATCGCGAATAATCGGCAATTCTCTAACC
Source organism: Acidobacteriota bacterium (assembly GCA_030863175.1). GTDB lineage: Bacteria > Acidobacteriota > Blastocatellia > Pyrinomonadales > Pyrinomonadaceae > JALZCH01. Next base: position 111,691 of record JALZCH010000025.1, on the reverse strand, counting down.
TCAAAAATAACGTTTACGCCGCCGCGCACGCCTTCTTCGGTTAAAACGCGGGTTTCGGTTTTATCAAAAAAATTGAGCGACAGCAGTGCCTGCAAATCGCGTTCGATTTGCTGCGGACTAAACTGATCGCCTGGACGAGTTTGAATGTAATAAAGCAAATCTTCGTCGCGCAGACGGCGATTGCCTTGGAAATCAACCGATTCTACGAGCTGCTGTGTTTGTTGTTGCCTGCTTGTGTTTTCGGCGTGTGAGTTTTGAATATAAACGGTCGCTGTAAGGAGAGAGAAAACTAAAACGCTCGCCAGCGCAAACCGAAAAACGCGAAAAATTTGCATAAATGCTTTTTCCTTAAATTCTGTTTTAACGGGCATAATAAAAAAGCTCGCCGTACGATTATTGAGATTCACGGAACAACCACCAGAAACGATTATTCACGGTTCAAAATTTAATTTTCTCGTTTGCGATGCTAACCTCTCGGACAATGCGACTAAGATTCGCCTGCTCTTCGTCTTGGTTGCTTTTCCACGCACCATTCCAACAAAGCTAGGAATTATACAGACAAAACGCCAAATGAGGAAATGTCCCTGAAATCAATTACAAAATTTATGGCAAAAGCGCGGCTCGATGTTAGCCGAAAGAACAACGCACAAAGAAAAAGCGCAAACTATAAACTGTCAACTGCGAACTATAAACTGATTGCAAATAAACAAAGGTCTTCTGCCAATCAGTTTATTGTCCAGAGTGTATAGCTTATAGTTTGCGCCTCTTTAAATTAAAGTTTACTTCAAATCCGACAGTTCAAAATTCAACACTTCTTCAACATCTTTCTTCTCGCTGAGAATGCGAAAATCAAGGTTGTTTTCGTTTTCAAACACTTCAATTACTTCCGCCCGCGCAAGCTTGCCGGAAATCGCGGCGTCGGCGAGCGGGTCTTCGACATAGCGCTGCAAAGCGCGGCGCAGCGGGCGAGCGCCGTAACTTCGGTCGCCGCAGGTTTTCTCGACAATCCATTTTTTCGCTTCCGCAGTCAATTGCACCAGCCAGCCGCGCTCGGCGAGCGTTTGATTTAAGCCATTGATTTGCAAATCAACGATTTCGAGCAAATTTTCTTCCGAAAGCTCATCGAAAATAATGATCTCGTCCAAACGATTGAGAAATTCCGGGCTGAAAGTTTGCCGCACTGAAGAAAGTACATTTTCTTCCATTTTCTCGCGCGTCTTTTCACCGTTTGCCTGAAAACCGAGCGAAGCGCGTTTTTGGATAAACCGCGCGCCGATGTTTGAAGTCATAATAAAAATCGCGTGCCGGCAATCCGCCGTGTTTCCGTGCGAATCGGTCAAAACGCCGTCTTCGAAAACTTGCAGCAACACATTGAACAAATCCGGGTGCGCTTTCTCGACTTCGTCCAAAAGCACGACCGAATAAGGCTGACGACGCAGTTTTTCGGTCAACTGCCCGCCTTCTTCGTGTCCGACATATCCGGGCGGCGAGCCGATCAGTTTCGCCACCGTGTGTTTTTCCATAAATTCGCTCATATCGAGTCGAATTAACGCCTGCTCCGAACCGAACAGAAATTCCGCCAGACGGCGCGCGACTTCGGTTTTTCCGACTCCGGTCGCGCCCAAAAATAAAAACGAACCGACAGGGCGCTTGACGCTTTTCAAACCGGCGCGCGAACGCCGAATTGCTCGCGCCAGAGCCGAAATAGCCTGTCGCTGCCCGACAACCGAATTCTTCAAATCTTCTTCGATTTTGAGCAGCTTTTCGGCTTCGTTTTCCTTGACCGAAGCAATCGGAATTCCCGTCCAGCGCGCGATAACTTCTTCAATATCATTGCGCGTGACTTCAATCGCCGCGAACCCTTCGTCGAAATTGTTTAATTCCAAATTAAAAAGCCGCTCATCGTTATCCGTTGCTTTGCTCCAGTTTTTGACGGTTTGCTGCCAGGCAACATCGGCATAATCGTCACTTTTCCCACCGCGCAATTTGACGCGCGCTCCTGCTTCGTCCAAAACGTCAATTGCCTTGTCGGGCAGATGCCGTTCGGGCAAATAACGCACAGTTTGCGTTACAGCCGCTTGCAGCGCTTCGGGGCTGTAGCGAATACCGTGGAAGGATTCATATTTTTCCAGCAAACCTCCCAAAATTTGCAAAGTCTCAGATTCGTTCGGCGGCACAACCTTGACAGTCTGAAAACGCCTTTCGAGCGCGCGGTCACGTTCGATTGATTTGCGCGCTTCACGCGGAGTGGTCGCCCCGATCACTTGAATTTCACCGCGCGACAAAGCGGGTTTTAAAATATTTGCGGCGTCAAGCGAGCCTTCCGAATTTCCCGCGCCGACAAGAGTATGAATTTCGTCAATAAAGACGATGTAATGCGGATTTTCCTGTAATTCTTTGAGAATATTTTTAAGTCGTTCTTCGAACTGTCCGCGATATTTCGTTCCTGCAACGACCGAAGATAAATCGAGCTGCAAAATTCGTTTGTTTTCAAGCTGCGTCGGAACATCGCCTGAAACAATGCGCTGCGCCAAGCCTTCGACAATCGCGGTTTTGCCGACGCCCGGCTCGCCGATTAAAAGCGGATTGTTTTTCGTCCGGCGAGATAAAACTTCGATAATTCTTTCGATTTCCGCCTGCCGACCGACAAGCGGGTCAAGGCGATCGCGATAGGCAGCTTCGGTCAAATCGCGGCAAAATTCTTCCAGATTCGGAGCGCCGGATTTTTGCGCCGCGCGAATTCCGTTTTGATTCATTATCAATTCCCGCACGGTGCTTAAACGCAATCCGCGCTCGAAGAGAATTTCAGCAGCCATTGAGCGTTCTTCGCGTAAAATCCCCAAAAGCAAATGCTCCGTTCCGACGTAGCGATTTTGCAGGCGGTCGCTTTCTTCATAAGCGAAAATCAAAACCCGTTTGGTTTCAGGCGTTAAGGCAAGCTCCATTGTCTGAGGCAATTTTTCGCGCCTGACGGTTCGACCTTCGATTTCCTGTCGAATAAGGTCGGCATTAAAAGACGAGCGCGCGGCGAAAAAACGATTTGCCAGAGTTTTATCCTCGCGCACCAGCCCCAGCAAAAGATGTTCGGGGGCAATTGTTTTCGAGCCGTAATTTGAGGCTTCGTAGCGCGCAAAAAAAATAACGCGGCGAGCCTTTTCCGTGTATCGTTCAAACATAAATGTTAGATGCCGACCATTCCTATTACGATTAGGTGTTGCCGACGATTATATTGAAGTGCGTCATTAGAAGCCAGAAATTTCTTTTCCGGTTGGCTTGAAGGGAAAAAAGTGCTAATCGGTTTCAATTTTTAAGATTTTCCGCCGGACGCATTCGCGCCGCCGCGCGAGCCGGAATCGCGCTCGCCAAAAGACACAAAAACAAAACCAGGATTGCAACCATCAACACTTCGCCCGGATTGATTCGTAAAGAAATATCCGTAACTTCATAGACATCAGCCGGAAGGTGAATTAAATCGAATTGATTGATAAGAAAACAAATTGCAATTCCAAGCAAAATGCCTGCAATCAAACCGACGGAAGCCAGAATTAAACCCTCAATCAGAAAAATTGAAATGATTTTTTTCGCGCTCGCGCCGCACGCCCTCAAAACGGCAATGTCAAAACGCCGTTCGCTAACCGATAAAGCCAGCGTTGTCGTGATGTTTAAAGCCGCCGCGAAAATGATTAAACCAATAATTAACAGCGCGATTTGTCGTTCAAGCTCTAATGCGGCAAACAGCGGGCGGTTTGCTTCCTGCCAATCGAGGACTTTGTATTCTGCGCCGATTTGTTCGGATATTCTCTTTGCAGTTTCGTTTGAGTCAAAAATATTTGCTGTTTCAACTGCAATTGTCGAGGCGCTTGAGGGAGCTTTTCCGGTCATTCGCGCCGCATCTTTAAGCGAAAGCCGAACCCAAGTTAAATCGTATTCGTAAAGCCCGGTTTCAAAAATTCTGGCAACTTCGACGTCAGTCGAAACCGGCGCAAAATTTTCGTTAATTTGCCCGCTTCCCGAAACAATCTCCGCCGTATCACCCATTTTTAACCCCGTCCTTTCCGCCAAAACGCTGCCAAGTTCAATTAGGATTTTATCCGCTGTTCGTTGTTCGCGATTTGTTGTTTCGGATTTGAGATTTGAGATTTGAGATTTTTCTTCCGAACTGCGCAGAACGGCGAATGCGGAGTTGGTTTTTCCAATTAGTAAAGCGTTGTCAAAACTTTGTGCCGAAATTTTTTTGACGCCTTCGATTTGTTTAATTCTTTCGTTTAATTCTTTCCAGTTGCTGATTTCATTTCCGTCGGCGCGAAAAATTGTCACGTGCGGCATATTGGCTAGAATTTTTTCTTCAATCGCCTGCCGGAAACCGTTTGACAAAGCAAGCGCCGCAATTATTGCCGCCGTACCGAAAGCGATTCCCACGATTGCCGCCCAGACAGTTAACCGCGCCAAAAAGCTCCTGCGCGGCTGCCGAAAATAACGAAAGGCGAAAAAAAGCTCGAAACGCACCTGTCCAAAGTAATGACGGGCGCGAGAAATTGCAAAGTCGGAGAATTTGTTTAAAAAGAGAATGAAATTAGGCTTGATTTCTTTGTTTCAGAATATTATTCTTGTAGGTGTGAGGTTTGGAGAATGATTGACGAAATAGATCAAAGTATTCTGAATGTTATTCAGCAGGACGCTCGGATTTCCAATGCAGACATTGCGCGTCAGGTTAATCTTGCGCCGTCAGCAGTTTTGGAGCGTTTGCGAAAACTCGAAGAACGCGGTTATGTGCGCGGCTTTTTCGCCGAATTGGATGCGCGTAAACTGGGTTTCGGCTTAACGGCTTTCATTCTGGTCCGAACCGACGACCGGCATGGAGAAACGGCGGAAACTCTGGCGAAAATGCCGGAAGTCCAGGAGGTTCATCACGTTGCCGGTGAAGATTGTTATTTATTGAAAGTCAAAACGCACGATGCGGAAGAATTAGGAGTTTTGCTGCGCGAGAAAATCGGCGATTTAGAGCACGTTCATTCGACGAAAACGACCGTCGTTTTGCAGACCGTGAAAGAAACAACGTCGCTTCCGCTCGAACAATGCAAGCAGGAGCTTGCCGCGCGACGAACGCGGAAAAAAGATTGATTTTTTCTGAACAAGGAGGGATAAAAAATGCAATCGGAAATTGTTTTTACAAACAGGAAACCGCAGGAGCGCAACGTTTTGCTGTTCATCGCAGCATTTGCGGCGGTTTATCTGATTTGGGGTTCTACTTATTTGGCAATCAAATATGCGCTTGAAACTTTACCGCCGTTTTTAATGGCAGGGACGAGGTTTTTAGTTGCCGGCGGGACGCTTTACGCAATTGCGCGGTTTTCCGCCGATTACGAAAAACCAACCTTGCGGCAATGGCGAACGAGTCTGATTGTCGGAATTTTGCTTTTGATGGGCGGCAACGGCGGCGTCGTTTGGGCGCAGAAATATATACCGTCGGGCTTAGCCGCTTTGCTCGTGGCGGTCGAACCGCTTTGGATAGTTTTATTAAACTGGCTTTATTTAAAAGCCGAGCGTCCGAATCTGAAAGTTATTCTAGGTTTGGTTTTAGGTTTCTTGGGAATTTGGCTGTTGATTGGAAACGGAATCGCCGTAGACGGTTCGACAGGCTGGACGCAAATTTTCGGCGCTTTGCTGGTCATTGGGGCTGCATTTTCATGGGCTTGCGGCTCGCTTTACGGGTTAAAAGCTCCTTCGCCAAAATCGCCCGTCCTGGCTTCCGGAATGCAAATGCTTTCGGGCGGTACAGTTATGTTTTTGTTCGGAAGCGTTAACGGTGAATGGGCGCAGTTTAATCCGAGTATGGTTTCGGCGAATTCGATTTTGGCGCTTTCATATTTAATCGTTTTCGGTTCGATTGTGGCTTTTACGGCTTACAGTTGGCTGCTCAAAAACGCTTCGCCCTCGATTGTTTCGACTTACGCTTACGTCAACCCGGTCGTCGCGGTTCTGCTCGGCTGGGCGTTGGCAAACGAAACCTTGTCTCTGCAAATGCTTGTCGGAGCGGTTGTTATCATCGGTTCGGTGGCTTTAATCAATTCAAATCAAGCTTCAAAACATTCTCCCGCAGAAGAGCAGTAAAATTTGCTGCTCTTTTTTATTTTCCCTTCAAAATTCATTGTGGCTAAACCGAAGCGTTTTCGGTAACATAAACGGCGATGTTAGTTGGTATCGAAGAAGCGGCAGCCGATATTGCGGCTGGCAAAATGATTATCATCGTTGATGATGAAGATCGCGAAAATGAAGGCGATCTGGTTTGCGCCGCGGAAAAAATCACGCCGGAAATCATTAATTTTATGGCGACTCACGGGCGCGGACTGATTTGTCTGCCGCTGACGGAAGAACGCTGTGACGAACTGAAGTTGCCGCCGCAGGTTTCAGAAAACACTTCGAGCTTTGGCACCGCCTTCACTGTTTCAATCGAAGCCCGCGAAGGCGTGACGACCGGAATTTCAGCGGCAGACCGCGCCCGAACGATTCAAGCCGCCGTCGCTCACGATACAAAACCCGAAGATTTGGCGCGTCCCGGTCACATTTTCCCTTTACGCGCGAAAAATGGCGGCGTGCTGGTGCGTCCCGGTCAAACTGAAGCGAGCATTGACATTGCCCGGATTGCGGGATGTTATCCGGCAGGCGTGATTTGCGAAATAATGAACGAGGATGGGACGATGGCGCGAATGCCCGAACTCGAACAATTCGCAAAAAAACACGATTTGAAAATCATCTCGGTCGCCGAGCTCGTCCGCTGGAGAATGGAAAAAGAACAGCTTGTTCAAAGGATTGTGGAAACAGTTTTGCCTACCGAATACGGCGAGTTTCGTGCGATTGCATACAGAAATATCATCAACGAAGATATACATTTGGCATTGGTCAAAGGCGATGTCTCCGGGCGAGATGAACCTGTTTTAGTCCGAGTTCAAACCGAAAACGTGACTTTTCCGCTGTTCGGAGTTAAAGTCGGCGAATCTGCCGGACAGATGCAGTCGGCGCTCAGGAAAATCTCGGAATCGCCGCGCGGCGTGATTCTTTATTTGCGTCAGCGCGAAAATAATTTAGGTTTGGTCAAACAGCTCGAAACTTACAAACTGATGCAGGAAAAGAAGATGACTTTTACGGAAGCCGCGCGCATTACGGGCTACGGCGCGAACCGCGATTACGGCATTGGCGCGCAAATCCTGCACGATTTGGGCTTGCGGAAAATCCGTCTGCTGTCGAATCATCCGCCGCGCGTCAACGCGCTCTTAGGCTTTGAGCTTGAAGTTGTCGAAAATGTACCGCTCTAGTGGTTAGAAATGGTGATTAGTGATAAATTATATGCAATCTCCCACTAATCACTAATCGTTAAGCACAGCACGGGATAAATTATGGCTGACGAAGAGAACCGCGAGCCTGAAGAGGAAATTCGGGACGAACGGGACGAGCAGGAAACAAACGGCGATGAAAACGGCGCATCGCAGCGCTGGTTTTCGCGCCGTAATTTGATAATTCTCGCTCTGATTCCGCTCGGATTGATTGTCGCTTTGATAATTGCGGGTTTTCTCGCCGTCCGCACCGGTTATGTCGCGCGCTATATCGAACGCCAATTCGTCGTTCAGTTGGATAATATGGGCATCCGCGCAGAAATCGGAGAGTTTGAGCAAACTTTTTCGCCGCTCGGAGTCGAGATGCGCAATGTCAATCTCTACGACAAGATAACCGGCGAAAAGCTTGCCTTCGTCAGACGCCTCAAGCTCGACGCGACCGTCACCGATTTATACGCTTTAAATTTAAACCGCACTGTCCGGCTCGATTCGACCGAAGTCGAAGGGCTTGAAGCCTGGGTAATTTTCGACGAAGAGGGACGTACGAATTTTCGTAATATAAAAATTCCCGAACAGGAAGAATCGAATTTGCGCTTTAACTTCAACACAATGAAGTTTGCCGTACGGGATTCCGTCGTTCATTACGGCGACCGCCGCTATGATTTGACGGGCGACGCTCGTAACGTAGCGCTTTTTTTAGAAACCGAAGCAGGCGTTTCCGAATCCGAGCGCGAAGTCGAAAATCGCCGTTTTCGATTCGATTTGACGGCGACAAATTCGACGTTGACTTATCAAAGCGGTAAACCGGTTGAGCCAATAGACATTCGTTTGCGCGGAGTCGCCACGGAATCTTATGCCGACATCGAAGAATTAAATCTAAAATCGCCGATTGCGAACACAACATTAACCGGCAGGCTCGAAGATTGGGAAAATCTCAAATATCGCCTTAACGTCCAGCAGGCAAATGTTGATTTGCAGCAGGCAGGCGAAATTATCAAATCCGAAAGCGCTCTACGCGGAATCGGAAATTTTGTCGGCACAATCGAAGGCGGAAGTGAAGACGGAAACGATAGATATGCGATTAACGGCGAAATTCAATCCGACGCAATCGCTGTTGATAACATTCGGCTCAGAGGCTTGCGTGCCGACGCTTCCGTTGTCGGTGCAAACGAAACTTACGAGGCAAACGGCAAAGCCGTCGCCGAGCTGCTCACCTTTGGCGATTTTCAATTAAATTTAATGCAAGTCGCCGGGCAGGTCATGGGAACCGGCACGGATTTTCGCTGGCTTGGCGAATTGCAAGCCGCTTCCGCCCGTTTTCCCGACGGCAATGTGACGACGCTGATTTTAAACGATGCGGTTGCTGAGTATAACGACGGACGATTGGAGGCTACCTTTGGCTCGGCGTCTGCGGGAACGCTTGAAGCGTTTGATGCGAGAGTTCGCGGCGGTCGCGCTTCAAACGTCAGAATCAGAAACACCGACGCCGGAACCGATGCGACAATCGGCACGGTACGCGCAGATTCGGTTGTCAGAGAAGATTTAAATCTGCGCAGCATCACGGCTTCAAACGTCCGTATCCGCGACCGCGAAAGCACAAACGTCGAAATCGGCAGCCTGCAAGCCGGCAATCTGCAAACAGAAGGCGCGAATCTGCAAAACATAACCGCTGGCGGCGTTACGATAAACACGCGCGGCGATGCGGTATCGGCAAACGCCGAGACGGTGACGGCGGCAAATGTAACCGCCGAAGGCGCAAACATTCGAGATTTGCGCGCCCGCGATGTTGATGTCGAAAATATCGGCAATACGACAAACGTCATCGCGGCAAATCTACAAATTGGTGGTCTGAGAACTGCGCAGGCGAGTCTCGGAAGCTTAAATATTGCGGGCGTTCGTCTGCGAGTAGTCGGCGAAAGAATCGAAGGCTCGTCCGGCGACATCAACGCCGGGACGGTTACGCTCGCGCGCACTTCGAGCTTGCCCGAGGGCGGAACTTTAAGCGACGTGCGGCTGGCGCGTCCTGTTTTTGTCGTCGAGCCTTCCGGTCGTTACCGCGCGAGTATGGATTTGAGCTTGGGGGGCGGCGCGGTCGGCAGTTTAAACATCGGTGCGGCGCGAGCTTCGGTAGTCGCTTCAAGCTCGGAAATTCAGCTTTCAAATTTAAACGCTCAGGTCGTCGGAGGGGCGGTGCGCGGCGATGTAAATCTGGCGCTCGGAAATCGAGCGACTTCGAGAATCAACGCAGTTTTTGAAAATCTTGACGTCGCCAAAATTCTAACGCTCACGGGCGGACAAGTTGTTCCAGTTGCCGGAACCGCAACCGGAAACGTTGATTTAACTTTTCCCGGTACGAATTTTCGTGCCGCCTCCGGCACTTTAAACGCCGATTTCGCAGCCGAAGCAGGACGCGACGAAACCAATCGCGTGCCGCTTACCGGAACGCTCGCCGTGCGAGCGACGAACGGTTTGTTCGACATTGAAACCGCGCGTTTTAATACTCAAAATACAGAAGTCACGGCTTCAGGGCGGTTCGATTTGGAAGGCGCGAACTCGAATCTGCAAGTTGCGCTCAATTCAACGGACGCCAAAGAATTGCAGCGTCTTATAGCGGCTCTCGATGTTGCTCCGACGGTTGATCGCCAGCTTGCCGAAAACCGAATCGAGCTTGCCGGAAACGTCAGCTTCAGCGGAACTTTAACCGGAAATCTGACCGACCCGACAATTAACGGGCGTGCCACGCTGGAAACTTTAATTGCCAACAACCGCACACTCGGTTCATTTTCGACGGAAGTTCTCGTTTCGCCCGCCGCAACCGAACTCAGAAACGGGTTGCTGGCGCAAGCGGATGGTGGGCGAGTTAATTTCGATCTGACAGCGCCGCGCGTTGGGCAAAACAACATTGCGATTAACGCTGATTTGAACCGCGTTGATTTGGGAAACATTCTGGCGGCAATTCCGGCTGAAAGTTTGCCTGGTTTTTTGACGAACGTGAACGCCGAAACGAGCGGAAGAGTCGAATTGACCGGCTTGCCCGGCGCGATTCGCGGTAGGGCGGAAATTACGGCGGCGAGCGGCACGATTGCAGGGGAAACTTTCCAAAATCTCGAAGCCCGCGTTCAGTTTGATGGCACGGTCGCGCGAATCGAGCGCTTTAACATGAACTTCGATCAGGGAAGTTTAACCGCCGCCGGAACTTACGATCAGGGAACCGAGCGTTTTGATTTGACCGCATCGGCGCAAAATATTCCGATCTCAAAAATTCGCGCCTTTGTTGGCGATTCGTCGGCGCAGGTGCCGAGAAATATCAACGGCGTTCTCAATTTGACGGCGAGCGGAACGGGACAATTAACCGATTTTTCGACTTTCGACATCAATTTTGAAGGCTCCGGGCGCGACATTGTTATAGAAAACCGCGCGCTCGGAAACATCGCTTTTACCGGGCGCACGCAGAATCAGCAATTGACGGCGAATCTGACTGCCGACATCGGCGGACAGCAGCAAGTTGCAACCGCGACGCTTAATTTTGGCGATCCGAATCTGCCTTTCCGCGCCGAAACCTCGTTTAACAACACCGATTTAGCGCCGCTCGCCGCGCTCGCTCAACCCGAAGGAACAATGACGCTCGGCGGACGCGCAACAGGAACAGCCACATTCGGCGGCAATTTACGTCAACGTAACGCAAATGGAGAATTGGTTTTCTCGACCGAAAATCTGCGCGGAACCGCGCGTTTTTCGCAGCTTACTTTGCAGGTCGAAAACGTGGTTTTATCGGCAACCGATCCGCTTTTGGTGAGTTTTTCAACCTCGCGTATAAATTTCGACAGCACGCGATTTACCGGTTCAGGCTCGGATTTGGTGATTAGCGGCACGGCGTTTTTCGCGGGGGAAGGAACGAATAATCTCAGCGTCGAAGGACGTATCAATCTCGGTATTTTAAATTCGGTTTCGCCGAACCAGTTTTTCGCCGGATTCGCCAATATTTCAGCGCGCGTTACCGGAACAACAGCCGAACCGCGTTTTGCAGGCTCGGCAAGCTTGGAAAACGCCGCCTTTGCGACCCTCGTCAGCAATTCGAGGATCAGCCTTTCGAATTTAAACGGACAGATTTTGTTTAATTCAAATCAAGTGCAAATCCCTTCGCTTGAAGGCAGATTGGGCGGCGGGCGTGTCGTAGCTTCGGGCGGAGCGGTTCTCGAGGGATTCGCTTTGCAGAGCTTTCGCTTGAGCGTGCGCGGAGACGACGTGGGCGTTCCGCTGCCGCCGGATTTCCGCACGAGCGGCGACGTTGATTTGCAGATTGGCGGAAGAACCGAAAACGGAGTTTTAAACACGCGAATTACAGGCGATATTTTTGCGGACCGCATCTCTTATACCAGAGACATCAATCTCGCGGATTTTCTGAGCCAGCGGCAAGCTGCTTCGCTTACTCAAGGCGGCGGCGTTGCGCCGACCGGAGGCGGAACGACCCGCATAGATCTTCGAGTTGAAGGGCGCGACGCGCTCGTTGTTCGCAACAACGTTGCTGATATTGTTGGTTCGATCAGCTTGCGCGTGACGGGCGACGCGAGCGAGCCGATTATTGCCGGAAGAATTTCGGTAACTTCAGGGACGGTTGTTTTGCTCAACGATCAGCGTTACGACATTCAGCGCGCGACGGTTGATTTTCCGGGCGAATTGGATGCTTCGCCGATTATTAACGTGCAGGCGGAATCTGACATCGGCGGTTATCAGGTTTTCCTAGGAGCAAGCGGTCCGATTGCCGAACCTGAATCGCTCAATGTAACTTTACGCTCGAATCCTGGTTTGCCGCAGGCGGACGTTGTTTCGCTCGTAACAACAGGAAATTTGACCAACACCGAAGGCGGAATTCCGTCTCTGGCGCAAACCGGAATCAACACGGCGGCGGGCGTTTTGACCGAAAATATTATCAACGCTCCGATTCGTCGCGCGACCGACAGATTGTTCGGTTTGAACCGTTTTGAAATTGACCCGGTTCTTGCCGGGCAGCGCGGAATCAATCCAGGCGCGCGCTTGACTGTCGGCAGGCAGATTAACCGGAATTTGCTGATAACTTATTCGACAAATTTATCAGCCGATCAGAATCAAATTTTGGCTCTCGAATATCGCGTTTCAAACCGTCTGTCGTTTGTCGCGCAATACGAACAGGCTTCGCTGACAAATGTTACCGGGCGACGAGACAACTTTAGCTTCGAAGTTAGATTCAGAAGAAGGTTTTAACAGTTTTGCGATTGCACCAGCCGTTTTTGATGAATTTTAATAAGCCGATAAAAGCGCGGCAGGAATTTTCGTGTTTTGCCCGTTTGTTGTTACATTCGGCGATTTTGCTTTTTGCGTTCTGTTTCGCGCCGCCAACTGCTTTTGCGCAAAATGGCTTTGAAGACGTGCCAATTTCGGCTGTCGAAGTTACGTTTGAAAATTCCAAAGACAATGTGACGCGCGAACGGCTCGAAGAACTCGCCAAACGGCATCTCGACAATAATTATTCGGCGGTTAAAACGCGCGAAGCTCTTGAGGCGCTTTATAAATCGGGCGAAGTTGCCGCGGCGCGCGTCGAAGTTCTCGAAGCTGGCGATCAGATCCGGCGCAGCCTGCGCGTTCGATTCGTCATTCGCCGAACGCTCACCGTCGAGCGCGTCACGGTCAATGTCGGCACGCAGGAAGGTGAAAACAATATTACCGAAGAGGAGTTGCAGGTTAGGTTAAATCTGCTTTCGCCAGGAACAACATTGACGCAGAGAGCCTTAGGGCAAAGCGCCGATCAGATTCAAAGCTATTTACGGCAGCGAGGTTATTACAACGCTCAAGTCAGTTTCGAGCAGCAGCCCGGAAGATTTCAAACTCGCGTTATTACGGTTTTTAACGTCGTTCCGGGAGAACAAGCCCGCGTTCGAAATCTCAATCTCAATATTTCCGGCTTCGACAACAACAAATTACGCGATGAAATTCAGCTCAAACGTGACGTATATTTCACACAGGAAAAATTAAACCAGGACCTTGAGAAAATCCGCCAGGAATTGGTCGAAGCCGATTTTCTCGGTGCGGATATTGAAGATCCGCGCGTGACGGTTGATTCGGAGAACAATGTCGTTGACATCGCAATCATCGGCAATGTCAATGCCAAAGTCGAAGTCAAAATCGAGAACGCGGAAGGTAAAGAAATTGACTTAAGCCAAAGGACGCAGCGCGATTTGCTGCCAATCAAGCGCGAAGGCACGCTTGATTTTTCCGCAATTGAAGAAGGATCGAGGCGGCTGGAAAATCATTTTCAGGAACAAGGCTACTTTTTTGCTCAGGTCACGCCGATTTGCGGCATCGAGCAAATGTCGCCGGATCAGGCGAGCGGTTTTATCAACAATACACAGGCAGCTTGCAATTTGCTCAGCAGCGAGAATCTGCAAGGTAAAAACGCTTATGTGACATATCGCGCTGAGTTGAATCGGCGTTTGCGCTTGACCGAAATTCGCATCACCGGAACCGACAAACTGCCGATTGAGGAAGTTCGCCCGGCATTGCGTACACAAGAGGCGAACGCTCTCGGAATTGTTCCGGTTCTCGGCTACGGGCGCGGTTATACGAGCGAAGAAATTCTGGCGGACGACGAAGGGACAATCGAAACGCTGATGCGCGAGCAGGGCTATCTCGAAGCCGACGCCCGCGTTTTGCAGGGCGTTTCGCCCGACGGCGAAAATTTGATTATTACGTTTGCCGTCACCGAAGGACCTTTAACCCGAGTGGCGGACGTCGATATTGTCGGCAACACCGCGTTTTCCGACGACCGTTTGAAAGCCGAATTACCGCCGCTTCAGGGCAATCCATTGTCGCGCGCCCGGACGCGGCGTGGAAACACCAGAATTCTCGATTTGTATGCGCGCGAAGGCTATATCGAGGCTCGCAGCGAATTTTCGACCGAACAAGTGCCTAGTCCGAATGTGAATGAGCGTGCTGTTAGAGTCATTTATACAATCACGCAGGAAGGCGCGAAAACATTTATCAATCGAATTGTTCCGGTCGGCAACGAAAACGTCAAAAGCGAAGCGATTCGAGAAACAATTCCGATTAAACCGGGACAGCTTTTGCAAGCTGACCAACTGACCGAAAGCGAGCGCAATTTGTATGCGACCGACGCTTTTCGACAGGCGAACATTACTACCGAACCCGCCGGAACGAAAGAGGACGGAAGCGGCTTGTTGCGCGACGTTTTTATCAACATCGAAGAATCTCCGCCCAGAATTTTAAGCTACGGCGGCGGTGTTTCGACCGATGAAGGTCCGCGCGGTTTTGTTGATATTCGGCACGTCAATTTGCTGGGCAGTCTGTATCAGGGCGGAGCGCGAATTCAGATGAGCCGTCGGCAGCAGCTTATTCAGCTTAATTTCACGAATCCGCGTTTTATGCAGGAAGCGGACGGGCGTTTTGCGCCTTTGACGTTTACCGCGCAGTATCTGCGCGATACGGGCGTTACCAGATTTTTCCGCACTACGCTTGACCAAGGCGCGATGGGCATTGTTCAGCGGCTCGACGAGGAAGGCAATCCTATTGACGAATTTGGCAGAGCAACCGGCGAGCCTTCTATCAACCGTCTGTCATTTAATCTCGAAACCAGCCGAACGCTTAATCGCCAAACGCGGAGCCTGCTGTTCGTCCGCTATCGTTACGAAGATGTGCGGCTTAGAAATATCTCAAGTTTGCTTGTCGCGCCGCTTTTGCAGCCGGATAGAATCACAAGAATTTCCGGCGTCGGCGCGACTTTTGCGCGCGATACAAGACAAAACTGCAACAATCGCCGGACGTTGCTCGAAAGAATTCGCACGGGCGAAGACGGCGATCCTTGCCGCTACAACGCTACGGACGCTACGACGGGCGATTTTTTATCAGTTGATTATCAGCTTTCGGCGCACTTTTTAGGCGGCAACGTTTCGTTTAACCGCATAAACGCGACTTATCAGAGATATTTTCAATTCAAACGCCTGAACAACACGGTTCTCGCCGGACGCGCAACGCTTGGTGCAGCGTCGCTATTTTCGATCCGCGACCGCGACAGAAACGGAACGATTGACGAAACAGACCAAACACTGCCGATCAGCGAAAGGTTTTTTGGGGGCGGTTCAACGACTTTGCGCGGTTTCGCTTACGAAGAAGCCGGACCGCGCCGCGTTATCGTTCCGCAAGGGCAATTTCGCAACCAGGAAGGCAATTTGATTACGATCCCGCCGTTCACGGTTCCGGTCGGCGGAAACGCGCTTGCCATTCTTAATCTCGAAGCCCGCGTGCCGCTGACGAGCTTTTTTCAGGTCGTTCCCTTTTACGATGGTGGCAACGTTTTCCGGCGTGTTGGCGAGATATTCAAACCGCGTGCTTCGACTCCCGAAGACATTGACAATTTCAACCTGCGCGCACTCTGGACAAATACAGTCGGTTTAGGATTCCGCTTAAGATTGCCGATTGGAGGCTCGTTTGCGGTGGATTATGGGTATCTGCTCAACCCGCCGGAATTTCTCGTTCCGCAAAACCCGCCGACGCCGCCCGCAGTTTATCGCCTGCGCCAAGGACAACTGCATTTCCGCTTCACTCAAGCGTTTTAATCAAAGGCGGAAGGATGAATTAACAATAATTTTCACCATTCCGCCTTCTGCCTTCATCCTTTAAAAGAGCGACGGCTGGTTTTCGAGATCTGAAAAATCAGTTGTTTCCTGTCGGAACATTCGTTTTAACTTGTTTGCGCTCGTCGGGGCGAAGCCTTCATAGAAATTTGAGAAATAAACGAACATCGGCGCTTTTATTTCTGATAACACTTCAAACCAAAGCCACAAATTTTCGTCCTGCTTTCGCTGCACACAGTCAAAACGCGTCAAATCGCGCTCGCCCATAAATCTGACGTAAACGAAATCCGCGGTTAATCTGCGCGCGGCTTCAAACATAAATTGCCGCGGAATAAAACCGCTTTCCGTCAACGACAACGAGACGTTATTTTGACGCAAAACGTCGAGCGTTTCACCTTTGAACCACGAACGATTGCGAAATTCGACGGCAAACCGAATGTCTTTGGGAAGTCGCGGAAGAAATTCGAGCAGAGATCGCACGCGCTCTTCATCGGCTTCAAACTGCGGCGGTAGTTGTATCAAAACGACGGCGAGCTTTTCTTTTAACGTTAAAGCGCGCTCGCAAAATTCATCAAGAACAGGGAATGAAGCCTTTTGCAACCCTGCGTCGTGCTTATCTGGCGGGTGAGCTTGAGAGAAAAGGTAAAGTCTGCAGGCGTTTTCTTTGCCCAACTTTCTATAGTCTGTGGTGGCGGAATTGCATAAAAAGTTGAATCAACTTCGACGGTTTTAAATGCCCGAGCGTAAACGGAGAGCATTTCGCCGGATTTTGTTCCATGCGGATAAAACACGGTTTCACCCGGTCTTGAAACCCAATCTGAGTAATTCCAACCCTGTGTGCCGATTTTTATATCCATTGTAATAAATGGTATCCAAAAAAATGGACGATAATCCAAATGAATAAATATTTTTGCCTTCTGAAACCAACTTATATATCAACAATTATATGAAAATTGCCGTATTTTATCTCACGAGAGCCGGGATAAAAATAGTGGAACAAAGTTTGATACAAAAATAACTAGTCACACCTGAGAAGTAATAAGCAAAGCTAAACAGCATTTGTAATGAAGTTATTACTTCTAAAAACAGCTTTACACAGTTAATTTGAGGAGTAAAAATGAAGAACCTTTTACTTATAGCCCTAACGATATTTGCAAGCGCAGCTCTTGCGCTTGGACAAACAACCACAGGACGTTTGTCAGGCGTTGTTTCCGGTCCTGACGGCGTTCTTCCCGGAGCAACTGTCACAGCTACCGATAACAACACCGGCAAAACTCAAACCGTTACAACAGATGGTGAAGGAGCGTTTCTCTTTCCGCAATTGGAGTTCGGAACCTATACAGTCAACATAACAGCCGGCGGATTTAAAACCTTCTCGGCAACCGAAGTGAAAATTGACGTTGGACGCGATTATACGTTAAATCCGACATTAGAAGTTGGAAACGTACAGGAAACCGTCACAGTGACGGCAGGAGCGGATGTCGTTACGGCTACTTCTGCTCAAATTAGCAACACCGTCAGCCCACAGCAGATTTTATCTCTCCCGCTGCTTGCACGAAATCCGTTAACTTTAACAACTTTGCAAGCCGGTGTTCAGAGCAATCCATTTCAGAATACAACCATCAACGGTATGCGCACGACGATGACCAACATTACTCGTGACGGTATTAACATCCAGGATGCTTATATTCGTACAAACGCGACGGATTTTGCTCCCGGCAGACCAACCGTTGATGACACGGCTGAGTTTACGATTTCGACTTCAAACCAAGAGGCGGATCAAGGCTTCGGCGGCTCACAGATTCGGCTTGTAACTCCGCGCGGCGGCAAAGACATTTCAGGAGCTTTGTATGCTTACAACCGTAATTCGGCGTTCGCCGCCAATAACTTTTTTAACAACCGTCAGGGGTTAGGTCTTCCGTTCCGCAATCGCAATAACTTCGGCGGTAAGGTCGGCGGACCGATGCCGATTCCCGCTTTTGGCGAAGGCGGACCGACACTTTTAAGAGATAAAGGATTTTTCTTTGTCAACTATGACAAACTCATTGATCCTGTTTCCAGCCGTTATACACGCACAATTTTAACTCCGGGCGCTCGCACTGGAGAATTCCGGTATGTCAGAGCCACTCCGGGAGCAGCGATTGATCAAACAATCGGAACTGCTAGAGTCATTTGTCCTGCAACCACGGTTGCTAATACCGGCACATGCGTAGTTTCGAATATTCTCGGTTTTGCCACTGGTCGCGGTTTGGCAAACATTCCGTCAACGATTAACCCCATTATTCAACAGAGAATAATCTCGCAGCTTCCCACCGAAAGCAATTTTACGGGAGGCGATCAGTTGAATACGGCGGGCTATACGTTGAATCGCCAAACAAATCAGGAGCGCACGACTTTCTCGAGTCGTTTTGACCTTGATATTAACGAAAATCATACAGTTAAACTTGTGTATAGCTGGAATTTGGAGTCGAATCTGAGAGGAGACACGGACAGCACCGGATTTGGACCGACTCCGAGAATTACGCAAACCTCCGAAAACAGAACGTTTGCGATGACGTATCGAACTGTCATTAGCCCGACGATAGTCAATGAACTTACGGGCGGCGGTTTTTTCAGTGAAGTTCCTTGGTTCTTAAATTCGCAGGCGCCCCCTTTCCCAGAGTATTTACTGGCTGTACCGCTGGTCACAAATCCTGAAGTTCCCAATTCTATCCAAGGTCGAAGAACCGGGAACAAGACCATAATGGATAATGTAGACTGGGT
Organism: Acidobacteriota bacterium; assembly: GCA_030863175.1. GTDB lineage: Bacteria > Acidobacteriota > Blastocatellia > Pyrinomonadales > Pyrinomonadaceae > JALZCH01. Next base: position 92,973 of record JALZCH010000025.1, on the reverse strand, counting down.
AATGGGCAAACACAATCTCCGATTCGGCGGTCAATACCAACGCTTCAGAGTTGATGCTTACGACGAATTCGGAATCATTCCGACTTACAGCATTGGAACTTCAACTTCTACCCCGCAGTTTACAGCTGCCAATTTCCCGGGCGGAATCAGCAACACGCAGTTGGGTACGGCAAATGGTTTGTTGGCTCTGCTGGGCGGAATTGTCAGCGCCGGTACGCAAACTTATAACTTAACCAGTCTGGAATCGGGTTATCAGGCTGCTCGAAACAACCAGCCATTCCGATATTCGAATTATTCGGCGTATATTTCCGATCGCTGGTCGGCACTGAACAACCTGACTGTGACAGGAGGGCTGCGCTATGAAGTGTATCCGGCAATGAGAATTGCCAACGGGTTAGGGCTTGAACCGGTTATCGCCGATCCTGACAATCCACTTCCGTCAATTCTTTCGCGGACCGGAACTTACAATTTTATCGGCGGTAATGCCGGAGAAGAAGGTCTTCTTTACAAAACCGATTACAATAATTTTGCTCCCCAAGTCGGATTTGCTTGGTCGCCTAAATTTGAAAACGGCTTCGGCAAATATTTGCTCGGTGAGTCCTTCGTAATTCGTGGCGGCTACAGCCAAGCTTATGCGATGGAATCTATTTTAAGGGCGCTTGACAATGCCTATACTGGCAATCAAGGACTCGGCGGCACTACGGGACGATCTATTGATCCGGTGACGGGTAATATAAATCTGAATCTCCGTTTAGGCGGCTTTTTACCCCCAACCGTGGCTCCGACGCTCACTCCGCCGCCGCGAACCTTTGTTCAGAACAATTCTCCGCCGATTACTAATTTCTTCGGAACCGTTTGGGCGATTGACCCGAAATTACAAATTCCGAAGATCGAGCAATACAGCATCGGAGTTCAACGCGAAATTTTCGGCAATATGGCGATTGAAGCTCGTTATGTGGGCACTCGAAGCAATAGTCTGATACGTGGTATTGACTATAACCAAGTTGACATTTTCAACAGCGGCTTTCTTGCCGATTTTGAGCGCGCACGGGCGAATTTCAGCCTGACCGGAAACCCGTTCTGCACAACGGCGGGCTGCCAGACGCTGAGCATTTTCCGGGAAAGTGCGGGCGGACCGGGCAGATTGGGCGTCGCTCCTACGACGGCTTCAACTCCTGCGGGAACTCTTAGCAGAACTACTTTCATCAACAATTTGGCTAACGGAACTCCGGCGCAGCTTGCGTTTACGTTTATCAATAGCGCGGGAAACTTGAACAATCACCCAAATGCCACAACTCCGAATGCGACGCCTTTCATCAACTTAGTCGCGAATCCTGCAACAGGCGTAGTAGATTTTTTGACCAACGATGCGATGTACTACTACAATTCGCTCCAGCTTGAGCTTCGCAGAAGATTCGCGCAAGGGTTATATTTCCAAGCCAATTACACCTACTCGAAAAACATAACCAATGCCATCGGTACCGGGCAGACCCTTTTCGAACCGTACCTTGATATTAACAACCCCGACCTCGACCGTCAGCGCGCCGACTATGATCAAACTCACGTCTTTAACTTTAACGGCGTTTATCAGTTGCCGTTCGGTAAAGGTAGATGGCTTTTGAACGAAGGCGGAGTCGTTGACAAGATTTTCGGCGGTTGGGAGCTTTCCGGTATTGTCCAATGGGCATCCGGAGCGCCGATTACTTTCATTGATCCCAGAGGAACATTAAATCGCGATGGGCGTTCTGGCAGACAAACGGCAAACAGCACTTTGTCTCCTCAGGAAATAAGATCGTTAATTGGAATATTTGAACAAAACGGAAGGATTTATTGGATTGATCCAAAAGTTATAGACCCAAACACCGGACGAGCTTCGAACGGCTTTGGTTCAACTCCGTTTCAAGGGCAAGTTTTCTTTAACGCCGATCCGGGGCAAACTGGCAATCTTCCGCGAACCATCGTTAATGGTCCGTCTTACTTCAACGTCAATGCCGCTTTGTTAAAGAACATCACTTTCAGTGAAAGAATGCGCCTTCAACTCAGAATGGAAGCATTTAACGTGTTCAATAATGTGAACTTCTTTAACAACACGCAATTCGCTGATATTGGCAGCGCGAGTTTTGGTCAGGTTACATCAACCGGTGCTGCCCGGACGGTTCAATTCGGCGCGCGTTTTGAATTTTAATTAAGCAAAATTACCGCTTTAGAGGCGTTACTTCCTTAAGTGAAGTAACGCCTCTTTTTCTATTTGAAAATAGACAATTTTACGCCGCTATCACATAGCAAAAAAGGCTCGGTTTTTTTGCTGTGCTAAGCGAAGAGTCTTTTCGGAAGAATTTGTAATTATCAAAAGCCAAATTCTATTTTCTTGGAGAAAATCCAAAATATTAGAATCGGGGAGCTCCAAATTGCCGAATAATTTCTGCAACGGGTTTCAATACAACGTTTAGCGGCACATCGGAACAACGGCATATTTATTGCCTAATTTGCTTTCACCTCCTTATTAAATTAAATAAGCGGAAAATTTACACTCTAGAAGGATAGAAATGGTAAATAATATGAGAAAACTTTCATCACTGTTCCTGGCATTTTTTCTGTCAACGATCGCTGTTTTAGCGCAAGATACGACGGGAAGAATTGTCGGAACGGTTTCTGCTCCGGATGGAGCGGTTCCTGGAGCAACTATAGTTGTTACAGATAATCAGACCGGAAAGCAACGAACAGTGACAACAAGCGAGGATGGTACTTTTTCTGTATCACAGCTTGAATTTGGCACATATACCGTCAGAATCACCGCGCAGGGCTTTAAAGCTTTTACAGCTACTGAGGTGAAAATTGACGCCGGGCGGGAATATCCGTTAAACGCTCAATTGGAAATTGGCGAAGTAACTCAGGAAGTAACCGTCACCGCAGGCGCTGAAACTATTAACGCGACCAACGCCGAATTGGCAACCACTGTCAGCCGACAACAGATTAGAGAGCTTCCGTTAAACGGACGTAATCCTCTGTCCCTGCTTAATCTTCAAGCGGGCGCAAATCCGACGACCAGTTCGATCAACGGGCAGCGGTCTTCGGCAACGGCTGTTACCCGCGATGGTCTTAATGTTCAAGACAATTTTATTCGTACCGGAACTTTTGTCTCGGATCAACCGACCGTAGATGACACTGGCGAATTCACCGTAACGACTCAAAACGCAGGCGCCGAGCAAGGCGGCGGCACTGTTCAGGTACAGCTTGTCACACCGCGCGGCGGTTCTGAGTTTCACGGAAACTTGTTTGCGTTTAACCGCAACTCTGCATTTACCGCTAACTCGTTTTTTAACAACGCTAACAATGTCCAAAGACCTTTCTTAAATAGAAATCAATTCGGCGGAAGTATCAGCGGTCCGGTGCCGCTTCCGAACTTTGGAGAAGGCGGTCCTGTTTTCGAGAAAGATAGAGGATTTTTCTTCTTCAACTACGAAAGATTCTGGCTCGCTCAACAAGCAACTATCAACAATCTCACTACATTGCTCCCGGCAGCCCGGACGGGTAATTTCACTTATATTGATGCTTCAGGAACGCAAAGGACAGTCAACGTTTTAACTGGACAAGGATTTGGCAGCCCAATCACGGCAGCACAAGGTGGTGTTCTGAGTGTTGATCCGATTATTCAAAATCGATTGCTTAATCGGCTTCCGAACAGCGGAAACGGAGTGACAACGGGCATCAATTTCTTGCAAACTGTGAGCGTTCTTCGTTCCGACCCGCGTATCAGAAATTCATATACGGGCAGATTTGACGTTGATATTAACGACCGCAACACTTTTAATGTCGTTTATCGCCGCAATGATGACGTAGATGCAAGAACCGATATTGGCGCTGGATTTAGCAATAATGTATTCGTAAGCACGACAGGTCCGACGGATTTCTTAGCCGTAGCCTACCGAACCACAATCGGCAACAATTTCTCAAACGAAATTCGCGGCGGCTTCCAGGATTCCGGAGTTATCTTTGACGAAGGCAACAGCATACCCACAGACTATTTAATCGGACAAACCCTATTCACAAGTCCTGAAGGAACGTTTCGAACACAAGGACGCAATACGCTTTACCGCAACATTCAGAATAATGCGGTTTATACATGGGGTAATCACTCATTGCGCTTTGGCGGAAACGCTGATTTCCAGGAAACTGAAGCTCTTAACTTAGCCGGAACGACTCCGACTTACAATATTTCCTCAACTGCTAACCCCAACACCCCTGGTCTTATTGCCAATCAATTCACCGGTGGTATCAGTACAACCGATCTTGCTCGCGCAAATGCTTTGCGTTATCTGTTGGGCGGAATTGTTGGCAGCGGAACTCTTACCGCTAATTTGGGTGACAACGGTAATTATGGATTTCAACCTTCAATATTCCGTTTGAACTACAAGATTCTCTCCGCTTATGTTTCTGATCAATGGCGTGTCAGACCGAACCTGACGCTTAACCTTGGTTTGCGATACGAATTTTACACGCCGCTCAACAACCCTGACGGACGTTATCTGGAACCGGTAATTCCAGACATCAATAACTTGCAGAGCATTACAAACCCGAACGGCGTTCTCAATTATGTCGGGACGAACGCGGGGACTCCGGGAAACTTCTTCAATGCGGACAAGGACAATTTTGGACCTACCTTCAGCTTTGCTTATTCCCCAAAATTTGAAAATGGTTTGCTCGCAGGATTAACCGGCGGGGATACTGTCATTAGAGGCGGATTCCGCGTTAATTATTTAAATGATGAGTATCTCCGTGCGCCTGATGCTTTCAACCAGGCAAATGCTGGTTTAGGTTCCGTTAACGCATTCGCTACCAGAGCCAATGGCAGCACGAACCTGCGTTCGACTTTCAGCCCGGCTGTAAACGTTGCGTTTGAAGCTCTGCCCGGATTTAACGTCCCGAGTTTAACGCCTCCACCGCGTGCATTTGTGTTAAATAATCCGACTCGCCTTGGCGCAATTTTTGGTGTTGATCCCAACTATCAAGTTCCGCGAATTTACGAATACAACTTTGGAATTCAGCGCGAAATTGGATTCAAAACCGTTCTTGAAGTTAGATACGTTGGTAACCGCAGCAATGACATGATTCGCTCAATTGACTTTAACCAAATTGATACCACTAGCAATGGCTTTTTGGCAGATTTCCTCCGGGCGCAAAACAATTGCCGCATTCAAGGTGCGACGCTTCCTGGCACGGGTGATCCGTTATTTAGATGTACCAATGCTGGTAACATCGGTCTTCCTGGACAGCAGGCTTTAACCGTTTTCCCGAATTTAGTCGGCGGCGGTAATTTAACAAACTCCACCAACCTTCAATTCATTCAACAAGGATTGGTCGGCAGCTTGGTTCAAAACTATATTGGTCTTGGACAACAAGGAACAGTTGTGTTTCAGCCGACAACTCAAGCTTACGGAATCGAGCTTTTAACCAATGGCGGAACTTTCCGCTATAACGCATTACAAGCAGAAGTTCGCCGTCGTTTTAGCGCCGGTTTGTACTTCCAAGTTAATTACACCTTCCAGAAAACTTTGGGAGACGTTCCAAATGATTCACAAGTGCGTCAAAGCCCATATCTGGATAACAATAATCCGAAACTTGATTACGGTCGTCCCGATTATGACCGCACACATACCCTCAACGCGAATATGATTTACGAACTGCCGTTTGGTAAAGGAAAACGCTTCCTTAATCAAGGTGGTTTGGTAGACTTGATTTTCGGCGGTTTCCAATTCGGTTCAATTGTTAACTTAAGTTCCGGACCGCCGCTCGGAATCATTGATCCGCGCGGTACATTTACCCGTCCGGGACGTGCGGGAAGACAGTCGGCTAAATCAAGCTTGACCACGAATGAAATCAAAGACCTGACCGGAGTATTTAATACGCCGAACGGAATTTATTTCGTTAACCCAAAAGTTCTCTATGCTACGGGTTCGAACGGTCAGAGAGTTGATTTAACCCAACCGCTTCCCCCGGGCGTAACATTGGTCAGCGTTCGCGCTGCCAGCCCGCTCGGTCAGGCTCCGTTTGAAGGACAAGTTTTCTTCTTTAACCAAGCCGGTGAATTCGGCAATCTTCCGAGAAACTTTATCAATGGATTGCCTTACGTCAATTGGGATGCGAGTTTGAGCAAAAACATTCGTTTCACGGAAACGATGCGTTTACAATTGCGGGCGGAAGCATTTAACGTCTTGAATCGCCAAGTACCGTTCTTTGGAGCGGATCTTAACATTGATAGTAATAATTTTGGACGTGTCACAAGCACTTATAACACGCCCAGAATTTTACAATTCGGGGCGCGTTTTGATTTCTAAAAAATATTTTTTAGAAATTTTGACAAAATTAAAGATGTCTTCGGAAACGGAGACATCTTTTTTATTTCTTTGAAATCAAACAAATAATTGAATTTGTTATAATTTGGAGTATATGGCAAAAAAGGGTTCTGTTCTTGTAGTTGACGACGAAGAAATAATGCGTGATGTGCTTGAGGTTCTGTTGTCGTCAGCCGGGTATAAAGTTGATTTGGCGAAAACAGGTGAAGAAGGCTTGGAGGCATACACGCGGCGTTCGTATGACGTTGTTTTATTGGATGTTTCAATGCCCGGAATTGGAGGATTGGCAACACTCGAAGAACTTTTGAAAATTGATTCGGACGCTGTTGTTTTAATGATTACGGCTTATGCAACATTCGACACGGCTGTTTCGGCTTGGGAAAAAGGGGCAACCGGAATTGTTCGCAAACCGTTTCAGAACGAGCAAATCATAAATCTCGTCGCTAACGGAGTTAAAAAACGACGCAAAGAAGAAGAGCGGCAAACCCTGCGGCAAGCGATGACGCGCGAGGTCAAACGCAACGCAATCATCGGGCGTTCGACTGCAATGGAAAACGTATTTCGACTGGTTGACCGCGTCGCGCCAGCTCGTTCGACGGTTTTAATTACGGGTGAATCCGGAACAGGAAAAGAATTAATCGCCAAAGCAATTCACGAAAACAGCCCGCGCGCTGAGCAGGCGTTTGTCGTTGTCAACTGCTCGAACATTCCGTCAGAACTGCTCGAATCGGAATTGTTCGGGCATACCAAAGGCGCTTTTACCGGCGCTGTTGCGGCAAAAAAAGGCTTGTTCGAAATCGCCGACAGCGGCTCGATTTTCCTCGACGAAATCGGCGACGTTCCGCCCGAAATGCAGGTTCGCCTTCTCAGAGTTATTCAAGAGCGCGAATTTACGCCAATCGGCGACACCAGCCCGCGCCGCGTTGACGTTCGCATCATCGCCGCGACCAATGCCGATTTAAAAGAGCTCGTCCGGCAGGGAACTTTTCGCGAAGATTTGTATTACCGCCTTTCGGTCGTACCCATTGAATTGCCGCCGTTGCGCGACAGGCGCGAAGACATTTTGCCGCTCGCGCAACATTTTATTCGCAAATACAACGAGGAGAACGGGCGAAACATTTCGGAACAAATCAATCCGGAGGTTTTATCGCTCCTTGAAAATTATTTTTATCCCGGAAACGTCCGCGAGCTGGAAAACATTATCGAGCGCGCAGTCGTGATTGCGCTGGGCGATGAAATAACGGAAGAATGCCTGCGAGCCGAAGTCAGAAATCCTGAAATCGCTCGCGCTGCCGTCCGCGATTCGGCGGGCGCTTCGAACGAAGTTGATTTAGGGCGCGGAGTTAATTTTTACGATGAAGTGCGGCGCTTTGAAATTGATTTGATTCGCCGCGCTCTCGACCAGACTGCCGGTCACCAATCGCGTGCCGCTCGACTTTTAGGATTAAACGCAACGACGCTTAATTCAAAAATCAAAAGCTACAATATTCCGCCGCGTTCTTAACGACTAACCAGGAAATAAAAAGGGGAGCTATTTGCTCCCCTTTTTATTTCCTGACACATGTTATTTCTAGAAGAAATAACGTGCGCCGAATTGGAATGTGCGTCCGCCAACATTTGTTAAACCGAAGTTTAAGAAAGTGGCTTGGCTCGTTGTCGGGAACAAAGTGTTTGTCGGAATTACTGTGAAATTACGACGGTTGAAAAGGTTGAACATTTCCGCGCGGATTTGGAGGCGCTGGCGCTCTCCAAAGGTACGAATGTTTTTCACGACCGCAAGGTCTGTGTTGTAAACCGACGGCGTACGCTCTGTATTTGCACCGAGGTTGCCCAAAATGCCGACGTTATCGGGATAAAGGACGTAGCGGGCGTTCGGGTCAGGAATAGTAATAACTCCCGTTGAACTTACAACCGCCGTAGTAAAACTATTGCGTGGTCCGTTCGGATTATTCAATGAAACGCGCTGAGAATTAGTAACCGTCCCAATTTGGCTCGGAAGAATTCCGAGAGGATTTGTACCGGCGAGGATACTGAAAGGCGTGCCGGAACGGGCTTCCGTAACTGTCGAGACTTGCCAGCCGCCAGTTAAACGTCTGACGAATCCATTGTTGCCAACCTCAGGAGTTTCGTAAACCAAACTCAGAACGAAACGGTGCGGAATATCAAAAGCCGAACGTGCGCGATCGAGCTTCGGGTTGCGCGGATCAGCCGGAATCGTGCGGTTTGCCTGCCCGCCGAGAACGTCGTCAGATTCGCTGATAAACGAGCTGTAAGTATAATTCGCGTTGAAATTTAGATCGCCTAAATTCCAACCGAATATATTAAAGTTGCTCAAACGGCGCTCTAGGGTGAATTGACCGCTGTGATAAATGGATTCGGCAATTCCCTGACCGACAAGAATTGAACCGCGATTAGGTTGCGGGCGCGGCGTGTTCAGGAGAATTGAAGAGAAACCATAGTTCTGTTCAACTTCACGAACCAGATTAGAGCCTTTTGTTCCGACGTATTCGGCTTTGAACACGTAGTTGTTAGCAAACTGGTACTGTAAGCTAAGGTTCCACTGTGTTGACATCGGCTGTTTGACGCGTTCGTTGGGCGCAAATAAACGCACCGGAATAAACGGCACATCAGCCGCAGGAACGTTTTGCGGAGTGCGACCGAAAAACGCTTGGGCATTTACTCCGCCCGTTTGATTAGTATTAACCTGGGCGTGTGCGGGAATGTTGCTGAAACCATTAAAGAATTGGCAACCAACACAGGCAAAAACCGTATTGCCGCCGATTACACTACTTCCGACAGCGTTATTCACAACACGCGGGTAGTTACGCGAAACGTTTAACAGAATATTTTGAAAAACCTGGTCGTAAGCTATTCCGAAACCGCCGCGCAAAACCATATTGCCGCCGAAAAGTTCTTTCGGATTATAGGCGAAACCAAGACGCGGACCAAAATTATTTATGTCCGGTCGAGCATTTGAAAAGTAGCCAAAAGGCGTTGTGACATATTCGTAACGGAGACCTAAATTAAGAGTTAAGTCGTTGTTTACTTTCCAATTGTCTTGTCCGAAAAAGCTATGTTCATAAGTAATAGCTTGAACAGCAAAATCGCCGTTGGCATTTGCCGCCGAGCTGGCTCGGTCAGCCAAGAAATTGGCAAGACTTGTGTACGTAGCAGTACCGCGCGATTGTGGGGCGAACATGCTTCCGAGGTTATACCGGAGCAGGTTATAGCCGAATTTTAAGTTGTGGTCGCCGGTTGTAAAGCTGATGTTATCGGTAAATTCCAATGATTTATCGTTACGGAATTGCGGAAAGTTAATGGCGTTTCCATTACCCGCAAATGCGCCCCCTGGAACACCGCCGATGGTTAATGCCGCACCACCCGCAAAGGATTCAAAATTTTCCGGGAAGGTAATATCTCTTTGACTGTAAGTAAAACGAAATTCGTTAAGTAAAGTGGAAGTCAAAAGATATGCATCGTTAATCGTGAACGACTGATCTGTGTTGAGCTGTCCGAGTTCTAATCCCGGTAAACTGGCAGGCTGCCCCGGATCTTCAAATTTGTTGTACAGGTAACGGAATGACAAGCGGTCTTTATCATTGATTTTAGTATCAATTTTGCCTAAAAACCGTCCGAAATCAGTTCCGTATGATAAACCTTGGTTCAGCGTGCGGTTGAAGGTACGGAACACCAAAGGCAATGTCACGCCAGTTGTGGTCGTCACGTTAACGGTTGATGCAGCTAAAGTCGTACCTGCAAGCGTTGGATCGTTTGCTGCCGGAAAAGTTTTCAGAATAAAATCAACTGCCGCTGGAGAAATAAAGTTGTTGCGATTGGCTTCAAGAAGAGTGCGGCTGGCAGCGTCCAAAGCGCCACGTTGGCTTGAACCGATTGTGGTGCGAAATCTATTAAGATCAACGCTAGTGAAAAAGAAAGTGTGATTTCTAACAATCGGTCCTCCAAGTGTTCCGCCAAATGTGTTATCAACCGTCACAGCCCGGGCACGACGCTTAGCAACATACGGATCAACACCGGCGGCAATATTTGAATTGTAAACGCGTTCTTGAGCCGTCGTAAACGAGTTGAACGAGTTTCCCGCCCATTGATAGAAAGCCGCACCGGAAAATTGGTTAGTGCCGGAACGGGTGATTTGATTGACATAAGAGCCGGCATTGCGTCCAAACTCGGCAGACGGATTGTTGGTGATAATCTGAAATTCAGCAATAGCTTCCGGCGGTAAATTCTGACGCGGAATTGAAAGCGATTGGTCGTTGTTGTTCGCGCCGTCAATTGTAAAGTTATTTGAGCGCGTGCGGTTGCCGTTAACGGCAAATCCCGAACCGGGGCGACCGTTTTGGTTCGGCACGACTCCTGGGTTAAGGAGAGCCAAACCGTTTAAGCTGTTGCGTCCGGGCAGCTCCAAAATTCTTCGAGGTTCAACCGTTTTTGTAATTTGGCTCTGCGTCGTGTCGAGCAGTTCGCCTGCGGCTGTAACTTCAACTTGCGCCTGAACCTGTCCGGTTTCAAGCGAGAGACTTACTTCGGTTTCCGTACCCACGCTGACATTAACGTCATTTCTGATGAGGGGTGAAAAACCGCTCTTTTCGATTCTTACTGTGTAAGCGCCAACCGGTAAGCCGGTTACCCTGTAGCGACCTTCATCATCGGTCACAACTTGGCGGTTAAATCCCGTGTCATTGTTTAAAATGGTCACGTTCGCTCCGGGAACAACGGCACCTTGCGGGTCGGTTACCGTTCCAACGATTGTTCCGTTAATCGTTTGCGCCGAAACAATCGCCGAGAATCCGAGAACGATGAACAATAAGCTAAAACTGAGTAATTGTTTAAGCATCGTGTTTTGTCCTTTATCTGTAAATTTTCAAATTTAGAGAAAGAAAGTTTGAAACACGACGGGCACCTCGAACGTAAACAATTCGGGCTTGCAAAATTGCCTTTGCATGTTTCATTTTCCTAACTCTTAAGCTGCTTTTAGTAGTTTAAGTTTCAAGCTGTGCAGTGCTTGTCGGAAAATCGCAAGGCAAATTTTGTACCCCGTTAGAACCCGTAAGTTTACGGGTTCTAACGCTTTTAGGTACATTAGTTTCTTTTGAAAAGCTAATTTTTCAATTTTACAAAGATTTAACAAATTGAAAATTATCCAAAAAATTGTACTGTTTTTGACCCAAATTTGGGTTCCAAAAAACATTTGAGAAAGCAAAAGCGCGGAAGATTGACCAACCGGTTTCTTCCGCGCTTTTGCTTTTTTTGCTAAATCTTATTTTTTCAGTCGGTCGGCAAACTTCTCCCGAAACTTTCGCACTTTCGGTGCGACGACCGCCGCGCAGTAGGGCTGCGTCGGGTTGTTGGCAAAATATTCCTGATGATAATCTTCCGCTGAATAAAAATTAGTAAATTCAGTTACTTCCGTCACAATTGGATTGTCATACAACCTTTCGGCAGTGATTTCTTCGATAACTTCGTGCGCGATGCGTTTTTGTTCGGGCGAATGATAAAAAATCGCCGAGCGATACTGCGTTCCGATATCCCCGCCTTGGCGGTTTAAAGTTGTCGGATCGTGAACGGTAAAAAAGACGCGCAAAATGTCGCGGAAAGAGATTTCCTGTGGGTTGAATTTGATTTGCACGACTTCGGCGTGTCCGGTCGCGCCCGTGCAAACTTGCTGATAATTCGGGTTTTCACGCTTTCCGCCCGAATAACCGGAGACGACATCTTCGACGCCTTTTAAGTCGTCAAACACGGCTTCCACACACCAAAAGCAGCCCGCGCCAAGCGTTGCGGTTTCTAAATTTTGATTGCTTTCCATAAAAAATCCCCTTGAAAATACGTTTTGAAATCACAGCTTAACGCGCCCCGTATCAAATCTCAAATTCGAGATTACTTATTCCAGCTCGTCAAAACTGTTGATTATTAGATGCGCCGTCAGCTCTTCTATCGGCGGATTGTTTGGGCGAATTGAAAGTCTGGTTTGCATTCCGGCTTCAAAAGCCGCATCAAGTTCCCAAACCGAGTCGGAAACAAACAAGATTTCCACAGGTGGAAAACCAAGGCTTTCGGCGATTTTTCGATAGCTTTCCGCCTCTTTTTTCGCGCCCGTTGTCGTGTCGAAATAAGCTGAAATAAAGGACGTTAGATCTCCGGCGACGCTGAAACCGAAAATTAGCCGCTGCGCCAAACGGCTTCCGGAAGAAAAAATGGCAATCGTTTTACCGTTTTCTTTCCAGCGTTTGAATGCGGGCAAAACGTCTTCGAAAACTTCGCCGCGTAATTCGCCCGTTTCGTAACCAGCGCGCCAGATTTGTCCCTGAATTGATTTTAAAGCCGTAGATTTGCAATCTTGGTCAATCAGAAAAATCAAATACCGGGCGATTGATTCGGCGCTTGTTTCGTCAAAAGGCGCAAGATCTTCGCCTTTTGACGAATCAATTTTGTGCTCGGCGTGAAGCGAAACAATTTCGTCTTGAAGCCTGCCGAAATTGTCGCGCACGAATTCGAGCATTCGTTCTCTGGCAAACGGAAAGAGCGTTTTGTGAACAAAATCAATCGGCGTTGTCGCGCCTTCGATGTCAAGCAGAATTGCTTTAAAGCTCATTTCAACCTAGATACGACAAAGACGCGGAGTATAGACAAAGAAAAGATAAAACCTTTATTTTCCTGCGACTCCACGTCCTCGCCGTTTCGATTTAGGAATATTTTTGTTCAACCCCGCTGCCGGTGTAATGCGGCGTCCAGCCGGAAACGTCCTGGAAAAGCCGGATCGCACGCACCGTTCGGTCTTCGCACAAATCGAACCAGTGATGCGTTCCGCGCGGAACTCGAATCAAATCCCCGGCTTCCATCGTTATTGCCGTGACATCGCCGTTTTTCGGAGCGATATGAAAACGCCCGTGACCTTTGACGATAAAACGCACCTCGTCTTCGTCGTGCCAGTGTTCGGGACGAAATTTTTGCAGCATCGGCTCAAGATTCGGCATTTCCGGCTTAACGTCAATTACATCCGCCGTAACATAGCCGCCCTCAGCCTTTAATTTCTCGATCTCCGGCGCATAAGCCGCCAGAATTTCTTCCGGCGCCGCATCTGGCGAAATCCGCGGCTCGGCTTCCACGCGTTCGTAATCAATCCCGATCGAGGCGAGATAATTTTTGATTTCTTCCACCTCGTGCAAAACTAAATTTTTTTCTGGTACCGTTACAACTGCCATAATTTTTATCCGTTTTCTTTATTTTGCACAATTCTCGCGGTCGTGACGACTTGACCGACGTGACGCGCCGTATGTTCAGCGATATGAAAAAGCAATCCGAAAACATTAGTCGGCAATTTTTTGCGCCCGACGAAACGCTCTTCAAATAAACTTTCCGGCGCAACTGTTTTAAGCTCTGCAAGCGCATTATCTATTTCAGCAATTGCTTTTTGCGTCAATTCGGCAGCGTTTGCGGTTTCGCCGGAATTTTCTGCACGAAGCTCGGCAAATTGTCGTTCGCTCAGTTCTTCACCTCGCGAATATGTCAGCAGCCGGTCAATGCTCCCGGCAATATGGCGCAAATGAAACGCGACCGACGCAGCGCCGCCAGGACGCTCGAATAATTCATCAATGCTTAAATACAAAACGCACTGCCGCAAATCAGCTTTTGCCTGAACCAAAGCATGTGCGGCGGGCATCATTACGGGCGAAAATCCTTCGAGCTTTCCGCTTAACCAAGCTTCTTCTGCCATAAAGTTATTTTAAACGCCTGCCTAAAACTTCAAACAAAAACTCGAAAATTTCAATGTGGCGTTTAGCTTCCGAAACGGAATCGCCCCAGGTGTAAAGCCCATGACGACGCAAATAAACTCCGTGAGCCACCGGATTTTCGATTAACGTCTTCTCAATCGTTCGGCTTAATTCACCGTAGTTTTGCGAATTTTCGACAATCGGAACCAATTCTCGATGTTCATGAGTTTTTACGCCGCTTAAGCCTTTGAGCATTTCGTAGCCTTCGATTTCAATTGCGCCATTTTTAAAAAAAACGTCGGACAAAATCGTTCCCCAAATCGAATGCGTGTGCAAAATTGCGCTGGCTTCGGGCTTTAAATCGTAAATCCGTAAATGAATTTCGGTTTCCGCTGAAGGTTTTCCGATTCCGTTTAATACTTTCGCCGCTTCGTCAATTTCCAAAAAATGCATCTCAGCGGTAAGCGTGCCTTTGTCGTTGCCGCTCGCGGTGATACAAATGCGAACGGGTGCACGGCTGACGAGCGCGCTAAAGTTTCCGCTCGTTCCCAAAACCCAGCCGCGCCGGTAAAATTCGCCTCCGCATTCAGCCAGAGATGCGGCTAGATTATAAAAATCCGGGTTCATCAATTCCTTTTTCGCTCACAAAAATCAGCCGCCGATAAAACTCATCGAGCGCGAAGCCGGTGCAAATTGGCTTTCATTGATAAAGTGCCGCGGCTCTTTTTGCGCGACGACCGCTTCGATAAATTCGATGATTTCCGGGCGCTTCGCTCCGCTGCGAACGACATCGCGCAGATTGTGTTCGCGAGTGGAAAACAAGCAAGTGCGAATCTGCCCGTCGGCGGTCAGGCGAATCCGTGAACAAGCGCCGCAAAACATTTCCGTCACGGGCGCGATAATTCCGATTTCTCCCTCAGCGCCGTCCGAGAAAGCAAATTTCCAAGCGGTTTCCGCCCCGCGCGTTTTTTGTTTTAAGACGAGCGGAAAAACCGAGTTGATTTTGTCTCGAATCTCTCTCCCCGAAACGACCTGTTCGCGCTGCCATTCGTGACCGGCGTCGAGCGGCATAAATTCGATAAAACGCATCGAAATCCCGGCTTCGCGGGCAAAACGCGCCAGCTCAACAATTTCATCATCGTTCCAGCCGCGCACAATCACGGAATTCACACGCACCGGATTTAAATTCGCCTCTTTCGCGGCTTCAATCGCGCGCAAAACGTCCGGTAATTTATCCACGCCCGTAATTTCTCGAAACTTCTCGCGCCGCAAACTGTCCAGGCTGATTGTCACGCGATCAAGCCCCAATCGTTTTAAATTCGCCGCTCGTTCGGGCAAAGAATGCCCGTTTGTGGTCAAAGCCAAATCCTTTAATTTTGGATTTTGGATTTTGGATTCTGAATTTACAGACTTCGGACTTTTTAGTTCGGCGAGTTTTTCGACGAGCGTTTCGATGTCTTTTCTAAGCAGCGGTTCGCCGCCGGTCAGACGAATTTTTTCGATTCCGAGCGAGACGAAAATCTCGCAAATGAATTCAAGCTCTTCGTAAGTTAAAATCTTATCTTTGCGCGCCAAGGGCGGCTCGCCGTTCGGCAGACAATAAAAACAGCGAAAATTGCAGCGGTCAGTCAAACTAACGCGCAAGTCTCTGATTTGTCTTCCGTATGAATCCTTCATCCTTTATTTATAGCCTTCCGCAATTTTATCTAATTGTCGCAAAACGGCGTCTTTTTCAAACAATCCCGTTTTGGAAATGCGAACGCGCAAATCCTTTAGAGTTTGATAAAACTCGGCTTTTTCGGATACTTCCGTCGGCGCGGTATAAACTTCTTTTTTCGCCGCATCCGCTGCAACCGGTTCGAGCCATTCGCGGATGGTTTTCAAGCTTTCGGGGGCGTGCGCGCCACGCGGAAAATGTTCGAGATAAGCGCCGTGCGTCGCTTTGAGCGAGTATAAATGGCAATTCAGATAACCTTCGCACTCGCCCGGCAGCTGGTTATTCGCTCCAGCCCATGCGATTTTTTCGCCCGCCGGAAGATTTTTATATTTCCGCGCCAAATCCCAGAACAAATCCGAACGCACGTACCATTGAGCGGAAGGCTCGCTATAAACGATATTCGCCTTTTGCTTTTCGATAAAAGTCTTGTAAGGCTCGTCCGACTGTTTTTCGATGGGAATTGCAGCCAAAGCGTTTTTGAGTGCGATAAGTCTGACAAAATTCAATTCGGCAGCGTTTGCCGGAGTTTTAACTTCCGGCAAAGACGCGGTTAGAAAATCAACCAGCTCGGCATTCTCCGCAAATTTTTCGCCAGCAGCTTTCGAGCGTTCGGCGGCGATGACGCTGTAAATTGTCTCGCGTTTTGCTGGATCGAACTGAAGCAAAAATCCGCCGAAAACCCAACCTGTTTTTTTGTTTTCAGCGCCTACGGTTTCGATTCGATGCCAATAATCGGTTTTGCCCGCAATTGTTTGCTTCTCCGCCGAACGCTCAAGCGAGCGAACGCGAGTTCCGACCGATAATTCGCCGACTTCTCTGGCTCCGGCTGAAGGCTTTTCGCGCAGATTAACGTCAAAAGCCGTGGTGATAAAAAGCTTTGTCGTCTGCATCTTCGGCATTGTAGCGGCAGTCAAAAAGCTTGCTCCGAGCCAAAAAAACAAAGCCGAAAAACAAATTGTCGAAAGCGAAACTCGCGATTTCGCAAAAGCAAACAAAAACATATTTTGAATCCGAGTTTTTAAAATAAAATTAGAACGTTCGGTTTTTGTGCGCGCCGCTTGTCGTTATTCTAAATTTTTAGCCTTTGAAAGCAAAGTTTGCGCGTTTCTTTGCAGCCCCGCGAGCTTGGTGCGTTTCATAGCGCTGCGGCGAAAACGCTCGACGTATTCAGCGTGTGCAAGATTTGCGATTTCGTTTAAATCCGGCGAAACATTCCCGGCGCGCGGTTCAAATCGGGTTTCTTCGGTCGGTTTTTCGAACCGATTCCATGGACAAACGTCCTGACAAACGTCGCAGCCATACAGCCAGCCGTTTAAGTTTTCGGCAATTTCATCTGAAATCCGCTCGGCGCGCAACTCAATCGTCTGGTAAGAAATGCAGCGATTCGAATCAACAACGCGCGGCTCAACAATAGCATTCGTCGGGCAGGCATCGAGACAAGCTGTGCAGCTTCCGCAAAAATCTTGTGTTTCCGGCTCGTCGTATTCGAGTTCGATGTCGAGCAAAATCTCGCCCAGAAAAACCCATGAACCGAATTCGCGCGTGATTAAATTCGAATGTTTCCCGATCCAGCCAAGACCGGCGCGCTGCGCCCAGGCTTTGTCCATCACAGGAGCGGTATCAACGCAGATTTTCGCACTCGACTCCGGACAAATTTCTTTAATAAAATTCGCCAGTTCGCGCAATTTTTCTTTTAAAACATCGTGATAATCGTCGCCCCAAGCGTAACGCGAAACTTTGCCTTTCGCCGGCGAGTTTTCGTGTTCGTGCGGCGTAAAATAATTAAGCGCGACCGAAACGACAGATTTCGCATTTTCGAGAAGAAGCCGTGGGTCTGAGCGTTTTTCCGGCTCGCGTTCCATCCAGCGCATCTCAGCGTGAAAACCCTGCGCCAGCCAGTTTTCGAGATATTCGCGGTCACGCGGCAACGCTTCGGCGCGCGCCACGCCGACTTTGTGAAAGCCGATTTCCAACGCTTTTTCTTTGATTTTTTGCGTGAGAGTTTTTTCCACTCTTTAAAAAGGCAAAAAGGCTCTGCGAGCGAGCTTTTGTTTTAAATCCGTATAGCCTTGATCTCCGGCGACGAGCTGGCGCAAAGTTTTTCGCACGCCGCCATGAAGACTGGCAAACTGAATCATTCGTTCGGTGAAAGTCGCGCCGAAAAAGTTGCCGTAAAAGCGCCGCCGCATTTCCGAAGCGCGCCGCAATTCGCGCCCGAAATCCGCGCGCCAAGCCTGCTCATAATCTTTTTTATTTAAAAAACAATCTGCAAAAATTTCCGCCGAGCGCAGAGCGTAATAAATTCCTTCGCCAGTCACCGGGTCGGCGAAACCGGCAGCATCGCCGAGCAAAGCCCAATTTTCTCCGGCGGTTTTTCGGCGGTCGAGAGTTTCCGGCGCTAATCCGGGAATCCGCGCGGCGTAACGTTCCGCCACAGAGTTTAATTGAGCCAGAAATTTGGAGTTGTCATCGTCGTTTGAATTTTGCCAAATAGCTGCGTGAGGCTCGGCGCGCTGGCGGTACCAGCCAAGCATAAAGCTCCATAAAAGTTTATCTAATTGCGCGTGGTCGAAATTATCCTGCGCCGTAGCGATGCCGAAAGAAACGTGATCGGGACGCGGAAAAGCCCAAGCGTAGCCGGAAAAACCGGGCAAAAATGCGACGACAGTCGGCGCATCTTTTTCATTGTTTGGCAGGGGCGCGCGATAGCCGAAAGCGACTTCCATTTCCGATTTTTCGAGCGCGCCGCTCAATCGTTTGGCGATTGCGCTGTTTGCACCGTCCGCCGCGACTAGAAACGCGCCGCGATATTCGTTAGCATGTCCGCTCGTCGCGTGACTGCGAAGTTTCCATAAGCCGTTTTCGCATCCGGCAAGCGCGACTTTCTCTTTCACAACTTTCGCGCCAGCTTTTTCCGCGCGCTGGCGCAAAAACGAATCAAATGCCGAGCGCGAGTAAATCGCAAACGGTTCTTCGAGCTTTAAATACAAGCGTTTGCCGCTTGGCGCGTAGATTTCCAAATCGTCTATTTGCCGCCCGACGGCTTCGAGAAGCTGCGGGTACATTTTCAGAGCTTTCGACGTGACGCCTCCCCCGCACGGTTTAGGCGCATCCGGCGCGCGTCCGTCAAACAACGTAACGGTTGCACCGCTTCGCGCCAGAATCTCGGCGGCAAAAGAACCGGCGGGACCTGCACCGACAATCAAAACTTCCGAATTTGAAATTTCAGATTTCAAAACCATTTCAAATTTAATTGTAGCTTAAATTGAATGAAGAAACGATTAAGCTCGCCTAGTCGCGCGCGCAAGAAAAAAACGCGCCGAATTGCTCAAACTCAAAGCGTAAATGGCAGTTGCCGCCAAATTGGGAACAAAAGCCGCGCGTCGCAAAATCGAACAAACGCGCAAACGGCGGGAAAATTTGGCTTGATGCAGATTTTGATAAATGGCGGAAATTTTTTCAAAATCAGGAAAGTTTTCAGCAATCGCGCGAGCCGCAATTTCCGCCGATTCGAGCGCCATCAGCATTCCGCTACCCGTAAATGGATCAATAAACGCTCCAGCATCGCCGATTGCCAGCATTTTTGGTGCAGGCGTGAGATTTTTTCTGCCGAAGCTATCAACCGAAACCGCCAGCCAATCGTGTGCGGCTTGAGCATTTTCCATCAATTCGGATGCACGGCTGTTTCTGAAAACGACTTCGCGGACAATTCGGTCGGCATCTCCGCCAAATTTGCGAACGACCTTGGCATCTATTAAAAAACAATGATTCGCCAATCCGTTTTCAACGCGATTCAGCCCGCCGTAGCCGCCCGGAAAAAAATAAATCTCGCAGCGCCCGCGCTCGATTTTTGAGTTTCGCAAATGAGCTTTGAAACCAACCAGACGATTGTGGATTGGTTCGTTGTTCGCTGTTCGTTCTTCGTTGTTTTGTCTGACTTTGGACTTTTTGGCGAAATTTGCCAAAACTGCCGTGCGACCGCTCGCGTCAATCGTTAAATCTGCCGTGATTTCAGCTTTCTTGCCGTCGTTTGATTTTGCGGTTACTCCGCGAATTTCACCGCCTTCTTCCAAAAGCCCGATTGCTTGGGTTCCCTCTAAAATTTCGACGCCCAAATTTCGTGCGCGTTCGAGAAGTAGAAAATCCATCTCGGCGCGACTGATTCCGAGCGCCGCGCCGCCGGTAGAAAACCATTCGCTTGGCACAGTAACGCTACGACCGTTTGGCGCGTAAAAAACGGTTTCATTTAACGATTCGCCGCCAGAGGCGAGCATTTCGTCCAAAACACCGAGATGACGAAAATGTTCCAGACATTCGGGCGAAACAAATTCGCCGCAGAGCTTTTGGCGCGGGAAGCGTTCGCGCTCGATCAAACAAACTCTAAAACCGCTTTTTACCAGACGAATTGCCGCGCTCGCGCCCGCCACTGCGCCGCCGACAATGAGGATTTTGGATTTCGGATTTTGGATTTTTGATTTCATTTCGGTTGAGCTTCGCCTTGTAAAACCAGTCGTGCGGGAAAATGTTTAGTGACCGAAACTTTTTCAAGTCCGGCTTGTTTGCCTAAACTTTCCAATTCTTCCGGGACGAACGAGCGCAGAATCGAGAGAGCGCCATCGTGGCGAATCAGCCGGTTGTGGAGGAAGATTTTGCCGATGGTTGTGTAGAAAAAATATGCGCGGCGATCTCGATGCAAATCAATTGCAAAAATTTTTCGGCTTGCAACGCGCTGCATTTCGCTTAAAATCTCGATTACTTTTTCATCCGCAAAATGATGCGTAAAAAGCGAGCAAATCGCGTAGTCAAACGAATTGTCGGTGAATGGAAGGCGCAATGCGTCGCCGCGAATTGAACAAATTTCCGTAAAATCCTTCGATTCTTCCAAGATCGCCTCAGCCGAGCGGCTGTTTAACTCCAAACCGCAGAGCTGCGATTTTCTTCCGCTTTTGCGCGCAAATCTCGCGATTACGCGCAAAAGCTCGCCCGAACCCGCGCCGACATCGAGAACAGTAAATTGTTTTAAATTTTTGCGTTCGATTTCCCGCAAAAGAGTTTCTTCGAGCGCGCGTTGGTCGCCGAGCCAACGGTTTATCCGGCGCAGCTCGCGCAGACAGCCTTCGTATTCTTCGGGCGTATAATCACCCGTATCAATTAATTCAAGCTCGGGGCTGCGTTGTTCGAACACGAAAACAGAATACATAATTCTGGCGAAGTTCGGAAAAACCATTTTTCTGGGATTTGAGCAGAGAAGACTTTTGCGGGTAAGATAAATCAATGCCCATATTTATTGCAGCTTCAACCGAAACCGATTTTTAATGAATAAAAAGAAGCTCAAAGAGGCTTTGCCGTTTTCAGTCAAACGACAATTCGGGAAATTCTGCGCTGGCGTTTTGCGTCTGTGTTTGCGCGTCGCAGCCGAAGTTGTTCGGATTGCGCCGCAATTTGGTTTCGATTGGAAAAAAGAAATGCCGCCCGAACTTTCCGGGTTTAGGAATTTTCAGAATTTACCGCCATTTGATCTCAAAGATTTTTTGCTTCTCAACGAAAAAGAAACGGTTGTTCCTCAGACTGTTCAGGCTTCAATCATTATTATTTGCGGCAACCAAGTAGAAGCCTTATTTCAATGTTTACGCTCGCTTTTTCGGGCGGTTGATTTGTCGAAAAATGAAATTATCGTTGTTGATAACGCTTCGGAGGACGAAACGCCAGGTTTGTTGGAAAAATTGGGAAATCGCGTTCGAGTCGTTCGCTGCGAGACATTTATAGATTTTGCCGAAGCCCGCAATCGAGGCGCAGCAGCGGCGAGCGGCGAGTTTCTAGTTTTCTTGAGCAGCAATGCAATTGTACAAAACGGCTGGCTTGCATCTTTGATTGAAACTTTCGAGACGATTGAAACAATCGGCGCTGTCGGCACAAAACAGATTTTCCCTAACGGCAGATTGCGCGAAGCGGGAGCAATCGTTTGGCGCGACGGCTCCGTGCAGATTTACGGCGGAGGTGAAAATGCCGACGATGCGCGGTTTAATTTTGCGCGCGAAGTTGATTTTTGTTCGAGTGCGTCATTGGTTGTTCGAAAAGATTTGTTTGCCTCGGTCGGTGGTTACGATTCGCGTTTTGCTTCCGGTTTTTACGCAGACATGGATTTGTGTTTGAAAATCCGCGCGGCGGGCAAAAAGGTGATTTTTCAGCCCGCTTCGCGCGTTGTCGTTTATGAAAATGCGGAAACGCGGTTTGAGAATTTTCAAGAAATCGACCGGCAAACATTCCTCGAAAAATGGCGCGCCCTTTTGGAGCGCGAACATTTGCCGCTTCAAAAATCAAACATTTTGGCGGCTTCGAATCGAAAGAGAGGTGGGCGAATAGCGGTTTTCTGTGATTATATCCCGCAGCCTGAGACCGATTCGAGCGGCGTGCGGATGTTTGCCGTTTTGCAGTCGCTTTCGCGTTTAGCTCACATTGTTTTGGTTCCGATTTATCATTCCGAGCCGAAGCCCGAATACGAACAAAGGCTCGGTAAAATCGGCATCGAGATTGTTTCGACGTTTGATTTTGAAACGCGGCTCAGACAGGAAAAATTCGATGCGGCGATTTTAAGTTATCCGCTTGTCGCCGATAATGTTTTTTCGCTCGTCAAACGGCTGCTGCCTGAAGCGAAGATCATCTTCGACACGGTTGACGTTCATTTCGTTCGGCTGTCGCGCGAATTTGAGCTGACGCGGGACAAACGTTTTGCCGAAGAATCAGCGCGTTACAGAAAAATCGAAGCTCGTCTGGCGCTCGCGGCTGATCAGGTTTGGTGCGTTACGGAAGACGACAAAAAGTTTTTGCAGGCGGTTGCGCCGGAAGCGAAAATCGAGATTGTGCCTAACATTCACCGTTTGCACGGGCGCGGAGAACCGTTCGCCGAGCGACGGGATTTGTTGTTTATCGGCGGATTTGGGCATCGCCCGAACGTGGACGCGATTTTCTATTTTGTAAATGAAATTTTTCCGCTCGTGCAGGAAAGATTGCCCGGCGTTAAAATTCACATCGTCGGCAGCCGCACGCCGCCGGAAATCACCGCGCTCGCTTCGGAAACAATTCGCGTCGAAGGTTTTGTACCGGATGTCACGCCTTTGTTTGAAACGGCACGAGTTTTCGTCGCGCCTTTGCGTTTCGGCGCGGGAATGAAAGGCAAAATCGGGCAGGCGCTGTCATACGGTTTGCCGACGGTGACGACCGAAATCGGCGCGGAAGGAATGAATTTGAAGCACGAAGAAGAGGTTTTGATTGCCGGTAATGCGCGCAAATTTGCCGCAGAAGTCGTCCGACTTTATCAATCCGAAGAACTCTGGCAACATCTTTCAGAAAGCGGTTATCGTTTTATCGAGCGAAACTTTGCCCCACCGATTATCGAGGGGAAAATCCGGGTGTCGCTCGAAAAAGCTTTTGATGGAAAAAGAGAATTACATAGTTAATCCAAATCCGCAGACTCTACCGCAAACAGACGATAAGGCAGAGTCTTCGGTCGTCATCAAGCCATCCGGTTCGGCTTTGGATTTAGAGTGGCGCGAATATTGGAGTTATCGCGAACTGTTTTATTTTCTAGCCTTGCGCGACATCAAAGTGCGTTATAAACAAACCGCGCTCGGCATCGCTTGGGTTTTGCTTCAGCCAATTGCAACGACACTGATTTTTGCCATTTTGTTCAGCCGTTTTGCCTCGTCCGACGCTTTTCCCGTCCCGTTTGCGCTTTTCGCTTTTAGCGGTTTCGTTTTATGGACTTTCGTTAACACGGCGATTTCGTATGCCGCTAACAGTTTGATCAATCATAGCGGGCTGATTACAAAAGTTTATTTTCCGCGTCTTATTATTCCGGCTGCCGCCGTCGCCGCGTGTCTGCTCGATTTGCTCGTCGGATTGGTGAGCCTTGCGGCGGCGATGATTTTTTACGGCATTGTGCCGACTTGGAAAATCGTTTTCGCGCCGTTTTTCTTATTGTTGATTTTGCTCCTAACGCTCGGCGTCGGGATTTTGCTTTCGGCTATCAACGTTAAATTCCGCGATGTCAAACAGCTTTTGCCGTTTGCGATTCAGTTTTGGCTGTTCATTTCGCCGGTTTTTTATTCGCTCAAGCTGCTTCCGGAAAACCTCGTTTGGTTGTGGAAACTCAATCCTTTGAGCGGAGCTTTGGAAAATTTCCGCGCCGCTTTGTTCGGGCTTGAGTTTGATATAATCGGCATTTTGCTTTCCGTCGTCATAACGATCGTTGTTTTACTCGCGGCGCTTTATGTTTTCCGGCGAATGGAGGACGATTTCGCCGACGTTATTTAACGAATGCAATCGGTTATCAAAGTAGAAAATCTGTCGAAGAAATTTCACCTGCGAACTCAGAGAACGCCGGACGCGACTCTGCGCGATACGATTGCCTCTGCTCTGAAATTTCGCAGGGCGAAAAAAGAAAAAGAAGACGTTTTATGGGCGCTGCGCGATGTCAGTTTTGAAGTTGAACCAGGCGCAACGCTCGGAATTATCGGCAGAAACGGTGCAGGCAAATCAACGCTTTTAAAAGTTCTCTCGCGCATCACGAAACCGAGTTCGGGAAAAGCCGAATTAAAAGGACGCGTCGGCTCTTTGCTGGAAGTCGGAACCGGATTTCATCTTGAATTGTCGGGGCGCGAAAATATTTATTTGAACGGCGCGATTTTAGGAATGTCGCGGCGCGAGATCGAGAAAAAATTTGATGAAATCGTTGCGTTTTCAGATTTGGAGCGATTTCTTGAAACGCCCGTCAAATATTATTCGAGCGGGATGTATATGCGCTTGGCGTTCGCGGTTGCCGCGCATCTAGAACCGGAAATTTTGATTGTCGACGAGGTTTTAGCAGTCGGCGACGCAGAATTTCAAAAGAAATGTTTGGGCAAGATGAACGAAGTCGCTGCTGGCGGGCGCACGATTCTTTTTGTCAGCCACAATCCGGCGGCTTTGCAGCGGCTTTGCAAAACCGGAATTTATCTCGAACGCGGGAGCTTGAAAAATTACGGCGAAATGCGCGCCGTTTTGGCGCAATATCAAGCCGACGTTGACGCCGAAAGCGAATCAAGTTTGGGCGAAAGAAAAAGCCCTGAAACTGTTACCGAAGGCGATGTGCGTTTTATCAATTGGCGTTTATTGGACGCTTCGACTGATCAGCCGCATTTGATTTATTCGCGTGAAGAAGCTGATTTTGAATTGACGCTGGTTTGCAAACGCCGTTCGGCAAACGTGCATTTCAAGTTGATGATTCAGGATTTGCAGGGGCAAATCCTGATTATCGCGCACAATCTTCTGGGCGGCACGCTCGAAACAGAACTGGAACGCGGCGTTTATAAAATTCGATGGCGATTGCCTCTGCCGCTGCGTGCCGGAACCTACAAGCTGTTGGCTGAAGTTTATTCGACAACTGGCGAAGGCATTTTAGATTTGTGGGACGCTTCGCCGCGCCTGACGGTTCTTCCGGTTCTTGAATATGTTTTACCACCTGATTTTCAAGGTCTCGTGAACGTGCCGGTCGGATTTGAAATCAAGGCAGAAAGTAAGTTGTAATCAGCTTGAATATTATTTTTTAGACGGACCGATGAGTAAGAATTTTGGAATTAACGTTGCGGGCTACATTGACAGCGAGTCCGGTTTGGGCGAAGGCGCGCGGGCGACAATTCGAGCGCTCGAAGCCGCAAAAGTGCCGTACGTTTTAAATAATTGTAATTTTAACGTCGAGCATCGAAAGCTCGACAAAAGCTTTACGGATTTTACGACGGAAAATCCGTATCCGACCAATCTTGTACAGCTCAACGGCGATCAAATCAGCCGTTTTGTTGATCTTTACGGCGCAGATTATTTCAAAGACAAATACAACATCACACATTGGTCTTGGGAATCGCTGGAATTTCCCGACGATTGGCTGGACGCTTTAAATTATTTTGATGAAGTTTGGACGGGAACCAATTTCTGCGTCGAAGCTATCGCGCCGGTCGCCAAAGTTCCGGTTGTCAAAATACCGTTCGCCATCAATTTGCCTCAGCCGAAAGCCAATCGTAAATCGCTCGGTTTGCCTGAAGATAAATTCATTCTTACTTTTATTTTCGATTTTTGCAGCCTCTTTGAGCGCAAAAATCCGACCGCTGTTGTCAACGCTTTCGAGCAGGCTTTCGGCAAAACAGACGACAGAGTTTTGCTCGTTATCAAAACCGCCAACGGCAAATTGCATCCCGAAGCTTACGCCAAGCTAAAAGAGCAAATGAGCGGTTTTTCAAACGCTAAACTGATTGACCGTTATTTGCTCAAAGACGAGATTAACGCGCTGATGTTCGAAAGCGATTGCTACGTTTCGCTCCATCGAGCAGAAGGTTTCGGGCTGACGATGGCGGAAGCGATGTTTTACGGAAAACCCGTAATCGCGACGGCTTATTCGGCAAACACGGATTTTATGAATCCTTCAAACAGCTTTCCGGTCAGATTCGATCTAGTAACTCTTAATGACGCCGTTCGCAGTTACAAAAAAGGAAGCCACTGGGCTGATCCGAGCGTTGAACACGCCGCCGAATTGATGCGCTATGTTTTTGAAAACCCGGAAAAAGCCAGAGAAATCGGCGAGCGTGCCGCACGAGACATTCGCGAAACGCTCAGCCCGGCAGCCGTCGGCGAGAGAATACGACGGCGTCTGGAACGAATAAATTATCTGCAACACGATTTTGCCGCCACTTCGCCGGAAGAGGAAATCCAGAAAAAGCTAGATTCTTACCGAATTTACAGCGAACGAAAAGCGGGCGAGGTTTATCGTCTGCAAGAAAAAATAAAAGAAATGCAGGCGAGCCGTTTCTGGAAAATGAGAAATCAATGGTTCAAATTTAAAAAAGCCGTCGGAATTTCCAACGCCGAATGACTTACCGCAAAATTTCGGCGACGGTTTTCTGCCGGAAATCGAAAATGTAATTTAATTCTCTGCGAACCAGAAAATGCGCCAAATCGCCGAAAGGCTCAAACGGCAGGCGATAGCGCACTTCGTCTTCGATTAAAGTCTTGTTTTCTCCGATTTCGGTAAAAGTGTGGCGATGAATCCATTGTTTGTAAGGACTTTTGAGCGCCTCATCAACAAACTCAAAAGGCGGACGCCAAACCGAAATAACGGTTCGCCAAACAAGCGGCAAACCGCGCAGTTTCAAACGGTAATCAATCAAAGCCCCTTGTTTAAGGTTAATTGGCTGGGCGGTAACAATGTGAAAATTTAACTCCGGCGGCGTGATGCGCTCCAGATTTCCGGCATCGGCGAAAAATGAGAAAACTTGCTCGCGCGGCAAATTCAAGGTCAAAGACCTTTTCAAAACATGTTCCGCCATTTACCCAAACCCTCGCTCGTAAATTCGATAACGATTATTAACAGCAAAACTACGTGCGGATTTATGATTTTGGTTTGCGCGGCGCGTTGTAGCCTTTGCGCGAGCGAACAGCCGCGCCCGGACGGGCGACTTTGACTTCGATTGTGTGCCATTTGCCGTCCGGTACGAGATTTTTCGGCTCGTAACCGATTGTGTAAATCGTCCCAAGTTCCTGTGCGATTTGCCGAAAAGCCTCACGCAGAGCTTCGCCGCCCGCAACCGGAACAAATCGCCCGCCGCTTTTTTCCGCAAACGCTTTTAATGCGTTGACGCTTTTCAAACGTTCCATCCGGGCATTCGAACTGCCTGAAGTAATTGTCGCGCCGCCCGGTCCGAAATCAATCGCCGACATGTCAATCGTGTAAATCATGGCGTTGGCGGCAAGCGCGGCTTTTAAAGCTTTGGCTTGCGATGCTTTGCTCAGAGTGTCCGCTCCATCGGACAAAACGACGATGGCGCGTCGCGTTTCTTCGCGGTCGCTGAGAGCTTTGGCGGCTTCGATAATCGCATCGTTCAGCACGGTCATTCCTTTGCCTTTAAGCTCAAAAGCCGTCGGATAAAGATCGCGCGATGATGAGAAATCCTGAATCTGTTTGATTTCAGAATCGAAATTATAAACCGCCGCCGAATCTTTTGAACGCAGATTTTCCAAAAACTTGATTCCGGCTGAACGAGCCAGGGCTACGCGCGATTCCATACTGCCCGACGTATCGAGCAGGACGACCGCCGCAAAAGGGGCTTCTTCCGCCGTAAAAATCGAATCAACGCTCGTGATGTCCTGCTCGACGCCATTGTCGAAAACTTTAAAATCTGCGCGTTTTAAACCCGTCACGGAATTGCCTTTGGCATCCGTTACGGCGACGTTTAAAACGACGAGATTCGTGTCAACTTTAATGACATCTTCTTCGTCATCGGTTTTTTGAGCAAAGACGGCGATTTGCAAAAGTAAAATCGCCGCCAGAAAAATCAACGGGCGGCGATAATCGAATTTTTCAAATTTCATTTCTCAATTTTCAAATTAACGCGGAGCGCGGCGAATAAAATAAATCAATTCGAGCAGTTCGTTGGCGTTGTTGATTGAATCAGCCGAAACCGTGTATCGCGAAGACGTTTTGACCGACTCGCTTAAATTAGCGCCGATTTCGGCGAGTTTCGTCACGGCTTCGGCGATTGTCGCAGGGTTGCTTTCGGGAATCTCGGTGCTGTCATCTTTTTTATCGTCATCGGAGCCGCCCAGACTTTTGCGGATTTTTTTGACGACTTTTTCAAGCTGCGTCAATTTCTCAAATTCCCGCATAACCGCGCCGGTTTGGGAAAACGATTGGTTGATCTGCTCCGTCAGGCGGGCGACTTCCGCGCCGCGTTCGACAAATTCGGCGTGTTCCTTTTCTTCGGCGCGGATTCGCATTTTCATCAGGTTTTCAAGCAGCGGATCGCCCGACGAATAAGTTTTTTCCGGGCGCTCGCTCGCGTCCGGCAAATTATTCCTTATTTCTGTTTGCTGTCGCTGAGCGAAAATCGACTCGGCGCCTGCAACGAGCGTCATAACGATTGCGAAAAAAACGATTCTTAAAAGCATAAGTCAACTGCTAAAAATCTACGGTTGATCAGCTGGTTTCGGCACTTCATTTGGTGCTTTCCCAGTCACGCGCTCAACAAGAGCGTTCAAAAAACCCTGCTCGATTTCTCCATTGCTATCAAGCGTCAGCCAGTTTGCGCCGAGCGGAGTTTCCGTCCGTCCTTCGACTTTTGCCGTTACGCCGACATTGTTATACGTTCCGTCAATTGACTGCACTTCGATGCGCAAAGTGTATCGCCCGCGCGTCCAGCCCGTATCTACGTCTTCTCTTGGAATATTGGCGTAGCGTGTTAGCTGCGAGCCGGTAATAACTGCGCCCTTCGCGAAAGTGTAAGGCGCTGAAACAACGATTCCTTCAGACGGACGCGAAGCGGCTTCATCAACGGTTAAGCCCTGCTCGCGCATTAAATCGGCGATTGTTCGCACCAAAATATCGCGTTTCGAAGGCATTCGGTATGGATTGCTCAAGACTACGCGGTCAGGCGTTTTGCCGCCGCCGAAATCGAAACCTCTTCCGGTGCCGACATCTCGGCGATTCCCGTTGTCAGTCGGACCTTGATTGTTGCCGATGTTTCGAATCTGCTGGTTTTGTGTATCAATCCCTTTGCCTTGAGCGTATGAAAAAGAAACGCCCGCCGCAAAAGCGAAGAAAATTGCTGCCAACGAAAATAACCGCTTCATAAATCCTCCGAAAATACCGAACATTCGTGCGATGTGCGAGCCAGCCGAAAGGCTGTCTGTTAAACTCAAAAATTAACACTTTCAAGCAGCCAAAATCAAAAAATCTTTACGACGGCAAAATCGGAACAGAAACAGCCGTCTAACCATATATATTTGCGGGAACAATATTTGCAGACAGCATAAGCAGAAAAAATCGCCGCGAGCAAGGGGAAGTAGATGGACGCCTGCATTACAACACGCTCTTTTTCACGAACAAAAACAAAACCCACCGTCTTTCTCTGGATTGAATGGGCGCTGCTTTTTATCTTGGCACCGCTCGCGCTTCGCATTTTTTGGAAGCCGAGCTTATTTTTTATCTCACTGCTGGCGGCGACCGTCACGGTTTTCATCTGGCTTCTGTGTCTCAGAAAATTCGATTGCCGACAGTTTTGGCGCGGCGTCAGCGTGCGAGGCGAATGGAGGCAGCTTAAAAAGATTTTTTTGCGATTCGCCGTGTGTTCGACGTTGATCGCCGGATTGGTTCTCTTCGCGTTTCCCGACAATTTTTTTGAATTTCCGGTCGAAAATACGGCTGTCTGGGCAAGCGTGATGATTCTTTATCCGTTGCTTTCGGTTTATCCGCAGGAATTGATTTATCGCGCTTTTTTCTTTGAGCGTTATCGAAAGCTTTTTCCGAGCTGCTGGGCGACCGTGCTTTCGAGCGCGGTTGTTTTCGGTCTCGTTCACATTATTTTTCAGAACCCGATTGCCGTCATTTTAACGCTCGTTGGCGGCGTTTTTTTCGCCGAAACTTACGCGCGAACGCGCTCTCTGCGACTCGTCTGGCTTGAACACGCGCTCTACGGCTGTTTGATTTTTACCATCGGACTCGGCGAATTTTTCTATCACGCCCGCGTGCCTGCTGCGCAGTAAAGGCAAAAGTAAAGAAATAAAATTCCAAACTTTTGCCTCCGCGCCCGCGGACTTGCTTTCGGTTTTCAAATCTAATAACTTGCAACTTTGTAAAAGTTGCCGTGTCTCAAAAAAACTCAGACCAATTGATTTTGCTTGATTCGAGTTCGATTGCCGCGCGCGTTGCGCTCCTCGTGGCGGTTTTGCTTGCCGTTGTCGGAGCGTTTTTCGGTGTTCGCTGGCAGATAGGGCGGATGCTGGCGGATACGGCTTCGCCGACCGATAAAAATTTCGCGCAGATTGCCCGGCTTGCCGCCAGCTTTGCGCCGCGCGATCCGCAAACTTTGTGGGCTGTCGCTTCAGCCGAGCGCGCCGGTTTTTCATCCGACGCTGCAAGACGCGCGGAAGCGGTTCTCGAAAATACGATACGACTTTCGCCCAATGATTATCGTTACTGGCTCGATTTGGCTAGGACGCGCGATCAGGCGGGCGCGACGAGCGATGCAGAAGCGGCTTTTCGCAAGGCGCTGGAGCTTGCGCCGAACAACGCTTTTGCGCGCTGGCTGTACGGAAATTTCCTGCTCCGCGCGGGCGAGCGCGAACGCGCCTTTACCGAATTTCAGCGCGTCGCCGAAACTCATTCGAGCTTGCGACAGCAGGTTTTTTATCTGGCTTGGGAAAATATCGGGGCAAATCCCGCACAAATCGAAGCTGTTGTCGGAAGTTCGCCGCAAGTTCGAGCCGGTCTGGCGCCGTTTTATGCTGTTAAGGGCAAACCCAATGATTCGGTTCGCATTTGGCGAACCCTGACGCCCGAACAAAAAGAAGAATTTAGAATTGACGGCGAATCGGCGGCGCGAACGCTCTACGAAAAACAAAATTTCCGCGCCGCGATAGTGATGCTGCGCGAGCTCGGTGTCGAAGCGCCGGAAATCGGGCAAATTCAAAACCCGTCGTTTGAAGGCGAAATAACCAATTCGTCGGAAGATTTCGTCGGCTGGCGCACACAAAGAACAAAGGGCATTGACATAGCTCTCGATGCCGGGCAGCGAAAAGAAGGAAAACGCAGTTTGCGTCTCACTTTTAGTGGATTTTCCGCGCCATCGCTGCAAGTCGCCACGCAATACGCCGCTGTCGAATCGGGCGGGCGTTATCGCCTGACTTTTTGGGTGAAAACCGCCGAATTGAAAAGCGCGGGACCGCCTTTTTTGGAAATTGTTGACGCCAGGACGACAAAGCCTTTCGGGTCAAGCAAGCCGTTTGGCGGAGATGCGGCAGGTGATTGGCAAATGCAGAGCATAGAATTTAACGTGCCGCCGGAAACGGAAGCGATTTTGATTCGCACCGTGCGCCAGTTTTGCGGCGAAAACTGCCCGATTACGGGCGTCGTTTGGTATGACGATTTCAAACTCGAACGTCTTGGAAAAGCCGAAAAATAAAACTCAGAAACACCGGACGCCTTCTTTGGACGACGCGCCGCGTACAACTGCCGGGCGCATCGCTTTCGGAGTAATCGCCGCGGCGATTTGCCTGACGACGCTCGTTTACGGAACAGTTCACCCGCCGATGATCGCGCTGTTATGGGCGAGCGCGGCGCTGCTCGTCCTACTTTGGGCAGCAGATGCTTGGAGTAGTGATGCGATTCGGATTAATCGAAGCTGGACGCAAATTCCGTTAGCGCTGGCTGCGGTTTTCGGCATTGTGCAGATTTTGCCCTTTGGCACAACCGACGCGGCTGGTGTTTCCGGCATTCCGCGTACGATTTCGCTCGATCCGTATTCGACTTTGCTTGCTGTCGTTCAGTTTTCGGCGCTGTTCGTTTATCTCGGCGCGACTCTCGTTTTCGTTGACACGCCGAAACGCTTGAAAACGATTGTTTATTTCATCTCGATTTTCGGCTTTGTTTACGCATTTTTTGCAATCATTCAAAATCTGCTCGATCCGGGCAGAATTTACGGCGTTTATGAGCGCCCGTTCGTCCAGCCTTTTGGCTCTTTCGTCAACAAACACAATTTTGCGGCGTTCGTTGAACTGTCCATCGCGCTGCCGCTCGGTTTGCTTTTTTCCGGCGCAATCAAAAAAGATAAACGGCTTCTTTTCTTAACAGCTATCGGCGTTCAAGGCATCGCGCTCGTGATGAGCGGCTCGCGAGGCGGGCTTGTCGCGCTGCTCGCCGAAATATTTTTTATCGTTGTTATCAGCCGACGCACACAAACAACCGAACAGATTGTTTTAAAAATCGCACTCGCCGCAGCGCTGGTCGGCACAATCATCGGCGGAACGATCTTAATCGGCGGCGACTCGACATTAACGCGCATTGCCGAAACCGCCGCTTCCAAAGACCCGACTTCGAGCCGGACTCAAATTTGGGCGACGACTTGGGAAGTCGTCAAACAAAATCCGATTTTCGGCTCTGGCTGGGGCGCACTCGGCGCGGCTTATACGAGATTTGATCCGATGAACGGGCGCGAGCGAGTCGAACATGCGCACAACGATTATTTACAGCTTTTGGCTGACGCAGGAATCATCGGCTTGCTGATCGGAGCGTTTTTCATTTTCGCACTTGCGCGCGAAGGCTGGCGCAGGCTCGAATCAAAAGACCATTTCCGGCGCGGCGTCGCAGTCGGCGCGCTCGGCGGATGTTTTGCAATTTTGGTTCACAGTCTCTTCGATTTCGTGCTGCACATTCCGGCGATCTCACTGTTTTTTTTGGTGATGACTGCGTTGGCGGTCGTCAACGGGCGTGTTGAATCCGAAGAAGCGCGCGAACGCCGCGAGCACAGACGCCGCACAAAACCCGCAAGCGTTACTTCGATTGAGGAGAAAAGAAAAACTTTGCAATCAAAAGCCAACGGTCAGCCATCAACGGATGTTGAATGACAATTGATAACTGCTAATTGAAATGAATCATTCTTTTCTGCTTGAACAAACCCAAAAATCCGAGCTTTTCCAGCTTCTCGAAATTGAACTTGTCGAAGCTGTAAAGGAGCGCGTTGTTTTGAAAATGCCGGTCACGTCGCGCGTGCACCAATACGTCGGAATTATGAACGGCGGCATCTCGCTTTTGCTGGCAGAATCTGCGGCATCAATCGGTGCGGTGATAAACACCGATTTATCAAAACAAACGGCGGTCGGAATCGAAATTAACGCCAATCACTTGCGTTCGGTCAGCAAAGGCGTTATCAAGGCAACCGCAACGCCGATTTATCACGGACGAACTTTGAGCGTCTGGCAAGTCGAAATCCGAAATGACCGCGACAAATTAATCTGTGTCTCGCGCTGCACGCTTGCGCTCAAAACAGGCGCAGCTTTTCCACAATGTTAAGTGAAATAATTCATCTTGTGATTAAAATCATTGACTTGATAGAAATATTGAAATAAAGTGTCAGACTCAATTTACAAACATTTATTGTTTATCGAAATAGCCGAATGAAAAAATATTTTCTTGCCCTACAAACACTGTTGTAAGACACTTGCGAGAAAGTTTAGGAGGAGAAATAAAGAAAGATGAAGCCACACATGAAAATCAGGAAAATTGCCGTTGGAGCTTCTATTATTGTAACTGCGCTTCTGTGTACGATTGCAGTTTATGCAGCAACAGTTGTTGTCACTCCGGGTAACCTGCAAGGTTGGCAAATCGTGACAACACCGGCAAGCGGCTCAACTGCATCTGTGACTTTCGTCAACGGTCCTGGAACACCACCGCTCGGAACGGGGAGCGCACAATTGTCTGTCGGTTCAAATGGCAATAGCTCCGCAGAACTTAGAAATCCTAATTATGCCGGCACGCTCCTAAGCCAGATAACTGCATTAAGTTACAGCACATACGTTCAACAGAATACAGATGGACAAGCTCCGTACATTATTCTTCGGGTAGATCACGATAATGATCCGAATACGCCGGTTGATTTACTTTTCTTCGAGCCGGTTTATCAAAATGCTACTTTCGGCTGTAGTAATCAGCCGACAGTTGCTACAAACACATGGCAAACATGGGATGCTCGTAATGGTTGTTGGTATTCGGTTAATGGCTTCGCAGGTTCAGGTCCCGGCGCTAGCGTAATACCACTTTCTACTTATATTGCTGCCTTTCCTAATGCGAGAATTGTTAATACTTCAGGAGGATCGGGTGGCATCCGCATTGTTGCAGGCTTTGGAGCAGGTGCTTGGGATAATTTTGTTGGAAATGTGGATGCCGTAACTATCGGGGTTAGCGGCAGTGATAGTACGACATTCGATTTTGAACCGGCTCAGACAACTGCAAGTTCCGTTTCAGTTTCAGGACGTATCATGTCAGGCAGGCGCGGGATTTCAAATGCCAGAGTTTTCCTGACGAATCAGAATGGGGAAACTAAAACTGCTTTGACCAACAGCCTTGGATATTACAGATTTGAAGATGTGCAAGCGGGAGGAACTTATGTTTTAAATGTCTCCTCCAAGCGCTACAATTTCCAGCCGCGCGTAATTACGGTCAACGAAGAAATGACAGACGTAAATCTGACTTCCGAACAGTAAGCCGGAAACAAGTCATTCACTGCAATTGAAAAAGGCTGGAAGTTTAAACTTCCAGCCTTTAATTCATTAATCAAAGCTAAAAATCAAAGACCAAAGTTATGCCTGCTGACTTGTAAAGGACTTGTAGTTCTCACTTTCCGCCATTTTTGCTATAATTCGATTTCGTGATTTAAAAATTACGGAAAAATTACAATGCCGCCGATTGCTTTTGCTCGCAGCGGCATAATTTTTTATGACAGCAGAACAGATTGTCGGATTTAACAGTTTGCCGCAGACGATTCCGCATTATTGTCTTGCGGCTTTTGAAAAATTTAACAAACCGAATGCGCTCAGTCACAAAATCAAAGATCGCTGGGTAAATTTGGCAGCCGCTGAAATTATCGAGCGCGTGCGAAACGTCGCGCTTGGGCTTTACGATTTGGGCGTGCGTGCTGGCGACCGCGTGGCAATTATTTCGGAAAATCGCCCCGAATGGTCAATCACAGACCTTGCGATTTTGTCTCTGCGCGCCGTCAACGTGCCGATTTACACGACGCAAGCCGCCGAGCAGGTTCGTTATATTCTCGAAGATTCCAGCGCCAAAATTTTGTTCGTGTCGGGCAATAAGATTTTTCAGCACGCCGAATCGGGCATTGAAGGCGTCGAATCAATCGAAAAGCTCGTCTTTTTCGACGCGCAGGACGTTCCGCCGGATTATTCAAACGCAATCGCTCTCGAAGTTTTGGAAAAAAGTGGAGCCGAAACTGCGGAAAAAGACCGCGAAACTTTCGACCGACTGTTGCAGGAAGTCAGAGCGGACGATCTGGCGACGATTATTTACACTTCAGGCACAACGGGCGAGCCGAAAGGCGTGATGCTTTCGCATGAGAATTTTACCTCAAGCGTTTTAGCCGTCACGCGCGGTTTGCCGATTCATTCGACAGACAGCTCGCTTTCCGTTTTGCCGCTCTCGCATATTTTCGAGCGGTGCGTTTTTTACGTTCTCGCCTGCAACGGCGTGGCGATTCATTATTCGGCGAACTTTGAGCAACTCGGCGAACATTTGCAGGAAGTCAAACCGACGATTATGACCGCCGTGCCGCGACTTTTCGAGAAGGTTTATCACAAGATCGTTCGCAAAGGAATGAGCGCCGGAGGCTTTAAAACCAAGCTGTTTTCGTGGTCATTGGATGTCGGACAAAAATACTGGCAGGCGAAGGATCAGAACAAAGCAATTTCGCCGGTCCTCGGTCTCAAACAGGCGATTGCTTCGCGTCTTGTTTTCTCTAAATGGCGCGAAGGCGTCGGTGGGAATTTGAG
The DNA here is from genome assembly GCA_030863175.1 of Acidobacteriota bacterium. Lineage (GTDB taxonomy): Bacteria > Acidobacteriota > Blastocatellia > Pyrinomonadales > Pyrinomonadaceae > JALZCH01. The sequence continues at coordinate 56,815 of JALZCH010000025.1, read as the reverse complement.
ATTTTTCGTGTCGGGAGGCGCGCCGCTTTCCAGGAAACTAACCAACGCTTTTTGGGCTGCCGGAATTCCGATTCTGCAAGGTTACGGCACGACCGAAAGTTGTGTCGTTTCAGTAAACCGCCCGGATGATTCCAAAGTCGGTTCAATCGGGATTCCGCTCGAAGGAGTCGAAATCAAAATCGCCGAAGAAGATGGCGAAATTCTCGTCAAAGGCAAAAACATAATGCGCGGTTATTTCAACAAACCGCAAGAAACTGCTGATGTTTTTACCGCTGATGGTTATTACAAAACTGGCGATGTCGGTTATTTCGATGAGAAAAGCGGGCATTATTTTCTGACTGATCGCAAAAAAGATTTGTTCAAGCTCTCAAACGGCAAATACATCGCGCCGCAGCAGCTTGAAAGCCTGGTCAAACAATCGGCGCTCGTTTCACAGGCAATCGTCGTCGGCGCAAATCGCAAGCAGGTTGCGGCGCTCGTTGTTCCGGACTTTGAAGCGTTGAAAATGTTTCTGGCGGAAAAGGGAATTGATGTTGCCGGAAAATCACGGGATGAAATTTGCAAGGACGAAAAAGTCGTTAAGCTCGTTCAGCGCGAAATCAGCGAAATGACCTCGGAGCTTGCTGATTACGAGCGCGTCAAAAAAGTGGCACTGCTCGCGCGCGAATTTTCCATTGATAAAGGCGAAATGACGCCGACTCTAAAAATCAAGCGCGGCGTCATCGATGAAAATTATCGGGAATTAATTGACCAGCTATCCGGCGGAACGGCGGACTAAAACAAGGCAAAAGTAAAAAGGCAAAAGGCAAAAAGAACTCCAATTTTTTTGCCTTTTGCCTTTTTACTTTGCGTCAAGCGTTTTTGAATGTTAACTGTTCGTTGCCGGAAAGAAGAATGTTGAGCAGACGAAATTCGCTTTGCGCGTCGCCCAAAAGCGCCTCGGCAAGTTGTTTCAGCGCGGACGGAATCTCCGGCGCGGGTTCGCAATTTGATTCCGTTTGCGGAAAATTGGTTAAAAAGTAAAGCTCCGTTAAGCAAAACTCGCACTCGGCGAGATGCGCCGAAACGCCCATCATTTCCGCGAAAAATAATTCGGCGCTTTCAAAGCCCAGCAACGTTTCAGCCGACGGGCAGATTTCGCTTTTACAAAATTCTGCGACTGTTTTTACGAACATATAATGTTGAAGATTACAATTTCGACAGCGAAAAACGAAATCTACAGCCAAACAATCAAATTTCGCTCGCTTTTACTGAATCAATAAAAGTAGAAATAAATCCGCCTTTCCACAACTCTCCGCCGCAAATGCGCAAAATATTTGATTCAAAATGAAAAATTTCGTTCTGTCCTGAACAAAATCATCTCATTTTAACTAATAAAATGTTAAAAGATGAAAAACTCCAAAAAAAAAAGTTGCCGATTTTAAACTTTGTTGTTACTATTGGTTTCGAAGTCGGATGACACAGCGCCGACAGATTAACCTTGAAACCGCTGCTGCCTCGCGCGGCTCAAAAATCAAGAAACAAATTTTGGCATGACGAAAGCGATTTTGTATTGAGCTTTGCTCTCACCATTTTGAAAAGCTTTACGCTCTTAACCTGCAAATCTCAAAAATCCTTCGCCGAGCTTTTTATGACGAGAATGACTTTCCGCCGAATTTTTATCTCCTGCCGTTTCTGTAACAGCTTTTACAAGAGTTACAGCCATTCTGAGAGAACCAACAAAATCCGGAGCTCTGGCAAACAATCGCGCAGCAACTCCGGCTCGCAGCTTTATTAAAAATGTAGAGTTGCCGGAAGTCCCTTTAATCAACGTCTTTAAAAAATAAAAAAAGAAGCGGGAAAACTACCGAAAGGCATAATTCCAACCTTAAAATATGAGCGCAGTCAAAGAACCGTCACAAAAACGACAGAATACAACGGGACGCAGTAATCACCGTGTTGGAAAATGGATTGAAAGCCTCAAAAACTCAGACGTCAACCAGATTTGGGCTGAACTTCATCGCATTGTTTGTCATCATCCGCTGGTTCGAGCTTCGCGCAGCGCCGGACTTCTGGTTGAGGAAGGGTCGCGGCAGGCTCACACAGATTTAACACAGGAATTGTTTGTCGCGCTGCTCAGCAAACAGCGTTTCGATCATTACTTGGAAACGGAAATGACCGACGCTGAAGTCGAAGCGGAAATCAGTCAAATCGAGCTGACAAATCTTTTAACCGCCGAGCTGAGAAAGCGTTACCCCGAAAGCTATCGTTTGGCGCGCCGCATTTCGACTCTCGTCCAGTCAAGCCCGAAATTTCGTCGTTTTGACATTTCGCGCAGCAACGGAAACGGGGATGTGTTGGGAATGCGCCGTCTTGCCGACCGCATTTATGGTTTGAGCGTTTGGTTTGACGATAAGTCGCGTCGCAATCAAAACGAATTGCAGGAACGCATTGGACAAGTTCCGGTTCAAAAACGTGATACCAGAAACGTTGGCTGCACCGGCGACGCGCAGGTCGTCATCAGCAACGCAGATTTGGAGACTTTGATTGTCCGCGTTTTCGAGGCGATTGATTCGCCAGTTGATATTCGCAGCATTCGCTCGCTTGTGATGTCGCGCCTGCCGGTGATGGATATTTTTCTTGTCCCCATTGGCAGCGGTGGCGCAGAAGATGCTGATGATGATCGCGTAGAGTTTGAATTAGCAGATGGACGCGATACGCCGGAACAAAGCTTGTTGCGAGGCGAAGCCGAAGATTTGGCGGCAAATTCGGTCGAGCGTTTTTTGAACGGTTTAAGCCAAGCCGTACGCGGAAAATCAAAACAATACAACCGGATTTTGGGCGTTTTGTGGCATTGTTATCTGAGCGCCGAAGGCGGCACGCAGCTTGAAGTCGCCGACGTTTTGGGCGTTTCCGATTCACTCGTTTCAGACTACCGCCGCCGAATTGAAGCCGAATTGCAGGCGCTCGCTTTTACCGAAATCGAGCAGGCGCGCCGTTTTGAACAGGCTTTGCGTATGCAAGTCCGCGAAATGATTGAAAGTCGCGAACCGGTTTTAGTCAGAAATTAAAATTTTAAATCCTTCCAATTAAATGACACGCCGTCGCTTTTTCAGTACAATCACTCTGCCGCCGATTCAGATGAACCGAAAGTGTCTTCAATGCCATTCCGCAACAAACAAAGCCAAGATCATCCGTCGCTCAATCCAAAAGCGAATTCTGAGTCAAACGGTGGCGAGAAATTTTCTTTTCAAAGCGGAACGCGGAAAACGGGAAACAACGGAAGTTTTGACACTAAAAACAAAAGTTTTGTCGTTTCAAAAAGTCAGCGCGAAGTAAAACCTGCCGGGCAGAAAAAAACGGTTCCCGAAATTGCTGCCGAAAATCCGGTTCAAACCGAACCTGCCGTAACAGCTCCAAATCAATACTTTTCGGAATCGAAACCGGAAAAACGCGAAACAAAAGAAAAATTTACAGATAAATGGCTGGCGCGGCGCGGTCACACGGTGACTTATGCGCTGCTTTTCGCTTTTACATTTGTTTTATACTTTCGCCCGTATGAATTGATTCCCGGTCTGGAATCATTTTCTTCAATCGCGCTTTATCTGGCTCTGGCGACGCTCGCGGTTTTTTTGCCTTCGCAGCTTGCGACCGAAGGCTCGTTGACGGCGCGACCGGCGGAAGTTAATTGGGTTTTGCTGTTGACGTTATTTGGCGTTATCACGATTCCGATTGCGCGCAGCTCCAGCATTGCGTGGGAAGCGTTTAACGACCCGTTTATCAAGGTCGTGCTGATGTTTATCGTGATGATAAATGTCGTTCGCACCAAAGCTCGTTTAAAAGGTTTAATTTGGCTGGCGATGGCGGTAGGCGTGATGCTCGCTTTCGACGTCATCAAAAATTATGCGACAGGCAATTTTTCCGTCGAAGGCTACCGCGCAATGGCGGACATCAAAGGAATGTTCGGCAATCCAAATGCACAGGCGATGCACTTTGTTTCGATCACGCCGATTGCCGTCGCACTCGCTTTTGCCGCCCGAAACTTTTTAACAAAATTCGCTTACATCGCTTTGACAATTTTGTTCATCGCCGGAAACATTTTTACGTTTTCGCGCGGTGGATTTTTAGGCTTAATTGTCGTCGGGCTGGTTTTGGCTTGGAAAATCGGGCGCGAATCCCGCGTCAAGGTGATGCTCGCGAGCGCCGTTATCGGTTTGATTTTTATCGCCATCGCTCCGGGAAATTACGGTTTGCGAATTCTTTCAATTTTTATTCCGGCGCTTGATTCCGTAGGCTCTTCAGACCAGCGCAAGGATTTGCTTTGGACCTCGATAATCGTTACTTTGAGAAACCCTTGGGGAATCGGAATGATGAATTTCCCGCTCGCAAATCCGCGCGCGCTCGTCACGCACAATTCTTACACGCAGGTTTCAGCCGAAATGGGCGTTTTGGCATTAATCTGTTATTTAATGTTGATCGTGACGCCGTTTAAGCGACTTTTGTGGATTGAACGAGAGCTTTACGAAGACGGGCGGCGCGGCTGGACTTATTACCTGACAATCGGTTTGCAGGCTTCGATTGCGGGATTTGCGGTCGCCAGCTTCTTCGATTCGGCGGCGTATCAGTGGTTTTTGTATTATCTTGTAGCCTATGCCGTTTGTTTGCGGCGCGTTTATCAGCTAAATCCAAAGGTTGAAACCGGCTCGAGACTTCGGACTTCATAATGTTAGTTTCGGCGGCAAAAATTGTTTTTTATACCAGCGCGGCGGCGCTCGTGTACGCCTACGCCGGTTATCCGCTATTGGTTTGGATTTACAGCCGTTTGCGCCCGAAACCTGTTTTCCAGAACGACATTGAGCCGACCGTTTCTTTTGTTATCACCGCTTACAACGAAGAAAAAGATTTAGCCCGCAAACTCGAAAACACTTTAACGCTCGATTATCCAAAAGAAAAGCTCGAAATCATCGTTGCTTCCGACGGTTCCACAGACCGGACGGATGAAATCGTCAAAGAATTTGCCGAGCGCGGCGTTCGTCTTTTGCGAGTCGAAGGCAGAAAAGGCAAAACAGTCTCGCAAAATCAAGCGGTCGAATCCGCAACGGGCGAAATCGTTCTTTTTTCGGATGCCACAACGATTTACAAATCGGATGTTTTGCGCCGCACGGTCAGAAACTTTGCTGACAAATCGGTCGGTTGCGTCGCCGGAAAACTGATTTATGTTGATCCGAAAGATTCAAGCGTCGGCGGCGGCGCGCGTTCTTATTGGAATTACGAAACTTTTATCAAGCGTTCGGAAAGTCTGGCTTGTTCTCTGATTGGCGTGTCGGGCTGTTTGTATGCCGTGCGGCGCGCCAATTATGTGCCAATGTATGCGGAAGCTTGTTCGGATTTTTTGATTGCGACGAAAATCCGTGAACAGAATCTGCGAACGGTTTACGAGCCGGAAGCCATCGCGGTTGAGGAAACGAACAATCGGACGGACAAAGAGCTGAAAATGCGCGTTCGGGTAATCGCGCAGACTTTTACCGATTTGTGGCGGCATCGCCCGATGCTCAATCCTTTTCGCACCGGATTTTACTCGGTCGAGCTTTTTTCGCACAAAGTTTTGCGCTACGCCGTGCCGCTGTTTTTGCTTTTGCTTTATTTTTCCAATCTCGTTCTGGCTTTTTACTCGCCTTTTTTCGAATTTCTACTGCTTTTTCAGCTCTTCTTTTACGTTTTAGCCGTTGCCGCCTGGCTGTTTGAACGAGCCGGAATTTCTTTCAAATTTTTATCGCTTCCGCTTTATTTCGTTCTAGCAAACGCGGCGGTCGTGATTGCCTTTTATAAATTTTTGCGCGGTGAACGTATCGCCGCATGGCAACCCATTCGAGACACCGAGACGCGCGGAAGACGTGCAAAAGATGCCGAAACCGTCGGTTAAAAATATGTCTTCAACGATAGAACGAAAAACTTATAACCAATTGAATGAAAACGCATTCGTTGCCGCGTCATCGAGTCTTCGAGTCTCACAGTCGCCAAAAGTGAGCGTTATCATTCCGGCTTACAAAATCGCAGATTTTATCGTTGATGCGCTTCGGTCGGTTTTCTCGCAGACTTTTACGGATTTTGAAGTTGTCGTCGTCAACGATGGCTCGCCCGACACCGATGAATTTGAACGCGTAATCGAACCATTTCGTGACCGAATCGTTTACATCAGACAGGAAAATCGCGGCGCGGCTGCCGCTCGCAATACTGCAATCCGTGCGGCGCGTGGAGAGATTATCGCCTTTTTGGATGGGGATGATTTTTGGCTACCCGAATTTCTCGCTTCGCAAGTCGAATTTTTGGAAAAAAACAATTTTGATTTGGTTTACGCCGATGCAGAATTTTTCGGCGAAGACGTTCCGGCGGGAAACACTTATATGCAGTTCTCCAAATCAAACGGCGCGGTGACGACCGAAAGCCTGATCAGCTGGGATTGCAACGTGATTACTTCCGGCACGATTGCGCGCCGCGAGGCGATTGTCTCAGCTGGATTGTTTGATGAATCGCCGATTTTCCGGCGCGGGCAGGATTTTGAAATGTGGTTTCGGCTGGCAAAGCGCGGGGCAAAACTTGGATTTCAGCGCCGGGTTTTGGTGAAATATCGCGTACGTTCGGGCAGCTTAACGGGAAATCACGTTGAACAAGCCGAGAGAAACGTGACTGCGCTCGAAGGAATTAAGGCGAAATTTGAGCTGACCGAAGCGGAGAAGGCGGCTTGGGAGCGGCAGATGAAAATCGCTTCGGCGATGTTGAACGTCGAAAAAGGGAAGGCTGAAATCTTAAAAGGAGAATTTGACGCTGCGCGCAAGAGCTTTGCCGCCGCAAATCGGTTTTATCGCAAACCGAAACTGTTTCTCATCGGTTTGATGCTAAAATTCGCACCCCGCTTATTGCAGCGATTTTTTATGGGGCGAGCCGAGCATTTGTCGCGTAATCAAGCGAATGTTATTTAACGATTCCCATCCGAAAACAAGTATGAAGCATTCTATTGCTCTGGAAAAAGAAACAGCCGCGATTGTCAGCCGGCAGACGGACGTAAAAACGGACGAACGATTAATTTCCGCGCCGAAACACTCCGATTTGATCTACGATGTTGGAATGCACAAAGGCGAGGACACGGCTTATTACCTCAAAAAAGGCTTTCGCGTAGTCGGTTTTGAAGCAAATCCCCAAAACGCCGATTATTGCCGCAGCCGCTTTTCCGATGCAATCTCGCAAGGAAAATTGACCATTGTCGAAGGCGCAATCATAGAGACGGATTTTTCGTGTGAAAAAACGAAAAAAGTAAAGTTTTACCGCAACGTAAATCATTCGCCGTGGGGCAGCGCCAGTGAAGATTGGGCTGAGCGCAACGAAGTGATGGGAACCAGCAACGAAGTTATCGAGGTCGAAGCGACTGATTTTAAACGATGTCTGGCGGAATACGGCGTGCCGTATTATTTGAAAGCTGATATTGTCGGCTCGGAAACAATTTGTCTGCGCTCGCTTCTCGAATTTGAAAACAAACCGGATTTTATCTCGATCCGCAGCGAAAAGTTCGTTTTCGGGAGGCTGGAGAAAGAGTTCGAGCTTTTGGAGCGACTCGGCTACGATTCTTTTCAGGCGATTCAGCAGGACGTTTCGCAGATGCGCGCGCCCGCAAATTCAAAAGAAGGCGTAAACGTCGTCCACAGCTTTGAGGAAGGCGCATCCGGCATTTTCGGCAAAGATTTATCCGAAAAAGACTGGAAATCGAAAGAGCAGATTTTGAAAGAATATCGTCGGATTTTCGCCGTTTACTGGCTGTTCGGAGATTATTCGTTTTTGCGCCAATCCGAACGCGGCAGGCGATTTATATCGCGGCTGGAAAGAATCTTTCGTCGCCCGCTGCCCGGCTGGTATGATACTCACGCCAAGCATTCATCATATAAATTTTTAAGCGGCGCGTTGTTTTACGCTTCCTTCGTTATTCCTCAATAAATCGAGCCGATGTCGGGATTAAAACCGCTCAAATTAGAAGTCGTTATCGCGACTTACAATCGCGCCGAATTGCTGCGCCGCACTTTGCAAAGCTTGGTGCAGGCGACGCGAGCCGATTCGCTTTCAGTCGTCGTGACAATCGCCGATAACAATTCGACCGACAACACACGCGAGGTGGTCAACGAGTTTTCCCCACTTTTCGGCGACATCACGATCAATTACGTTTTTGAAAAACGGCAAGGGAAACAGTTTGCGCTCAATACGGCGCTTTCCCGGAGCGAAGCTGATCTGATCGCAATGATTGACGATGACGAAGAAGTTGCCGAGGACTGGTTTATCGAACTCGCGCATCTTTTCGGCTCGCGCTGGGAAGAACTCGATTTTGCGAGCGGCAAAATGCTCCCCCGTTGGGAAAGCGAACCTGCTCCGGCTTGGGCTTCGCCGGACTGGGCTGGAATCGGCTGGCGCGAATTCGGTGACGAAGAATGGACTCACACAAGCGATACGCCGATTGCCTGCGGCGGTCACGCGATTTATAAATTATCACTTTTTCAGGAACTGGGGTTTTATCACGAAGCGCTCGGACCGCAGGGGAAAAATTTGATGGGATGCGAGGACGACGTTATTTACGACAAACTCATCAGCGCGGGAAAACGCGGAGTTTATTGTCCAAAATTAGTAGTCTGGCATTTTGTTCCGGATTACCGCCTAACCCGCAATTATCTGCGCCAGTGGTCTTACGGCAATGGCGCTTCGCAAAATCTGGTTGACATTCACTACAAGCCTTTCGACGGCAAACGTTTTTGCGGGGTGCCGCGTTATCTTTACAGACAGGCGGCGGCAAGCTTGAGAAAAAGCTTTTGGGCGCGTCTTCAGGGAAAATCGCAGGAGGCTTTTGCCGCCGAGCGGGATTTTTGGGTTTTCTGGGGATATTTTTACAGCCGTAATATTCAAAATTCCAAGCTCGAATCGTCGTTTAAATTTTTAAACGCGAAAATTCTTCAGCCCGTAAATCGTTAAAGATTTAATGAGTGAGATTCAGGAAAAACCGGCTTCTTCACTGACCGCGCAGGCGGCGTGGATTTTAATTGCCAAAGTGACGAGCTTTGCTTTGGCGATTGCCGTCCCGCTGCTTCTGGCGCGCAAGCTCGATCAAACCGAATTTGGACTTTATAAGCAGGTTTTTCTCGTCATCGCAACCGCCAACGCGCTTTTGCCGTTCGGTTTCGGAATGAGTGCGTATTACTTTCTCCCGCGCGAGTCCGAACGGCGCGGCGCGGTTGTTCTCAACATTTTGATTTTTAACGCGGTCGTCGGGCTTGCCGCAGCAGCAGCGTTGTTTTTCTTTCCGAACAGTTTGGTTTGGCTGTTCGGCGATGCGTTGATGGCGGGTTTTGCGCCCGCGCTCGGACTTGCAGTTTGGCTCTGGATTTTTTCGGCTTTTCTGGAAACGCTTGTCATCGCCAACAACGAAGCGCGCCTGGCGATGGTTTTCATCGTTTTTTCGCAATTGTCGAAAGCCGTTTTCTTTCTCTCGGCTGCCGTTTTATTCGGAACGGTTTCGTCTCTGATTTGGGCTGCCGTCTTGCAAGCCGCTTTGCAAACCGTGATTCTTTTCGTTTACGCGAAACGGCGTTTTCCGGAGCTTTTCCGGATTTTCGATTTCGGTTTGCTCAAGCGGCAATTCGCTTACACGCTGCCTTTCGGTTTATCGGGCTGGCTCCATACGGGACAAACCGATGCGCATAATTATTTTGTTTCGCGTCGTTTTACGCCCGCAGATTTTGCGGTTTATTCGGTCGGTTGTTTTGAATTGCCGCTCGTCGGCATTCTCGCCGAATCGGTTTCGTCCGTGCTGATTCCGCTGATGAGCCGCCTTTCGGCATTGGAAGACAAACGCGAAATCGTTGAAACTTCGTCTCGCGTCACCCGTAAACTAGCGCTGATTTATTTTCCACTTTACGCTTTTCTGTTTGTCACGGCTGATGCTTTCATCACAACGCTTTTTACTGCAACTTATCAGTCGAGCGTACCGATCTTTAGGATCAATCTGACGCTTTTGCCATTCGCCATTTTGGTTCTCGATCCGATTACACGCGCCTATAAAGAAATCGGTTATTTTCTGCTGCGTTTGCGGCTCGCTCTGTTCGCGCTAATGGTTCCGGCTTTGTGGTATGCCACTACAAATTTCGGGCTGTTGGAAACGAGCGCTGTCGTTGTTACATTCACTGTAATCGAACGATTCTTGGCAACAATAAAAATCGCGCGCACAATGAATTTTCAAACAAAGGATTTAAATTTGCTCCGCGGTGTGTTTCGAACCGTTTTTGCAACAATTCTTTCAGCTGCTGTGCTGTTTGCTTTTTATTATTTGACGAATGAAAATTTAAAAAACTTTTTCTCCGGTGTCGCCCAAAACGCTTTTCATTATCAAAAATTGTCGGAATTCCTGGGCGGCGCAGCGTTTCTGGCAGTTTGTGCCGCCTTGTTTGCGGGAATTTATCTAACTTTGATCAATCTTCTCGGCGCGCTCGAATCGGAAGACAAACAAAAGCTCACAAATCTGCTCCGAAAGTTTTTTCGGTTTCGCAAACCCGAACCGGATTTGAGATTTGAAGTTTAAAACAAAATGTGCGGAATCGTCGGATTTATCAATAAAAACGGTGGAGCAAAAGCGGAGCGAGCCGCGTTGCTCGAAAAAATGTGCCGCCAAATCGTGCATCGCGGTCCTGATGAGCAAGGCGTTTTTCTCGATGAACGAGCGGCGCTCGGAATGCGGAGGCTTTCGATTATTGATTTAAAAACCGGGCAGCAGCCGATTTACGACTGCACCGGAAATCTGGCGATTGTTTTTAACGGCGAGATTTATAATTTTCAGGAAATTAAAAAAGATTTAGAAAGACGCGGACATAATTTTAAAACCAATTCCGACACCGAAACAATCGTCCATCTTTACGAAGAATTCGGGTCCGCTTGCGTTGAGCATTTGCGGGGAATGTTCGCGTTTGCGATTTGGGACAAACGAGCGGAAAAGCTTTTTCTCGCCCGCGACCGCGCCGGAAAGAAGCCGCTTTTTTACGCCCAAACAAAAAACGGCGATTTCGTTTTTGGTTCCGAATCAAAAACTTTGCTCGAACACGCCGGGATAGAGCGCGAAATCTCTTTCGAGGCTCTCGACGCTTTTTTGACTTTCGGTTATGTGCCGGAAGAATTCTGCATTTTCGAGAACATCAAAAAATTGCCGCCAGCACATTCTCTCGAATTCCAGCAGGGGAAAATTCGAGTCGACAAATACTGGGATTTTCCGCTCCGAACTGAAAAATTGCAGGCAAGCGAAAGCGAAATCGTTGCCGAATTACAAAACCTGCTCGCCGAATCAGTTAAAAACCGGCTCATTTCAGAGGTTCCGTTGGGCGCCTTTCTTTCGGGCGGCGTTGATTCGTCGGCGGTGGTCGGTCTGATGTCTCGTTTTTCGGAAAAGCCTGTCAAGACGTTTTCAATCGGTTTTGAAGAAGACAGCTATGATGAGCTGAAATTTGCCCGCGCCGCAGCCAAACATTTCAATACCGAACATCACGAATTCGTCGTGACGCCCGCAATTGTCGAAGAAATTGACAACCTCGTTTGGCATTTGGACGAACCCTTTGCGGATATGTCGGCGCTGCCGACTTTTGCTGTTGCGAAAATGGCGCGCGAATTTGTCACCGTCGCTTTGAGCGGCGACGGCGGAGACGAATTGTTTGCAGGTTATTCGAGATACGTCAATCATTTTAAGGCTGGCGCGCAGCAGATTTTTCCCGGTTTCGTTCGCAGAAATCTGCTGTCAAAAGTTGCAGCAAGCTTGCCGCACGGCGCGCGCGGGCGGAATTATCTGCATAACGCGGCGCTCGATTCAATCGAAAAATACATTGATTCGGTTTCGCATTTTGGCGCGCTTAATCGCCGACAGCTTTATTCGATAGATTTTCGCCGAAAACTAAACGGCGCTTTTGGCGCGGGCGAAGCGGTTTTTCAAAGAATTGCAGGAGAATTGCCAGCAGACTCACTCGAACAGCTTTTGTATCTCGACAGCAAAACTTATCTTCCCGCTGACATTTTGACCAAAGTTGACCGGATGACGATGGCAGCTTCGCTTGAAGCACGCGCGCCGTTGCTCGATCATAAATTGATCGAATTTGTCGCACGAATTCCGGCTGATCTGAAAATGCGCGGCGGCGAAACTAAATATATTTTTAAACAAGCCTTGCGCGGCATCGTCCCGGATGAAATTTTATATCGCGAAAAACAGGGATTCGGCGTTCCCGTTGACGTTTGGATTAACGAAAAACTGTGCCCGCGAATCCGCGAAACTTTACTCGAAGGGCAAACCGCCGAGCGCGGATTTTTCGATTTAAAATATATTGAGATTTTATTAAAAGAGCACGCAACAGGGCGGCGTGACCACGCTTGGCGTTTATGGCAGCTTTTTGTTTTTGAGCTTTGGCAGCGCAGATTTATTGATGGAAACTAACCGTAAAGAATTTCGTGTGATTTTGCTCACGCACGGCGGAGCCGAAGCGGTTTTGCTGCGTTTGGCGCAGCTCGAAAACGTGTGTGTTGCAGGAGTTTTTATTGAAGAACGAAAAATGCCGCAGCGTTCGTTTCGAGAAAAATTGCGCCGCAGTTTAAAATACGACGGTTTTTGGGCGACGATCAGTAAACCGTTTCGACAAACTCTCCCACAAAATTCGGTTCCGGATTTGACCGAACAAATGGCTCGTAATCTCGATATTCCCGTTCATTTCGTTCCCGATTTTCACAAATCGGAAGCAATCGAATCAATGCGCGCGGCGGAAGCGGATTTGGGCGTGATTTACGGAACGAATATTATTAAAGAATCGGTTTTCTCATTGCCGCGTCTCGGCTCGATCAATCTGCATCAGGGCTTGGCACCGTTTTATCGCGGAAGCGCGCCCGTGTTTTGGGAGCTTTACAACGACGAAAGCGAAGTTGGAATCACGGTTCACAAAGTTGCCGCAAAAGTTGACGCGGGCGACATCGTTTTGCAGGAAACCGTTCCGCTTCGTTACGATTTTGAACAATTTGATTTGGATTTTGAAAGATTTATCGAAGATTTCCGCGCCGGAATTAAAGAAAAATGCGCCGTTTTAGTTAGCGAAAGCGTAAGACAAATTGCCGACGGCTCGGCGCGCTTTGAACGGCAGGACATCTCGCTGGGAATACGCTACAAATTGCCGACAAAACGCCAGAAAGACGAGTTGAAAAGGCGTCTGCGCAAGCGAAAGAAAATTTTCAATGCAGAAGCGCAGAGATCTAGCAGCTTTGAATTTTGAATTCTGAGTTTTGAGTTTCCTTCCAATTCAAAACTCAGAATTCAAAATTCAAATCTCTGATTTGAAAACGAATGATGAAAAAGTCAATTCTAAAATTTATGCAAACAGCAGGCGGGTTCGCGGCGTTTCGCCGTTTAAACCGTCGGCGTGTGCTGATTTTGACTTATCATCGTTTCGCCGAAACCGAAATTGAAGGAAGAGTTTCCGCCGCGCAATTTAGAGCGCATTTGGAATTTTTAAAAGCGAATTATCGAGTTTTGCCGCTCGCTGAAATTGCCGAAAATTTGCGCGGCAGAAAATCTTTGCCCGACAACGCCGCCGCGATCACGATTGACGACGGCTACAGAGACGTTTTTGACATTGCTTTTCCGGTTTTAAAACAATTTCAAATTCCGGCGACCGTTTTTGTTATCACCGATTTTCTTGACCGAAAATGCTGGCTCTGGACGGACAAAGCAAGAGTTTTAGCGGCACAGACAAAAAATAGTGAGATTGAATTTGAGAACCGCGTGTTTAATTTAAACGGTGCAGCTTCGCGCAAATCTGTTGCCGCCAAAATCAACCAACATCTCAAGCGTTTGCCCGACGTAGAAAAGGAAAAGCGGCTGGAAGATTTGCAAAAATCGTTTGCAGTTGATTTAACCGAATTGCCGTCCGCCGAATTTTCCGCCATCAATTGGAGCGAAGCGAAAGAAATGGATGCAAACGGCGTTTCTATTGAATCGCACACGGTTTCGCACCCGATTTTAACGAACATTGCGGATGAACGTTTACGATTTGAATTGACTGAATCCAAACGTCGTCTGAGCGAAATTCTGGGACGCGAGGCGGATTTGTTCTGTTATCCAAATGGCGGGTTCGACGAGCGTGCGAAAAAATTTGTTGGGGAAGCCGGTTACAAAGCCGCCGTCACGACCGAAATCGGGTTTAACGATTTCAATTCCGATTTATTCGCTCTCAAACGAACAGACGCGCAGCCCGCGATGATTGATTTTGAACAATACGCGAGCGGTTTTGAATTGGCGAAAACGAGCCTCAGAAAAATTGTCTAAAAAGTTATGAGCAAACCGATAGAAGCATTCAACGGCTACAATGATTACATCGCTTACGAGTGGAAATATTTTGTCGAAAACCCTGCGCGCGGGGAAGCCGCGCTTCAGGCGACAAAAGACGTTAAAGTCCGTTGCGTGCTGGACATCGGTTGCGGCGCGGGACAGGAAATGCTGCCGTTTGTCGAGCGCGGCGCGGTCGGAATCGGGATGGACGTTACGCCGGAAGTCGGCAAAGTCGGGCGACAAATGTACGGCGAAGCCGGATTTGCCAACCGCGTTTCTTTTCTGCGGGCGAGCGGTAATGATTTGCCGTTTGCCGACAACTCGTTCGACGTTTTGATTTGTCGCGGCGCGCTGATGTTTATGGAAAACCGTCGCGCTTTGGCGGAAATGGCGCGAGTTTTAAAACCAGGCGGCATCTTTCTTTTAAAAGTTCAGGACGCGCCATATTATTGGTGGAAAATCGGTCACGGTTTGAGAACCGGCAACGTTTTAACGTCGGTTCACGGAGCGCGCGTTTTGTTTGCGGGAAATTGGTACAAACTGACCGGGCGGCAATTGTTTAATAAATTAACGGCGGGTGGTGAAATTTATGTCTCGAAAAGTGTCCTCAATCGAGAACTTACGCGCTTAAATATGCAAATTACAGGCGAAATGCCCGACACCAATCGCCAGACGCCATCGTTTGTGATTCGGAAAAATGCTCTCAATTAAATGAGTTACTTAACGAAATTCAAATATGCTCTGCCCTGGCTCGCGCGCTATCCGGTTTGGCGGGGCGGCGAAGTTTTGCGCCGCGTTTCCGAAGAAAAGCCGAAGCATTTGATTTTCGTTGTAGCAAATCACTTTGAACCGGCTTGGTCGCCGAAAGGGTTTTTGGATTTGGACACTCAGAGGCGTCGGCTTGACGATTGGTTTGAAAAAGCCAGAAAAATCGGTGAATCGGTGAAAGATTCGGACGGAACGAAATTTCGTCACACAAATTTTTATCCGGCGGAGCAGTACGAACGCGGTTTGCTCGAAACGATGGCGGCAATGGAGCGCGAGCAGTTGGGCGAAACCGAAATTCATCTGCATCACGGAGTCGAAAAACCTGATACGGCTGAAAATACACGAAGGATTTTAATCGAATTTCGAGATTGTCTGGCGGAAGAACATCGGAGCCTGTCGCGTTTCGAAGGCGAAAAAATGCCGCGTTATGCTTTTGTTCACGGAAATTTGGCTTTGGCGAATTCTGCTGACGGAAAATTCTGCGGCGTTGATGATGAGATGCGGATTTTGCAGGAAACCGGTTGTTACGCCGATTTGACTTTGCCTAGCGCGCCCGACCGAACGCAGGTGCCGAAAATAAATTCGATTTATGAAGCCGCAGGCGATTTTAACAAGGCGGTTCCGCATCGAACCGGAAAAGATTTGCGCGTCGGCGCAAAAATCGAGCGTCTGCCGGTAATTCTGCCGGGCGCATTGATTTTTAATTGGAACAGAAAAATCAGAAAATTGCCTGTGCCGCGACTTGACGACGGGGCGCTTGTGGCAAATCAGCCCCTCGATTTAAAACGCCTGGATCGCTGGAAATCCGCCAGAATAGGCGTTTTAAATAAACCGGAATGGATTTTTATCAAGCTTTATTGTCACGGATTTTTCGACCACGACCAGGATTCGTGCATCGGTGAGCGGGCGCGCAGATTTTTTAGCGAAACAGTCGAAAACGGCGAGCGAACCGGCGAATACAAAACGCATTTCGCAACGGCGCGCGAGGCTTTTAACATCATTTCGGCGGCAATTGACGGCAAAACGGGAACGCCGAACGATTTTCGTGATTATCGTTTGAAAGCAATCAGAGCTGAAGGCAGGAAGGCGGAATTTCATCGCAAAGACGCAGAGATAAGTAATGAAAATATAAACTCTGCGTCTTTGCGTCTCGGCAGTGAAATTTCATTTTAATAAATGGCGGCAAGCAGACTCGAAAAATTGAAAAAGCTTCGCGGTCGCAGCTTTGACGAAATTCGTCAGCGGGGCGAGCAGGCGCTTTCCGCTTACGGCGAACAGCTTGGTTTTATCGGAAATCTGCCTTCGGACGAAGAATTTTCAAAATTGCTCGACGCCGAGCTTTTCGGGACAACGACGCCGCGCGCCGAACAGCTTCTCGAAAGTTTCGGCTCATGGCGGGGCGCACAGTTTTTTCCCGCATTTGAAGACCGTGAGACGAGCGTTTCAGCGTTTCGAGAAAATTTCGGAGACGAAGCCGCGCGGCAAATCATCGCCCGCGCCGACCGCGTTTTGCAAGGCAAATTCGACCTTTTGGGATTTTCCAATCTTGATTTCGGACTGCCCGTAGATTGGCATCTTGAACCGATTTCGGGAAAACGCGCCCCTTTAAACCATTGGAAACAGTTTGACGAGCTTGATTCCGAAGAAACCGGCGACAAGAAAATCATTTGGGAGCTGAACCGCTGCCAGCATTTTTTTACGCTCGGCGCAGCTTACTGGCTAAGCGGCGATGAAAAATATGCAGCAGCGTTCGTGATGCATTTAACGGGCTGGATGGAGCAAAATCCGCCGGCGACCGGAGTTAATTGGATGAGCAGTCTGGAAATTGCTTTCCGCGCGATTTCGTGGATGTGGGCGCTCAATTTCTTTAAAAACTCACCGAATTTGACGCCGACCGTTTTTCGCGACGCGCTCAAATTTATTTATCTGCACGCCCGGCACATCGAAACTTACCTTTCGACCTTTTACAGCCCGAACACGCATTTAACCGGTGAAGCGCTGGGGCTTTATTATCTCGGCACGCTGCTGCCGGAATTTCGCCGCTCGCGGCATTGGCGCGAGATAGGCAGGAAAATACTTCTCGAACAGCTCAACAAACAAATCCTGCCCGACGGAGTTTATTTTGAGCGCACAACCTGGTATCAGCGTTACACGACGGATTTTTACACGCATTTTTACATTTTAAGCCGAATTAACGAAGACGAATTTCCGTCCGAAAAGCTCAAGCATAAATTGCAGCTTGCCTGTGATTTTCTGATGCACGCGACGCGCCCCGACGGAACGACGCCGCTTATCGGCGACGACGACGGCGGGCGAATGCTGCCTGTTTCAAGTCTCGAAGCAATCAACGATTTTCGTTCGACGCTGGCGACCGCCGCAGTTTTGTTCAAACGCGGAGATTATAAATTTGTCGCCAAAGAAGCTGCGGAAGAAACTTTCTGGCTTCTCGGCGCGACCGGATTGGATGTATTTGAACTGATTGACGCGGAAGAACCGCACGAGAAATCGAAAGCGTTTCCGATCGGTGGTTATTTTGTAACGCGGCGCGATTGGAGCGAAACCGCCGATTATCTTTTGATTGACAGCGGCGCGCACGGCTCTTTGAACGGCGGACACGCACACGCCGACGCACTCTCGTTTGAGCTGGCAGTCGGCGGAAAAACTATGCTCGTTGACGCCGGAACTTATTCTTATGCCGAACGGGCGGCGCGCGATTATTTTCGTTCGACGCAGGCGCATAACACGCTCGCTCTGGACGGAAAATCTTCTTCAGAGCCGAACGGCACATTTGATTGGAAAACGATGACCGACGCGCGGACAAAAGAATTTGTCAGCCGCTCGCGCTTTGATTTTTTTGAAGGCTTGCATGACGGTTTTTCGTCGCTCTCAAAAAATAAATCGCCGATCATTCACACTCGCAGTTTGCTGCACCTGAAAAACGATTATTGGATTTTGCGCGATACCGTGAATACGAAAGAGGCGCATGATTATCAATTAAACTTTCATTTTAACGCCGGAACCGGCATCGAGCTTACCAAAGCGGAAAACGAGCTGCCGACGGTGCGTGTTTTGCCGGAAACCGGCAAAAACGGTCTGGAAATAGCGATGTTTGGCGACAATGGCGCGTTGGAGACTTTTGACGATTGGATTTCGCCCTGTTACGGCGTTAAATTAAGCGCGCCAACGGCGACGTTTTCTTCGAGCGGAATCGGAACGCAGGAATTTTTTACGTTTTTGCTGCCGAGTCGAGTTGATAAAGCTGTCCCGGTCGTCAATGAAATTTTCGCAACTTCGGGGCGTGCTTTTACGATTAATTCGGAAGACCGACGTGATCTTTTCGTTTATGGCGACGATGACGGATTAATGACGCGCACGACTGTTTTCGATTCAAATTTCCGTTTCGCCTGGGCGCGTTTTTCCGAAGGAGAAGAGCAGCTTTTGGAAGAAATCGTTTTGGTATCGGGCAGCCGTTTTGTTTACGGCGGCAGAGAAGTTATCAATTACCCGAAGCGGATGCGCTGGGCTTACGTCCGCCGCAAGGAAAACAAAATGTTCGTCGAAACAGACGACGGCGAATTTTCCGTCAGTCTGCCGAAAAAAGCGCGCGCCGCAAAATTCACTATGCCTTCGCCGAATCTTGCTGACATCACGAGCCTTGAAACGCAGAAGCGTTGAAATACAAAGAAAATAAGAAGAGAATAAAAGTAGAAAAGTAAGACGCAAAGCTACTAATAAAAATCTTATGAAGAGAGTATTTTATGTTTTAGCGTTTCTTTTATTTGCCATTAACATCTCTTCGGCGCAGAACATCGGCAATGATTTACCCGAAATCGTAAAAGTCGAGGCAAAGCCCGCCAGCGGATTCGCATACCCGTATTATTTGTATGTTCCAAAGGCGATTCGTGAAGCCGGGAATGAGAAAAAGAAACATACGCTTCTCATCCTTCCAAACAATTCAGGCAAAAACAGCGATGATTTTACCGTTCAAGAAGAAGATGTAAAGCGAAGAATTAAGAATAACGCTTCAATCGCAGACCGGCTCGGAGTTGCGCTTTTAATGCCTGTTTTTCCTCGCCCGCAAACCGATTGGAGGATTTACACGCACGCTCTCGACCGAGACGCGATGACAACCGACAAAAAGGAATTTGCGCGTTTTGATTTGCAGCTCGTCCAAATGATTGACGATGCGCGTGAGAAACTCGCCGGAGAAAAGCTGGAATTTGATAAGCGGGTTTTAATGCTTGGATTTTCAGCTTCGGGAATGTTCGTCAATCGTTTTACATTTCTGCATCCGAAACGCGTTCGAGCCGCAGCAATCGGCTCGCCGGGCGGCTGGGCAATTGCGCCGCTTGCTTTTCATAAGAAACAAGCCTTGCGCTATCCGATTGGAGTAAATGATTTCAAATCAATTTCCGGTGAAAAGTTCGATTTAAAGAATTTGCGGAAAGTTGCGCTGTTTATGTTTTTAGGCGATAGCGACGATAACGATTCGGTTATTTTCAGAGATAGTTACGAAAAAGAAGACGAAGATTTAATCGTTTCGCTATTCGGCAAAACTCCGGTCGAACGTTGGGACGATTCAAAAAAACTTTATCAGGATACTAAGCTGAACGCCGAATTTAGACTTTATCCGAACGTAAAACACGCCGTAACGAAAGAAATGTTCGACGATATTTTTGCATTTTTCAAAAAATATATTGACTCGAACCACTAAAAGATGAGTCAAGGATATTTATACCGAAAGTAAGTCTTTCCAAATTTACTCTGCATCTAAAACAACGTTTCCGTCACCATTATTCTCTTGAAACAAAATGTCTTACAACTCATCGGCAGTTTTCATACCGGCGGCTCTGAACGTCAAGCCGTGCAACTGGCAAAGCTGCTAACAGAAGACGGGCGTTTTCGGATTTTCATTGCTTGTTTAAATCCCGAAGGCGCTTTGCGCGCAGAAGTCGAACAATTTTACACAGGGAAAATTGCTGCGTTCCCATTGACTTCGTTTTACGACCAGAATTTTTTGCAACAGATTCGGCGTTTTCGGGAGTTTCTGAAAGAAAATCAAATCAGCCTCGTTCATTCGCACGATTTTTACACCAATGTTTTCGGCGCATTTGCCGGAAAACCGGCGCGGATTGCTTCCAAGCGCGAAACCGGAGGAATGCGCAGCAAGCCGCAGCGGATAATTGAAAAGCAGGTGTTTCGCCGCGCTGACTGGATAATCGCCAATTCCGAAGCCGTCAAGAATTATTTGATTGCGGGCGGCGTTTCCGGCGATAAAATTTCGGTCGTTTATAACGGCTTGGATTTAAGCAAGTTTAAAACGGAATTCGACCGCCAGGGAATTTTGCGCTCCTTTGGTTTGCCGGACAAAAAGCTTGTGACAATTGTCGCCAATCTGCGGCACGCTGTAAAAAATCAGGAAATGTTTTTGCGCGCGGCTCAAAAAATCAAAGAAAAGGGAGAAAACGCGGCTTTTGTTTTGGCTGGCGAAGGCGAGCGCGAAACGGAACTGAAAAAACTGGCGAACGAATTGAAAATCGAACGAGATGTTTTTTTTATCGGCAGAGCCGACCGCGTTGCTGAGTTGCTGGCGGTTTCCGAAGTCTGCGTTCTCGCCTCGCGCGCCGAAGGTTTTTCCAACGCGATTCTCGAATATCAGGCGGCTTCGCGTCCGGTTGTGGCAACCGCAGTCGGCGGCGCTGCGGAAGTGATTTTTAACGGAGAAAACGGTTTTCTCGTTGAATCTGACGACGACCGGAAAATGGCGGAGAAGATTTTATTTTTGCTCGAAAATCCTGAAATCGCCAAACAATTCGGCGAACGCGGGCGCGAGATTGTTGAAACGGGATTCTCCCTCAAAGCCCAGCTTGAAAACACAATCGCCGTTTACAATCAGGTTTTTCGGGGAAAATAATTTGACACGGCTGCGAAAACCGTAAGATTCTACCAACGGGCGAAACCGTTTTGTCGCCGGGAATTTTAACCTCGCTTTCACACAAAACTTTTGTTATGCGCGTTTTGCAATTAGGTCCGGTTCCTCCGCCGCACGGCGGAGTTCAAGCAAATCTTTCGGCACTTGCCGAGCGTTTGCGTTTTTTCGGACACGATTGCCAAACTGTGGCAATAACTCGTTCGAGCGAAATCAAGCCGCAGGCAAACGTTTATCACCCGGAAAACGCGCAGGAATTATTCAAACTGCTTTTCAGCTTAAAATACGACATCGCGCATCTGCATTTCGGCGGAGATTTTACCGGGCGTCTGGCAGCTTTGGCTTTTGTGTGCGGCATTTTGCCCGGAAAAAAAACGGTTCTGACTTTTCATTCCGGCGGTTTTGCTTCTTCCGAAGACGGAAAACGCGCGAACAAATTTAGTTTTCGCGGCTTCGCCGTGCGGCGTTTGGATAAAATAATCGCCGTCAACGAAGAAATAAAAAATCTTTTTCTGCGTTACGGCGTCCGCGCGGAAAAAATCGAAATCATTGCGCCCCATTTCCATCGCCAGCCAAATCCGAATGCTGAAATTCCCGAAAAAATTGAGCGTTTTTTCCAACAGCATTCTTACGTTTTGCTTGCCACAGCTACTTTGGAAAAGCATTACGATTTGAGTTTGCAGATTCGAGCTTTAGAAAATGTTTTAAAAGAATTTCCGAACTGCGGTTTGCTGATTGCGGGTTCGGGCGAATTGGAAAGCGAATTAAAACAGCAAATTTCCGAAACGGGTTACGCAGAAAACATAATGCTCGCCGGCGATGTGCCGCACGAAACCGTTTTACATTTGATTAAACGCGCCGATGCGCTTGTTCGCACGACGTTGTTTGACGGCGACGCGATTTCCGTTCGAGAGGCGCTTTTTCTCGAAACTCCGGTTATTGCAACTGATAATAAAATGCGTCCCTCAGGCGTCAGATTAATGGGAATCGGCGACGGGAGCGGATTGACCGATGCGATTTTGGCGGTTTTGCGCGCAGGAAAAAAACAAAAAGGGAATAAATCGAACGATTGGAGCAATATTGACGCTGTTATTCGAGTTTACGAAGATTTATTAAAACCAAAATCAATCTCCCAAATCTCGCAAATCCAAAATCTAAAATCCAAAATCTAGAATTCCAAATGTGTGGCATCGCAGGTATAGCTTTTTCCGAAAATTCGCGGCGCAAAGTTGATGAATCAATTTTGCGCCGGATGAGGGACGCGCTCGTTCATCGCGGACCGGACGACGCCGGAATTTTCATCTCGGAAAACATCGGTCTGGCGCATCGCCGCCTGTCAATCGTTGACGTTTCCGCCGGACACCAGCCGATGACGAACGAAGACAGCTCTCTGCAAATCGTTTACAACGGCGAAATCTACAACCACTCGGATTTTCGAGATGATCTGGTCGAAAAAGGTCACATTTACAAAACTCACTGCGATACGGAAACGATTTTGCACCTTTACGAAGAACACGGAGCGTCGTGCGTTGAGTTCTTGCGGGGAATGTTTGCATTTGCGATTTGGGATTCGGTGAAAAAAGAATTGCTGCTGGCGCGCGACCGTCTGGGTGTGAAACCGCTTTATTACGTTTCTGATGAAAACGGTTCTTTGTTTTTCGCTTCGGAAATAAAGTCGCTTTTCGAAGCCGGAATCAAACCAGAAATCAATTTCGCCGCCCTGCCAGACCAAATGGCAAATCACGGAACGACGGGCGAAGAAACCCTCTTCCAAAACGTCAAACGCCTGCTGCCCGGTCATTTTTTGATTTGGAAACGAGGCGAAATCCGCGTTAAGAAATTCTGGGACGTTTCGTTCGAGCCGAAAATCGCTGTTAACAATGAGCGTGATTTAGTCGAACAGTGGCACGAGCTTTTTAGAAAATCGGTCGAATTGCGATTGATGGCTGATGTCCCGCTCGGAATGTTTTTGTCGGGCGGGATTGATTCGTCGGCGATTGCTGCTGAAATGGCAACGCTCGTTAAAGAGCCGATTAAAACCTTTTCCGTCGCTTTTCAAGAGCGCGAAGCCAACGAGCTTGAATACGCGCGGCTGGTTGCGCGTAAATTTAAAACCGAGCATCACGAAATCACCGTTTCTCCGCAGGAATTCTTCGATATTTTACCGAAATTAGTTTGGCACGAGGACGAGCCGATTGGTTTTTTGGCGAGTGCGCCGCTTTATTTTGTCTCAAAACTCGCCGAGCAGCACGTTAAAGTCGTTTTGACGGGCGAAGGCAGCGACGAACTTTTGGGCGGTTACGGGCGTTATCGAAAAACTCTGCTCAATCTAACTTTCGGCGAAAATTACGAATCATTCGCGCCCCGCCGTCTGCGTTCCGTAGTGCAAAGCGGAATCGGGACTTTGCCGGTTGCGGTTAAAAACAAATTGTCGCGGACGTTTTTGAATTTGCCTTCGGATTTGGAAAATCTGTATTTCGATAATTTCGCTGTTTTTCCGAAGAAAATGCAGGAAAGGCTTTTGTCCGAAGAGACAAAAGGACGAATTTTCCATGCAAATCCTTATGCAAATCTACAAAATTATTTGCTCGAAACCGACGCTGCAAGCCTGCTCGACAAACTGCTTTATGCGGACACGAAAACTTATCTGCACGAGCTTTTAATGAAGCAGGATCAAATGAGCATGGCGGCTTCGATTGAATCGCGCGTTCCTTTTCTCGATCATAAGCTCGTTGAATTTACCGCGCGTCTGCCGGAAAAATTTAAGATTCGCGGCAAAACGACAAAATGGATTTTGCGCGAAGCAATGAAAAACGTTCTGCCAGCCGAAATCTTAACCAGAAAGAAAATGGGTTTTCCCGTTCCGCTCGGAAACTGGCTGCGCGGCGAGTTTCGTTCGATTGTTGACGAATTTGTTTTGTCCGAACGCTCTTTAAATCGTGGGATTTTTGATGCGGATTTTGTTCGCGAGCTTGTTGCGCGACACAATGCGGGCGAAAATCACGATGAAAGAATATGGTTTTTGATTAACTTTGAAATCTGGCAACGGCAATCTATCGAAGGCGAGAAATTATGGTAGAAGTTGCGGAAAAAATATTGCCGAAAACTGCCGATGTGTTGCGAGGGCGCGACATTGTTTGTTTTTCGCATGACTGGTCGGGCGATCCGCTTTCAAAAACACACATTGTCCGCGTTTTAGCGCGGGAAAATCGCGTTTTGTGGGTAAATTCAATTGCCAACCGGATGCCGACCGTCGCTAAAAAGGACTTTTCGCGTCTGGTTAAAAAACTCGCGGCTTTTACCGAAAAAATCCGTGAAGTCGAGCCGAACATTTTCGTGATGAATCCGCTGGCGATTCCGGCATATGGGAACGCGGCAATCAGAGAATTTAATCAAAAATTTTTGCTCGCCCAAATACGGCGCGCGATGAGAAATCTGAGGTTTCAAAAGCCAATCAATATGGTTTTCAATCCGGCTGCCGGAATGGTTGCCGGGAAATTGGGCGAAGATTTACTCGTTTATTATTGCGTTGATGAATACACGGCTTTTACGGGTGCGACCGAAGGATTGAAGCAGATTGAAAACGAGTTGTTCCGAAAGTCCGATTTGGTAATCGTTTCGGCGGAAAAACTACTCGAAGATAAGAAGAAATTCAATTCAAATACGTTTTTGATTCGGCATGGAGTTGATTACCGACATTTTTCGGAGGCGTTAAAAGACGAAACCGAAATTCCTGTGGAAATCAGAGATTTGCCGCGACCTGTAATCGGTTTTCACGGGCTTTTAGCTGATTGGGTTGATTACGAATTACTCAAAAAAACGGCAGAACATTTCAAAAATGGCTCGCTTGTTTTAATCGGGAAAGTTTCGGTGGATGCCCAGCGAAAAATCAAAATTCTCGATGATTTGCCGAACGTACATCTTTTGGGGCGCAAGCCTTATGCGGATTTGCCAGCTTTTTGCAAAGGTTTCGATGTTGCTTTGAATCCGTTTGAGATTTCCGAATTAACGCTCGCGGCAAATCCTTTGAAAGTGCGCGAATATCTCGCCGCGGGCTTGCCGGTTGTTTCGACCGCAATTCCGGAGGTCGAGGTTTTGGGAAATTGTTTAATCGGCAAATCGCACGCGGATTTTATCCGGCAAATCGAAATAGCACTCGAAAATCCAGGCGTTTCGCGTGAAAGAAGCGATTCCGTCAAAAGCGAAAGCTGGGAAGCACGCGTCGAAGAATTAAGAGAAATCGTCGGAATGCGAAATGCGGAATGCGGCGTGCGAAATTAAAAAGGAATACCAGGTTTTGGATTCGAGCATTCGCTATTTTGCCGGTAATTTGGTTTGTTTTCGCATGGTTGGCGGCTGAAAATCTAATCATTGAAAAGCCTCTGGAAAAATCCGACGCGATTTTTGTTCTAAGCGGCAGCTCGACTTTTATGGAGCGTTGCGACAAAGCCGCCGAACTTTTTCGCGCCGGGAAATCGCCGAAAATATTTTTGACAAATGACGGGCAAAAAGGCGGTTGGTCGCGGAAAGACGAGCGTAATCCGTTTTACTGGGAATTGGCGGAAAGGCAATTGACAAAACAGGGCATTGCGCCGGAAGCAATTGAGGTTTTGCCAGAAACGGTCGAAGGCACGCGTGACGAAGCAATTTTGCTCATCAAAGTTGCGAAAGAGCGCAATTTGAATTCGATTTTACTGGTCACTTCCGGTTATCATTCGCGGCGGACGTTGTGGATTTTTGAAAGAGCAGCGGTGCAGCAGAATGCAAATCTTGAATTCGGAATCGAATCGCCGCCCGTCGGACGTCAAACTCCGTACGCGCAGATTTGGTGGCTCACGCCGCGCGGATGGCGCGATGTCGCGGGCGAATATCTGAAGTTTGCTTATTATTGGTTATTTTATTGAAACGACACAGTTTTCTTCAAACATTTATGCTGGTCGGTCAAATCGAAAAACAAACAAAAGCAGGTCACGCGGCGGAAATCGAAAGCGGCGGGCGTTTTGAATTCGGCAAAAATTGGACGCGTTTTCTGGAAGTTTTAAACGAAGAACGCATTATCGAAGCCGAGAACTCGCTCAAGCGAATGCTCGAAACGGAAACGCTCGCGGGCAAAACTTTTCTCGACATCGGTTCCGGGAGCGGGCTTTTCAGCTTAGCTGCGCGGCGTTTGGGCGCAAAGGTGTTTTCGTTTGATTACGACCCGCATTCGGTCGCCTGCACGAAAGAATTGCGCCGACGTTACTTCTCAAACGATGCCGATTGGCGCGTCGAAGAAGGCTCGGCGCTTGATAAAAGTTACGTCGAAAGTTTGGGCAAATTCGACATTGTTTATTCGTGGGGCGTGCTGCATCACACGGGCGAAATGTGGCGGGCGTTGAAAAACGCGGCAATTCCGGTTAAAGAAAACGGAAAGCTTTTCATCGCAATTTATAATGATACGGGAAGTCAGGCAGCTCGCTGGTTGTGGATTAAACAAACTTACAACCGATTGCCACGCTTTCTGCGACCAGCGTTTGCGGTGTTGACAATTGTTCCCGAAGAATTTAAAAATTGCGCTCGCGCCGTAGTTTCCTTAAAACCGCAAAATTACATTCGTTCTTGGACCAAGTATCAATCGAGCCGCGGAATGGATCGCTGGCGCGACGTAATTGATTGGGTTGGCGGCTTGCCTTATGAATATGCCGCACCGGAAGACATTTTCGAGTTCTACAAAACGCGCGGTTTTATCTTGACGAAATTAAAATGCAAAGGCGCCGGCTTGGGCTGCAACGAGTTTGTTTTTGAGAAAAGGTAGCTGAAACCGGATAAATACAGATTTACACGGATAAAATCAAGATAAAAACCCGTAACCATCAATTTTTATCTGATGGTCGTAAATTTATGCTGAAATTGAATCGGTCGGACTTTTTTGGCGTACAAAATTCCCCTTCTGAAGGCAGGCGGCGGTGGCAACAAGACCAGCGGCGGAAAAACATTCTGCGCGTTTCTTTGCTCTCCTTGCTAATGTTGACAATCATTGGCACCGGTGCGAGCTTTTTTATTAATAAAAACCCGGTCGGAGCCGAAACGCCGCTTGAATTTGCCGGGAAAATTATCAACGTCCGCCGTGGCGGGAATCTTCAAGCCGCTTTGAATCAAGCCCGACCGGGCGACACAATCGTTCTCGAAGCCGGGGCTGAATTCGTCGGCTCGTTTGAATTGCCGAACAAGGAAGGCGAAGGAATAATTACGATTCAATCTTCACGCGTGGCGGAATTGCCCGAAAATGTCCGCGTCAAACCCGAACAAGCTCAGCTAATGCCAAAGATTTTATCGCCGGGTAAAGGCGCTGCGGCAATTACTACAGCACCTCGCGCGCACGATTATCGCTTTGCCGGCGTCATGTTTTCTTCAAAAGGCGATTACGTTTACAACCTGCTTGATCTCGGTTCGGACAGTTACAAAAAGCTCGAAGAATTTCCGCGTCATTTCGAGTTTGACCGCGTTTATGTTCACGTTAACGCGCTCAATAAAGCCCGTCGCGGATTTGCTTTGAACAACTCGGACACGATAATCAAAAATTCCTACATCGCCGGATTTGCCGGAGCGCAGGATGAAACGCAGGCGATTGCAAGCTGGAACGGCGTGGGGCGATTTAAAATCATCAATAATCACCTCGAAGCGGGAGCCGAAAACGTTTTGTTCGGCGGCGGCGATCCGAGCGTTAAGGATTTGGTGCCGACCGATATTGAGATTCGCAATAATTTGATTACCAAACCCGAAGAATGGCGCGGGCGGGCGACGATGAAATACACGCTTGAGATTAAAAACGCCCGCAAAGTGCAGATTGTCGGCAACATCATCGAAAATTGTTTCGATTGTATTGCTGTTGGCTTGACGGTCAGAAATCAAAACGGAACTGCGCCTTGGAGCACGATTGAAGATGTTGAAATACGCGACAACATCATCCGGCGCGCGAGCGCGGCGATAAACCTGCTCGGTACGGACGACAATTTCAAAAGCCAGCGGATGAAGCGCGTTCGCATTGTCAATAACTTGATTACCGACATTGATTCGGTCAAATGGGGCAATGGTTCGGGAGGCGGTTACTTTCTTCAATTAGCCGGAACGGAAGACGTTGAAGTTGCACATAATACGGTTTTAAATGACGGAAATATAATTACGGCGCACGGCGAGCCGAACATTAGATTCAGTTTCCGTTACAACATTCTGACTCACAACGACTACGGCTTATTCGGCGACGCAGCGGGCGTCGGGGCGGCAATGATCGAAAAACATTTGCCGAAAAGCATTTTTATCAATAACGTCATCGTCAACAATCGCGGCATTCCGGCGGGCGAAATGGCGATTCCACCGCGCAATTTCGCCGTTCAGGCTTTTCCCGATGTAGGATTTTTAGATTTCAAAACAGGCGATTTCAGTCTCAAACCGGGAAGCCGTTTTAAGGGGAAAGCCGAAAATGGAAAAGATTTGGGGTGTGATCTGGCGGCTTTAAAAGCCGCCGTAGCCGGAGCCAGAATTTCTGCCGCCAATTAAACGGCAAAATAGAATTCCGATAAATTCCGAAGAATAAGACTACCGAAGAAATACCGAAAAAAATTATTGCGCTGCTTTAAAAAGTGAATTCCAGGAGAAAGAATAAAGTGATGCTGGCAAGTGAAAATAACGAATTAAGAAAATGGGAGCGCGTTGAGATCGAACGTAGCAACGCCGAGGCGCAGCATCAGGACGTTGCGGATTTAAAGGCGAATGAAACGCAGATTACGCGTTATCTCGATCCGCCCGCGGACACGGCTTATTATCTCGAATATGCTTACCATTTGCTCGGCGACGTGCGCGGGCAGCGGGTTCTGGATTTCGGCTGCGGCAACGGCGAGAACACGATTTTGCTGGCGCGCCGCGGAGCGGACGTTTTTTCGATGGATATTTCGACCGAATCAATCAAGGTCGCAAAAAAACGCCTGCAAGTTAACAATTTAAACAACGCCGCCCGATTTTTTACCGGCTCGGCTCACGACATCCCTTTGGCGGACGAATCTGTTGATGTGGTTTTCGGAATGGCAATTTTGCATCATTTGGATTTGCAGCTTGCGGCAAAAGAAGTGTTCCGCGTTTTGAAAAAAGGAGGACGGGCGATTTTTCAAGAGCCGGTCAGAAACTCAAAATTTGTCTGGTTCGTCAGAAACTTGATTCCGTACGAGCAGCCGGATTTATCGCCTTATGAAAGACCGCTCACGGACGATGAATTAAAAACATTTGCCGCGGATTTTTCCGGATACAAATCGCGCGCCTTTGCTTTGCCGTATTTAAATTTGACCGAACTTTTTACTTCAGATGAAAAATTCCTGCACCCGCTCAGAAAATTCGACCGGAAAATTTTGCAAACAATCAAACCGCTCGATTATTACGCCTCGATTCGTATTGTCGAAATGATCAAGTAAATCAAGCGTTTGCGTCAATTCGGCGCATCAATTCAATGAAACGCGGATCGTCGCGCAAACTGTCCCAGTTGCGGTCGCGGTCGAACCATTCGCGGTTTTCGTTTCCCAAATTAATTGCCTGTTCGAGCCAGCGAAGCGCTTCGTCCTTTTCGCCGAGCAAAGCATAAGTCGAAGCCGTCCAATAGGCAATATCATGATCTGCATCAGCCATTTGCAATGCACGAGGCGTTAATTGCTGTCGCGCTTCTTCAAAATTGCCCTGCGAGGCGAGCAAAATTCCCAAAATCGGGCGCATTCCTTCGAGATGCGGGTTTTTTGTCAAAATTTCGCGCATCGTATCGGTCGCTTGCTTCACTTCGCCGTGATAGAACAAAATCCGGGCGCGGAAGATTTTAACCAGCGGATGTTCCGGCTCGATTTGTTCCGTGCGGTCTAATTCGGCGAGCGCGCGCTCGTTGTCGCCCATATAGGCGTAAATTCGGGCGCGGTTATATCCGGCGACAACTTTTGCTGCCGGATCGAGGTTTTCCAGTTTGTCCCAACTGCGAATCGCCTTTTCGTACTCGCCGTCAAGCCGATGCAAAACCGCTTTTGCAAAATAAAGCGGCGCTTCGTTTGGAAACTGAGCTTGAAGGCGCTGCAATTCGGCGCGCGCTTTCTTTTTCTCGCCGCGCGAGAGATAAATAAACGCCATCAAAACGCGCGCTTCGACGACATCCGGGTTAAGCTGAATCGCGTGCGAAAAAGCGGCTTCGGCGCGATCGAAATCCGTATGGTCGCCCATTCCTTTGAAAACGCGGTTGGCGTAACAGGCTCCGAGACCGGAATGCGCAAGCGCGAATTTCGAGTCAAGCTCAATAGCGCGTTTAAAATTTTCAGCCGCCGCTTCGCTGTCGGCGAACGCCAGAGTTTGAAAGACGAAACGCCCGAAATTGTCGCGCCCGCGCAAATATTCTTCGTAAGCTGCGGCGTTTTCGGTTGGTCGGCGACCGAGTTTTTCCTGTTCATTCGTCGTCAGTTCGAGCTGCAAACCTTTTAAAATGCGTTCGGCGATAATATCCTGTACGCCGAAAATATCGCTCGCGTCCGAATCAATCCGATCGCTCCAGAGAATTTCGCCCGATTCGACATTGAGAAGCTGAGCCGTGACGCGCATTCGATTGCCGAGTTTTAAAAAACCAGCGCTCAAAACCGCATCAACCTGCATTTCGCGCCCAGCTTCGCGCGGATCAATGTCTTTGCCCTGATATTTGGCGATAACTGATGATGGACGCACCACGAGCGAGCGCAATTGCGCCAATTCGGTTGTTACCGCATCAGCTAAAGAAAACTCGTAAAACTGCGATGCACCGTCGCCGTTCAAATTTTTAAACGGCAAAATAGCAATTGATTTCTTTTCGCGGTCGCTGATGCTGGTAATCGTAAAATCCGGTGCCGCGTCCCGGCGCGAGGGAAACTGGCTTTGACTCAGATTTGTTTGTGGCGTTAGGGATTCGGAAGATCTCGACTTTGTGTTGTTCCCGCCTTTAATCCAATTCCACGCGCGGAAAAGCGGGTTCGTGTTTTCGCCCGGGGCGTGGCGCGGGCGAAACATTTCACCGGTCATTGCCGCATAACCTGTGATTTCCTGTAAAACCTCGCGGAGCGCATCGCGCATATCGACGATCTTTTGGTAACGGTCGCGCGGGTTTTTCGCCAGAGCGCGGTCTAAAATCTGCTGAATCCGCGCCGGCACGGCGTCTTTTCGCATTTGCGCAACCGGAACCGGATCGTGGTGAATAACGGCGTAGCGAACCTCGATGACCGTTTTGCCCTGAAAAGCCCAAATTCCGGCGAGCATTTCATAAAGCAAAACGCCGGTCGAGAAAATATCCGCGCGATGATCAACTTTCTCGCCGCGTGCTTGTTCCGGCGCGGCGTAAGTTGCCGTGCCATAAGGGACGCCGACCTCGGTTAAATCTGTGCGGTCAACGCCTTTCGGGACAGCTTCGTCTTCAACCAGTTTCGCCAGCCCGAAATCCAAAATCTTGGCTTGTCCCTGCGGCGTTACCATCACATTTCCCGCCTTGATGTCGCGGTGGATAATTCCGCGCGAATGTGCGTAAGCCAAACCGTCGCAAACCTGAATCGCAAGCGAAAGCGCGCTTTTGAATTCCAAAGGCTTTCCGTCAACAAGCTGGCGCACGGTTTTGCCTTCGATGTACTGCATTGCGATATAGCGCATTCCATCGAAATGTCCGATGTCGTAAATTGTGCAGATATTCGGATGGTCGAGTTGCGAGGCAAGCTGAGCTTCGCGTTCAAATCGTTTGAGGTTTGCAGTTTTAGCAGTTAGTTCGGGGGGAAGAACTTTGATGACGACGGTGCGCCCAAGCCGTGTGTCAACTGCTTTATAAACCGACCCTTGTCCGCCCGCGCCGATTTTTTCTGTGATGCGATAATGATGAAGCTCAGTGCCAATCATACGCCAGTTAGATTTGCGATTTCAGTTTTTAGATTGCCGCGCGAAAAACGATAATTGTAGCCCAAAAGTAAACAGCCGACAAACTGTCGGCTAATTGTCGCTGACCGTTCAGCCGCGCGGCGGGTCGCCCCAGCCTGATTGCACAAATTTTCCGTTTTCTACAATACACGGAACCGTCGGGTCTCCGTCCGAAAACGCGAACATTTCTTTGCGGCGCTCGCGGTCGTTTTCGGCGTCGTACTCGACGAACGAAATGTTGTTTTCGTTGTAATAATCGCGGGCGCGCTGGCAATACGGGCAGCCCGGTTTGATGTACATCACTAAAGACATTTTCTCACTTCTCCTCTACAAAAAGTTTAACAGCAAAAAAAGCTTGTGAAAATGCTTTCGTGCTAAAATCGCTCGCGTGACGGACGATCTGGACATCTTCGAGCCTTACGAAAAACTAATTCCAATCGAAATCTGCGGCGAAATCCGTCATGTACCGGAGAATAATACGCTGCTGCGCTGCTTTCAGTTTCTCGCGCTTGAAACAATTTCAATGGGCAGTTTTTGCTGGAACGGCACTTGTACGAATTGCGAGGTCTGGGTTGTTGCCGGAAATGTGGAAAAGCCTGTCCTTGCTTGTCGAACAGTCATTCATGAAAATATGCGAATCGTTAAAATGAACGAAGAAATTGATTTAACGGACAATTGATAAAAATCTAAGAAGCAATAACAACGCTTGTTGCGCGGTGATTTTAAAAGCATTAAGATTTCCGCGTTTTATTTCAAAATTTTACTGCCGCAAACGTCTTGGACGATGTTTTTGATCAAACGTATTCTAGCTTTTTTGCTGTTGTTCGGCATTGCCGCTTCGATAAAAGCCGAGCAATTGCCAATCAAAATCTATACTTCTGCGGACGGATTGGCGAGCGGAGCAATTTTTCACGTTTCGCGCGATTCGCGCGGGTTTTTATGGTTTTCGACGCGTGACGGCTTGTCCCGGTTCGACGGGCGCGAATTTGTCAATTATCGGCTTGAGGGAACGGACGCACCAAATTTTAACGCGACGCTCGAAACGCGAGACGGCTGGTTTTGGATTGCTGCAGGCAGCGGTTTGTATCGCATCAAGCCCGATGCGACGGGAGAAGTTCGACCCGAAGTCGAAGATCAGCAAACAAATCTTTTTCGTATTTTCAAAGCCGAAAAAGTTTCCAAAACCGTCGGCTCGCCTCCGCTCTTTGAGGATTCGCGCGGGCGTTTGTGGCTGGGTGGAGGCGAGCCGCTTTTGATTTCGGAAAACGGTGAATTGAAATTACAAAAATTCGATTTGGGCGAATTTGCGCGTTCGGCGCGCGGTGCGATTGTCTATGCGTTTCACGAATCGCGGGACAAAAGCCTCTGGTTTGGCTGCGAGACGGGCATGGTACGCCTTTTACCGGACGGTCGGCGAATTCTGTATCCGATTGAACGGCAAACCGGCTATGACGAAACGCGTTCGATTGTCGAAGACGAAGCCGGCAGAATCTGGGTCGCGCACCGCAGAGGCGTTTTTGTTTTTCAACCCGAAACGCTCGACGCTCTCGCCGATGCACAAGATTTGAGCGCGCGCACATTGTCTGTCAAAGAAAAAATCATTGATGCGTCCGGAGCGGTCTCGCTGCCCGAACAAACGGGTAAAATGCTGCGGCTGATGTTTGTTGTGCAGAGAGACAATTCCGTAATTTCAAAACGACAAAGCTGGAACATTGATCGAATTTTTAGAACGTCGGACGGGCAAATCTGGATTCCCGCGAGCGGCAGCCTCTTTGTTTTTGAGCAAGGCAGTATTCGCCATTTGAAACCGACAGACGGTTTTCCCAGAACCATTCAATACCTTGGGGAAGATGCGGAAAACAACGTTTGGATTGCGACCGAGGGCGGCGCGCTCCGATTTGATCGGCGAGGTTTGACGACTTGGGGTTTTGCGGAAGGATTGGTTGATACGCGGGTGCATTCGTTTATTGGAAATCCGGATGGCGGATTTTATATCGTTCACGGCGATTGGCGCATCAGTCGTCTGACAGAAAAGGGAATCGAAACCGCACAGCTTCAAATTCCCGAAGCCGAGCAAACATTGTGGACATCCACGGTCGCCTTCTTTGATTCGGCGCGTAAAAACTGGTGGGGATTATCTTCTGGCGGTTTGTATCGTTTTCCAATGCCTGCCAGCGATTTGTTTGCGGTTGGATTGATAAAACCTGCTGAATCTTTCGGCGTTAAGGACGGTTTTAAGAGCGACCTTTTTTATTGCGCTTTCCGTGATTCCGCCGGGAATATTTGGTTTTCGACGCGCGACACTGTCAGAGAACACAACGGGTTGGCGCGGCTCAATGCGGAAACCGGAAAATTTCAATTTTTCAGCCTGGCAGACGGTTTCCCAGAAGGTGCGGCGATGCGTTCGTTTGCCGAAGACCGGGCGGGAAATTTATGGTTCGGTTTTTACGGCGGCGGTTTGATGCGTTACCGAAATGGTCGTTTTACCGATTTTTCAAATGTTCCGGGCGCACCGAAAGGCGGAATTTTTGCGCTTCATCTCGACGCGAAAGGTCGCTTGTGGATCGGTTCAACGCGCGATGGGCTAACGATGGCGGCGAATCCGACCGGAGAAAATCCGATTTTCAAAAACTACACGACCGTCCACGGTTTGGCGAGCAATAATGTTCGGGTGCTGACGGAAGATTTAGCCGGAAATATTTACGTCGGAACAATTCGCGGCGTTGACCGTTTGAATCCGGAAACGGGCAGCATCCGGCATTATTCGACCGCCGACGGATTAGCTTCGGATTCGATTACGAGCGCCTTCCGCGACCGAGATGGCGCCATTTGGTTCGGAACTTTTAGGGGAGTATCCAAACTTGACCCCCAAAACGATTCAATCGCGCCGACGCGCGCAGGTTTGCGTGTATTGATAAACAGTTTGCAAATTGCCGGTAAAGATTATTCTGTTTCGGAATTCGGGCGCGAAACGATTGAAAACATACGTTTGTCCTCGGCGGAAAATAATTTGCAGATTCAATTTTTAAGCGTCGGAAGCGGGCTGCGATACCAGTACAGGCTCGAAGGCGGAGAAAAAGATTGGAGCACACCGACAACCGAACGGACGGTCAATTTCGCCGGTCTCGCACCCGGTTCTTACAAATTTTTGGTGCGGGCGATTGACGAAAATAATCAGGCGAGCGAAAAACCGGCAATCGTTTCGTTTTCCATCGCACAGCCGTTTTGGATAACGTGGGAGTTTATCGGTTCGCTGATTTTAATCGCCGGATTCGGTGTTTTTCTGCTCGACCGCTATCGCGTTTCAAAAACCCGGCAGGTGCGCGCGGCTCTCGCCAAATCGCTCGAAAGCGAGAAAATTGCGAGAGAAAGCGAAACCCGATTTCGGACGCTCGCTCAGACGGCGTCGGACGCGATTATCACGATTGATGTCGAGAACCAAATCGTTTTCGTCAACGACGCGGTTGAGAAAATTTTCGGATTTTCGGCGGAGGAATTGCTTGGCAAACCTTTAACTCTTTTAATGCCCGACAAGTTTCAGGACGCGCACAACGCGGGTTTGCAACGTTACGTTTCGAGCAATGCGAAAAACATTCCGTGGGTTGGAATCGAATTGATTGGCAGGCATCAAACGGGGCGCGAAATTCCGCTCGAAGTTTCGTTTGGCGAGTTCACGCTCGACGGAAAACGCTATTTTACCGGCATTGCGCGGGATGTTTCGGAAAGAAAACGCGCTGAAGAAGCGATTCAAAAGGCGCGCGAAGAGCGGATGAAAGAACTGCAAAAAGTGCGAACGAGAATCGCGACCGATTTGCACGACGACATTGGTTCGAGCTTGACGCAAATCGCCGTTCTCTCCGAAGTTGCGCGCAGTCAGGCTCTTCGCGACGAAGTCAGAGCTTCGCTCGAACGAATTTCAGACGTGTCGAATGAACTGGTTGATGCAATGGCTGACGTTGTTTGGGCGATCAATCCGAAAAAAGATTCGCTGCGCGAGCTTGTGTTGCGAATGCGGCGGTTCGCTTCCGATGTTTTGTCGGCGAAAGACATTGAATTCGAGCTTGAAGCGCCGGAAACCGACAGCGACATTCAATTCGGCGCAAACATCCGTCGCGAAGTTTTCTCAATTTACAAAGAATGCATTAACAATATCGTTCGACATTCCGGCGCTACAGAAGTGTTTATTGAATTTGAGATCATTGTCGGAGTTTTGCGGTTGAAAATTGCCGACAACGGGCGCGGATTTGATGTGAAAAGAGTTTTGAGCAATGAATTTTCGCCCGACAAAGGCGGAAACGGATTAATTAACATTCGCCGTCGCGTTTCGGATTTGAACGGCACCTTTGAAATAAATTCTTCCGATTCGGGAACCGTCATTGCGCTCTACATTCCGCTCTTAAAAGAACAGGAAGAAATTTCTCTTACTATCCGCACGGATAGCGACAAACGAAGCGGAAATGGGAAACATTGATTTTGTTATGGAAAACGACCAGCCCACAGTTATCACAACTTTAATCATTGAAGACCAGCGCGAGCTGCGCGAAGGCTTGCAGACGCTGATTAATTTTACGCCCGGTTTTCGCTGCACCGGCGCTTTCCGCACGGCTGAAGAAGGTATTGCGCGCGCAAAAAACGAACAGCCAGATGTTGTTTTAACCGACATTGGATTGCCTGGAATGAGCGGAATTGAGGGCATTCGCAAGCTCAAGGAAATGTATCCGAATTTGATTATTCTGGTGCTGACCATTCACGATGACAACGAGCGAATTTTCGACGCGCTTTGCGCCGGAGCCTGCGGTTATTTGTTAAAACGTACGCCGCCAAGCAAGCTTTTGGAAAACATCAAGGAAGCCGTCACCGGCGGCGCGCCGATGTCGCCCGAAGTCGCTTCGCGCGTCATTTCGCTTTTCCGCGAATTCCGCCCGCCGGAAAAGGTTGATTACGATTTGACCGCGCATGAAATCAGGATTTTAAAGCTCCTCATTGACGGCTACAATTTCACGACAGCCGCGAAAAAACTGGGCGTTAGCTACAACACGGTCAAATTCCATATGACCAGAATCTACGACAAATTACAGGTTCACTCGAAAACCGACGCCGTTGCCAAAGCGCTGCAAAACCGGCTGCTCGATTAACTTTAAAACGAATTCCAACTAATCTCGGCGAGCTTCGCAGACAGCGGCTCGCCGTTTTCTTTTCGGCGTAATTATCCAATCACGCAGTTATCGCAGCTATCTACGTGGATAGTGATTTGGCGTTCCGAGTTTTTTATGCTTCTCGCGTTTATTACGGAGATTGAAAAATCTTCGATTCAAACAATGAGGGAAAATAAAATGAAAAACGTAATCACAATAGGCAATAATTCATTCAGCAAATTCAAACTGTCCGGGACATCGAGCTTAAACATAGGCGAAATCAAAGCATCGAATCGTCTCGTTTCAAAAACAAAGCGAGCGGCTTTTGTAGTCAATACTGTTTTTTTGATGCTTTTCTGCTTTTCATTGAGAACCATCGAAGCAAATGCCGCGGCTTTTACCGTTAATCTGACGACCGATGCAAACGACGCTAACACTGGCGATGGCATATGCGATACAAATACAGCCGTCGCCGGACAGCAATGTACGCTGCGGGCGGCGATTCAGCAGGCAAATGCAACCGTCGGCGTTGACGACATCACCTTTTCTCTTGGCGGCGCAAGCACAATCAATCTGACAATCGGTGAGCTGTCAATTGTCGGAAGTCTGAATATTACTGGACCGGGAGCCAGACTTTTGACCGTTCAGCGCGCGGCTGGAGTTGCGAATTTTCGGATTTTCTTTGTTCAATACGCAAATGCGGCAACCGTCAACATCAGCGGCATCACCGTCGCAAACGGGAATAAAACCAACGGAAGCGGTGGCGGCATTGACAACAACGGCGCGACGCTTAACCTGACCGGAGTCGCCGTAAGAAATAACACAACGTCGGGTTCGGGAGGCGGCATTATGAATGCCGGAACGCTCAATCTCATTCGCTCCACAGTAAGCAATAACACGGCTTTGCAAGGTGGCGGAATCAACAATAACAACGCTGCCGCCGTCGCTAACATCATCAATTCAACAATCAGCGACAACACGGCAGACGATGGCGGAACGGCAGCTTTGGCTCTCGGCGGCGGAATTGTTAACTATGCGACAATGACCGTTGTCAATTCGACAATCAGCAACAATACTTCAATTGAACACGGCGGCGGCATTTATCTGACCGGAACGCACAGCACCAGTATCCGCAACACGATTATCGCGGCAAATACTGCGTCGTACAGACCCGATGTATACGGCACGGTCAATTCGCAGGGGAATAACTTAATCGGTATTTCCTATCCTGATAACGGTTTTACGAATGGTGTGAACGGAGATAAAACCGGAATTGAAGCCGCGCCGCTTAATGCACAGCTCGGCGCTTTGCAGGACAACGGCGGATCGACCGACACGAGAGCTTTGCTGCCCGTCAGCCCGGCTCTTAATTCGGGAAGTTCGTGCGTTGCCGACACGCCCGGCTGCTTGCCTTCGTCGCTGGCAACCGATCAACGCGGAACCCCGCGCAAAGCCGGTTCTTTCGTTGACATCGGCGCTTACGAAGAACAGCTTTTGCCGACCGCCGCCTCGGTTTCAATCGGCGGCAGAGTTCTGCAGCCGAACGGGCGCGGGCTTTCCAAAGCAACCGTTGTTTTGACAAACGCGGGCGGTGAAGTTTTCTATGCGGTGACAAATGTTTTCGGACATTACCGCTTTGATGGAGTTTCGGTGGGCGAGACTTATCTTTTTGAGGTTCAGAGCAAACGCTATGTCTTTCCGCAACAAGCGCTTTTTGTCACCGAAGAGCGCAATGGCTTTGATTTTGTTTCCATTGCAGCTACGAGCACAGGAGAAAAAACGGCTTATTAAAAGCATATCGGTTATTGAGTTTTAATTCGATAAACGAGAATTAATTTATTGACAACGAAATCGAAACTTCGCGGGTGGAGAGAAATAAACATCTTCGCCCCTTTTTATTTGCCTATCCTTA
Organism: Acidobacteriota bacterium; assembly: GCA_030863175.1. GTDB lineage: Bacteria > Acidobacteriota > Blastocatellia > Pyrinomonadales > Pyrinomonadaceae > JALZCH01. The sequence goes on along the minus strand of JALZCH010000025.1, from coordinate 17,795 downwards.
TGGCTAGTGCGCCGCGTTCGATTCAATCGTATTTTGTATGGGTCAGAAGTTGAAAAAAGAGAAAGAATAAAAATGAGACCGGAACAAATCAACTTATTACAACAAAATTTTGCTTCTTTAGAGCCGCAGGCTGAAGCCGTGGCAACTGTTTTCTATAACCGGCTTTTTGCGATGAAGCCGACTTTGAGATTGCTCTTTTCCGCCGATTTAACCGACCAAAAGAAAAAGCTGATGACGATGCTGGGGCTTGCAGTTAAAAGTTTAGATCAGCTCGACGCGCTCGTTCCGGTTCTTGAAAACTTGGGGCGCAGACACGCTCTTTACGGCGTTCGTCGGGAGCATTATGATGACGTGCGTGCGTCATTGCTGGCGACCCTGCGCGACGCGCTCGGCAGAGAATTTACCCCTGATGCTTGCAACGCCTGGGCGGATATGTACGATTTTGTTTCCGCGACAATGAAACGAGCCGCCGACGAAATTGCAGCCGATATTGAAAAATCGAAAATTTATTTTCAGGAAACACAGAAAATGCCTAAAAAAATAACGGTCATCGGTTAACTGATTTCGATGAAAGAAAACGCCAATGGCTTAAAGCCGGCAGCTAAAATCTGAAGTCCGAACTTGCTTTAATATTTAGGCACTGTCGGATCAACTTCATCCGACCAAGCGGTAATTCCGCCTTTGAGATTGTAAAGCTCCCCTTCGTAACCGGCTTGCTTTAACGCTTTAATCGCGCGCGAGCTTCTGCCGCCTCCGTGACAATGCAAAACCGCTTTCCGCAATGGATCGAGCTCGTCCATTCGGTTTAGAATTTCTCCAATCGGGATCAATTTGCTGTTCGGAATTTTGGCGAAATCGCGCTCGTTCTGCTCGCGCACGTCAATAATCTGTATGTCTTCGCCCGCGTCCATTTTTTGCTTCAATTCGGTTGCCGTAATTTCTTCCATAATTATTCTTTCTCCCTCGCTATAACTTCTATCAGCCAATTTTGTCCGGAATTTTTTGTTTTAAACAGCGTCGTAGCGTTTCAATTTACGGTAAAGCGTCGAAAGATCAATGCCGAGAATGTTTGCGGCTTCAGTTTTGTCCTGATTGACCGAATTTAAAATCTCGAAAATGTAGCGTCGTTCGATTTCTTCCAACGTCGGACGAAAGCTTTCCGTGTCGCGGACGGGTAAGGCGTGAGCAGCTGAGTTCTTAATTCGCGGCGGCAAGCTCGCTAAATCAATCTCATTGCCACTCAAAGTAAATGCGCGTTCGACGGCGTTTTCAAGCTCTCGGACGTTGCCGGGAAAATTGTAGCTAACGAGCGCCGCCATTGCGTCCGAAGCGATTGATTTTTCGAGCGCGTTTTGGGTGCGGGCAATTTTTTTGATGAAATGACGGACAAGCAGCGGAATGTCTTCGCGCCGTTCGCGGAGCGGCGGCAACCAAATTTCTATGACGTTCAAGCGATAAAACAAATCTTCTCGAAAATTACCAGCAGCAACAGCCTTTTCCAAATCGCGGTTCGTTGCGGCGATAATCCGCGCGTCGAATTTTACGGGTGTGCTCGAACCGACCGGAGTAACTTCGTGTTCTTGCAGCGCGCGAAGCAGGCGAACTTGCATCGCTTGGGAAATCTCGCCGATTTCATCGAGAAAAACAGTGCCGCCTTCCGCCGAGCGAAATAAGCCTTTTTTGTCCGAGACTGCGCCTGTGAATGCGCCTTTCGTATGACCGAACAATTCGGATTCGAGAAGAGATTCCGGCAGCGCGCCGCAATTTACAGCTAAAAACGGTTTCGCTGCCCGCGGGCTGTGATGATGAATCGCGCGTGCGATTAATTCTTTGCCCGTGCCGCTTTCGCCTTGAATCAGAATGTTGGTGTTAGTTGCAGCGACTTTTTCGACCAGCCGGAAAACGTTCTGCAATGCTTCGGAGGTGCCGATAATTTCTGAAAAACTGTATTTTTTATCAAGCTCGCGGCGCAAAAGCCGGTTTTCGCTAAATAATTCATGCTGTCGGAGAGCGTTTTTGACGGTTTGGAGCAAATCTTCGTTGACGAACGGTTTTGTAATGTAATCGTAAGCGCCTTTTCTGAGCGCGGCGATTGCAGAATCAACCGACGAAAACGCGGTCATAATAATGACGAGCGCTTCCGAATCAACGGTTTTGATTTGGTCAAGCAGCGCCAGCCCATCCATTCCAGCCATCCGAATATCGGTAAGCGTCACCGCTACCGCATTGGACGTAAAAATTTCAAGCGCGGCTTCGGCGCTGTCGGCAGTGGCGACCAGGTAACCTGCGTCTTCGATAAGGCGGCGCAGAATCGAGCGCAAGATTTCTTCATCTTCGACAATTAAAACAAGCGGGCGGGCGGCGTTCATAGATTTTCTTACGGTTGTGCTAAACTCTTTGGTTTCCTGACGGAGTTTGCTTTCACAGGGCGAACTCCGTTTATGAATTTAGACGAAAACCAGCGAGTTTGAAAATGATGTTGGAAAATAAATTCGGAGCTGTTTTCGGCGTGGCAAACAAACGTTCGATTGCCTGGGCGTGCGCGCAAGCCTGCGCCGGACAAGGGGCGCGGCTGGCGTTTAGTTATCAGGGCGAGCGTTTGAAAGAAAACGTCGAAAAATTAACCGCCGATATGCCCGACGCCTTATTAGCGCCGTGCGATGTAACAAACGACGAAGAAGTAGCCGCGTTTTTTGAAAAAATCAAAAACGAATTCGGCAGACTCGATTTTTTGATTCACTCAATCGCTTTCGCGCCGCGCGAGGCGCTCGAAGGCGAATTTGCCGGAACGAGCCGCGAAGCGTTTTTAAAAGCGATGGAAATCAGCGCGTTTTCGCTACCGCAGCTTGCGCAAGCTGCCCGCCCGCTGATGTCCGAAGGCGGCAGCATCGTGACGATGACTTATTACGGCGCGGAAAAAGTCGTCCAGAAATACAACGTGATGGGCGTTGCAAAAGCGGCTCTTGAGGCTTCGACTCGTTATCTAGCCGCAGATTTGGGCAAGGAAAACATCCGCGTCAACGCCATCAGCGCCGGACCGATTAAAACTTTAGCTGCGGCGGGCGTCGGCATCGGCGAAATGCTCAAATACGTGCAGGAAAAAGCGCCTCTAAAGCGCAACGTCGAGCAGCGCGAAGTCGGCAACACCGCGCTCTTTTTGGTTAGCGATTTATCCAGCGCAATCACCGGCGAAACGATTTACGTTGATTGCGGCTACAACATTATGGGAATTTAGGAATTTTTGATTTTTGATTTTTGATTTTTGATTTTGTGAAGAGAAGCAGTTTAATCAACGAGACGGCTTACTTTGTCCTTAATCAATAATCAAAAATCAAAAATCAAAAATCGAACAATGGCAAAAACAAAATCCGACTCACAATTAAAAGCCGAAGCGAAATACGAGGAAAAACCGGCGACTCAGGACGAAAAGCTGCTGCAAAGCCCGAAGGCGGACGATTTTAAGCCTTCAGCGTCGTGGCGCGTGTTTCGCATCATGGGCGAGTTTGTTGACGGTTTCGATGAACTGGCTTACGTCAGCAACGGCGTTTCGATTTTCGGTTCAGCACGAACACCGGAAAAGGATCCGTATTACGCGGCGGCGCGTGAAACCGGCGCACTGCTCGCGGAAAAAGGTTTTACCGTCATCACGGGCGGCGGTCCCGGAATTATGGAGGCGGCGAATCGCGGCGCGTTTGAAGTCGGCGGGCAGTCAATCGGCTGCAACATCGAATTGCCTTTCGAGCAATCTCCGAATCCGTATCAAACAAAATCTCTCTCGTTTAATTATTTCTTCGTCCGCAAGATGATGTTTATCAAATACAGCAACTCTTTCATCATCTTTCCCGGCGGTTTCGGAACTTTGGACGAATTGTTCGAGGCTTTGACGCTGATTCAAACGCACAAAATCCGCAATTTCCCGGTCGTTTTGTTCGGTTCGCAATATTGGCAGGGGCTTGTACAGTGGCTTTCGACGACGATGCTCAAGGCGGGAAACATTGACGAATTCGATTTGAGATTGCTGCACCTGACCGATTCACCGCAGGACGCGGTGAATTTCATCGTCAAAAGTCAGGAAAATCTGCCCGAATTTAACGGCGAAGATTATTGATTATTGGTTTCGGCAATCAGCCAAGCAAGATATGGCTCGGAAACCGTTTCGGTCGGAACGGCGACGATTTCCGGTACTTGGTAGCTGTGATTTTCGCGGACGACTTTTTCCAATTCAGCAGATTTATCAGTCGTCGTTTTTGCTAAAATTAGGATTTCCCGATCGCGCTCGATTTTCCCCTGCCAATGATAAAAGCTCGTGATTTCAGGCAAAATCTGTACACAGGCGGCAAGGCGTTCTTTTACTAAAATCTCTGCAATGCGTTCAGCTTCTTCGCGTTTTGGTGCGGTCATAAAAACGACGACGGCTTTTGAATCATTCATAGTCAATTCTAAAAAAGATAAAAATTAAAATGCAAAATCAAATGATTTGATTATAAATTGTACATTTTGCATTGTTAATTGTTATGCAGATATTTCTGAAAGGGGGCAAAAAGTGAGTTTAAAAGAAAAAATTATCAGTGATTTAACCGCCGCGATGAAGGCTAAGGACGCGGAAAAAACTTCGGCTTTGAGAATGGTCAAAGCCGCGATTATGGTGCGGGAAAAGGAAAAAGAGCAGGGCGCGAACGTAACAGACGAAGAGGTGACGAAAACTCTGCAATCGCTTGTAAAACAGCGGCGCGACTCGATTGAGCAGTACGAAAAAGCAGGACGCGCAGAACTAGCCGAAAAGGAAAAAACGGAGCTTGCCGTAATTGAAATTTATCTGCCGAAGCCCGCTTCCGCCGAAGACATCGAGCGCGCCGTCGCGGAAGCAGTTGCCGAAACCGGAGCCTCGTCGCCGAAAGATATGAGCGCGGTGATGAAAGCCGTGATGCCGAAATTAGCCGGAAAAAATGCTGATGGGCGCGCTGTCAGCGAGGCGGTCAAAGCGAAATTGTCCGGTTGAAGAAAGTTACGGTTTTTTGCATCGCGCAGAAGCAATGACGCGGGAACGCGAAGAATTAAAACTCAAATTTATTGGGATTTCTCCGCATTCCCGCGTCGTACTATTTTTCCGTTCTGTTAGGGATATCCGTTCGGTGAATATCAGTTGCGGATTGGCGAACTCGCTGGCGGGCGCGCTTGGCTCGGCGCGTCGTTGGCGAATCGTGGCGGCGGATAGCTACGTTGCGTGTCCAACTTGTCACCCGACGCAGAGGATGCCATGAAAGCTCGCCGTGCGGCAAAACTTCTGATTTCGCTTCTTTAAGCCTGAGCGTGAAAATGGCAAGGAAGAACAAAAGCGCATTGAAAAAAATTCCGACTGACACAACGACCCAGCCGGGGGCAAGTCCGACTTCGGCGCGTTTGATAAATGTTTCCCAATCCGGTGCAGGGAATGGATGGATATAAACTTTCAAGTTGTAGCTCAACGCGAGCAGAATAAAAATCCAGATGTAATTGCTCCGCAAACGGCGTCCGATTGCTTCCCATTCGCTAATATTAAAATGCGGTGACATCAAATCAGCCGAAAGATGTTCAGCCCATTCCTGATCTTTCGCGGTATGCTGCGGAGAAAGCATCGGTGCGAAATAGCCGGTTTCGAGAACGCGGACGCGCCCAGCCCAGACTTCGTAATAACGATAGCGCCGCGCTTCCATAAACATAAAAAATGCGACCAGAATCGAGTTGATCGGAATTACGAAAGCTGGATTTGCCGGAGAGCTGAAAACAAAAGAAAGCGTTGCGCCAGTCGTCAAAACCGCCCAGTTGGTTGTTGTATCGAGCCGGTTGCGCCAAGTGTTTGAACGCTGAATCTCGCCGCGATAGAAATGCACCATCGCCGTCGTAAATTCGGTCGAGGTCATATGCAGCGGCGCTGCGACCGGATTCGGCGTGATTTGTTCGTTATTGGTCGAGTCGGCTGGAGTTGCGGGAGAGGCAGGCATTCGACCGTTTTTCTTGTTTTGTTCGCCGGAAAGCGTTGTGTGAACCCGACTTTCCGACACGATTTCTTTCATTACTTACAGCCTTCAAAAAGTCTTCAAAAGACAAACGAACTTGCCCATTTCGGAGCGACAAACTCAAATTAAATTCTACACCCGCAGGAAACAGACAAACAAGGCTTTGCGGCAAAAAACGCTTGCTTGACACTGTTTGCGGCGAAACCTATACTTGCAATTTGCGCTTTTTGGCGCGCGTGTCTTTCGATTGTGAACGGCAATTTTGACAAAAACTTTGATGATGCGGATTGGATGCGTGAAGCGATAAACGCCGCGCGATTTGCCGTCGCAGAGCTGGATGAAATCCCAATTGGCGCAGTTGTGGTTTCGAGCGAAGGCGAGCTTTTGGCGACAGCCGGTAATCGCACTCGAACGTTTTGCGATCCCTCGGCTCACGCCGAAATTGTTGCTCTTCGCGATGCTGCAGGGGCGATTGGAAATTATCGTTTGATCGGCGCAACTCTGTTTTCGACGATTGAGCCTTGCGCGATGTGCGCCGGCGCTCTCATTCAGGCGCGCGTCAAACGACTTGTTTACGGAGCGCCGGACGAACGCTTTGGTGCGGTTTGCACACATTTTCGGATTTGCGACAACAGTTCTTTGAATCACAGAATCGAAATCGTTTCCGGCGTTTTGGAAAACGAATGCAAGCAATTAATGCAAGAGTTTTTTCAACGCCGACGACAAGAAAAAAGGATGAACGCACAAGGATGAAGGATGAAATTTTTGATTTATTTCAACCTTCAACCTTCTTCCTTCATCCTTTTTAGAGGGGAGAGGTGCGAGAGTGGTTGAATCGGGCGGTCTCGAAAACCGTTGAACCCGAAAGGGTTCCGTGGGTTCGAATCCCACCCTCTCCGTTTTAAGTTTTAGGGAAAGGTGCAAGAGTGGTTGAATTGGCAGCACTGGAAATGCTGTGTACGTCAAAAGCGTACCGTGGGTTCGAATCCCACCCTTTCCGCTCAGAAAGATTTGAAATTTGAAATCTCTAATTTGAGATTTCTATTTATGGCTTCAGACTCCGCACAACGTGCGCGTTGTGAATCCGCTAGGCGGGGAACCGAGCAACGGCAGCAAAAGCGGCGTGTGTTGCGGGTTAGTCTGAAGCCTTCCCAAGTTTAAATTAAAATAAAAGGCAAGATTGGTGTTTTGACTAATCTTGCCTTTTCATTGTTTAATCGGAACATCTATTAGGTTCTGCCCCACGGAAGCGATTCTCGTTGCAAACAACTCCAAAAACGGCAGTGTTGATGCGAAAAATCGCAGCATTACACTTTGAGTTTGACTGTAAATTACGCCCTGCTGCGCGACCGGGAAAACGCGCTCTATTGGCTGGAACAGTCATTTGAAAGCAAAAAAGCGCCTTTCCCTTCGGAGCAGCTTACTTTGGCGTTGATCCGGTTTACGCCTTCCTGCGCGATGAACCACGCTTTCAAGCAATTCTGCAAAAAATGAATTTATAAAGCGTGTCTGAAAAATCAGTGAAGCTGACATCATGAAAACAGCTCGGCAATAAACTGCTCAGGCTATTTTCATAACATCTCGAGTATCGGACCCTTTTTGAGACTCTTTTTGTAACTAGGGTTATTAGACTCGTAAAGAAAAATGTTCTTTAGTTACTTTCCATTTTTATTGCCGAAAAATCTTTTATTTTTTAGCAGATGCTGATAAAGTGCCGTTACCAAATTTACGCATCAGTAAATAAGGGCTTAAATTATGAAAAATCTGCGTTGTTTCATCCTTACTCTGTTAATTCTGGTCACATGTTCAGCTATTACCTTTGCCCAAAAGAAGGATTATAAACCCGGCGAGAAAATAGAATATCTGGCTGCAACCTATCCCAAAGAAGTTTGGGAAGAAGGGGTTTTTGTTAAAGCAAGTTATGATGGCTCACAACCGATTATTCGCCAAAAGCCCGACCAATGGAATAAGGATGGGTTTCAAACGGCGTTCCAATGGGAGAAAATCCGCCCGCTCAGCCCACGCGCAGATAAAGAAACTGCAACCGCAAATAAGGTTGAGACCCAAAAGCCTGAAAATCAGCCCAAGCCCTTTGCTGCATCAGACAGCGATGTTAAAGGATTGATGACTAAGGCGGAAATTATTGAGTATCTAAAAACGCGCGTCGGTACAGACGGTCCTCATCCAAAAAAAGCTCAGGTTTCAAAAGAACTTGTGGAAATGATAAAACGGCGCGGCGTTGATTTCCGCTTGCCTTATACTGACCTGCATCAAATTTCCCAAGTCGGAGGCAACGACACCACTTACGATATCAAGTCGGCAATCGAATATAATTACGGCGCGCCTACGAAACAAAGCTGGCTGATGGGAACTTGGAAAATGGCGATTGTTGATGTTGGATACAATTATAGTATCGGCGCAAAAGCGGGGTTCTTGACGATTAACAAAAACAACACTTACCAATGGAAACCGGGACCAAACGATACAATTATCAATGGCAAATGGCGCGAAGCGACCGAGGAAGAAATGAAACTTCAAGGCGGCGAAGGGATTGTTCTGCTCAAGGGTGAAAGCGGAGACGATTGGCTGGTTCGCAAGGCTGTCAATCCTAATTTCAAAACCGATCATATTGACATTTGGCATTTGCAATACGGCGGCGCGCAGAGGCGAATCGGACGCAGATAACAAACATCTTATTAAAAATTGGAAATGCTATTTAACCACTCTTTAGTTAAATAGCATTTCTATTTGCTCACAAATACCCGTTTTTGAGACAGAGAAAAAATAATCAGAATGCTCTCCTTATGCTCTCCTTTTTTGTTCTCGGCAAAACAAGAGTCGCGTCAAATGCGGTAATTCCATTGATATTTTCGGTCATTAAAGATGCGACGGTGTGCATACCACCCGCTTGAAGATTGTTATCAAAAAGATAATATCCTTGAGGGGCTGTACCTGCTGTTGCTGTAGAAGTACCACTGGCAGAGAGCAATACTCCCGAAACATATTTTGTTTGATTTTCTGGCGGTATACCATAAATCAGGACTCCCGACAGTGTTACCGACATCGAAGGCGGCACTTCAAGCGCGCGCCGATGTCTGCTGTATCACATTCTGCTACATTTGCAATCGAACCCAAATCAACTGGACGAGTAAATCCCGGCTGATCTGTTATTAACTCAAAACTGTTTCCTTTATCAATCGCCGGACTTTTAGAAAGAAGCGCGTGGGTTTTTGTTGAACCACCGTTATTGCCCAAAGGTTTCACGCGCCTTTTCAGAAACTTCCAACAATTTAGCTCTAATTTCGGTTCCGCTAAAACCGGAATTTTGTCTCGAAAACGGTTATTTATGAGACTGTCTCTAATAATTAAGACGATATGGAAGGAAACCTCTGGTAAATAAGTCAAGCATATTGACGTTCACTTTTTTATTCTTCCTGACTAAAATACGGTTTTGGTCAAAAAACTGTCACAAGATTTTCGACTATGGTGTTTAACATAAAAAGCCGAGAATTGTCGGCGAATAAAAGCCATAACTGATTAGAAGACCATGATCAAAAAATCTTCAGTTACATCCGTTTTCGAGACAACTCTTTTGATTTTTATAAGCATAGCTATTCTGCTTCTTTTGACGACTGCGTTAGAAGCTCAGGAGCTACAAAAACAGGAATCGGTTGCAGCGCCTTTTAATGCAGTTGAAGCTCATCAAGCAGTTGAAAATCTCGCTAAGCAATTAGAGGAAAATTTTATTTATCCGAATATCGGTAAATCCTACGCAAATATGCTGCGCTCTAAAGTAGCGAGTGGCGCTTATTCGAAGTTCAACACCGCCGCAGAATTTGCCGAGACGGTGACGCGCGACCTTCAAGCTGTGCATCCGGAAGGACATCTGAAACTTCAGCCGCCGACAGCGAATGCTTCTGGAAACGCCAATGCTGACGCTTCCGCCCGCATAAATGGAGTCGGTAAGTTCGGATGGCTTGCTCCTGAAGTAGCTTATATGAGTTATCACGGCTTTTCCGGAAACCGTGCCGAATATGACCGAGTTTTGAGCAAACTTCGGGAGGTGCTTGATAGCTTTTCTACTGCAAAGACTTTAATTATTGATGCTCGCTCGCATCTTGGCGGCGGGCTTGATGATATGGATGTTATGTTCTCTTATTTTTTCGACAAGCCGATTACATTGGTGATGATGGACAATCGTCTTGAGGTCGAACAGCGCGGCAGCAGTCCCTTAACCAATCATCCTACCTTGAAAAAAGTCTCAAGCCCTGAAGGAATTGTTCGGAGAGCGCACTTGGCAAATCCTTCAGGTAAAAATACTTCTCTCAATAAAGCGCGGATTTTCCTGCTGACCTCAAACAAAACAGCTTCCGCAGGCGAGCATTTATCCCTAGCACTGAAACGCACGGGACGAGCCACGCTGATCGGTGAGAAAACAGCGGGCGCGGGACATTTCGGACGAACTACGGCATTAGGCGGAGGTTATCGTGCATTTATACCTGTCGGTCGGACTTTTGATCCCGATACCGACAAAGGTTGGGAGCAAACCGGCATTGAGCCACACGTTAAAGTTCCCGCCGAGAAAGCGCTTGACGAAGCACTTAAACGTGCCGGAGTTGACAGAGATAAGGCAAAAAAGGCTTTGGATTCATTCACTTTAAACTAGCTGGTCGAAAGTTACGGGTTATAGCGGCAAACACGATGGCTGGTGAGTCAAGTAAATTGACGCTCTGGATTTTTGTATCGATTAACTTTTTATAAATTTCATTTTCGCACTTGTCCGTTTTCGGTTATTATTCCCGCAATAAGTTATGGCGGACGAACCGACGCAACATGAAGTCACGCAGATTTTGGAAGAATGGCGCGCCGGCGACAAAAGCGCGGCAGATCGTCTTTTTCCGCTCGTTTATAACAAATTGAAACGCGCGGCTCGTCAATATTTGCGCCGCGAATCGCGCGGCAGCGAGCATACTCTGCAGCCGACCGCGCTGGTTCACGAGGCTTATTTGCGAATGGTCGGGCAAACCTCGATGGCGATTGAAAATCGGACGCATTTTTACGCTCTCGCATCGCGCGTTATGCGGCGGATTCTGGTTGATTACGCTCGTCAGCACAATGCGGAAAAACGCGGTGGCGCGGCGCAGCGGTTTGCGCTCGAAGATATTGATATTCTGCCCGAACAATCAGCCGCCGATTTGCTCGAATTGGACGAAGCGCTCAGGGCGCTCGAAGCGATTGACGAGCGCAAATGCCGCGTCGTTGATATGCGATTTTTCGGCGGTTTGACCGAAGCCGAAATCGGGGAAGTTTTAGGCGTCACGGAAAAAACCGTCCGCCGCGATTGGCATTTTGCCAAGCTCTGGCTTTACAGAGAACTCACGCAATCGAAATAAAACCTTTAACAATCTGAAGATTTGAATTCTCACACGCTCACGAGAAATTTGGAGGCGGTGTTGAAATGGATTCGATTCGAGAAAGATGGAAAAAAGTCGAAGAAGCGGTTATCGAAGCGTCAGAATTGTCCGGAGATGAACGCGAGCGATGGCTCGCCGAATTTTGCGGCAACGACGCCGAATTGCGAGCCGAAATTGATTCGCTGCTTGCTTTTGAAGACGAAGCCGAAAGTTTTCTCGAAAGAAGCGCAGATTCTTACGCCGCAAAAATTCTCCCAGACGGCGAAGAACCGCAGATCGACGGCAAGCAATTCGGGCGTTATCGGATATTGCGCGAGATCGGGCGCGGCGGAATGGGCGCCGTTTTTCTTGCCGAGCGGACGGACGGCGAATTTGAACAGCAGGTTGCGCTCAAAATTGTTAGGCAGACTGTTTTCGATCCGGAATCGGAACGTCGTTTTCGCCGCGAGCGGCAGATTCTGGCTTCACTCAACCACCCGAACATTGCGCGTCTTTTGGATGGCGGCGTTTCAGAAAACGGCGAGCCGTTTCTCGTCATGGAATACATCGAAGGCGAGCCGCTAGCTGAATTCGCGCAAAATCACAATCTTTCGCAGGCAGAAAAGCTCAGATTATTTCTAAAAATTTGTTCGGCGGTTTCCTACGCTCACCGCAATCTGGTCGTTCATCGCGACATCAAGCCTTCAAACATTCTCGTCACTGCCGACGGCGAACCGAAACTTCTCGATTTCGGTTTGGCAAAGATTTTGGACGAAAGTTTATCGGACAAAGATCAGACGATGACGGTTTTTCGCGCCCTCACGCCCGCTTACGCTTCGCCCGAACAAAAACGCGGCGCAGCGGTCACCACGGCTTCAGACGTTTACAGCTTAGGAATCGTTCTTTATGAGCTGGTCAAAGACAAACGCTTCGAGCAGCGCGAATCCGGTTATTTGACGCACAAACCGAAAACCGAATTGGACGCAATCCTGCTCACCGCGCTCAACGAAGAGCCGGAACGCCGCTATAAATCGGTCGAACAATTTGCCGAAGACGTTGAGCGTTTTCTAAAAGGTCAAACCGTCCGTGCGCGCCCGAACACTTTTTCTTATCGAGCCGCAAAATTCGTCCGCCGAAACGCGCTTGCCGTTTCCGCCGCAGGTTTGATTTTGCTTGTTTTAATAGGCGGTGTAGCAACGACGATATGGCAGGCGCGCCGCGCCGAACAGCAGCGCATTCGCGCGGAAAAGCGTTTCGGTGAAGTTCGCCAGCTAGCCAATTCACTGATGTTCGAGATTCATGATTCGGTGCAAAACCTGCAAGGCTCAACGACGACTCGTCAGCTTATCGTTAATAAAGCCTTAAATTATCTGGACAGTCTGGCGCAGGAATCGGGCGACGCCGACGCCGGACTTAAAATCGAATTGGCGACCGCTTACGAAAAAATCGGCGATATTCAGGGAAATCCGTATTCTGCGAATCTCGGCGACACGGCGGGCGCGCTCGCCAGTTATCAAAAAGCCGCCGCGATTTACGAGCAATTGCCCGAAAATCAACTGACGACCGAAGCAAAAATGGGAATCGGACGGATTTACCGTTCTTTGGGCGACATTGCCGAAGTTAAAGGCAACATTCCCGAATGCATCAATCATTATCGCCGCTCGCTCGACATTTTCGTTAAGCTCGCCGACGAAAATCCGCAAAACGCGGCAGTACAAGACGAATTTGCGCGCGCATACGATACTCTCGGCGATGGTTTGAGCCGGACGCCGGAAGGCAAGGCGGAAAGACTCGAAAGTTACCGAAAAGCTTTAGCGATCCGGCAAAATATGGCGGCGCAAAATCCAGCGGATAGAAAACAACGTCGCGGCGTCGCCGTCGGTTTTATGAAAATCGCCGACGCATCGGGCGAAAATTACGCCGAAGCCGAGAGCAATCAGCGAAAAGCGATTGAAATTTTCGAAGACTTATCGCGGACAGCGCCGAATGATGCTAAAGCGCGCCGGGAAGTCGGTTTCGCCTATTTTCAACTCGGCGCCGTTTTAACTAACGCCAAAAATTTTCCGGCGGCGCTCGAAGCCCGTCAAAAGGCGTTTGAGATTCGCCGCGAAATTGCCGCCGGCGATGGTCAAAACAAGCAGGCGCAATTCGATTTAGCTACTGCTTACGGCGAATTGTCCGAAGCGTTTACCAACGCCGGAGACACGGACCGTGCTCTCGAAAACGCCCGCGAATCGCTGAAAATATTGTCCGCTTTGATGGAAAGCGATCCAGAAAATAACATTTATCGCCGCAATGTCGGTTTATGTTACGAAAAATTTGCTCTTGCCTTTGCTCGCAAAGCTGCTGACGAAAAACTTTCCGCCGCCGAACGAAACCGCAACTGGAAGGAAGCCGCTTTGTGGTATCAAAAAGCCAGACAAACCTTCATCGAACTGCGCGACCGAAATGCTTTGCAGCCTCGAGACGCCGGACAAATCGAAAAATTCACTCAGCAAATACAATTTTGCGAAGGCGAAGCGGAAAAATTCGCCGGTTCTGAATAATAAAATCTGCTCCACCAGATTTCGACTTTTGGTGATGCCAGAAGCGGAAGCGGTGCGTCAGCAAGGGCGGATTATTAGAGCCGAAACCGTTTCATCCTTTCTCATGCATGACTTCCTTTTATCGCAAAACTTTGAAACTTGCCAGAGGTTAGACCAAATTGATGATTCCGGCTTTTAAAAACTGAATTCCAGGTTTAATTGAAATTCGCGAAAGTCGCCTCCTGCAAGCGCGTTTAGCGTTGACAAAAAAAAGTTGATGGCATAGTTTTATTAAAATTGGTTTTACCAATCTAAGGCGTGATTAATCTAAGGCGTGATTAAAAACGCGAAACCATTTAATGGGTTGTTGCCAGCCAATCGAGAAATGAATTTTATCTTCTGCCGAAAGCAAAGAGTAAATTTTTCGGTCACAACCGTTAAGTCTTAATTGGGATTAAAATGTATTTTTCTGAAATTTTGCAGAGCAAAAAACTCGTCTTGCAAAACTGCGTCGTTTTGTTGCTGTTTTCCATTTTTTCGTTTCAAACGGCGGCTCAAAATGCGGGCGAACAAAGCAGCGCGGTCTCCAAAACTTGGGTGGCGGATAATGGCGACGGGACTTATAAAAATCCGATTCTTCACGCGGATTATTCAGACCCAGACGCAGTTCGCGTCGGAGATGATTTTTATATGACTGCTTCGAGCTTTAATGTCGCGCCGGGCTTACCGATTCTGCATTCAAAAGATTTAGTCAATTGGCGGCTGATAAATTATGTTTTCGCCAAACAGCCGCCTTTTAATGTTTTCGATAAAACGCAGCACGGAGGAGGCGTTTGGGCACCATCGATTCGTTATCACAACGGCGAGTTTTATATTTTTTATCCCGACCCTGATTTTGGTATTTACATGACCAAAACCAAAAATCCGGCGGGCGAATGGTCCGAGCCTTTGTTGATAAAAGAAGCAAAAGGTTGGATTGATCCGGCTCCGCTTTGGGATGAAGATGGAAACGCTTATCTTGTTTTCGCCTTTGCCGGAAGCCGTGCCGGAATCAAAAGCGTTTTGGTTGTCAGCCGGATGAGCCATGACGGAACAAAGCTTTTAGGTGATCCGGTGATGGTTTTTGACGGGCACGAAAAACATCCGACTGTTGAAGGTCCGAAATTCTACAAGCGGAACGGTTATTATTACATTTTTGCTCCAGCGGGCGGTGTTGCCACAGGCTGGCAGTTAGTTTTGCGCTCGAAAAACATTTTTGGACCTTACGAAGAAAAAATCTCACTTTCGCAAGGCAAAACGTCGATCAACGGACCGCATCAAGGCGCTTGGGTAACGACGCAAACGGGTGAAGACTGGTTTTTGCATTTTCAGGACAAAGGCGTTTATGGACGCATTGTTCATTTGCAGCCGATGAAATGGGTTAATGATTTTCCTGTGATGGGCGTTGATGCTGACGGCGATGGAACGGGCGAGCCAGTTTTAAAATATAAAAAACCCAATGTCGGAAAAACTTATCCGATTGTGACTCCGCCCGAATCGGAAGAATTCAACTTGCCTCAGCTCGGTTTGCAATGGCAATGGCACGCCAATCCGCAAACTACCTGGAGTTTTCTGTATCCGCACAAAGGCGTTTTGCAAATGTATTCGGTTCAACAACCGGAGAATTTGAAAAATCTCTGGGATGTGCCAAATCTTTTACTACAAAAATTTCCGGCTGATAAGTTCACTGCCACAACAAAAGTCACACTCACGCCGCGTTTTGAAGGCGAAAAGTTCGGACTTATCGTGATGGGTTTGGATTACGCTCATCTTTCCGTAACAAACAGACAAGGCAAATTATTTGTTTCCCAAGCCTTCGCGAACAACGCAGACAAAGGCACAAAAGAAACTGAAACTGCACCTGTTGAATTAAAAGAAAAAACTTTTTATTTACGGGTAAAAGTGGAAAACGATGCGATGTGCCAGTTCAGCTACAGCACAGATGGCAAAACCTTTACGCGTGTCGGAACACCTTTCAAAGCCAGAGAAGGAAAATGGATCGGCGCGAAAATGGGTTTGTTTTTTATCAGAAATGGCAAATTTAACGACGCCGGTTCTGCTGAAATTGACTGGTTTCGCATTGAATAAAGGCACTAAATAAAAGTCTTTTTATACAAGTGTCTTCTAACATCTTTAGTTTTAAAATAAAGTTATGAAGCGAGATGCTTGATGCGTTTGAGATTGACGAAGCGCTTTTGCCGCGAGTTTACGAATCAATCGAAATAACCGGCACGGTTTCAAAAAAAGCGGCGGAAGAAACAGGACTGCTCGAAGGAACCGCAATCGTCGCGGGCGCGGGTAACAACGCCGCCGGAGCAATCGGAATGGGCGTTGTTGCGCCCGGAACTACGAGCGCGACAATCGGGACTTCCGGCGTCTTTTTCGCGGTCACCGAAGCGCCGTTTCTCGATCCCGACGGACGGATTCACACGCTTTGTCATGCGAATCCGAATCGTTGGCATAACACGGGCGTAGCGCTCGCCGCGGGACTTTCTTTTCAGTGGCTGCGAGACAATTTCGGCGCGGGAAAATCTTACGACGAATTGACTGCCGAAGCTGCCGCCATTGCGCCCGGTTCGGGCGGAGCAATCTGGCTGCCGTATTTGATGGGCGAGCGGACGCCGCATCTCGATCCGAGCGCTCGCGCGGCATTTGTCGGTTTGACGGCAAGTTCCGATGGCGACCGTCAATCTTTTTTACGAGCCGATTTTCCGCGACGGCGCTTTTACTTCGAACGACGCCCGAATTCGAGCTTACGCCGTGCAGAAAACAATGCGGGCGATGGATTTGGGCGCGGAATTTGGCGCTGAAACTTTTGTTTTGTGGGGCGGACGTGAAGGTACGGAAACAGACGCCTGCCGCCGACCTGATGAAGCCGTCAAGCGTTTCCGCGAAGCTTTAAATTTTCTGGTCGAATATTCGGAATCACAAAATTACGGCTATCGTTTTGCGCTCGAATCAAAACCGAACGAGCCGCGCGGAGACATTTATTTTGCGACGACTGGCGCGTATCTCGCTTTTATCGAAACTTTGGATAAACCCGAACTGGTTGGAGTTAACCCGGAAGTGGCGCACGAACATATGGCTGGACTAAATTTTACGCACGCCGTCGCGCAGGCTTGGGAAGCCGGAAAGCTTTTTCACATTGATTTAAACGATCAATTGCCTGGACGCTACGATCAGGATTTTCGATTCGGTTCGGCAAATCCTAAAGCGGCTTTCTTTCTCGTCAAATTTCTCGAAGATGTCGGTTACTCAAATCCACGTCATTTCGACGCGCACGCCTACCGAACGGAAGATTACGAAGGCGTCAAAGATTTCGCGCGCGGCTGTATGCGAACTTATCTGATTTTGAAAGACAAAGCCGCTCGCTGGAACAATCATCCGGAAATCAAAGCGATTCTGGCTGAAATTGCTGCGGCAAACGAAAATCAATCCCTCGGAAAGTTTGAACAAGAAACAGCAAATTCGCTGCTTTCGCGAATATTCGACCGCAATGAGCTGGCTGCAAAAGGTTTGAAATATGAGCGGCTTGATCAGCTTACGATGGATATTATTTTTGGCGTTGAATAAAGAGGTTCAGATGAAGTTAGTAAATTTGCCTCGCGTTTTTGCGTTCGTTTTTGTTGCGGTATTCGCTGCATTTTCAGTTGCCTGTGTTTCGGAACCGGGAAAAGCTTTGGAAAGTTCTGACCGGAAATCCGGAAAAGTGCGGATCGGATTTTCGATGGACACGCTTAAAGAAGAACGCTGGCAAAAAGACCGAGACTTTTTCATCAAACGCGCCGAAGAATTGGGTGCGGAAGTTATCGTTCAGTCGGCTGATGGCAAAGACGACGTGC
>JALZCH010000022.1 GCA_030863175.1 Acidobacteriota bacterium | reverse complement strand
GTTTACACCCGCGACCCAAAAAACGCGCTCATTCCAAAATCTCTGAAAATTCTTTCTGATGCCGCGTCGCGTTTTCAGTCGCAAGTGAACTCCTTTAGCGCAAAAACCGCCGATCTGAAGGAGCAGGAGGCGATTTTCCAGATAAAACGAGACATCGAAGATATTATCAAAGCCCAAAAGGAATTTTCCGAAGCTGGAAGTTCAACCCAATAGTGCGCTGGACAGAATGCGGCTTCTCGTGTAAATTTACCAAAGTAATTTAGAATCACGCGGTTGCCGCTTTCTAAATAACGGGAAGCGGCTTTCTGCGATTAAGGAGAGGCTATCCGAAGAAAATTATGGCTACAGCCAAAGAAACAAAAGAACAAATTTTGCAAAACTATCGTACACACGAATCCGACACGGGTTCGCCGCAAGTACAAATCGCTCTGCTCACGCAGCGCATCAACGAATTAACCGATCACTTTAAAACGCACAAGAAAGATAACCATTCGCGTCGAGGGCTTCTGAAGATGGTCTCGCAACGTCGCAGTTTGCTTGATTATCTAAAACGAAAAGACATCGAGCAGTATCACTCAATTGTTGAACGGCTCGGTTTAAGAAGGTAAAAGTAACAAGGCAAAAAGCAAAAGTGCGGAAAACTTTTGAAGAAAAATTAAATTCCAAACTTTTACCTTTTTACTTTTGCGTTTTGCCTTTTGGAACAGCTGCTTCGAGCTGTTTGTGAGTTGTTAGTTGTTTCCATCGGAGAATTTGCTTAACGGGAGCCGAACGTGACGGCTTGAATCTCGCGGCAAAGGGAAACAGTCGTCAAGATAATATTTAATCGAACGGCGGCAGAGGCTTTCACGGCATTAGCTTCTGCCGCTTTTTGTTTTTAATTTAGAGATATGCCACAGAAAAAATATTTGAAAGAATCAATTAAATTGGGCGACAAAGAGTTATCGCTCGAAACCGGACGTGTCGCCAAACAAGCAGACGGCTCGGTAATTGTTCGTTACGGCGATACGATGGTCTTAGTTACTGCAGTTTGCGCCAAAGAACCACGCGAAGGCGCTGACTTTTTTCCGCTCACGGTCGAATACCGTGAATCGGCTTATTCCGCCGGGCGCATTCCGGGAAATTATTTTCGACGAGAAGGTCGTCCCGGCGAAAAAGAAACTTTAACCAGCCGTTTGATCGATCGTCCTTTACGACCGCTTTTTCCCGACGGATTTCGCAACGAAACCCAAGTCATTGCCACCGTTATTTCCGCAGACCCTGACAACGATCCCGACGTGATTGCTATTATCGGCGCGAGCGCTTCGCTTTATTTGTCGGATGCGCCGTTTCATAATCCAATTGCCGCCGTGCGAGTCGGTTTGATTGATGAGCGTTACATTATTAATCCGACTTACGACGAGCGACGTGAATCGTCTTTGAATCTAATCGTCGCCGGAACCGAAGAAGCGATTGTGATGGTCGAAGCCGGTGCAAGCGAAGTTTCCGAGGCAATTATGGTCGAGGCTCTGATGATTGCGCACAAGGAAATCAATCGTTTGTGCCGCTGGCAAAAAGAACTCGGAAAAGCGCTTGCCATCGAAAAACGCGAATGGTCAGCGCCGGAACCGGACGCCGAAATGGTGCGCGAAATCGAGGAAAAATATTCGGAACAATTGCGCGCCGCGCTCGACACGCAGGAGCAGGATAAACAATCTTCTTATGCGGCAGTTGATGCGCTCAAAAAAGAAGTTCAAGAAGCTTACGCTTCCGAAAATGACCCGACGCGAAAACAAATGGCGGGCAGGATTTTCTCGACTTTAAAAGAAAAAATCTTCCGCGAAGATATTTTGGGCAAACGCCGTCGTCCGGATGGACGCCGTTTTTCGGAAATCCGCCCGATTTCGTGCGAAGTCGGCTGGCTGCCGCGGACGCACGGTTCGGCTCTTTTCACGCGCGGCGAAACGCAGGCGCTTGTCGTTTCAACTCTCGGCACGAAAGACGACGAGCAGTTCATTGACGATCTCGAAAAAGGCGAAGTCAAGCGGCGATTTATGCTGCACTACAATTTCCCGCCGTACTCCGTTGGCGAAACCGGGCGCGTCGGTGGTTCGTCGAGACGCGAAATCGGTCACGGCGCTCTGGCGCGCCGCGCGCTCGAAGCCGTTTTGCCTGATGAAACCAGTTTTCCCTACACAATCCGCATCGTTTCCGACATCACTGAATCAAACGGCTCAAGCTCGATGGCTTCGGTCTGCGGCGGCTGTTTGTCATTGATGGACGCGGGCGTTCCAATTAAAGCTCCGGTTGCGGGCGTTGCGATGGGGCTCGTGATGGAAGGCAATCGTTACGCGATTTTGTCCGATATTGCCGGAGCCGAAGATCATTACGGCGATATGGATTTCAAAGTCACCGGAACTGCGGAAGGCATCACGGCTCTCCAAATGGACATTAAAATCGAGGGCATCAATGCGCAAATTATGGCTGAGGCTCTTGAACAGGCGCGCAAAGGCAGACTTCATATTTTAAACATTATGAATCAGACCCTAGCCGAACCGCGCGCGGACATTGCGCCGAACGCCCCGCGAATCGTCACGATCAAGATCAACCCAGACAAAATCCGCGATGTCATCGGACCCGGCGGCAAGATTATTCGCGCGATTGTCGAAGAAACAGGCGCCAAAATTGACATTGAAGACGACGGCACAGTCTCAATCGCCTCAGCCGACGGCGAAGCCGCGCAAGCCGCGATTGACCGCATCCGCGCCCTGACGGCGGAAGCCGAAATCGGTGAAAACTACCTCGGCACGGTTTCCCGCATTGTTGATTTCGGCGCTTTCGTCGAAATCTTCCCCGGCGTTGACGGATTGCTGCATATTTCGGAAATCTCGGATCGCCGCGTCCGCGACGTGCGCGACGAGTTGAAGGAAGGTCAGCAGGTAATGGTCAAATGCATCGGCAAAGAAGGCAATAAAATCAAGCTTTCGCGCCGTGCTGTTTTACGCGAAGAAAAACAGCGCGGGGTTTCCGAAAACGGCACCGGAGAGCCGACAGAAGAATAAATCTTAGTTTGGCTTCACAACAGAGGCACTGCAGGCACAAGAGGATAAATTAAAGAACTCTGTTTCTGCAGTGCCTCTGTTTTTATTTTATTAACAAATCTACAAAAAAATTGGAAACGTCTGCCGATTAACACTTATTTTTTGATGAGACAGACCGAAAGCTCCGGCAGTTTTGGAGTGGAGCATTTGGGAATTGCGGCAGCCGTTATGTCAATTTGACAAAATCTCGGAAATTTACTAAGTCAATTTGACAAAATCATCAATCTTTTAAGTAAAAAATTGATGCATTTTTAAATTTTTCTGCTACAATCCCACCACTCTCGAACCAAATGACGGCACAAATCGCCGGAAAACGATTTGTCTGCCGGAGTTTCAACCGCATTCGCCTTCTTCAGCTATGGAAAGCGAATCGCAAGTGTTAGGAAACAGTTATGAAAAACAGACCGATTCGGATTCTTCTTTCCGTCGTCAGTTTATTTTCAATTGTGCTGGCATCATCGGCAATCAGAGCCGGTTCGATAAAATTGTCGGATGTAGTTCAAGTGGTCAGCAGCAATCCGAATAAATTAAACAAAGGCAATTTCTCGGAACTGCGGCTCGACCCGCAGGACGACGCTGATAACGGCGCGCCCAAACCACAGCAAACGCCGCCCGCTAATCCGCGCGTTCAAACCGAAGAAGTTGTCGAGATTACGGAAGAGCCGTGCGATTGCCCAGACTTGCCCGTTCCGCCGCCAATTGCGCGGCGCGGCGGTTTTCCGTGGTGGATTTTAGGTTTCGGCGCAATCCCGCTGCTTTTTATTAAATGGGACGACGATGATGACGAAACGCCGACGCCGACACCGCCGGATACTCCAACTCCGACACCGACGGAAACTCCAACGGCAACGCCGACTCCGACTGTTACGCCAACTCCAACGCCGACGGAAACACCGACTCCTACGGTAACTCCGACGCCGACGGTTACGCCGACACCTACGGAGACGCCCACGGCTACACCAACGCCGACCGTAACGCCAACTCCAACTGTGACGCCAACTCCAACTGTGACTCCGACGCCGAAGGAAACTCCGACACCGACCGTCACTCCGACGCCAACGGGAACGAAAACTCCGCCGCCGACGGCAACGCCGACGCCGAAACCAATTCCCGAACCGCTGACGCTGCTTCTGTTTGGCACAGGTTTGGCTGGCGTAGGCGCAGTTGCGCGGCGACGCTGGAAGAAAAAGCAACAGGAGGAACAAGACTCCGAATAAAGATTCGCGGCGACAGCCCGCATCCGGCGGCTCGTTTTGAACACTCGATCAAACGATTCCGCCGGATGCGCTTTAAATTTCTGTCGTAATCGCGAATTTCGGTTCGATTTTTTGAGAGGCACAACCGATGAAAAGAATTTGTTACAGTACGTTTCTCGTTTTCAGTTTGCTGCTCGTTTTCGGCGTCGCAGACGTCAATGCGCAAAGACGCAATCGTCAACAAGCTGTCCCGACGATGGGCAGGCTATCGGTCAAAACCACGCCCGCCGCTTATCCGGTTTTGGTCAACGGCAGACCGTGGGGCTTGTCGGGCAACCCAGAACCAAACGAAGTGGACATAGCGCCCGGCACGTATCTGGTCGAGATTCAGTTTCCGAAAAGGACTTGGACGAGAGAAATCGTCGTCAACGCAGGACGCCGAAGCTGCATTTGCCTGAGTTACAATGAGCGCGTTCTCGAAAAATTCTGTCCCTACGATTTGCGCGTTGATGCGCCTTCGGAAGTGACGGACGGCGATTTGATCACATTTTCGAGCAGCGTCAACTACGGCGGACCGACTCCGCTTCAATATCGCTGGACTGTATCTCCCGAATCGGCGCGGATTACAAGCGGTCAAGGCACACCGTCAATTACGGTTGACAGCACAGGTTTAGCCGGACAATCTGTCACGGCGCGTCTCGAATCCGAAGATACAACGGGCGATCCGAGCTGTCGCGCTAACAACTCTGCAAGCGTACCGGTCAGACCACCGCCACCGCCGCCGGCAATCACCTGTTTCGATTGCTTTACGTTTGTCGCCTTCGATGATGTCAAAGCGCGGCTCGACAATTTCACGATTGAATTGGCGAACCGCCCGGATTATCAAGCCTACATTATCACTTACGGCAGACGTGGAAGCCGTTTAACGACGCCGGAACGGTTGGGAACAAGAGCGCGTGAGTATCTGGTCAGAAATCGCGGAATTGACCCGCGCCGCATCACAATCGTCAATGGCGGAAACCGTGACCGCGCTGGGTATGATTTGTATTTACTGCCGCCTGGAGCAAATCCGCCTGTTCCCAGATAGCTTTAAGCAAAAAGCAAATAATAAAAGAGCGACGAAAAATAAATTCGTCGCTCTTTTTTAATAACCTGTCGTCGAAACCTTTAACCCTACTTTTATTTTTGCATATTCGTGGTTTTCACAATCATTGTTTTCGGAAACAACACAATTCTTCTTTCTTACGTGACGAGTAATTTCGACTAAGGAAGAATTAAAATCAACCTTTTTAATTTTTATTTCCTCAAACGGCGAGTTTTCAATATCAATAAAATATAATCGAAGATTTGGCACGACGCCTTGAGCCTGACCGACATTGATGCGAACCGGTGTTATTAAATTCTCCCAGTTTTCACCGTTAAACTCATCTGTTTCCGGCTTTCTAAAACTTTTTCCGATTGAAATAATTTGTCCCTTAATCGGTTTTTTGACAAATTTTTCATAACCAATCGGAAAAATGGGTAATTCGTTGAAATTTCCGTTTTCTGTGCTTCCGATTTTTTGTAAAAATGGATTACCAAAAATATCGGAATGAAGACGGTGCTCGTTATAATCTCCCAGACCAGCCGTAAAATCGGCAAAATCCGAAATTGCATTTTGATGAACAAGAAACTGAACGCCGCGCCATTTTACAAACAAAAGGTTAATCTGTTCCTGACTTTTTTTATGCTCGCCGTGACCGTGATTTTCAGTTCCGCTTACCTTTTCGGGGAAAAGCTGAATGTGATTTGAATTGGCGATTACTCGCCCGCGAATAATTCGCATCGGACCGCCCGCGCATTTATTAACCATTAACCAAATAAACCCGCTTTTCTCAGACCAGCGAAAATAATCGCCGTGAGTTTCTCCTCCGCTGAAAAAAGTACCTGCCCAGCCCTGTTTCGCCTTTTCCAAATCCGCGCCGATTTTTTCCCATTGAATGATGGAATTTCTAACTTCTTCATCCGTAATGTCGAAGAAATTGAACCAATGTTCCGTGTAATCGTTGTACCAGCGTCGGTTTTCGTCAAAATATTTGACCGCATCAACCTTGGTTGCATTTTGACCCAAGGCGAATGATGTCAAAGCCAAAAACAGTGAAAAGAACAAAAGTGAAGATAAATTTCTTTTCATATTGGTCAGTTATTTTTTCAACTCTACAACAGTTGCGCCGTTTCCGCCTTCGTCCTGCGCGGCGATTGTATAACGCTGAACGTGCGGATGGTTTTTCAAAAAGCTATGAACAGCCGCTCGTAAAGCGCCCGTTCCGATGCCGTGAATTACGCGCACACGGGGAAAGCCGGACAAATAAGCGTTGTCCAGAAATTTGTCGAGTAAATCTTCCGCTTCATCCGTGCGTTTGCCGACGAGATTTAATTCGGCGTTGCGATTTTCCTCTTCAAAACGCAGGTTTGATTCCGCTCTTTTGGCTTTTTCCTGTAAACGCTCAAGTTTTCCTTGCGCTTGCGGCGGCTGTTCGTCAGTAACTCTTTCCAAATTTTCGACTTTTTCACGAAGCCGCATTGCGCCTACTAAAACTTCCGCTTCATTGTCGCTCAATTTCTCGACCGTTCCGGTCGAACCGAAATTTTTCAAACGCACCTTTGCGCCGATCGTAATCGGTAAATCTGATTTCGGAGTTTGTTCTTTTGCTTTTGAATCTCCGGCAAAAGCCGATTGACTGCTCAAAGTCGCGGCTGCGGCGCGTTTTAATTCGGCTTTTCTGGCTTGCGCATCTTTTTCCATTTTTGCGCGAATCGTTTTGTCTTCAATTGCTTCGAGCAAAGCGCGCGATTGGCGGTCGAATTCTTCCACCGTTTTCGCCAGTTCGCGTTCAAATTCGCGGCTGCGTTCCTGTTCGCGTTTTTGAAAATCGCGTTCGAGCTGCGCGTAACGCTCGGCTGTTGCGCGGCGCTCTTCTTCCACCGCGTGGCGCATATCTTCGGCTTCCGAAACCTCACGGCGAAGATTCATTAAATATTCCGAAGCATCTAGCGACGAACGATCCACGTTTTGCTTCGCATTTTCAATCACCGCATCGGGAATTCCGAAACGGCGGGCGATCTCAATACCGGCAGAAATTCCGGCGATTCCGGTGCGCAAACGATAAGTCGGTTTTAGAGTTTTTTCATCAAATTCGACCGAAGCGTTTTGCACGCCCTGCGAATTCGCGGCATACATTTTCAAACCGCGATAATGCGTCGAAGCCAAAACATGGGCGCCGCAATTTTGGCGGAAGTGATCAACAACCGCGACGCCGAGAGCAGAGCCTTCTTCCGGGTCTGTTCCAGTTCCAACTTCATCAAGCAAAACCAATCCGGGACGCTCGCACGACTGCATCATTCCCGCGATGTTTGAAACGTGAGAGGTAAAAGTCGAAAGATTTGCCGCCAGCGATTGCTGATCGCCGATGTCAGCCAGAATCGAGCGATAAAACGGAACTTCGGCATCGTTCGCCGGAACCGGAACACCAGACAAAGCCATTAAACTCAGCAAACCAGCTGTTTTTAAAACAACGGTTTTGCCGCCCGCGTTTGCGCCCGAAATAATCATCACAGGCTTTTCCGCCGTCATTTCAAACGACAACGGCACGATTTCCCCGCCCTGTTTTCTTAAGTTTTCTTCCAAAAGCGGATGGCGGGCTTCGCGCAAAAACAAAATTTCATCCGGTGAAATTTTCGGCACGACGCAATCGAAATCGCGGTAAAACGCCGCTTTAGCGTTGATGAAATCAAGCTCAGAAACGGCGGCAATTGCGGCTTCGATTCCGTTTAATTCCCAGCGCAGACTTTCGGTTAAATCAAAAAGCACGCGCGCCGTTTCGCGTTCTTCCGCCTCGCGCAATGCTTGCAGTTCGTTGTTTGCCTCGATTGTTTGCAGCGGCTCGATGAAAATCGTTTGACCGGACGACGAAAAACCGTGCGCGACGCCCGACAAACGACCGCGGAAATCCGCTTTGATCGGAATCACGAAACGGTCGTTGCGAACCGTAATAAATTCGTCCTGCACAGCTGATTCGGTTTTCGCCATAATGCTTTCGAGCGATTTCGAGATGCGCTCGCGCTGGCGAGTAATGTCGCTGCGAATTCTGGCTAACTCGGGCGAAGCGCGGTCGTCGAGAATTCCGCCAGGCAGAATTTTTTCCTGCAAGCGGCGCGAAACGCGCTGCAATTCGCGCGGCACGCGCTCGACGATTTGCGTTAATACAGGAGCCGATTCTTTTTCAGACAAAATTATAAGGCGCGCCGACAAAGCCTGTTCGATTAAATTCGCCAGATCGAGCATCGCAAGCGGTTCGAGCGCGGCGTTTTCGATTCGCAAAATCGAGAGCGAATCCGCAGGATTGGCAATGTTTGAAAAATTAAAACCCGCGCCGCGTTCTTTGAGCGCGACCGATTCGGCAACGGCGTCGAGCTGCCGCTGCAATTCGGCGCGGTCCTGAACCGGCTGTAACTCTTCGATTCGCGCCGCGCCCATCGGCGTTTGCGCGTAGCGCGTTAAAAGACGGCGCAATTTGTCGTATTCCAAAGCTGAAAATGATTGCGTATTCATTAAGAAAATTGTAGCGCATTAGCGCATTTCGGTCAGCCTGTTGCGCCAAAATCGCATCAAACAGTTTGTCTTTTAAGAAATTCATTTTCAAAATTTTCCGTACAAAATTGCGAGCAAGAACAACAAATAAAACATCGGTTTTCCGCGTCGGATTTTTAATTGCCGCGCTGTTTCTTCTTTTACACCCCTGTGCGGCGTCGGCTAAAGAGGTTTGGACGCGCGTTCGTTCGCAAAATTTTGAATTAACCGGCAATGCTTCGGAGAACAGAATTCGCGCCGTGGCGCGTAATCTCGAACAATTTCGGGAGTTTTTCCGCCAGCAATTTCCGCAGTTGAATCTCAATTCGTCGCTCCCGCTTCGAGTCGTCGTTTTCAACGAGCACGAATCTTATCGCCCGTTTCAGCCGCTTCGTCAGGACGGTTCCGCCGATGCGGCTGCGATCGGTTATTTTCATCCCGGACTTGAAGCGAATTACATCGTTTTTCCAATCAATGAAAAAAACGCCGCCGTTCCAAGCACGATTTATCACGAATACGTTCATTTCGTCGTCCAAAACAATTTGCAGCGCGCTGACATTCCGCCGTGGCTCAACGAAGGTCTTGCCGAATATTTTCAGACTTTCCGCGCCGAAAACGACCGTGTTGTTTTGGGTGAATCACAAGCTCAGCTCGTTCGACTGCTCGAAACCGAAACGCTGATTCCGTTTGAGACATTTTTCAAAACCGACCGTTTCGTCCTGCAAAATCAGGGCAATCACAGCAGAACCGTGTTTTACGCCCAATCGTGGGCGCTCGCTCATTATTTTCAAAACGGCACGCGCCGAGCCGATTTCGACAAATTTCTCACGCTTCTTCTCGCCGGAGAATCTGTGGAGAATGCTTTTAAAACCGCATTTCGGATTGACAACGCAACGCTAGAAAAAGAGTTAAAGAATTATTTGGAGGCAAAACAGTTTCCAACCGCTACATTCGCGTTAAAAACCATTCCCGACGCTGAGTTGAAACTGCAAGCGGCAGCAGTTTCCGAGTCCGAAGCGGCAACGGTTTTAGGGCATCTGTTGCTTCAACAAAACCGTTTCGCCGAAGCCGTCGTGCTGCTTGATAAAGCGGTCAAAACCGATGATTCAAATGCGGAAGCGCACGCTTCACTCGGCGTCGCGCTGACGCAGCAGAAAAAATTTGCCGCCGCGGAGCCGCATTTTGAAAAGGCTCTACGAATCGGCGCGAACGGTTTTCTGACTTCGTTTTTATACGGCTACGCCTTGTACAAACAGGAAGAAAACGCCGCCGGTTACATCAAAGCTATTCCAGCTGCGAAAGCCGCGAAAATGCGTGCGCTTCTTAGAAAATCAATCGAGCTTAATCCTAATTTCGCTCCAGCTTATCAGGTTTTGGCGAACGTTAATTTAATCAACGGCGAAGATTTGGGCGAAGCCATCGAGTTTCTGAAAACAGCAATCCGGCTCGAACCGGGAAATTTGCGTTCTGTCTTTGATTTGGCGCAAGTCAATCTGCGCCTGACAAACTACATCGAAGCGGAAATACTTGCCGAAAAAGTTTTTCAATCAACTGCCGACAAGGATTTGCGTCTTCAGGCGCAATCAGTCGCCATCAGCGCGCGCAACATCCGGGCACAGCTCAACGCGATGGAGATTCAGGAAATAGAAGCCAAACAAGCTCCTGTTCAGGCAATTTCGCAAGAAGAAGGATTGCTGCAAGCGTTAAACGAAGCGTTGCGAATACCGCGCTTAGGCGAACAGCGCGTGCTTGGAACCCTTACAGAGATCGAATGTCGCGGAAAAAGCAGCACTTTCGTCGTTCAAAGCGCCAATCCGATAAACAACACGCTGATTTTCAATGCTCCGGAACTGCAAAAAGTACAAGTAAAAACCTTCGCGCCCGATCTTGAAGGTCGGCAAATTGGCTGCGAAACAAAAAAAATGGCAAATTACGTGGTTTTGACTTATCGCCCGGCGAAAGAAACTAATGCGAAATACAAAGGCGAAGTCGTTTCCATCGAATTTGTGCCGAGCTATTTCCGATTTATGCTCTAAATTGCTTGTTTTGAAAAAGAAGCAGCAATTATATAAATTTTCTGTTGGTTGCAAATCCTGCCACAGACAAATCGGGGAAGATTGATGATTCATGCCGTTTACAGAAAAGTTTTACCTCAAAATGCCCGTGTTATAGTTTACGAAATGGAGACGAGAGTATTTTTATTCTGAGAAAGTTAGCTAACTGAGTTTTTTAGAAATAGTTCATATTTACCGATTTTTTAATTTAAAAATCGCGCTTTTATATCCGGCGTCGGCATCATACAAACTTCCTTCTTGCCGAACAAACGATAACGGTATCGAGCGAAAAGCCGATAAAAGAAATCTCTCACCGGTCGGGGCACAGCTTGAAAAATTGAAAAAATTTGCCAGACGCCGCCGAGTTTTTGAGCAATTTTCAAAGCGGCGGTCGAATGCGTAAAAGCTTTCCCGTTTTCGAGTAAAACGACCGAATCAATTCCGGGCGAGTTCAAATCGTATTGCCGCAAAAGCCGCTGCCCGATTTCCGATTGCAGAGGCGCAAAGCGAAAACGTTCTTTCAAATCGCGCCGGATAATAAAATTGATTGTGCCGTTGCAGAAATTACATACGCCATCGAAAAGAACAATTGCTTTATCGTCATCAATCGTATCGCTCATTTGTTTATCGCTTGTTCACAGCGAATTTCGGTTGAATTAACTGCAAGAATAACAAAATCCTTAAACAAGGATAAGCGCAAATTGCCGGTTACGAAGAAACACCAAGTAATTCAGCGACGCCATTTGAATTTAAAGCCCCGCGTTTTCATAAAACGGAGTTTAAAGGAACGTTTTTAAACTTACCGGACAAGGCGCGGTTCTGCTTAGGAAGCGACTTTAGGATTTCGTTCAATTTCAAATTGAATATATACGATATATTTATTAAAATAAACGAGTTGCCTGATGTACATTCCGACTAGATTTCTGGAAACCGACCGCGAGACGATTTTGAATTTCGTCGAGCAGAACAGCTTTGCGACTCTAATTTCTTTTGACGGCAAAAAACCGATTGCCACTCACACTCCGCTTTTTATTGAACGAGCAGAAAACGACCAAATAAATCTCGTCGGACACATCGCCCGCGCCAATCCGCAATGGAAAACATTTGCGGCGTCCGAAGAAATTCTCGCCGTTTTCGCCGGCGCTCACGCATACATTTCGCCTCGCTGGTACACGGAACCCGAACAAAACGTCCCGACTTGGAATTATAAATCCATTCACGCTTACGGAAAGCCGCAAACTTTCGAAGAAAAAGACGAGCTTATAGAAATGCTTCGACGTTTAATCGCGAAATACGAGCCGAACACCGGCTACAGTTTGGAAACCGTTTCGCCCGAAATTGTTGACAAGCTGGTGAAAGGAATTGTCGGTTTTCGCATTGTTGTCTCACGTTTTGAAGCCGCTTTTAAACTCAGCCAGCATCGCCCCGAATATCACGAGGGTGTTATCGGCGGCTTAATTGAAAACGGCGATGAAAACTCATTAGCAATCGCCCGAGCAATGCAAAATTTGCGTAAAGATTAAAAGTGTCTTTCAGAAAATTTTGCAAATCAAATTTTTACAGTTGTTTTTGTTTTTTTTATTTGACAACAGCCAAAGAACTACTTATCGTCGTAACTATACTTCTTGATCAAATATTTGCCAGCCAAATAATTTATAAATTTCCAGAGGCAAAATTGACCAATCCGGTTTAAGCTTTTCGCAGTTTTCGCTTAACAGAAGAATAATAAGTATTAGTTGTTCATCGAATTATTTTCGTTCAGGCAATTTCTGTTTTTATCGGATCCCAAAATTCAAGAGTTATTTAAGACAGAATTTTACGTTTTGCTCTTAAAAGAAATACCTCCTCACGTAAGGTTTGTTATTTCCAATCCATTTATCGGAGGTTTGAACATGATTTTAATACACAGCAAAATATTGAATTTAAGTAAATTAAATAGGTTTTTCGCACTCTGTGTTTGTTACCTGTTAATTTGTTCTTTCCCGTTAACTGCTTTTTCCCAAATCAGGGTTGCCGGAAACGTTAAAAGCGCGCCCGCCAGTAAAAAATCGAGTCCCAAGGTTTCCGGTTCAAACTCGAAAAGCCCTGTGAATAGGGCAAATAATGCCTTAAGTTCTAAGAGCGAGGATATTATTCCCGAACGCATTGATGTTCCGGCGGCGGCACAAGTCAGCACAGAACAAATTACGGCGGATCAGGAATTGCGCGGAAGCTATAAAAGAACGCGTGAGTTATTGCGCGAACGCAGAATTAAAAGCAAAAAAGTAAGACCTAATAGAAAAGACCTGCCGGACGGTCCCGGCGAGACTTTCAACAGCCATCATTATCCGTTGCCGGAAGCCAAATTCGACCACGAGTTGGCTGCTGCACCTCAGGCTCCCGCTCAAACCCTCGGAATACAATTTGACGGCGTAACCGGACCGAACGAAACCGGCGGAGCTTTTCCGCCGGATACGGAAGGCGAAGTCGGTCCGACTCAATTTGTCGTTTTCGTTAACGGTCGTTTGCGCACATTTAATAAAACGACCGGAGTTGCGGATGGCGTTATGAACGTTGATACGGATGTTTTCTTTGCTTCCGTGCTGACGACACCCAGCGCCAGTCAGTATTCATTTACGACCGACCCGAATGTTCGTTACGATCGGCTTACGAACCGCTGGTTTTTGAACATGATTGATGTCACGCTGGTCTCCGCAACCGGCGCGCTGGCTGTCCCGAACCGCAATATAATCGCAGTCTCGGACGCCGCCAGCAACGGGAATATTACTCCCGCAACCGTTTGGACATTTTATCAATTTCAAGGCGATCCTACGCTTTTTACCGATTACCAATCTTTTGGGATTGACGCCAGCGCTATGTATATCGGCGCGAATATGTTTACCCTCGCCGGCGCCTTCGCCAGCACTAAAGGATTTGTCATTCCCAAAGCTCCTGCTTTGGCAGGCTCGCCCTTAACGGTCTGGTCGTTTTCAGGGTTGGTAGCGACTGCAAGCGGTGCAGGTCCGTTCTCGCCGCGAGGCGTTGACAATCCTGATCCGACAAACATCGGCGCAACCGCCATCGGCTACTTCATCGGCGTTGACAATGCCACGTTTAACACCTTGATGTTACGCCGCATCACCAATCCAGGAAGCCTCGGACCGGCGCCAACTATTTCTGCAAATATATCAATCCCAGCCCCGCTAACGACCAGATATCCGGTTTTAGTTCCCCATTTGGGAAATACGGGTGGAGCGAACGGCAGGCTTGACGCCTTGGATGACAGACTTTATTCGGCGATGATTCGAAACGGACGTTTATGGACGGCGCATAATATTGGCGTCAACAACACGGGCGTTGCCGGAACGACTAATAATAGAAACGCAGCCCGCTGGTATGAAATTCAAAATCTAAACGCAGCTCCCAGCATCGCTCAATCAGGAACTGTGTTTGACAATAATGCGACAAATGACGTGAATCAGCGAAATTACTGGATTCCGACGATTGCCGTCAGCGGTCAGGGACACGCCGCAATGGGAATGAGCATCGCCGGTACTAACGAACGCATTAATGCTTTTACTACCGGCAGATTGGTCGGAGACGCGCTCGGCACAATGCGCGAAGGTCCCGGCGGAACAGCTTTTCCCGGCTACACATCTTCTTCAACTGCGTATAATCCGGCGGACGATCCGGGCGGTTCGGGCGGGCGACGTTGGGGCGATTATTCAGCGACCGTTGTTGATCCGCTCGACGATATGACGATGTGGACGCTTCAGGAATATAATAACGGCGCGAATACTTACGGCGTCCGCGCAGTAAAATTAATCGCTCCGCCTCCGGCAACTCCGGCATCAATAAGCCCTGCAAATATTCCCGTCGGGCAGACATCAACAAATGTTACGATCACAGGCACATCGGTGAACGGATCGGGTTTTTATGATCCGGGTGCAAATCTTCCGGCTCCGGCTCTGCCTTTCAATCACATTGCAGTTTCAATTAGCGGAGGCAACGTAATTGTCAATAGCGTGACTTATAACAGCCCGACATCTATTACATTAAATCTAAATACTGTAGGTGCGCTGCCGGGATTGAGAAATGTGACTGTAACAAATCCTGACGGTCAAACCGGAATTGGAAATAACATCCTGAATCTAACGTGTCCGACGCCGAGCGCCAGATGTAATGCCGGGACCGTCACTTATGGAACAAGCCTGGTGACAAAGCGTGTTTCAGGTGTCTTAATATCTGCCGTTGGAGCCTCGTCCGCGAACGCGACAACGGGCAGCACCGGCGCTTATCTATTGGACAATTTAACCTCAGGCGGCAATTACACCATCACACCTTCTAAAACCGGCAATGTCAACGGTATCACAGCTTTTGATGCGACTCTCATTTTACGTCACGTAGCCGCGGGCGGAGTCGGACCAAATGCCTTAACAGCAAATCAACAATTAGCGGCAAACACGGACGGAATAACTGGAGTTACCGCTTTTGACGCAACTTTGATTCTCAGATATGTG
Source organism: Acidobacteriota bacterium (assembly GCA_030863175.1). GTDB lineage: Bacteria > Acidobacteriota > Blastocatellia > Pyrinomonadales > Pyrinomonadaceae > JALZCH01. Next base: position 14,416 of record JALZCH010000022.1, on the reverse strand, counting down.
TCAGCAAACGGAGCGAATGCCAATACCGGACAAACCGGCAATTGGAGTTTTTCTCCCAATCAACTGACTTATAATCCGCTTCCAAATTCAATGATAAGTCAAAATTTTACTGCCATTCTGCTTGGCGAGGTTGACGGAGACTGGGTTGCTCCGAACTAGCTCGACAGGTGAGAAACGGAGTTCAAATCTCTATTTATCCGCTCGGCTAAACGGCAGTTAGAGAAAAAGCAGGCGCTTAAGCATTCAAGCGCCTGCTTTTTTTCATTTTGGCGTTAAAATTTGCGGCTTGGTTTAATTTTAAACATTGTGTATTTATCGCCTGAATTTTATTCAGTTAATTCATTCAAGCGAAACGGATTTCTTAAACGTTGATCCAAATTATCAAACTACATCCAGAAAAAAGTGCTTGCCAAAAAGAGGTACTTCGTTTTATCTTCGCTCAATAAAATTTTCCTGCCCAAGAATATGAAAATTAAGTTATCGAGATTTTTCGCCGTTTTCGGCGGGGTCGCATTGCTTTTGATGCCAGCGTTTGTCCGGCAGGCGGCGGCTCAAAGCACAGCAAACGCCCCGCGCGGCTTTGCAATAACGAACGCCAGAATCGTGACCGCCGCGGGCGCAGACATCGAGCGCGGAACAATTATCGTCCGCGATGGTTTGATTGTTGCCGTTGGTGCAGGCAACGTTCAGGTTCCCGTTGACGTGCGCGTGATTGATGCCAACGGTTTGACGGTTTATCCCGGAATCATTGATGCCAGCGCCAACACTGGAATTCCCGCGCCGCGAACTCAGCAAACTACGGGCGGAGGCGGGGCGCAAAATACCGCAGCATTTTTGCAACAGCAAGCCCAGCAGCAAGCTCAGTCTAATTCGGTTTATCCGGCAGGCTTGCAGCCGGAAATCACGGCTATCGAATTGATCCGCCCGTCCGATTCTTCGATTGAAACCGCGCGCAACAGCGGATTTACGACCGTGCTTGTAGTCCCGCGCGAGCGGATTTTTCAAGGTCAATCGGCGCTCATCAATCTGTCAGGCGAAACGCCAGGTGAAGCAATCGTCCGCGCTCCGGTCGGGCTGCACGTAACTTTCCAGCCGCTGCAAATCGGACAATATCCGGTCAGTTTAATGGGTTCGTTTTCTGCCGTTCGGCAAATGTTTCTTGACGCCCAGCAATTACAGCAGGCACAAGCGAATTACGAAAAAAATCCGCGCGGCGCCCGGCGCCCTGAAGCTAATAAATCGCTCGAGGCACTGTTTCCGTATTTGCCTCGTCCAAATGATCAAAGTCGCCAAAATCAAGCTCCGGTCATTTTCCAGGCAAACACAGAACGCGAAATAGCGCGCGTTTTAAGTTTCGCCCGCGAATTTAATTTGAGAGCCGTTATTTCTGGCGGCGCCGAAGCCCATAGAATTGCCGATCAATTAAAAGCGCAGGACATTCCGGTTTTGCTCTCGCTAAATTTCCCGCGCCGCACATCGTCCGTTTCGCCCGAAGCCGACCCGGAAAGTTTGAACGTTCTCCGCGCCCGCGCGGAAGCCCCGAAAACTGCGGCACAATTAGCAAATGCCGGAGTTCGTTTCGCGTTTCAATCGGGCGGAATGGCAAATTATACGGATTTTTGGGCAAACGCAGGACGCGCCGTGCAAGCAGGTTTGTCGCGACAGGCGGCGGTTCGCGCAATGACTTTGAGCAGCGCCGAAATTTTCGGAGTCGCCGACCGAATGGGTTCAATCGAACCGGGCAAAATCGCCAATCTAACCGTTCTGCGCGGCGATATTTTCGATCGCAATCGAGCCGTAACGCACGTTTTTGTTGACGGACGAATGTATGAAATTCCGCCTGCTCCCGCAACGACAACCGCCGCAGGCGGCGCAGCTTTCGCAGCGGCGTCACAGGCAATTGCCGGAAAATGGAATTTGACAATGCAGCTCGGCGGTCAAACCGTTCAAGCAACCGTAACACTAACGCCGCAGAGAAATCAGCTTACCGGGCAGTTTGAATCAACGCTCGGAAACGCGCCGATCCAGCAAGGGGAATTAACGCCCGAAGGTTTTCGGTTTGTCGTCCGGTTAAACGTCGGCGAACAGACTGACACAGTTTTCGCGGGCAGAGTGACTGAAAATCAAATGAGCGGAACGTTGACCACTCCGCAGGGAACGTCTTCGTTCACCGGAACAAAAACGCCGTAACTTGAACGAAGAATAATGAATGAGGATAAAGAATGAAAAAATTTCTTAGTTTATTTCTGATTGTTTTATTCATTTCCGCACCGCTTTCAGCGCAGCAACGAAATGCGCCTGCGGCGAATGAAGTTTTGATTCGCAATGCGACTGTTTTAACTGCGGCGCGTGGGCGGCTTGAAGGAACGGATATTTTGATTCGTGGCGGAAAAATCGCGCAAATCGGAAAAAATTTGCGCGCCGGAGCTAATGCTCAAACAATTGACGCGACCGGAAAATTCGTCACGCCCGGAATCATTGACGCTCACTCGCACGCCGCGATTGACGGCAGCGTCAACGAAGGATCGTATTCAGTGACTTCGATGACCAGAGTTCAGGATGTGGTAAATCCGAACGACATCAATCTTTATCGCGCTCTCGCCGGCGGTGTGACCGCTCTCAATATTCTGCACGGCTCTGCAAATTCAATAGGCGGGCAAAACGCAACTATTAAAGCCAAATGGCGCAGACCGGCGCAGGAACTCTTTGTCTCCGACGCCCTGCCCGGAATCAAATTCGCGCTCGGCGAAAACCCGAAACGCTCGCATTCAACGCTTTTGCCCGGTCAAACCCGGCGTTATCCCGCAACGCGTATGGGAGTTGAAGAAACCATCCGCGATGCTTTCGTTCGTGCCCGAGATTATAAAGCCGAATGGGACGATTATCGGGAAAAATCGAAACGCGATAGAAATTTGACATCGCCGCGTCGGGATATGGAGCTTGAACCGCTCGTCGAAATTATGGAAGGCAAGCGTCTGGTACACGCGCACGGTTATCGTTCGGACGAATTTTTACAACTACTTCATTTGGCTGACGAATTCGGTTTCAAAGTCAGAACTTTGCAACACGGTCTCGAAGCCTACAAAATTGCGCCGGAAATCGCCCGTCATGGCGCTGCGGTTTCGATTTTTGTTGATAACTGGGGTTATAAAGTCGAGGCTTTCGACGCAATTCCCTACAACGCGGCGATTTTGCACCGCAATGGAGTCAGCGTTTCGATCAATTCGGATTCGAGCGAACGCCATCGCCGTCTAAATCTCGAAGCCGCCAAAACGATGAAATACGGCGACGTTTCGGAAGAGGAAGCCTTAAAAATGATTACGCTCAATGCAGCAAATCAACTCGGAATGGGGCATCGAACAGGATCAATCGAAGTCGGAAAAGATGCGGATATCGTAATCTGGTCGGCTCATCCGTTTAGCCCTTACGCCCACGCCGAGCGAACGATGATTGAAGGCGAAACTTATTTTTCACGCGAGCAGGATTTGCAGAACCGCGCAGCTCTTGCAGCCGAGCGGCAAACGCTCGAACGCGACGAAGCCAATCGCCCCTCAACCAGCCCGCGCGCCACGCAGCCCGCAGTTCCGCGCGAGCGTACAAAATCAAACCATGACGATCATTCGGATGACATTGACGGAGGAAACAACAAATGAGTTCAAAATTCAAAATTCAAAGTTCAAAGTTCATTTTTGCGTTTCTTCTGCTCACTGCTTACGGCTCGCTGCTCACTGTAAAAGCCCAATTAGCACCGCCTTCACAGCAAAATCAGAACGGGCAAGCGGGGACGTTTTTGATCCGCAACGCACGGATTGTCACGGTTTCAGGCGCGACGATTGAAAACGGCTCCCTGTTGATTCAAAATGGGCGGATTGCCGCTGTCGGCGCGAATGTCAATGCGCCCGGCGGAGTGGAAACGATTGACGGAAAAGGTTTGAGCGTGTTTCCGGGGATGATTGATGCCTCGACGAATATGGGCTTGATGGAAATTCCGCTCGGCGCGCCCGGCACGGACGATGATGCCGAAGTCGGCGATATGAATCCGAATGCACGCGCAATCGTCGGCGTCAATCCCCACCTGACGCATATTCCCGTCACCCGCGTGAATGGAATTACAACGGTTCTAACGATGCCGCAAGGCGGCATTGTCTCCGGTCAAGCGGCGGTTATTAATCTCGTGGGTTCGACCCAGGGCGAAATGGCTGTTAATCCGGCTTTTGCTCTCGTGATTGATTTTCCACGCGTCGCCGCAGGAGGATTCGGCGGTTTTGGCGGCGGTGGTTTCGGCGGTCAAACTCCTAACTTTGAAGAAGCCGTTCGACAGCGCGATCAGCGTTTGATTAGTTTGCGTCAAATGCTCAAGGACGCCGAAGCTTATGGCAAAGCTCACGACGCTTACGCGCAAAACAAAACGCTGCCGCGACCGAAAACCGATTTGAGGCTAGCGGCGCTCGTTCCGTATTCGAGGGGCGAAAAGCCTGTGATTATGATTGCGAATCGCGAAACGGACATTCGCAATGCCGTCCGTTTTGCCGACGAAAACAAGTTGAAAATGATTTTGATGGGCGGCAATGATGCCTGGCGCGCGGCTGATCTGCTCAAACAGAAAAACATTCCGGTAATTTTTACAGGCGTCTGGTCTTTACCAGCACGTGAAGACGATCCCTACGACGTTTTGTTTGAAAATCCGGCGAAACTGCAACGCGCGGGCGTTCCTTTTGCAATAGCGTCGGGCGACGAAGGCGCAAATGCGCGCGATCTGCCGTATCAAGCCGGAATGACCGCCGCGTTTGGTTTAACTCCCGAAGAAGCCCTGAAATCGGTCACTCTTTATCCGGCGCAGATTTTGGGTGTTGCCGACCGAATGGGTTCGCTCGAAGTCGGAAAAGTCGCAAATGTTGTCGTCGCCGACGGCGATATTCTCGACCCGCGCACACACATTCGGCATCTTTTCATCAACGGTCGCAAAATGCCTCTGAACACTAAACATACTGAGCTTTACGATCAATTTAAAGATCGGAAGCTGCCGCAGTAACCGAGAAGAGGAGAAAAAGAGTGGAGTCCGAAGAGGAAAGTGTTTGCCTCCTCTTCGGACTCCACTCTTTTTCTCCTTTTCTTTTTTCAGGCTGCCGAACGCGATCGATTTCCTGCGCGTCGTGCTTCTGCAACTTTCCTCAGTTCATACAATTTCATCATCGCTTCGACTGGCGAGATTGCGTCCAAATCAATTTCGAGCAAAGCACGCTCGGTTTCGGACAAATTCTGGGATTTGAAATCTGAAATTTGGGATTTCAAGTCGTCCTTCTCGTATTCCGCTAAAAGCTGTTCGGCGCGGCGCACGACCGGTTTGGGCAGACCGGCTAATTTCGCCGCATAAACGCCATAACTGCGGAGCGCAACGCCGGGCGAGACTTTGTAGAGAAATTCTAGCTCGTCGCCGCGCTCCTTGATTTCGACATGCAGATTTTCCAGACGCGGCAGAACCTCGGCAAGTTCCGCAAGCTCGTGATAATGCGTGGCGAAAATTGTCCGCGATTGCAGCTTTGGGTGATTGTGAATAAATTCGACGACCGCGCGAGCGACAGCCAATCCGTCGTAAGTCGAAGTTCCGCGCCCCAATTCATCTAAAAGAATCAAGCTGCGCCCCGTTGCGTGATGCAGAATTTCAGCAGTTTCGACCATTTCGGTCATAAAAGTTGATTCGCCAGCGCCGATGCGATCGTAAAGCCCGATACGCGTAAAAATTCGGTCGGTCAATCCAACGACAGCTTCTTCCGCTGGAACAAACGAGCCAATTTGCGCCATTAAAACGATAAGCGCGGTTTGTCTGAGATAAGTTGATTTGCCCGAAGCGTTTGGTCCCGTAATTAAAGCGATATTCGGCGCGCCATTGCCGCCAAGCGCGGCATCATTAGCGACGAAATTTTCAATCGTTTGTTCAACGACAGGATGGCGACCGTTTTTGATTCTGAGCAGCGACGTGTCGTTGACGTGCGGTTTCGAGTAGTTGAATTCGTCGGCGACTTCGGCGAGCGAACAAATCGTGTCGAGGTAAGCCAGAACCTGCGCCGCAGCCGCGATTTGCTGACGATTTTTTCCGATCTCGGCACAAACTTGCCGGAAAATGTTGTTTTCCAATTCCGCCAGACGTTCCTGCGAGTTTAAAACCAGCGATTCGTATTCTTTGAGTTCGAGCGTGACAAAGCGTTCGGCGTTGACCAGAGTTTGTTTGCGGACGTAATCTTGCGGGATCAGATGCAGATTCGGTTTTGAAACCTCGATAAAATAACCGAAAACCTTGTTGTAAGTAACTCGCAGACTTTTGATTCCGCTGCGCGCTCTTTCACGCGACTCCAAATCGGCGAGGTAATTCTTACCGTCTTTGACGAGCTTTCGCAGACGATCTAATTCGTTGTTAAAGCCTTCGCGAATGATTCCGGTTTTCTCCGACGCGCCAACTTCATCGCAGATTGCTTTTTCGATTAAATTCGCTGTTTGCTCACACGTCGGCAAATTTACGAGCGTCGTGCCAAAACGCGCGGCGTCTTTTTGCAAAACGGCTCTGATTTTCGGAATTTGTCTGAGGCTCCTACTCAAAGCGAGCAGCTCGTTTGCCGAACAAAGACCGGCGCGAGTCCGCCCGACAATTCGCTCGATGTCGTGCAGATTTTCCAAAATCGCCGACAACTCGATCCTCGCATCCAGATTCGCTTTAAAGAAAGCGATGTGTTCCTGTCTTTTGACAATTTCCGCGACGTTCATCAACGGCTGGCGAAGCCATCGCCGCAGCAGCCTTCCGCCCATCGGCGTGCGCGTTCGATCTAAAACGGAAAGCAGACTTTTGCCTTCGGATTGACTCTCGAAAATTTCCAGACTCCCGACCGTGTGCGCGTCGAGAATCATAAAATTTCCCGCGTCGTAACTCGTCAGTCTGGTTAGTTGTTCGGCGGCTGCGATCTGCGTTTCGCGCAAATAAAAAACGATTGCGGCGGCGGCAGAAGCTGCGAGCGGCTGATTTTCCAAACCGAAAGGAACAAGCGATTTTGCGGCAAAATGCTTTCGCAAAATCTTGTTTGCCGTTTCCGGCTCGAAAACTTTGGCGTCAATTGCGGTCACAAATCCGGGCAAAGCTTGATTTGAAAATTCGCGTTCTGTTTTCGCCAATAAAATTTCCGCCGGAGCAATGCGCTGCAATTCTGTCAAAGCGTAATTGTTTTCGATTTCGGTGGCGGCAAAATCGCCGGTCGTCACGTCGGCGTAAGCGATTCCGGCGCGTCGTCCGTCTGTACAGAATGCAGCGATATAATTATTGGTTTTGCTGTTTAAAAGCCCCGGTTCGAGAACCGTTCCGGGCGTTACGATGCGCACGACGTCGCGTTCTATCAAACGTTTTCCGTCTTCGCCTTTAATCGGCGCGTCGGTCAATTGTTCGCAGATTGCTACCCGGTGACCTTTAGCAATTAAAGTGGCGAGATGTCTTTCAAGTGAATGATGCGGAACGCCGGACAGCGGCACGCGCACGCCTTTGCCCATCGGTTTGGAAGTCAAAACAATATCCAATTCTCTCGCTAAAAGGCGCGCGTCGTCGTCAAACGCTTCGTAAAAATCGCCGATGCGAAAAAGCAGAAGTGCGTCCGCGTGTCGTTTTTTGATTTCGAGGTATTGCCGGCGAATCGGCGTTTCCGTTTTCATTCGCAAAAAGGCGGAAATTTTATTTTTCCGCCCGTTATTCTACCAATCTTAGCGAATTTGCCAAATTATTCTTTGATAAATGAAGCCGCGAAGAAACACAAAGAAGACGCCAATGGAAAAGTCCTCGTGTTTCTTCGCGGTTGATAAACTTACACCTAAATTTACTTCGCTAGAAAAAACGGCAGAATGTCGGAAATAGAATTGAGCGAACGATGTAGCAGTCGGATTTGCTCAAAGCTCAAAACCGTGAGAACAGTTTCAAGCTCGTGAAAAGCTCCGGTTTGCGCCGGATTGATGGAACGCGCGGCGCGATTTGCGTCACGTTCGGAGGCGAGAATCAGAAACGGGCGCGAACGCTGTGTGTCATAAGCGCGTTTTAACTTGGCAAATGCCGAATCAATGTTTCCTTTGTGCTGAACTTCAAAAACGTGCGACAGACGCGGCGTTTTCTCGGTTTCGCGCCAGACGACATCGTAATATTCAAACTCGGCTTGAGCATAAAAACCCAAAGTGCGTCCGATCTCGACAAGCATCAATTGAACTTTCTGGTGACTTAACTCTTCGTCCTGCGAGGCTCGTTGGTTTTGAAAAATCGTAAATTCGGTCTGTTCGGATTCGACACGTTCTCTGCCCTGTCTTGTCAGCGACCAGATGCCGCGCTCGCGGTGGATTAAACCTTGCTCGTCCAATTCTCGCCCGGCGCGCTGTACATGCAAACGCCAGCGTTCGAGCCTGCCGTTTTGAATCGAAGCGGCGTCCAATTGCGGGAAATAAGAAATCAGCCGCGAATACAAAAAACGCACGTCGTCGCGCCCGCCCGTTGCGGCAAGCTCTTGCAAAATCGGCAATTCGAGGCGATTCGAGAGCGGGAAATTCATTTTATTCAAACTTAATGATTCTGCCCACAGGATATAAACCGATATTTTTATCAAAATACGGCGAGCGTTCAAAAAAGAAATTTAAACGAGCGCGCGGGTTTTTGGCAAAATTTTCATCCGTTTTCAGACGCTCTTCAAATTCCCGTTTTAAATCGGCATCCTTCGCCAGCATTTCCCGCGACAGTTTTTCCAGCACATAGCTTTCTCCGTATTCTTTCTGCTCGAAAATCGGATTGAAGAATCCCCAGCGCAAAAGGCTGTCGGGCGCTGCAGGTTCGAGCAAATGCACGGCGGCTTTGGCGTTCGGTTGATTGAGCCGGACGATCACTGAGCCTGCCGGAAATTGGCGTTTTTCGTTAAAAACGGCGGATTTAAAATCCGTCAGCATCACGCGGCTTTCAAAAGACGCGGGCGCCCATTTCGGCTGCGTCAACCGATACATTTCGACTTCAAATGTTTGCGGTTTTGTCGTGCGCTCGATTTTTAAACCGTGCAGTTCAAGTCTTTCGATAACTTCAATCCATTGTGCGGGTACGACGTAAGCGATTGGCGGCGCGACCGAAGCCGCAATTTCAGTTTGATTGAAAAACGGAATGGTGATATTGAAAGGCTTACTTGAATCGAATTTAACCCAATCTGCGCCTGAAATCTCGCTTTTTTCAACTTTCGATTCAACCGCTTTTAATTGAAACGGAGTTGATTTATCGGTTAATTTCAGCGAAAGCGGAAATTTTGTATTAGCGTTGTAACTCGAAAAATATTTATCCGCTTCCTGAGTTTCCGCTTGTTTAATCGTTCCGAACAAATCACCGGAATTTTGATTGATTTCTGCCAGCATCGCCAAAATAAAATCGTAAGTCGCAATAACGCGCGTTTTGTACGGTTTGAGCATATGCGTTTCAATCAAAATTGCAGGGCGATTTCGCAAAACCGGATACGTCGAAGCAAAACGCGGCGAGGCAACAAACTCAAAAATCCCTTTTGACAAATCGCGGTTATCTGCGAACTGCAAATAAGGCGACAAGAGATGTCCGTTTTTTTCGGTCGCGGCGACAGCGCGTCCTTCAATTGCCGTTTCAAGCCAGTTTTTGATGGCGGGCGCGACCGTTTCGTGATGCTCGAACTGGTAAGTTAAATCGTATTGATAATCCGCGCCGTTCGTGACGTGACAGTCAATAAAAAAATCTGGATTCCACAGATTCCACAACCGCAGCCAAGCCTTTGTTTCCAATTCATCGGCTTTCATATAATCTCGGTTTAAGTTAATGTTTCTCCCGTTTCCGCGCCAGCCCATTTCTTCGGGACCGTTTTGATTGATTCGATTGTACGGTGAACGGCGCTCATGTCCGTCGGCGTTGTAAATCGGCTCGAACAGAATTACAACCGATTCGAGCAGGTTCTGTTGGTTTTTGGTAATCGCAATGTCGCGCAGCAGGGCGAGTCCGGCGTCTTTCCCGTCGGATTCCCCGGCGTGAATGCAGGCTTGAATTAAAACGATGGCTTTGCCCTGTTTTCGCGCAAGTTCCGGCGTCATCTTATCGGCGTCTTTTGCCGCAACGATGAGCATTAAATCTCTTCCCTGAGCTGTTTTCCCGAAGCTCGTTAATTTGACAAGCGGCGATGCGCGGTCGAGACGTTCGATAAATGCACGCGTTTCGTCATAAGTCGGCGTCGTTCGGTAATCGGTCTTTTCGGCTGGCGTTTTCCAATCGTTCTGAGCCTGCGCGTTAATCATAAAAACCAGAGAAAACAAAACAACGGCGAGTATCGGAAATTTACGATTCATTACACGGCAAATTAACATTAATCGGTTGAAACTGAAAAGCGCGGCACCAAAACGATACTGCGCGCACGGTTTCGTGTGATTGATTTTTCAGGCTTTTCCGGGCATTTCCCAGATTTTCGGTAAATGCTGATTTATATTTTAAATCCTGTGCGGCACGCCGTTTGTAGATACTTTTGCGACCTCAAACCGATTGAAACAGAAAGGCGAACTAAACAATGAAATTTTTACAAAGCAAAACGGCGATTTTTCTGGTTATGCTTTTCGCGCTCGCTTTTTCGGGCGAGGCATACGGACAAAAACGTTTGCCGAATGTTGAAGTCGGCAGCCGTCTGGTAAAAATGAACGTTGGCGAAATTACGCTCGAACGCATTGATTTTCGCAATCAAACCGCTCAAATGAGCATCGCGCTCGATGTATCAAACTCTTTTATTCCGGTTAATTTAAAAGATTTCGATTATCGTTTAAATCTTTACGGAGATGAGTTTATCGAAGGAAATTACGGCGATTTGCGGCTGAACGGAAACCGCCCGACGCGCCTTAATTTGCCTGTTACAGTGAATCTTCGCTCGATTCCGAGCGTCGTTTGGCAGGCATTTAAAAATCGCGGGCAAATTCGCTATCAGCTCGACACGGGTTTTACTTTGCCGCTTTATTTTACGGAAAAACGTTTTGACAAAAGCTTTGCCGGCGAAGTGCCCCTCAAATCTCTGGTTGACGCCGCTTCGATTTTGCGCGCCAGCCAGCTCGGCAATCTGCGCTGGTAAATCAACTTTAAATCAGCTTTGCAGGGCGAAACTTAACGGTTTCGCCTTTTTTGTTTTTTCCGGCGAAAAACAAATCGGTTACAATGCTGCTATGAATTCCGAAAGATTATTTCTCGCGCTCGGCGCAATTTCAGCCTTAATCGGCGTCGCTGCCGGAGCTTTCGGCGCGCACGGTTTGAAATCCCGTTTGAGCGCGGAAATGCTGGTGATTTTTGAAACCGGTGTGCGCTATCAAATGTATCACGCGTTCGCGCTGCTCGTTGTTGCCTGGGCAAGCTCGCGTTTTCCCGGCTCGCTTCTCTCAACTGCCGGATGGCTTTTTGTTATCGGCACCCTTTTGTTTTCGGGAAGTTTATATATTTTGAGCTTGACTGAAACCCGGTGGCTGGGCGCAATTACGCCGCTTGGCGGAGTCGCGTTTCTGGGCGGTTGGCTCTGCTTGGCTTGGGCAGCTTTGAAAAACATTCAATAAATGAAAAAGCAGCCGAATTAGCTGCTTTTTCGATTTAACTTTAATTCAAAATGGGATGCCCGCCGCCTTTGCTGTGGTCAGCGGTTTGGCGATATTTGCGGCGATCGTTGTGGTAAAGAACAATGTGCTCGCCTTCGTAACGAACAACTTCCGTTATGCGCTGTAAATTCCGTTCGTGTTCGGCAATCATAAACGCGGCTGGGTTATAGCCGATAACCATTCCGGCGGCGTAAACATAACCGCCCTGATCGTAAACGCTGCCAGCATATTGATTGGCGGCAACTGCGATGTCCGGTGAGTAATTTCCCGCACTGTCTTTATTGCGGTCAGCCCGAGCAATGAAAATTGTGTAATCCGAATAATTCAATCCTGAACGGTAATTGTTTTTTCGCGCAATGGCGAACAAATCGCTTAAACCATCGTCAATCGCCCGCAAAGTCGCGCGAGTCGGCTGCCTAACGGCATAAACGGTCGCGCCATTCGGAGTTGTGGTAGCAATCGTAAATCTGTCGCCCGAAACTCTTTCGGCTTCGCGCACAACAGCAGAATTGAATTGACTTTGCTCGTTCCTCGCCCGCCGTTGCGCATCAACACCGCTTTCAAAAAATCCGACGCAAAAAATCAAAGCTAAAAATAAGATTTTATTCGACCCTTTCATTTCTTCTCCTCTTTTACCAAATTAAATTAGGGGAGAACTTTAAAACTGATGCAAAAGCTAAAAGTCGCGCTGTACTAAAATTTTATTGCCCGAACTTGAAACAAATTTTCTATAATGAAACCGTGTCGCTTCGTTACATCAACAATCCGCCGAATCCCTGGTTTTCGGAGTCGCTCGAATGGCTCGGCGAACCGCCCGAAGCCCGCATTGAAGTTTTTGAGGATGAAGCTTCGCGGACGATTTTGACGAGAAACAATTCGCCCGATGTCGGTTTTGATGTTTCGCTCAATATTTATCGCGGCTGCACGCACGCTTGCGCTTACTGTTTTTCACGCCCGACGCACGAATATTTGGGTTTCGGCGCGGGAACGGATTTTGAAACGAAAATCATCGTTAAGACAAAAGCTCCCGAACTGCTCAGAAAAGAATTGATGAAGCCTTCATGGAAAGGCGAGCAGATTTCGATGTCTTTTACGTCCGACCCGTACATTCCTCTTGAAACGAAATACGAATTAACTCGAAAATGTCTGGAGATTCTACTCGAATTTCGCAATCCGGTCGCAATCGTCACAAAATCCGCGCTCATTCGCCGCGACACCGATTTGCTTGCGGAACTGGCTCAAAAAGCGTCGGCGCAGGTTTTCTTTTCAATTCCCTTTCTCGATGCGGAAGTTTGCCGCGCCCTCGAACCGTTTGTGCCGCTGCCGGAAGCACGTTTTCACGCGATGAAAACATTGTCGGACGCAGGCGTTTCGGTCGGGCTGGCAATTGCGCCGATTATTCCCGGTTTGAACGAATCCGAAATTCCGGCGCTGGTTGAAAAAGCGGCTGCGGCAGGTGCGAAAACAGCATTTATCAATTTGCTGCGCCTGCCCGGAAACGTGCGCCCGTATTTTCTTCAAAAACTAGCAGAACGCCTCCCGACCAAAGAAAAGCGAATCTTGAATCACATTCGCGCCGAAAGAAACGGCAAGCTCAATAACTCAAACTTCGGCGAGCGAATGCACGGAATGACCGAAAATTGGAAAATAGCCGAAAAAATGTTTCGACTTGCCTGCAAAAGACATGGATTAAATCAGCCGACCGAAGGAACCAGGCGCGAAAACACTTTTCGCCGCCCGACGCCCCAGCTCGGTTTATTTGATTAAAATTTGTGTTAAACTTTTTCGCCGATTTTCTTGTTGAATGTGTAACCGATTATGGCGTTTGTTTTGAGTGAAGTTGAAATCAGAGTTTTGGGTTCGCTGGTTGAAAAACAGCTTGCCACGCCCGAATATTATCCATTGACTTTAAACGCGCTGGTTGCCGCCTGCAACCAGAAATCAAGCCGCGATCCTGTCGTTAATTATAATGAAACGCAGGTTTTGGGTGCGATTGACGATTTGCGGGACAAAAATCTGCTTTACATTTTCTACGGCAGCACGAGCCGCACGCCTAAATACAAGCATATGATGCGCGAAGTTTTCGAGCTTTCAACGGCGCAAGTCGCTTTGATGAGTGTTCTGATGCTGCGCGGACACCAAACTCTCGGCGAGTTGCGTGAACGAACCGGCAGACTTTACGAGTTTTCCGATTTTGCCGAAGTCGAAGAAGCTTTAAATTCACTTATCTCAAATGACATTCAACCGCTCGTCGCGCGCCTGCCGCGGCAGCCCGGACAAAAAGAATCGCGTTTCGCTCATCTTCTCGCGGGTGAAGTTGTAATTCCCACCGCCTCAGAAAGCTCTTTTGAACAAACCGCCGCCGGTTCCTCACAAGGCGAGAAAATTTCAAAACTCGAACAGCAAGTTGAGATGCTTACTGCCGAATTCGCAAATCTCAAACAAATGTTTGAAGATTTCAAAAAACAGTTCGAGTAAAAGAAGCATTTCGCAACCTTCTTTTGCAAATCTGAGTATTCAGGATAAAGCCTTTAAATGGTTGTTTTTTGGTGTGGAAAGTCGTTATCAATCAGCTCCATTACCTTTAGTTAGCTCAGAATTTGACAAATTTCGTCCGCTTAGCGCTATCTGATGTTGCCTGAACAAATGAATTTAGCAGACTACTAGGTTGTGTTGACACAGATCAGTTAAACTATTCTTTGAAATGAAAGTTAAGCTAACTGATGATGAATGGCAGAAAATTCTGCCCGTGCTAAAATCCTGCGCTCCTGAAATTCGTCTTGGAGCC
>JALZCH010000018.1 GCA_030863175.1 Acidobacteriota bacterium | reverse complement strand
TCACCCTTTTTTAAAGTCCAAACGCCAGAGCGTTTTTACAGATTAAAGCGGCGGGGAAGTCGGACCGGCTTCTCCTTCTTCGCTGACTCTGATGCTTGAGCCGTTTGAATCAACATAAAAATGTCTCGAACCCGAAGTCGGTGTTTCCGGGTCGGCGTTGACGGAATAAAAATTTACTTTGCCGTTCGCGCTTTTTTGAGTTTTGAGCGTGAAAATGTAGCCGTTGAAAACGGGTTTGCCGCCGCTTTCGCTGCGAAAGTTTTCGTTAAATCCGGTGTCTTTAATCAAATCGTCAAAGTTCTCGGCAAACGAACCTTTGCGTTTTGAAGCGTATTGCACTTGGCGTTCATTGATCTGGCGAAGCGAGTCAATGGCGGCGGTTTCGTTGCCGTTTCTGACCATATAGCTCCACGCCGGAACGCCGACCGCAATCAGCAAGCCGATAATCGCAATTACAATCATCAGCTCGATCAGCGAAAAACCGGCGATTTTTTGTTTTCTGTGGTGGTTCATAAGATTTTAGAAAATTTGCGTCTCCTTACGGTTTGTTTACACGAGAAAACCTCTCGGAAGTTTCAAGAAATTTATAACATTGCCGACACCCGGTTTCAAATTTTAGGATGCTCCTTGCAAGCCTTTAACAGCCACCTTCATTTCTACAACGAGTTAAAAGAGCACTACCCAGCACAATTGCTCCTACAGCCGCCGCTCCCCCAATAATCCAAAGCGCAATTGTATCTCCCTTCGATCCGGAGTTTTTTAATTGTGCGACATCTCCATAGGCAAGTGAAACAGGTTGATTGGTTTCTGAAACTACCAGAGTAAACGAATCTTCGCTCGCTTGACTGATGTAGCCTTTTAGCTTTGTTCCGTCCAGCCTTTTCACGACGACGCGCTTATTTTCGCCCGTTCCGCGTTTGGCGACATTGGCTTTAATCTTTGCGGCGGACGCTGCGTTATTGTTTGTGTTGGTTTGTGCTGAAATGAGAGTGGAATTTGTCGCCGCTAACAACAAGCAGCAAAGTGCGAAACTTAAACACTTCTTAATCATAAATTTTCTTTTTGTGTGATCTGCAGTTTTTTCATTAACGATCTAACTTATCTTCTGACGGTAATAAATTACAGATATAAAAAGAAAAAGCAAAATTTCCCTTTGAAAATGTTGCTGAGGCTTTGGATGCTTTACGGCAAAAAACTTGAAAGCCTCCAATTTTTTGAATGCAAGCGCCTTCGGCAAACGGTTAGAATAAATTGGGCATCTTTGCCTGAGAGCAATTTTTAGCCGAAACAATGAGAGATTGGATTAAAACCATCGCGCCGAAAACCGAGATTGCACCGGAAAAATCGAGCGCCTCAGCCCAAGATTCCGCTTTTACAAAACTCGGTCAACTTCGAGCGGCGGTTGAAACGGTCATCAGAGGCAAAAGCGAAACCGTCAAGCTCGCTGTCGTTGCCCTACTGGCGCGCGGTCACGTTTTGATTGAAGACGTGCCCGGCGTCGGGAAAACAACGCTGGCGCACTCTCTGTCGCGCGCCTTGGACGCGCAGTTTCAGCGGATTCAGTTTACCGCCGATTTGCTGCCTTCCGATGTGACCGGGCGTTCGGTTTACGACAATCGCAGCAATACGTTTTTGTGGCAGCCAGGCGCGATTTTCGCAAATATTGTTTTGGCGGACGAAATCAACCGCGCAACGCCGAAAACGCAATCGGCTTTGCTCGAAGCGATGGCTGAAGGTCATGTGACGACCGAGGGCGTGACACGCGAATTGCCGCGCCCGTTTGTTGTTCTGGCGACGCAAAATCCGGTCGAACACCACGGCACTTATCCGCTGCCGGAATCGCAGCTCGACCGTTTTATGCTGCGGCTAACCATGGGCTATCCGTCGCTCGAAGAGGAAAAAACGATTTTGCGCGACCGCGAACAGTCAGACCCGCTTGAATTTGTTCAGCCGGTTTTAACGACCGACGACGTTTTGGAATTGCAAACCAGAGTCGGCGAAGTTCGTGTTGATGACAGCCTGATTGATTATTTAATGAAAATCGTCGCCGCAACTCGCAATACGGACAAGCTCGAACTCGGAGTTTCTCCGCGCGGAAGCCTTGCTGCTGCACGCGCTGCGCAGGCTCTCGCGCTCATCGAGAACCGTCAATTCTGCATTGCCGACGATTTTAAACGATTAGTTATTCCGTGTTTCGCGCACCGCGTTTTGGTTAATGCCCGTTACGCCGCTTTTAATTCGGGTCAGCAAACGGCGGAAAATGTTTTGCGCGAGATTTTAAATCAAATTGCGATTCCGGTTTAATTTGGGAGCGTGGATGTCCATATTCGTGCTTCCGGCGAAAAGGTTGAATCTTGGCGGAAGACTCCAGCAATAAAATCAATTGGCGTAATGTCCGCTCGGTAGTTTTCGGCTTGATGGTCGTTTTCGGCGGGCTGGGATTGGCGTTTATCACGCTCTATGCGCAATACATCGGAAATCCGAATCTGGCGGGCGCGTCGGCGATTGCTTCGCTGGTTTTTGTCGTCTTGATTTTGCTGTTTGTCGTTCCGCCGCTGGCGCGCGGGGCAAGCCGCGAAGTTGCTTATTTTGATTTGCCGCTCGAAATGACGAGCGGTGGATTGGTTTTTCTGGGAATCATCGGAATAGTCGGTTTTGCATCGTGGAATACGGGAAACAATCTGCTTTTTCTGGTGCTTTCGTTTTTGCTTTCAGCATTTGCAGTTTCGCTGATTTTGGGCAGCTCAAATTTGAAAAAGCTCGAAGCCCGCGTGCGGTTTCCCGAAGCGATTTTTGCCGGCGAGCCGACCATTTTTACGGTTGAATTGAAAAACCGCAAATGGCTTTTGTCAACTTTCTCCATTACCGTGATTTTGCGTGGAGCCTTGACTGAAGATAAGTTCGGCGGGCGCAAATTCAGATTCATCAAACCGCCTGACCGATTTGCGCCGATTTTTCGCCTGCCGTTTATCAAACGCACAGTCGGTTATTTTATTTACATTCCGCGGCGCGGCGAAGCCGAGCAGCAAACCGAGCAGCTTTTTGAACGCCGCGGGCGTTTTATCATCCGCGATTTTGAGCTTTCAACGCTTTATCCGTTCGGATTCTGGCGGCAGCGAAAACGTTTGCAAGTCGTAGAAACTGCGATTTATACTTTTCCGAAATTGCAGGATATTCGAGGGTTTTTACGAAATACCGAACGCAGTTTTGGACAATTTACAACAAACCGGCGCGGCGCGGGACAAGATCTTTTAAGTCTGCGCGATTATCAAGCTTCGGACGATATTCGCCGGATTGATTGGAAAGCGACCGCCAGAACTGGACAAATCACCGTGCGCGAATTTTCGAGCGACGACGACCGCCGCATAACCGTTGTTCTGTTAATTGATTCTTCGGACGCTGAAAGACTTGAGCGCGGAATTTCGCTAGCCGCTTCTCTAATTTCTTTTTACATCGCCGAAAAAGCCGAAGTTCGGCTATCTGCAAACGGCGAGACAACAGATTTCGGAATCGGCAAGGCACATCTGCACGACCTGCTCAGAAAACTTTCGGTTGTCGAAGAGACAGAAAAGCCGACGGAAAACGAAATTCCCCCGTCCGAAGGTGATTTGCAAATTGTCGTTGCGCCCGGTGAAGCTCAGATTTACGAAGCGGATAATCGCGTGATTTTTACTTACTAAACATAAAAAGCGACAGGTGACATAATGAAAAAGCAATTTTCCCCGTCACCTGTCGCTTTTTATGTTTATTTCTGCGCCAGTGCTTTTTCGATTGCCTGCGTCACGGCTTCGCTTTGCGGCGTGTCTTTTGAAGTAAAGCGAGCAATTATTTTCCCGTTTTTATCTACCAGAAATTTGTTGAAATTCCACGTGATGTCGCCCGCAAATTCTGGATTTGTTTCCTTGCTCGTCAAATATTTGTAAAGCGGTTCCTGATCGTCGCCTTTAACCGAGATTTTGGCGAACAGCGGAAACGTGACTTTGTATTTCGATTCGCAAAATTCTTTGATCTCCTCGTTTGTGCCGGGTTCCTGACCTTTAAAATTATTTGCCGGAAAGCCGAGAACGACAAAACCTTGAGCTTTGTATTTTTCGTAAATCGCCTGCAAGCCTTCGTATTGCGGTGTGAAACCGCATTTGCTCGCCACATTGACCACGAGCGCGACTTTGCCCTTGAATTTCTTTAGTTTTACATTATTTCCGTCAATGTCTTTGACGGTGAAATCGTAAATTGTTTTAGCTTTTTTTGGTGGAACGGCGGCAAGCATACTGCCTGCACCGAAAGTTGTCATTAATGCGATTGCAATTAAAATTCTAGTCATAAAGTCTCCTTTTTTAGATTAACTGTTTGGCGGCAGCGTACGCTGATTGCGCGGCGGTTGGGGCAATTGATTTTGCTGCTGTCTGTTGTCGGTTTTCTCGCCTGTTTCGGCGAAAACTTCCTTCAACGCGCCGACGGTTGACATTACATTCGACGTTTCCATCGGCATAAAGATCACTTTCGAGTTGTTTGTTCTGGTCATATCGCGCAAACCTTCAATATACCGCGCAGTGATCAAATATTGCGCGGTTTGCTGCGGATCGCCGATTGCGCGCGTGATTTGCGCGATAGCCTGCGCCTCGGCGTCTGAGGCTCTTAAACGAGCTTGCGCCGCGCCGTCGGCGGCTAAAATCGCCGATTCTTTTTCGCCTTCGGCGCGCGTGATGGCGGCTTGTTTTTCGCCTTCGGCTCGTGTGACGGCTGCCTGGCGTTCGCCTTCGGCTTGCAGGACGAGTGCGCGGCGGTTGCGTTCGGCAGTCATTTGTTTTTCCATCGTGATTCGCACGTCTTCCGGCGGATTGATGTTTTTAACATCCACGCGCGTGACTTTAACGCCCCATTTATCGGTCGCTTCGTCGAGAATAAGTCGCAACTTATTGTTGATTTGATCGCGCGAGGAAAGCGTGTGATCCAAATCCATCTCGCCCATCACGGCGCGCATTCCGGTAATTGTAAGCTGAATGATTCCGCCAACCAAATCGTTGACTTCATAGACGGCTTTAATCGGATCGGTAATTTGCCAATAAACGACCGAATCAACGTTGATCGTCACGTTGTCGCGCGTGATAACGGGCTGCGGCGGCAAATCAATATACTGCTCGCGCAAATCAATCGAAGCGATTCCCGGACGGGTGTTTGTCCAGTAAACTGAACGCGGATTGTCAATAAACGGAATGACGATGTTAAGCCCGCTCGTTGCCATGCGATTAAAACGCCCGAGTCTTTCAATCAGCAGAACGGTTGACTGCGGCACGATTTTGAGCGTTTTCCAGGCTACGACCAGGAGCGCGACAGCCAAAAAAATGAAAAACAATAAACCGGCGGTTGCCACGCCTTCGATTTGAAAGAGAAGAGTTTGCGCTATCATTTTGCCTCCTAGATACGATAGATGCTTGACTGCCCGTAATATAACGCGATTTTAGAAAACAAACAAAATGAACAAAAACGAAAGATGAAAAACTATCAACTGTTTTTCAATGCGTAACAGTTAATAGTTTCAAATCTTGCTTGATTGCCGAAAACGAAATTTAATCGAGCAGAGTGCCGTAAATTCCGAGCGGCAAACGATAAATGGCTTCGTTTGTGGCAACGAACATTTCGCCGTTGTTCCCGAAACAGAGCCCGACAACATTCATTCCCGCAACGAAAAGCTCGGCATCGCTGCCATCGGGCGAGATACGCACGATTCCGCGACGCTGGCGCAGGCAGCCGGCTACGTATAGATTGCCTTCGCGGTCGAAAGCCAAACCTTGCGGGCGTCCCAAGCCGCGATAAAACGTTGAGGCTTCGCCGTCTTCGTCAATTCGCATAATCGAGTCAAAGCTGGCAACGTTCGGGCGCGAAACGTACAACGCGCCATCTGGTCCGAAAGCGAGATGATAAGCAGCGATTGATTGTTCGAGCGAAGCAAAAAACTCGGTTTCGCCAATTGAATTGATGCGGTAAATGGTCCCGGTTCGGTCGCCAACAAACATTTCGCCGCGCCGGTTAAACGCTAATCCTGTCGCGATTCCCAAATCTGAAGCAAACGGCAGAGCCGTGTTCTGCCGGTTAATTCGATAAACGACGCCTTCGGCGCGGCTCGTCACGAAAAGCTCGCCGGACGGCGAAAAAGCGATTCCGGTCGGATTCATCACATCGCCGGAAATATCCTCCAGATCGCCATCCAAGTAAAGCCGAAAGAGCGTTACCTGAAGCTGCTGACCGCGCGAACCGGAACGGGTGACAATCAAGCTGCCATCCGCGGAATCAACCGCCGGATTGGCGACCAGATGAAGCCCTTCGCGCATTTTTTCGGCTGTCACGAGGTCGAGATAAACGTCGCTGTAATTGCCGTCGCAAAACAGTTTTACTTCGGTTCTGCCGTCGCCGCGAGACGCACCTTTTGCCGTTTGTGCGGGAAGAGTCGCGGTTACTCGGCGCGGCGAAGCGCCGTAGATTTCCCCGCGCTCGTCATTAAAATAACAGCGAAAATCGCTGCCGCGCCGGATCGGGAAGTTTTCGCAATCAATAATGACTTCGCCGCCGGGAATTGCATTCGCGGGCGAAACAAGTTTGATTATCCCTGCTTGTTTTCTCTCCATCATAAATTCCTTATGCGGGCAATTTTACGACGCTGGCGCGGCAAGTGTCTATTTTCATACCGAAAGATTCTGATCGCCCCTTTAAATTTTAATCAAAAATCTTGATCGCGCGAGGCGGCGCGTGATAGTTTTTGTTCAAGCTGAAAATTTATATTTTGCCTATAGGCATTACCTATGGTTGACGCCCGTTTTATTCGCGTTGTAACAGAAACCTCAAAGTTTCAAGGGGGAATTTTTGTCGATGGAGCAATCCACTTTTTCGGCAGCCGCTGGCGCGCAAGCCGATTTTAATAGCGCCGCGACTGGCAATCGTTTAGAAAATCGCGCCGAACCAAAAGCTGTTTTGGGCTTAACCGACGCGATTGCTTTGATTGTCGGCATTGTTGTCGGTGCAGGAATTTTTAGCTTCCCGTCGCTCGTGGCTGCGAACGCGGGCAGCGAAACGGCGTTTTTGGCGGCGTGGGCTTTGGGCGGGCTGGTTTCGCTCGTCGGCGCATTGTGTTACGCCGAACTCGCTTCGACATTTCCGAGCGCGGGCGGAGATTATCATTTTTTGACGAGAGCATACGGCAAACGGCTCTCGTTTCTTTTCGCGTGGGCGCGGATGAGCGTGATTCAGACAGGCTCGGTCGCCCTTCTCGCGTTTGTGTTCGGCGATTTTGCTTCGCAGGTTTTTCCGCTGGGCGAGTATTCGTCGGCGATTTACGCAGCGCTGATTGTCATTTTGCTCACGGCAATTAATATTGCCGGAATCGGTTTTGGAACGGGCGCGCAAAAGTTGTTCACGACTTTGGAAGTTTTAGCGATTGCGGCGGTTATTTTTGCCGGAATCATGTCTTCGTCGGACGGCGCATCAAACGCGGTTTCGACCCAAACTGCGTCAGCTGGAACAGCGTCGTTCGGGATGACAATGGTTTTTGTTTTGCTCACATACGGCGGGTGGAACGAAGCGGCGTATTTGTCGGGCGAGATGCGCGGCAGCCGCAAACAAATCGCTTGGGCGCTCGTAGCGGGAATTTTAATCGTCACCGCGCTTTATCTGCTCGTTAACGTCGCGTATCTGAGTGCGCTCGGATTAGATGGTTTGGCAAACTCGAAAGCCGCCGCGTCCGACGCTGTGCGCAGCTCGTTCGGAGATTGGGGCGCGATTTTTATCGGGGTTGCAGCAGCGATTTGCGCGCTGACTTCGGCAAATGCAACGATTTTCACTGGCGCCCGAACAAATTACGCGCTCGGTCGGGATTTCTCGGTGTTGAAACCGCTCGGCAAATGGAACGCCCAAACGGACGCGCCAATCAACGCGTTTCTGGTACAGGGCGTGATTGCGCTGCTCCTGATCGGGTTAGGAATTTTAACGCGCAAAGGCATACAGACAATGGTTGATTACACCGCGCCGGTTTTTTGGGTTTTCTTTCTGCTCACCGGAATCTCGCTCTTCGTTTTGCGCCGCAAGGAACCAAATGTCGAGCGCCCGTTTCGCGTTCCGCTGTATCCGCTGACGCCGCTGGTTTTTTGTTTAACGAGTCTTTATTTGCTTTATTCGAGTCTCGCTTACACGGGCGCGGGCGCGCTCGTCGGCGTCGCGGTTCTGGCGGTCGGCGCGGTTTTGCTCGCGCTGGTTTCGCGCAAAAACGAATTTTTAAACGCAAATCAAACGCAAGAGGGAAAAGATTGATGCAGACGAATAAAATTAAAATCGGATTGATTTCGTTGGCGCTGCTGGCAGCCGTCGGTTGTGCCGGGAACAACGCGGTTCAGCAAACGCAAAACATAAATCGGGCGGGGACAAATTCCGGCGCTGCTGCAAATCAAACGGCGACAGCCGCCAACGCCGGCACGTCGAACAGCGGAAATGTGACCGCCGACATTTCGATCGTCGAAAATGTGCCGGAAGTCCCGTATGTTCCGACGCATATGATGGTTGTTGACAAAATGCTTGAAATGGCGGATGTCAAAGGCACCGACGTGCTGTGGGATTTAGGTTCGGGCGACGGGCGTATTCCCGTCATAGCCGCCCAACGTTTCGGCACGCGCGGCGTCGGCGTTGACATTGATCCGCAGCGAATCAAAGAAGCCAACGAAAACGCCCAGAAAAACGGCGTCACCGATAAAGTCAGATTTATCAAAGACGATTTATTTAACGTTGACTTCAGCGAAGCGACAGTGGTGACGCTTTATTTGCTGCCCGATGTCAATCTGCGTCTGCGCCCGAAGCTGCTCGAATTGCTCAAACCCGGAACGCGAATCGTTTCGCACAATTACGATATGGGCAAATGGCAGCCGGAAAAAACCGAAGTCGTCAAAACGCCGGACAATGTTGACCACATTGTTTATTTTTGGCGAATACCCGAAAACAAAAATGAATTGAAGGAGCGGTTGAAATGAATAAATCAGTAAAATTTTTATTAGCGGCTTTTGCCGTCATTATAACTTTGGCGCTCGCGCCGGTTTACTCGCAAATCACGCCTCAACCTAGAAGCGGACAACCGACGCCGTCGCCGACGCCTGTTAGAAGAGATGTGCCTTATGTCCCGACTTCGCCCGAAGTCGTCAGCTCGATGCTCAAAATGGCTAACGTCACCAAGAACGACGTAGTTTATGATTTGGGCTGCGGCGACGGGCGCATCGTTGTTTCCGCCGTTAAGGATTTCGGCGCGAAAAGAGGCGTCGGAGTTGACATTGACCCGGAACGCATTAAAGAAGCCAAGCATAATGCAAGAAGAGCGGACGTAACGAACAAGGTGACATTTATTGAAGGCGATTTGTTTAAAACCGATTTACGCGAAGCGACCGTGGTGACGCTTTATCTGCTTCCCGCCGTTAATTTGCGTCTGCTTCCAAAACTGCTCGAAGAATTAAAACCCGGAACGCGCGTTGTCTCGCACGCTTTCGATATG
This sequence comes from Acidobacteriota bacterium, assembly GCA_030863175.1. Lineage (GTDB taxonomy): Bacteria > Acidobacteriota > Blastocatellia > Pyrinomonadales > Pyrinomonadaceae > JALZCH01. The sequence goes on along the minus strand of JALZCH010000018.1, from coordinate 82,221 downwards.
GGCGATTGGACGCCGGAAAAAACCGAAACCGTAAACGGCTCGACCATTTATTTCTGGACAATCCCGAAAGACAAAACAACCGTGCCGACTGTGCGGGTGTTTCGCGGAGATGATCAGTAACAACAGTTTTATTTGAGCCGCATAGACTTTAGTTTGTGGGATTTCACAAACTAAAGTCTATGCGGCTCTGCTTTCAGCGCTCGTAAACTTCTTTTATCTGATTGGTATTATTGTCCGTATTGTGATTCCAGGTAATTATAAAAATCGTCCTGAACTGTGTAATAGTAGCTGACGTTGGAAAGCGGTTTGTTTTTGATTGTGATTCCCTGATAATCCGAGTTGCCGTTAACCGTTTCAATCGTCGTTCCATTAATGGCGGTAACGATGCAGTGATGAACTAGACTGCCTTTTTCAACTACAATGTCGCCAATTCCGATTCCAGCAGAACCGGCGATTTTCTTAACATTCGGTCCGGCAACTCCGGGCATTGCCCATCTTATATCCGACACGCCGGCTTTGATCCAAATGTACGTGGCAAATATTCCGCACCACGAAATTCCGCTTTGTCCGGGCTGCGGAATTCTTTTGCCGCGAATTCTAACGCCGTCCAGATAACCGGGAATTTTCCAATGCTGTTCTTTAAATTTTGCCGCGACTTCAAAATATTCTTTGAGCCGCCGCCAGCCAAAACGAACGGATTGTCCTTCGGCGGGTTCAAAATTGGCATCGTTGACTTTTCCATACGGTCGCGGAGTGGCTTCCGCCATCGCGATTTGTTTGATTGTTCCTGCGAATCTTTTATCCATATTATTACTCCTTTATAAGTTCACTTTTCTATTGCAAATAACCTTTACGAGAAGCGTTAAATTTTTTGCGCTGACAATCACTCTTTTTTTCTAATCAACGAAAGATGAATCAGTTGACCGAAAATGCTTCTGAGTTTATGAGAACCTAAACACGGACGCCCCAGCTGTTTGGCTAGTATTGTTTTTTCTGGAGAAACAAATCTGATGTTGTTTTCTTTTCAGATACTTTTGCGGTTCTTTCTCCGCGTTTGTAATTAAGAGAAATTGCAAATTTTGGGCTTTTGCAAAACGGAGAAAGAATTTATGCGGCGGAAATCATACTTGTTATTTTTGATAATCATTTTATTTAGTTTCGGCACGTCCGGCTGCCTCCCGTTTTCGCTGCTAAACGGTGGCGATCAGAACCATGCGAAGAAAACTGGTAAAAAAAGTCAATCGAAATCAAAATCGGAAAATAATCCGAAAACGAATCGTAAACCGGGTGAGCCAATCGCCCATGACGTTGACAAAAACACCGACTACGTTAACGTGATGGGCAAAGAAATGCCGGAAATGCCCGAATTCGACGAACTCTCGCCAGAACCGGGAAAAATCTGCGGTTATGTCAAGGATTGGCAGGGCAATCCGCTCAAAGGCGCCCAGCTCGGCGTGCGCTCAACTGCAATCGGCGGCGCTTATTCCGGCTCGCAAGGGGAAACCGATGCTGATGGTTATTATGAATTTGAAGTTCCCGCCGGTGTTGCGCATTTTTACAACGCGGGTTACGCCATTGATTGGGGCGAAGACGGTTTAGCGGCGGTCGGGCTTCATCCGGCTGACGGAAAGCTTGACAGCTTTGCTTCGACAACAGGCGGAGTCGAAAACTTCGTGCTTTTGCCTTACGGCGTGACAAGCCGCGAAAATCTGAGTCAAAGTCCGCATCTCGCCGCAACATACTACGGCGGTTCAATTTACTTTAGTTATTATGCTGTGGAAGCTTCAGATAATTACCCGATGGAAGGCAGCATCGTTGAAGGCTCCACAATCGAAATCACTTTGACGCCCGAGGGCGAAATGTTTGGCGGAACGGAACCGATAAGTTTCACCGTGCGCAAAAAAGTCGGCTTTAGAGGCGGTTTTTATATTAACAACCTGCCGCTCGGACAATACCGAATCGAAATTAAGACATCGGATGGCGACCCGCTCAAAATGGAACTGAATAAACCCCGCAACAGCGAATATGGTATCAAACCGACTGAAACGACCGACGGCGCGGTTTTGACATTTGCTCCCGGCGATGCTCGGGCAAATATGGTTACGCCGCAATACGGCGGTTGGAGCGCGGTCGAAATCAGCGTCAGTCGCCCATAAAGCACTGCGCTGCTTCTGTATTTCATTTATTGAGGATGATAAAATTTTGCGTAAAAGACAGGATTAATTTAACCGAGGGTGATATGTTCTCCCGAAACTGCGAATTGTTTGCTTTTCTTTGCGCCGAGAAGCAGATTTAGCGCTAGAAAAGCCGCAATTCCGCAAGCGCCGATGAGCGTGGTCATCGCGAGCGACGTTCCGTTGTTGAAATAGCTGACGAGCGAGGAAGCGATTGCCGCCAACCCATATTGCAAAGTGCCGATAAGCGCAGAGGCTGCACCGGCGTTTTCAGTCTGTTCGGAGAGCGCGCCTGCGGTCGCATTCGGAAAAATCATTCCGAGACTGGCGATATAAAGGAAAATTGGAATTACGACGCCCCAAAAACCCAAATTGAAAACGCCCGCCAAAATTAATAACAAACTAAATAATGCCGTAACGAAAAGACAAACGCGCAGGATTCTGGTCGGATTTATGGAGCGCACAAGTCTCCCGTTGATTTGCGAAACGGCAATCATTCCAAGCGCATTAGAGCCGAAAACCCAGCCGTAATGTTCCGCCGGAATGCCGAGTAATTCAATAAAAACAAACGGCGAACCCGTAATGTAGGCGAACATTCCGGCTTGCGCCAGACCGCCCGCGAGTGTGAAACCGAGAAAGCCTCTATCTTTCAGAATATTGAGGTAAATGCCGAAAGTTTTACCTAATCGCACATTCGAATTCGGTTCTCTCGTTTCGGGCAAAAATTTGTAAACCGCTGCCAAACAAATAGCGCTGAAAACCGAGACGACGGCAAAAATCGCGTGCCAGCCGAAAAAAAGCGCAACGTAGCCACCAATAAGCGGCGCTAAAATCGGTGCAACGCCCATTACGAGCATTAAAAGCGAAAAAACTCTGGCAGATTCGCTGTGCTCGAATAAATCCCGCACGGTCGCGCGGGCGATGACGATTCCGCCACACGCGCCCAGAGCCTGAAAAAATCGCAGGATTATCAACGCTTCTACATTAGGCGCAAAAGCGCAAGTGAGCGAAGCCGCGCAATAAATGCTCAAACCGACATACAGCGGTTTTTTTCTGCCGAATCGGTCGGTCGCCGTTCCGTAAAGAAGCTGCCCGAAAGATAGACCGACGAAAAACGCCGCCAGCGACAATTCGACCCGCGCGACCGAAACGACGAAATCCGCCGCGATTTGCGGGAAAGACGGCAGATACATATCAATTGAAAGCGGCGCGAAAGCCGTCAGCGACGCGAGAATAACGACCAGAAGCGAGAGCGGCTGTGATTTTCTCAAAACGATTTATCCCCAAAAAACGACAACAAATTTTCTCATTCTATTTTCTTCCTCAGTTCGCTAGGTAAAGTTTTCAATTCAAATCATACAAAAGATAATTGTAAATTTTTGAAAAGAATTATGACTTTTCATTCCGCGTTTATAATTCGTTGTGAGCAAACTAGATAAAATACATTAGGCAAATCGGTTGTCCCGTGTAATTAAGTTTCTTTTCCCGCCAAATTCTTGTGCTATAATTTCCGCCGCTCGCGTTGCAACGCGAACCGCTTAAATTTCTTCAAAATCCTACAATTGTGAAATTTTACGGAGGATTTTTCTATTAGCAACGTTTACGGAAACACCAACGGACTTAAGCAAAATCAATTGCGCCGGATTGAAAAGCTCTATTCGCGGCGCGTCGCCCCAAGTCAAATCGTTTCGCCCGAATTAGCGCGCCAGCTTTCGGAGATTTCGCACGAAATCAACCGGCAGGTCGGCGTTTTGCTCGACCGCAAAGGTCACGTCGAATACGTGATGGTCGGCGACGCGAAGCAAATCGAAATGCCCGATTTCAAGCGCACGCGCGCCGGCGAAGGCAGATTTCGCGGCTTACGCTGCGTACATACGCATTTGCGCGATGAGAAATTGACGCAGGACGATTTGACCGACCTTGGGCTTTTGCGGCTCGATTTGATGGCGGCGATTCAGGTTGATGACAAAACGGGATTGCCAAACGAAGTTCACGCCGCGCATCTCGTACCGGCGACTGCTGCGCAGCTGGACGACGAGCGGGACGAAGCGCACGCTTTGCCGTACGCTTTTCTCGAACCGCAGATTCCGTCGCAGCTCGACACGGATTTTCTCGCGCTCATCAATTCGCTCGAAGAGGAAATGGCGCGCAACCGTCAAACTGCACGCCAGCGGCAATCTGCGCGCGACCGCGTAATTCTTGTCGGCGTCACAACGGGCAGCATTTACGACGCGCAGGAATCAATGGCGGAACTTGAAGAATTGGCAACTTCGGCAAACGTAATGGTTTTGGACAAAATCATTCAACGCCGACCGCAAATTGATTCAAAAACCGTTCTCGGAAAAGGAAAATTAAACGAGCTTTTGATACGCGCGATGCAGCTCGGTGCGGATTTGATTGTTTTCGACACCGAACTCTCGCCAGCGCAGATTCGCTCGATTTCCGAAGCTACGGATTTTAAAATCATTGACCGCGCGCAGCTTATTCTGGACATTTTCGCTCAGCGCGCGCAGAGCCGCGAAGGTAAAATGCAGGTCGAGCTGGCGCAATTAAAATATATGCTTCCGCGTTTGATTGCCGGGCAGAATTCCGCGTTTTCCAGACTTGCAGGCGGAATCGGCGGGCGCGGTCCCGGTGAAACGAAACTCGAAACAGACCGCCGCCGCGTGCGCGACAAAATCAATCATCTCGAAAAACAGATTGATGATCTCAGCCGCCAGCGAGCCGAACGACGCCGAACCCGTTTGCGCCGCGAAGCGCCGATTGTTTCGCTCGTCGGTTACACGAACGCCGGAAAATCCACGCTTTTGAATACGCTCACGCAGAGCCACGTTTTCGCTGAGCAAAAAATGTTTGCAACGCTCGACCCGACTTCGCGCCGACTGCGTTTGCCGATTGAGCGCGAAATTATTATCAACGACACGGTCGGATTTATCCGTGATTTGCCGCCCGCTTTGATTGCCGCTTTCCGCGCGACGCTCGAAGAAATCAACGAATCGGATTTGCTCTTACACGTTGTTGACGCGGCGAATCCGCGCTGGGAACAGCAAATCGAATCGGTTGAGAATATTCTGTCGGAGTTAAAGCTCAACGAGATTCCGCGTCTTATTGTTTTTAACAAAGCCGATCTTTTGGAGGATTTCGAAACGGAAGCCGTTTTGCGGCAAACTCAAAACGAGAAAAAGCTCGATGCGGTGGCGGTTTCGGCTATCAAACCCGATAGTTTGCGCCCGCTGCTCGAACAAATCGGTGAAAAATTAAATCGTGATTTTTCGGATAATGAGGCTCCGGAACTTGAAGAAACTTCACAATTAGCTGTAACGTATCACAGCCATTAAAAAGTTATTTGAAAGTTCCTTATTTTCGGTCGCTGAAAGCGGCAAAAAAATAGCGTAGGGCGAAACAAGTCGTGTAACCCTACGCTTTTAGGTTTTGGGCTTTTTGCGACTTCAAGGAATTTCAACGTTTATAGAAATCCTGAAGACACATCCGGCAAATTTTGTCTCTTGTGTTTTCGGCTGCTTCGTCTGCAAATGAGCAAACGTCGTCCAAATCTTGCGCCGCCGCTTATTCGAACGCGCAACGCAATCTGGCGTTTTTTGAAACGTCGGCTCGGCGTTTTCTCGCCGACCGCGCGCTCGATCGCCATTTTCGCCCTTCTGGTTTTGGCAACGACAATGCTCGTCGTTAATCCTTATACCAGAATTGCCGGAGAAAATTACAAAGAAGGCGACGTTTTAAAAGAAACAATCGTTTCGCCCGCTGACATAATCGAAACCGACGAAAGGGAAACAGCCCGCTGGCGCGAGGCAGCGGCGGAAACCGTCAATCCGATTTTCCGCTTTGACTCAAACCGAGCCGCGCAAGCCGTGCGCAGCTTGCGCGCCGCTTGGGAAGATTTGGAGCGGCAGCAGCGCGCAGCTTCGAGCAACGCCAATTTGGGCAATTCAAACGCCCCTAAAGCCGATTTAAATTGGACCGGACAAGGCGGCGCGGATGTTGGCAGAACAATCGCTGCTCGCGGTTTTCGACAAGCGGATTTGGAGCTTTTAACCGAGATTTTGCGCGACGGCGCGGACGGTTACATTTACGCCGATACCGACGCTAAGCGAATTGATTCAGCGGAAATCACGCTTGTTGATCGCAGCAATCCGATGCAGCAATCCAGCCTGCAAATGCCGGAAAGCAAAATGACTTCGCTTTCTGCGGCGCGAGCGCGTTTGCGTGAACGGATTTTTGAGGCTGACAGCTTTACAACGTCCGAAAAGCAGGTGTTTTTTCAGGCTCTTGCGCCGCTCGTTCAGCCGAGCGTGACATTTGACGAAGCCGTAACCACTCAAGCAAAAACAGCAGCCGCTAATCAAGTCCCAATCGAACAAATCGCGCTCAAACGCGGGCAAACAATCGCCCGCGAAGGCGACACGGTAACGCCGCAAATTTTAAAAAATCTCGCCGCAATTCGCGCTTATCAGTCTTCAACCAGACAGTGGAATCGGTTTTTCGGATTGCTTTTAATCATCGGCGCGATGTATTGGGTCGTGCGGCAATTCGTGATTTACCGCGCGCATCAGACGAAATTGATTTTGTCGCCCGAACGCACATTTGCTTTTATCGGGCTGGTACTTCTTCTGCAAACGGTTTTGCTTGCAGTAGGTTTCCGACTTGCCGAATTTACCGCCGCGCAGAATCTACGCGCGCCGTTTTCAGACCCGAACAATTGGGCTTTGATTGTCCCATTTGCTTCCGCCGCGCTGCTCGTTACGCTTTTGATTGACGGGCAAATCGCAGTCATTGTCGGTGGCTTTACGGCTCTCGCCGCCGGGTTGTTAGCTCCGACGGGAATCGAGTTTGCAGTTTACGCCGCGATTTCTTCCTCTGTTGCAGTTTACGGTTTCGAGCGTTATCGAACCCGCCAAGCCGTCACAATCGCGGGACTTCTGATTGGCGGTACAAATGCCTTGATCGGGCTGGCTCTGCTTTTGTATTCGCAGCAGCCTTTGATTCTGAACACCTTTTTGCTCGTCGTAAGCTGCGGGGTTCTGGGTGGAATCGTTGCGGCAGCGGTAGTCTCGGTTTTGCTGCCGGTTTTTGAATCAACATTCGGAATTTTGACCGATGTCAAGCTTTTAGAGCTGTCGAACGCCGATTTGCCGGTTTTGGGCGAGCTGGCTTTGCGGGCGCCCGGTACAAACCAGCATTCGCACGCCGTCGGGCAGCTTGCCGAAAATGCCGCCCGCGCCATCGGCGCAAATCCGCTGCTTACGCGAATCGGGGCGCTTTATCACGACATCGGAAAGCTCGCCGCGCCGCAGTATTTCGTCGAAAATCAAGTCGGTGCAAATCCGCACGACGGATTAAAACCCAAACACAGCGCGAGAATTATCGTCTCGCACGTCTCTTACGGCGAAAAGCTCGCAAAGGAAATCGGGCTGCCGCAGCGAATCATTGATTTTATCGTCCAGCATCACGGAACCAGAACGCTGCATTATTTCCTCAAAAAAGCGCAGGACGCGGCGAAAGAAGGCGAAACAGTTGACGAGAAAGATTTTCGCTACGCCGGACCCAAACCACAGACGAAAGAAGCAGCCGTCCTGATGATCGCCGATTCGTGCGAAGCGGCAGCACGCTCGCTCTCACAGCCGACCGAGGAGAATATTCATTACATCGTCAACAAAATTGTTGACGCGATTGTCGCCGACGATCAGCTCGCCGAATGCGATTTAACTTTGAGCGAATTGACCATCATCCGCGAATCAATGCTCAAATCGCTCGTCGCAATTTATCACTCGCGCGTTTCTTATCCCGGCTTTACGCCGCCCGCTGAACAAAATTCAAACGGCGCCGCGACAAATGGAACTTATCAATCTCCGAAAGAAATTCCAATCAGCAAAGGCGGCGAAGTTGAAGGCGAGATCGTCAGCAAAGCTGTAAGTAAATGAATCGGCACTCAAATCAAGATTACGAATTAAATTCGATAAAATTCTCTAATCGAATTTTTATCTCATCACGAACCCGCCGGAACACGGCGAGTTTTTCTTCTTCCGTGCCGATAGCTTCCGCCGGATCGTCAAAGCTCCAATGTATTCGTTCGGCTCGCTCCGGAAAAACCGGACAGCTTTCTTTGGCGTTGTCGCAAACAGTTATCACATAGTCAAACTCCTGATCTCGAAACTCCTCAAGCGATTTTGAGCGATGATTTGAAATATCAATCCCGATTTCACGCATCGCTTCGATTGCCTGCGGACGCACGAAACTTGAGATGACTCCGGCGCTTTCAACTTCAAAGCGGTTTCCGCCTATTGCTCTCAACAGTCCTTCAGCCATTTGACTGCGCGCCGAATTTCCGGTGCATAAAACCAACACTCGTTTTTTATCGTTCATAAGTTTTCTTAACAGTTGTTAAAAATATTCCTGTCTCGATTGTTTCGGAAACAATTCCGACGTAACAAATTCATTTAATTTTAAAACGCTATCGCCATTTTAAATCATGTAGTTATCGGTGCTAAAGCGGCTGTAATCTCTTCGACAGTTTTCCGAGCGGTTCTTCCTACGCCAACGAGCGTCGCCGAAGCAAAGCCCGTCCATTCGCCGTAACCGACAAGCCATAATCGCGGTTCTTTTATTGAATGTGTTCCTCTAACCTCAATTCGCCCATTTTCATTGACAACATCAAGCGGTCGTAAATGATCGAGCACAGGCTTAAATCCGGTACACCAAACGACAGCATCAACCGGGGTCTCGGTTCCGTTTTCCCAAACGACGCCTGTTTTGGTGAATTTGACGAAAGGACGGCGGCTTTGCAGAGCATCTCGACTGCGGGCGGCGCGCACCGGCTCGACCATTACGATATTTCCCAGCAGATCATTCGGTTTTTGCTCACTGCTCGTGCCGCAAGCTCCGGCGACAAGCGAGCGGTATTTTTCGCTCGCCCGGTCAAAAAGAACGCGACCGTCAACGTCATCCGGTAGAAATTGCGGCACGTCGAGAGTAACCCAGATCGCATCTGCGAAGAGCGACAGCTCCGCCATAATCTGCGCTCCGGAATTCGCACCGCCAACGACTAAAACTGTTTTTCCGGCAAACTGTTCGGGCGAGCGATAATAAGCTGAATGTATTTGAACGCCTTCGAACTCATTTTGCCCCGGATGGAAGGGAATAAAAGGCTTTTGCCATGTTCCGGTCGCGCTCACAACGGCTTTTGCTTTCAAATTTCCTGTTGAGCTTTCAACTATCAAATTCTCCGCTTCGCGTCTGACTGCTTTAACTTTGACCGGGCGCTCAATGGGCAGCTTGTAGCGTCGTTCGTATTCGGTCAGATAATCAATCACTTCATCGCGCGTCGGATAGCGAGCGGGCGCGCCGGGAAACATCCAACCCGGAAGAGAACTCCATTGCGCGGGCGAGAAAAGGCGCAGAGAATTCCAGCCCTGAAGCCACGCTCCGCCCGGTTTATCTTGGGCATCGAGAATTACGTAATTGAGATTGGTGCGGCGGTGCAAGTAATAACCAACGCTTAAACCCGCTTGCCCGCCGCCAATCACAACAACGTCATATTCCCTTTCGTTTTGATTATTTTCCGGAAGCATACTCACAAAGAAATTAGCCTAAATGGTCAATACCTTCTTTGCAACGAAGACAAGCTTAAAAGCCCGATCACTCAAATTTGATACTCGAAAAAATCTCTAAAAAGTTTTGCGTTCTTCTTGCGGCTCGAACGTGTATAGACCAAAATCCGTTGAGGAAACATATTGAAAGTTCGAAATTCAGGAGCTTGCTCTATCAACTCTCCGAAAGAAATTTCGATCAGCAAAGTCGGCAAAGTCGAAGAGAAACCATCAGAAAGCTGTGAGTATTTAATTCATTATTGGCAAATTAAACAGCCTCAAAAGTGATTCCTTTTGAGGCTGTTTTGCAGAAAAAACGTTGAACGAAAAAAGTTCCGGTGCTGAATTATTCGGGCAATCTCAGCGTTCCGCCTGAAAATGGTTTCTTTCGCGGCGAAAGTAGGTGATGACGGCAGCGCCGATAATCGCTCCGACGGCAACGCGCGTTACCAGACTTTTTCGATTGTGTTTCCACTCCGCTTTCCAGCCCATTTCTCCGAAGATATTGGGAACTTTTCCGTACGAGAGATCAACGAGAACGCCTTCGATCATATTCACGCGGTCTGCCAACATTAGCGGCAGCCAGTGTCCATAGCTGTTCTCGCTGTATTTGAAAGCCTCGCGGCGGATCATTCCGCTGACGCCCGAAGGCGGCGTCGAAGTCCCGAAGGTAGCAGAGACGTTGGGGCGCTCGTTGGAATGCAGTACCTCGACGTTGATCGGCTGCTGCGGCGGACGTTCCCAAGTGTAACCCGCATGTTCGCCGTTGTTGCGGTTTTTCATCGGATATGTCGGATCGTTTTCCGGATTAGCGTCAATGCCCCAGCCGATGACCTGTGACGGGTCAATTACTTTGTTTTCCGTATTTCTAACTAAATCTTCCATAGCGTTTTCCTCCTACATTCTGGCTGACGGCGGAATCAGCACCGGCTTGATGCAATTATCAAGCTTGGCTGAAAACATTCTGTATGCTTCCGACACTTCTTCCAGAGGAATATGGTGCGTAATTAAAGCTTTCGGATTGAGAATGCCGTTTTGCACATGTTCGATCAATCGCGGCAGCAGACGCTTTACAGACGCCTGATTTCCCCGAATTGTCAGACCCTTGTTCACGACATTGCCAATCGGGACGAGCGTATCAATCGGACCATAAACGCCGACGATTGAGACGATTCCGCCTTTTTTCACTGAGTTGATCGCCCAATGCAGCGCAGTCGCCGCCCCGCCGACCATGTGCAGAGTTTTACCGAGCAGCGTCTGCACCGCTCTGCCGGTCGCTTCCGCGCCGACGGCATCAATCACAACGTCGGCTCCCATCCAGCCGGTCGTCTTTTTAAGGAAAACCACTACGTCGTCCAATTCTTTGTAGTTATAAACTTCGGCGGGCGCATAATTCTTGACGAATTCGAGACGATATTCAACGTGGTCAATCACGATGACGCGCCCCGCGCCGAAGAGCCACGCGCATCTAGCAGCCATAATTCCGACCGGACCGGCTCCGAAAACCACAACCGTATCGCCGCGCTGAATCCCGCCCATTTCCGCCGCCTGATAGCCGGTTGGCACAACATCGGTCAGCATTACCGCGTCGTCCACATCCATACCGTCGGGAATGACCGTCGGGCTGACATCCGCGTAAGGCACGCGAACAAATTCGGCTTGTCCGCCCTCGTATCCGCCGCCCGTGTGCGAGTAACCGAAAATACCGCCGACGGCTGTCGCTTGCGGGTTGGACTCGTGGCAATTCCCGTAAAGCTCCTGCTGGCAAAAGATGCACTTCCCACAAGCGATATTAAAAGGCACGAGGACGTGATCGCCGACTTTCAGCTTCTGAACGTCCGTTCCGATCTCTTCCACAATGCCGCAGACTTCGTGTCCGAAAGTCATTCCGACGCGCGTATCCGGCACAGACCCGTTGTACAAATGCAAATCCGAGCCGCAAATGCAGGAGCGCGTCACGCGAACTATTGCATCCTGCGGATGCAGTATCTCCGGCTCTGGTTTATGATCAATGCGAACCCGCCGAGGTCCGCGATAATTCATCGCAAGCATAGAACTCTGTTCCTTCCCGTTATTAACGACTGCGGCATTGTTTGCCGTTGTGCCTAAAGATAATGCGCCATTGAAAAAACAGCCGTTAACTCCACGCTGATTTTAAGTTTGCCAAATCTTCGGCATTAACAGTCATTGACTGCAATACTTCGCCGTTTTATTTGTCTAATAATAAATTTCCTGCTGATAGTTACTCTGTCCGATATAGCACAAAAGACTTAATTTCACCTGATACCGATTGTAAAGAGCAGGCTACCTTGTAACAGATAAACTCAACCTGCTGCGGCGAAAGAGGAGTTTGCCGAAAAAAACATACGGCTTCTACAAACGGCACTTGTCAGCCTGAAAGAAATTCACATCGGCAAAGGCGGCGAAAGCGAAGACGAGATTGTCACTAAAGGTGCGGGTAAATAAACTGAGCGGAAACACGATTATGAGAGAATGCGTAACCACGGACACTTTCTCTCATAATCGTGTTTTCTTTGCGTTTTACGGAGAAACCAGGAAATTGATTTCGGTCATTTCACCTGAAACAAACAAAGTCTGTGTCGGATTATCGAAAACGAAACGCTTGGCAGATGCCGTTAGAGTATAAGTTGCCCCCGCCGAAACATCCGTGAAGCGGTAATAACCGAAAGCGTTAGACATAACGGTTCGAGTTTCACCTGTTGAATCGGTCAAAATCAGCAGAACATTGCTAGTGCCTCGTCCCTTGGCGGTCATTATTCTCCCGCCGATTGAAACTGATGCCGCCGTCGGAAGCGCCACTTGTCGGCAAGCGGAAAACTCTGAAGTATTGCCTTCAGGATCAGTCGCCGTCGAAGTGATGAATTGACCCATCGGAACTGTGCCTGATGGCGTAAAGTTAACCGTCACGTTGCCATTCGAGTCGGTTGTAACGCTTTGCGAACCGATAAAAGTCTCACCTTCGCCAAAACCTGTTGGGGAACACCCGGAGTTGGAAAAAAACTCAATTCGGAACTGCCTGTTCGGGGTTGAATTCAATGTGCCGGAGATGTTTGTCGTGCCTCCATTATTGAAAGCGGAAGTCACAACGGGATAGTTTTGCAGTTTGTTGCCGCCTGTATCCGGGTCGCCCGCGTCATTCAGATTGACGCCATTGGCGTCCGGCGTCCCTCCTAGCAAATCAATACCAAGCGTGCCGTTGTTGAAAATCGAGTTCGTGAGAATCTGATTACCTGTCGCGTCCGAACTAATTAAGATTCCCTTAGTAGCATTATGGGCTATAATATTGCCCGCGCCCACGGCTGAGCCGCCGATGAGGTTATCAGGCGCACCGACAAACACACCACTGCTTAAATTCGGTAAGGCTGCGCCGTTGATACCGGTGCCGATGAAGTTGCCCTGCACTTTGTTTCCGCTTGCACTACTGCCACCGATACTCACACCGCTTCTGTTGCCCGATATTACGTTGCGCGCTCCAGGAGCAGTGCCGCCAATCAGGTTATTGAGCGCATTGTCAATGGTCACACCGCCATAAAAGGAGTTACTATCGAGAGCTGCGGTGCCGGTGCCATTCGTGCCGATGAAGTTGCCCTGCACTACGTTGCCGGAGGCGCCAATGCCTACGATCAATAGCTCCCCGTCCCTGTTGCCCGAAATGAGATTGCCCGCCCCATTTTCCGTGCCGCCGATGATGTTGTTAGGCGCAGTGATTTTTATGCCCCCAAAGTTATTGCCGAAGTCATTAGTGCCGGTGATATCAGTGCCAATATAGTTGCCTTGCACAATGTTGCCGCTTGCGCTGCTACCCGAGATGCCTAAACCGCCGTTTCTGCCTCCAGAGAAAATGTTGCGTGCTCCGGGAGAAGTACCGCCGATGAGGTTATTTGGAGCGGTAATAATTATGGGGCTGTTTCGGATAAAACCTTGAACGGTGCCGGTAGCGTCAGTTCCGATAAAACAGCCTTGAATGACGTTACCTCCGTTAGTGGTGATTACAATGCCACTGCCGCGGGCAAGATTGCTGATCGCCAACGCCCGAACCGTACTGTTACCGCCCGTGATAACCAGTCCGTCGGTGATCGGACCGGAAGTGGCAGTTTTCAGTTCGATACGCGGCAGGTGCGTGGAGGTATCAAAGCCCGGTTGCGTAGTGCCGTCAATAACTACCGGATCGGTAATCTGCGGCGTCTGTGAAGTCAGTAAAATGATATGCACACCGTTGCCGGGGATGTTGAACTCGATGCGGTCGGGCTGTGAAGTGCCCGTATTGGCGTTGGCGGCGATGATGGCTTCGCGCAAGCTGCAATGAGTTGTGTTACACGCACCATCGTTCATGTCGTCGTCGGCATTAACGACAAATGTTATTGGCGGCAAACTGCTAGCCGGAATTGTTACCGTCGCCGGATTGGGCGAACCGAGACTTGCGCCGCTCGACGGAATCGTAATCGGCACTGTGTTGCTGAAAATCGTCTGCGGTTGAGCCGCGCCGGCTGTGGCGGTAAGAAATGCGGCGCCGAATAAGCTAATTGACAAAGATAAAACTATTGCCCGAATCGTCAACAACCAACGGTAAAATTTGTTTGTTTTCATCGCTAATATTTCCTTTCGACCAATAGGGCGAGAAAGCCGGGCGGAACGGTTCACGTGAAAACGTGATTTTTGAAAAAAAAACCGTATAATGCGGCTCGGTTCAAAACCGTAGAAAATGGGCGAAGCGCAAAAGGACGTAACAATTTTGCTAAACGCGGCGAGTGCGGGCGACGAGTCTGCGCCCGGACGGCTGCTCGAATTGGTTTATGAAGATTTGCGCCGTTTGGCGGGCGCGTATATGCAAAACGAGCGCGACGATCATACTTTGCAGCCGACCGCATTGGTTCACGAAGCATTTATTCGATTGGTTGATTGGCAAGCGGTGAGTTGGGAAAATCGGGCGCAATTTTTCGCCATCGCCGCTCAATCAATGCGCAGAGTTCTGGTTGATCATGCTCGCGCAAAACTCACCGACAAGCGTAATTGCGGGCAAAAAATCGCGCTTGATGAAGCCGTCAGCTTTCCCGTCGAGAAAGAAGTTGATCTGCTCGCTCTTGAAGAAGTTTTGCAGAGCTTGGAAAAAATTGATCCGAGACAAGCCAAAATTGTCGAGCTGAGATTTTTCGGCGGTCTTTCTACCACCGAAACCGCGCACGTTTTAAACATTTCCGAAAGCACGGTAAAACGCGAATGGACGTTTGCCAGAGCCTGGTTTCAGCAAGAGCTTTCTAGAAGCTGAAAAACTATCGAAACGTTTCCCTGCAAACAATTAGATTCCTTTTCGATTTCGAACTCGCGTGAACCTTTTCGGCAAACTTTTCCGCCCTATTGATTGAAGATTAAAACCGAATCAAAAAACGGCTTTATGAATGTTCAGGATTGGGAAAAAATCAAAGACGCATTCGCGCGGGTTTTAGAACAGCCGCCCGATCACCGGCAAACGGTTTTGCGGGAAATCTGCCCGGACACAACGCTCCGCGTGCAAGTCCAATCGTTACTCAAAGCTCACGAGCAAACCGAGCATTTAATCGAGAAAAAAAAGTATGCAGCCGCCTCGCTGCTGGAAACAAGCAATGGTTTTTATGAAGGCAAGGAGTTTGGACGCTACCGAATCGTTCGGGAAATCGGGCGCGGCGGAATGGGAGCGGTTTTTCTCGCGGAACGCACCGACGGTGAATTCGAGCAAAAGGTTGCGCTGAAAATTGTCCGCCGCAGCTTTGCTGATTCTGAATTGGTCAAGCGTTTTCGACAGGAACGTCAAATTCTCGCTTCTTTGAATCATCCGAACATCGCACGCCTTCTTGACGGAGGCATTTCCTCTGACGGAGAGCCGTTTCTGGCGATGGAATATATTGAAGGAACGCGAATTGACGAGTTTTGCGAAGAAAAAAATCTTTCGATTGCAGAGCGCCTGAAACTTTTTCTGGCAGTTTGCAGCGCGGTTTCCTTTGCACATCAAAATCTGATAGTCCATCGCGACATCAAGCCTTCAAATATTTTGGTCACAAAAGACGGCGTGCCGAAATTGCTCGATTTTGGGATTGCCAAGCTGCTCGACGCCGAACACGCCGATGAACACACGCAAACGGCATATCGCGCTTTCACACCCGAATATGCCAGCCCCGAACAAATCAAAGGCGTGCAAATCACAACCGCTTCGGATGTTTACAGTCTGGGAATTTTGCTCTCGCATCTGGTTCAAAGTCCTGTTAGCGCACAAATCCAAAGTCGAAGCAGCGAAAATCAAAGCCGCCGAACAAAACCGCAATCAACCAAGACCAAAGACCGAAGACCGAAGACCGAATTGGAAGCCATTTTGCAAATGGCGCGGCGCGAAGAGCCGCAGCGTCGCTACGCTTCGGTCGGGCATTTTGCCGAAGACATTCAGAGATACTTGGACGGTTTGCCGGTTCGGGCGCAAAAAGACAGTTTTACATACCGGGCGGAAAAGTTTATCAAGCGCAACAAAATTCCGGTTTTTGCCGCCGCACTGATCGTTTTGTCGCTCATCGCGGGGCTCGCAGTCTCGTTGTGGCAGGCAAAACTGGCGCGCGAACAGCTTGAGCGCGCCGAGCGCCGTTTTAACGATCTTCGGCAGTTATCGAACGCGCTGTTGACCGACATCGCGCCGAAAATGGAACGGATGCAGGGCGCAACCGAAGCGCGCGAGGCTCTCGTCAATCAATCTTTGAAATATCTCGACAGCCTTGTACAGGAATCCGGCGCGCTCGATTATGCTTTGCAATCGGAATTGGCGACGGCTTATGAAAAAGTGGGCGATTTACAAGGCGCGCCGCGCAAACCAAATTTGAGCGATTTTCGCGGTGCGCTTGAGAGCTACGAAAAAGCCGGAGCAATTCGACAAAAACTGCTTGAAAACAATCCGAATGATGCGACGCAGCGCCGACTTCTCGCGGCAAATTATAACGAGTCGGGGAAAATCCGCTGGTGGACAAACGATTTTTCCGGCGCGCTCAAAAATTTTGAGACGGCGCTTGGGTTTTATGAAAAACTTTTCGCCGAAAACCGGGCGGCGATTGATTTGCAGCTTGATTTAGCCGAAACAAACATCGAAATAGCTCACACTTACCGGCAGAATAATCAATACGCGAAAGCCTTTCCGTATTTGGAAAAAACAATTCGTTCGCTCGAAGATCTCAGACAAAATGTTCCTTCCGACAGCCGCGTTTTACCGCTTCTCGCCAGAGCTTATATGGAATACGGCATTTCGCTCTCGTGGGAAAACAGACAGCAGCAAGGCGAAACCGAAATGGCAAAAGCGCTGGCTATTATTGAACCACTGGCGGGAAGCGAGCCGGACGACACTCTTTTGCAGAAACAACTGTGGGCGATTTACCTGCAAGCTTCGAGCCTTTACGAAGGCACTAACGACTTGCTCTCAAATGAATTTGCGCTCAAAGCATTAAAAGTTGCAGAAGCAACGGCAGAAAAAGATCGCGCCGACATTCAGGCTCAGCACAACTTGGCGAAAAGTTATTCGCGGTTAGGCGTTACATCGAGCAATCTGAAAAAACTGCCCGAAGCCGTTTCTTATTGCGAAAAAGCGCTCGCAAGTTTCTCGGAACTCGAATGGAGCCAGCCGAAAAACCTGACGTATAAAGCCGATTTGGGCAGAGCCTTCACCAGACTTGGCGATGCGCGATATAAACAACGTGATTTTGCTGGCTCGCTCGAAGCGTTTGAAAAAAGCGCTCTAATGTTTGAGCAAACCGCTCAAGCCGATTCGCAAAACACGCTTTCGCGACGCGACGCTGCACAGGCTTACAAAAACGTCGGCAACATTTACCGTGATTTGGCAAAAGGCAGTCGCGGCGGGGAATATTCAGATAAAGCAAAAGCCGCTTATCAAAAAGCTCTGGACATACTTTTGCAGCTAGACGCGCGAGGCGCTTTGGCGGAAGTTGACCGTCGTAAGCTTTTGGAAGAAATAAAAGCCGCCATACAATGATGAAACAACCAACAATGCGAAGGCGATGAAAGCATTCATTAATCCAACATTTTTCGTCCTGTTTGCACGCGGTTTTTTTAACTGACAATTTCGGGAAACTCGTCATCCCCGTTGTTGCCTGCAATACTGTTTTGCTCTCCGTGCATCTGCGTGACGACGAGCGGAAATTCGTTGAAAAGGTTTGAATTGACGAGCGTCTGCACGGTGTAAGTTCCGACTTCGGTAAAGCTCGGATTGACAAAAAAGCTGACGTTATCAGCAAATCCGCCTTCCTGCAAAACAATCTGGGTAGGCTGCGAACTGACCACAACATTCATTTTGTCGGGCGACAAAATCCGCACTTCCGCTATATAATTTCCCGCGCCGGTCCAGTGCTGGACGACCGCAAATTTAATCAGCGTGACCGGAACACGTTCGACCATAATGTTTTGAAAAATGCCCATCAGCGACAACTTGTTTCCCATTTCGAGCCGCACGTCGTCGCATAAAATCGTATAAGCGAGTTGTAAATTTTCGTTTGCCATAAAGATTTTGTTATCGAATTGTATGTTCTACGAGATTCTTTTCAAAATCCCGGATTTCACCGTCGGTTAATTCATTTGGAGCTTCATGGCTCGATAAAAGATAAATATTTTTTGCGCCTAACCTGAATCCTAAATCGGTTAAGGCGCGGGTCTCGATTTTTGAAAGCCCGCCTGCTACCGGTTCGATGTAATGAAATATCAAGATTGGCGCGCCGGTGAATAAACCGGCTGTCAGGTTGGCTTTCTTGAGAAAGTGTTTGAAAACCAATTCCGCCGCCTCGAAATCGTCAATAATTACTCGCGGATGTTTGAATCCGTTAACGATTACCGCATTTCGGTCGTTTGCCGGAGCTAGATCAGCTTCTCTGCCAAAAGCTATCGGCTGCCAATTGCCGTTGTTATTTTTTAAGGCGACTTGCGGAACGTCTTCGACTAAAATTCCTCTGTCAACGTTTTTGACTGCGAGCCAATCAGGCTTAATGCGGCAATAGCCTTTCATAAAACAAAGAGTAAAGCTTAAACCAGCATTTGTCTAAACTCCGCTTCATCAATAACCTTAACTCCAAGCGCATTTGCCTTATCGAGCTTTGAACCGGCGTCTTCACCGGCTAAAACGTAATCTGTCTTTTTGCTCACCGACGAAGATACGCGCCCGCCGCGTTCTTCAATCAACCGAGCGGCTTCGTCGCGCGTAAAGCTTTCCAGTTTTCCGGTCAGAACAAAAGTTTTTCCGGCAAAATTTTCGTTAATTGCGACATTGTTTTGCGTTTCAAGTTCGGTTTTAACGCCAGCCGCTTTAAGGCGTACAATCAAATCCTGATTGCGCGAATTGGAAAACCATTCGTGGACGCTCAAAGCGACTGTTAAACCAACATCCGAAATGTCGTCCAATTCCGAAACAGTGGCTTTGGCGAGATTTTCAATCGAACGAAAATGATTGGCGAAAATGCGCGCGTAACGTTCGCCGACGTTTTCGATTCCGAGCGCGAAAATCAAACGGCGCAGCTCTCTGTTTTTGCTTGCTTCGATTTGATTGATGAGATTGGTTGCTGATTTTTCCGCTTTTCGTTCAAGCGCGGCAACGGTTTCGACGTTCAAATCGTAAATGTCAGCAACATCTTTCACTAAATTGTTTGAGTAAAGCTGTTCGACGACTGCTTTGCCCAAACCTTCGATGTCCATCGCTTTGCGAGAAGCGAAATACAAGATCCGCTCTTTGGCGCGCGCCGGGCAATCGTAATTCGGACAGCGCGTGACCGCTTCGCCTTCAGGACGCACAACCGGAGTTTCACAAACCGGACAATTTTTAGGGAATTCGTAAGGAATTTCGTCTCCGTCGCGTTTCGAAGTGACCACTTGCAAAACCTGCGGAATGATTTCGCCCGATTTTTCAATCAAAACGTAATCACCGAACCGCACGTCCAGCCGTTTGATTTCATCTTCGTTGTGCAAAGAAGCGCGCGAAACTACGGTTCCGGCAAGCAAAACCGGCTCTAAATCAGCAACCGGCGTCAGCGCGCCCGTCCGCCCTACTTGAACATAAATCGAATTCAATTTCGTTGTCGCCTGACGCGCCGGATATTTGTAGGCGATTGCCCAGCGCGGCGATTTGTTTGTCGCGCCGAATTCATCCTGCAGCGCGGTTGAATTGACTTTAACGACCACGCCGTCAATGTCGTAATCCAAATCGTCGCGTTTTGATTCCATTGAGTTGCAAAATTCGATAACGGCTTCAATGTTCGGGCATAAACAGCGATGCGGATTGACTGTAAAGCCGACTGTTTCGAGAAACTCAAAAATCTGCCAATGCGTCGGAAACATCTTCGCCGCGCCCGCGAAAACGTCGTACGGGAAAAAATCCAACTTTCGCCGTTTGACAAGCCGCGCATCGAGCAGGCGAATCGTGCCGGAAGCGGCGTTGCGCGGATTAGCAAAAGTTTTAGCGCCCGATTCGGCAAGTTCTTCGTTCAGGCGTTTGAAATTCGATCGCGACAGATAAGCTTCTCCACGAATCTCGACGTTTGCCGAAACGCTCGTATCTTGTAATTTGAGCGGAATCGAGCGAATCGTTCGCGCATTCGGCGTGATGTTATCGCCTGTTCGTCCGTCGCCGCGCGTAGCGGCGGCAGCGAGAAAACCGTTTTCGTAATGCAGCGCGAGCGAAAGACCGTCAATTTTCAGTTCAGCGACGTATTCCAGCTTTCTACCGTCCGCCAGCCGTCGGCAGCGCTCGTCATATCGGCGCAAATCTTCGATGTCGTAGCTGTTGTCGAGCGACATCATCGGAACCCGATGGACGAATGGTTCGAAGCCTTCGGCTTTACCGCCGACTCGACGCGTCGGGCTGTCGGGCGTGGCGAATTCCGGGTATTGATCTTCGAGTTCTTGTAAGTGTTTCAAAAGCGCGTCGAATTCGGCGTCGGAAATTTCGGGCGCGCTTTGCTGGTAATAAAGTTCGTTGTGACGATTTACTTCGGCGCGAAGGCGTTCAATTTCTTCGCGGATGCTTTGTTCGGCGGTTTCAAAAAGATTCATAAAAATCGTTTAGAGTTTACGGTCGAGTCTCGAAAAACTACAAACTCAAGTTTTTACTCTAAACTTTCATAAATTCGGCAATCAAACGATGGAAATGATGCGTTCCGGTTTCGCGCGTTGGGCTGTATCTGCCTTGATTGTAAAACCGCGAGCGGATTCCGCGCTGGACGTTTTCGACAACGGCTTCATCTTCGCGTTCAACGCGGTCTAAATCTGCGCCAGCGCCTTGTGCAAGTTTCTTTTCGTCGGTGACGTAGCTCAAAAACGATACTTTGGTTAAGCCCGGATTAATCGGTTTAACAATATTCACGGATAAGCCCCACGGGTAAAAATTAAACATCAGATTCGGGAAAATCCAGAAATAATACGCGCCGATTGGTTTGCCGTAATCAGGCGCTGTTTTAGGCAAATCGAAAACGTCACGCTCTCCGCGCGAAAGCCCGATTTGCAAACTTGAATAGCGGAAAAGCTCGGTTGTATAGGAGCCGTAATCAACTACCGAGTTAAGTGTGTTGTGAACAAACGGAATGTGAAAACCTTCGAGATAATTTTCGCAGTATAAAGCCCAGTGTGCTTTAACCAGGTAATCGCGCGAGAGAACCGAATTAAACTTAAAACTTTCCCAATCGAGCCACCGCATCCGTTCGTTCATTTCGCCCAAAAAGTGTTCGAGCGGCGCAGTAGGATTTACAGACGCGAGCAGAAATTTGCCCCACGAGCCGAACGGAACTCGCGGCAAATCGTCTGATTTTGAAGGGAAGTTTTCGACGCCTTCAAATTCGGGCATTGAAACGAATTTACCGTTTAAGGAAAACTTTCGTCCGTGATAGCGACAGCGGATTCCGTTTTCGACGCACGGATGTTCTACCAGAATATTGCCGCGATGCGTGCAGACGTTTGACAGGCAGTTTGTTACATTGTCGCCGACGCGAACGAGCAAAACCGGCTCGTCTAAAAAGCCTTCGAGAATCGTGTGCGGCTGCATCTGTCCTGCAAGACGCAAATCGTCCGTAGTCCCGACAATCTGCCACGAACGCGCGAAAATTCGCTCCTTCGATTCCTCGAAAAAGTCGGGATTTGTGTAAAATTCGCTCGACAAAGTATGTGCTTGTCGAATGTCGGAATTGATGTTGAAAATGGACAAGTTTTTTGAGTTTTGAGTTTTGAGTTTTGAGTTTTGAGTTAGAAATTGGAATTCCAGAATCCAAAATTCAAAGCTCAAAATTCAAAACAACAATTTAAATTTCACGGTAAAGCAAATATCTCGAACTTTGTGCATCGCGCTCGAATTTGGCGCAGATTAAATTGTCGGCAAATGCCGCTTGAAATTCGGCGCGAACGCGCAATTGTTCTTCACGCGCTTTGAGCGGATCGTTTTTGACGATCTCGCTCCAGTTTGCGGGAATTTCGATAATTTTTGAGGGTTCGCTTTTAATTTCCGGGATCTCACCGCGTCCGAAGCTTTTGACTCTTTCGGAATCCAGCCGCCAATCGGCGAAAAGCCGGTCGCTGTCCAGCCCAAATGGCTGGCTGACGTTTTGCGAAGCCGGGTTGTAATCCGTGCCGTAATAATTTTCGGCATAAGAACTGACGGTCGCGCCCAAGCGGTTGAGATTAAAATGGGCGTTGCGCGACTGCATCGGCTCAAAAGTCCATTTGATAAATTTGACGCCCTGCGAGAGCGCTTTTTCGCGTTGCGCCCATTTTAGGCGGGCGCCGATTCCGGCATTTTGAAAATCGGGCGAAATCGCCGCCATATGCGAATAGCCGATGATTTCGCCGTTTTTGACCGCAATCAAATGATGAACGAATCCGACCAGTTCATTTTCGACAAACGCGCCGAGCGTAAAGCCGCCGCATTGGTTGGTAACGATAAAATGCCGGAGCGGAGAAATCTCCAAATCCGGCAATTTAAAAGCCGCTCGCTGCAATTCGATGCAGCGGTTAAACTCTTCTACTCCGGAAACTTCGCGGATTTTGATTTCTTGTTTGGTTTCAGCTTGATTCATCAAAGCTCACTGATTTGAAAAATTTTAAACCAGTGAGTTTATAAAAAACTCAGACGGCTTTGGCAAGCGCTCGCTCTTCTGCGGCGAAAAATTCGGCAAATAATTCTTGCTGGCGTTCCAATTCTTCAGCCAAAGGCTGATAAATTTCCCGTTTTCCGCAGTGACACGGATAATCCCACAAACCGTTCGGGCAATAACGGTCGTCGTCCCAACCGGGATGATTCAAAATCGGGTACCAGCAAATTCCTTCAACCGGAACGCCCGCGAGCATCGCCGCTCGTGTTTCTTCGCAGATGTAGCGCAGCCACGCTGGGCGTTCTTCGTTTTCGGTTCCGGTTTCCGAAATAAAAATTGGGCGGCGGTAACGCTCGTAAACTTCCCGCAAAATTTCTCGAAACGGGCGATAGCGCGGATCGCTCATTTCGAGCCTTTCTCCCGGCATTTCCGGCTCTTGAGCCAAAATCCATTGATTGTAGTAATAATAATTAACTCCGATAATGTCCAAAAAATCGGGCGAGCCGCCGATTTCCGGGTGCAAGCGTCCGGAAATCAAATCCCAGCCTTCAAACTGCGCCGATCGGTAATTTTCCGTTCTTTCCCAATCTTTCCGCGAATCAGACGGCGGAACGATGTGAAAAACCGGGTCAATTTGCAGCAGTCGCGCGTCAGGGAAAACGCTGCGAAACGCTTTAGTCCCTTCGATTGAGGCGAGCGCGAGCCTTGGTTTTAATTCGCGCCCGCGTTTTTGCTGGTACGGCGCGAAAAATCCGCGCTCGCCAGCCGCGTAAGTGAAAAACGAAATTTCGTTAAAAGGACAGATAAAGGGCGTTTTATCGTCGGTTTCCGCTTTTAAAAATTCGGCGAAATGGTGTGCGAACAGTGCAAAACGATAAATGAAATCAGGTTCAAACGGATTGGTGTCGTCCGGGAAGCCATAGTGAAACAAATCCCAGAGAATTTGCACGCCGGTTTCCTGCGCCGCAGTTAAGATCGGTGCGACGCTCGAAAAATCGTAGCGTTCCGGCTGCTGCTCGATTAAATGCCAGCGCAAACCTTCGCGCGCCACGTAAATTCCGCGCGATTTGAGACGTTTGAAATCTTCCAGAGCAAATCGTTCATGCTCAGTGGCGGCGATCAAATCGTGACGGCGTCCGTCGCGTCCCCGATGAGTCGAGCATTCAAAGCCGCCGATGAAGAAACTTTTAAACATTATAGTTCTTTCGCTCTTAAAGCCTTTTCTTGCTCGCAAATCTCAATAAAAACGCTAGTAAATCAATATTTATCAATTCCGTCCGCTTTCGTACCGAGACGGACGGGCGGTTTTTATTTAAAATATTTATTTTATCCGAAAAATAAGCACCCGTCTGACGTTCGTACGGCGGTTTTTATATTGCAAAATCGGCTAAATTATAATATTATTGCACTTCAAAATTTTAACCGAAGTCGGCACGAATATTGCTTCTTAGGAAACCTGAGGTTTCATTTGCAATAAATCGCTACAGTTTTAAGTTTGTCAAAAGCTAATGGATTATTCTCGGCTTTTTAATTGGGAGGGATAAATAATGGCAGCAATACTCGTAACAGCACTTTTTAAAAACGCCACGCAAGCGGAAGCCGCCGTTGATGCGCTGATCAAACGCGATTATTCACGCGATGACATTAGTTTGTTGATGTCGGACGCGACAAAAAACAAGCAAATCGCCATCATTGAAGGAAACAAAGCGGCAGAAGGAACGGGCATCGGCGCGGCAGCTGGCGGAGTTATCGGCGCGACGCTCGCCGCCATCGCCGCTGTTGGTACCACGCTGGCGCTGCCGGGAATCGGTCTCGTTATCGCCGGTCCAATTGCGGCAGCTCTCGCGGGAGCTGGTGCAGGCGGCGCGGCGGGCGGAATCATCGGCGCTTTGGTTGGCGCTGGCATTCCCGAACATCGAGCTGCGGTTTATGACGCCGGTATTCGTGAAGGCGGAATTCTGGTCGGAGTTGAGGCGAAATCGAAAGAAGATGCGGAAACGCTCGAAAATTTGCTCGAAAGCCTCGGCGGCGAGAACGTCCGACAAGAATAGTTTTAAAGTTTGCAGATCGAATTTAATCGAAAATTAATCTGCGTATGCGACAAGAGAACGAGAGTGAGATTAACCGAGTTCTTTCGATTGAAGGTTTGTATTCGGTCGAACCGACAGAACCCCATTTTTTGGCTTAAGCTTGCTAAACAGGCAAAAAGGCATTTTAGAAATAAGGAGACGAGAGCAATGAGAAACGCATTTGCGCCCACAGTTTTATTATTGGATAAAGCATCAGACGGCGAAACAACAATAACCAATATTTGGTTGAAAAAGCATGGATACAACGTCAAGCAGGTTGAATGCTTAATGGATGTTATCGAAAACACGATTGATTTTACACTGGACACGCATCCATCGCTGATTTTGTTAAACTGCGGGCAAGTCGGTGATATTAGTGAAGACAAATTACGCCTTTTGCAGGAAATTACCGATTCCGAAAATGTTCCGGTCTTTGCTCTGGCAAACTCGAAAAGCAATTTTGTCGGCGACAAAATACGGACTATTGAAAATCTCGAAGCGCTCCAGCCTTTGATGAAAAATTTGCTGGCAGCCTCTTACGCAAAAGCAGCGTAATTTTAGAAGGATGAAGGATGAAGGATGAAGGATGAATTAAAGAAGTTTTTACATCATCCTTCATCCTTCATCCTTCATCCTTTATGTACATAAATCCTGTTTACGAACACGATTTTCCGGATCCTTTCGTTTTTAAATTCTGCGGCGAATATTGGGCGATTTCGACCGGCTACTGGCACGACGGAGGCGTTTTCGGACTGCTGCATTCGCGCGATTTGGTTCATTGGAAAGATCGCGGCAGCGCGATAAACCCGCCGCCTTTCGACCAGCCTTGCTACTGGGCGCCCGAAATCTTTTACGACAACGGCAGATTTTATCTTTATTACAGCGTCGGCGACGAGGAAAATATGGAAATCCGCGTTGCTGTTGCTGACCATCCAGCCGGAAAATACATTGATACCGGCTACCGCTTAACCCATCAACAATTTGCAATTGACGCCCACGTTTTTGTTGACGAAGACAATTCGCGCTGGCTATTTTACGCAACCGATTTTCTCGAACATACGCACATCGGCACGGGAACCGTCCGCGACCGGATGCTATCGCCGTTTGAACTGGAAGGAAAGCCGCAGCCGGTTTCGCGTGCCCGTTATGATTGGCAGGTTTACGACCCGAACCGCGCGAGTAAAGGTTATGTTCGTTGGCACACGATTGAAGGTTCGTATGTTTTAAAGCGCAAGGGCGTTTATTACCAGATGTTTTCCGGCGGGAACTGGCAAAATCCGACTTACGGAGTTTCATTTGCGAAGACACAGGATTTGCTCGCGCCAGACGAATGGCAGCAATTTAGTGACGGCGAGAAAATTTTGCCCGTTTTGATGACGATTCCCGGCAAAGTAATCGGACCGGGACACAATTCTGTCGTGCGCGGAACGGACAATTTCCAGCTTTTCTGCGTTTATCATCGCTGGGCTGACGATTTGCGCGGGCGTTTGATGGCGATTGACCCGATGGATTTTGTCGGCGAAAGAATATTGATTTTGGGCGCAAGCTCAGAACCCCGGAACGCGCCGAATTCGCCGAAGATTTTCGATTTTTTTGATGAAGATTCGCTAGAAGGTTTAGGCGAAAATTGGATTTGCGACCTGCATGAAAATTGGCTGGTTAATTCAAATGCCGCAGTTTCAAATGCAACAGCCGAAAAAGCTGAAGCCGTTTGTCCCGTTGAATCAAACTGTTTTCTCGTCGAAGTCAGCAGCAAAGCTTTGAGCTTTGGGGAAAAAACGAGCGGTTATGGTTTTTGTCTGAAAAACGGTCAAGAAGCGGTTTTGCGTTGTTTGATTTTGCCGCTCACCAAGCAAATCGAAATTTCCGGCTCCGGTGATAATAAGATTTTTGATTTGCCGACAGATTTTAATCCGCACGCATTTCATATCTGGCGAGTCGAGGTCAATAATTTTCTGATTAGAATAAAACTGGACGACGCAAATTTTCGATTTGAAAAAGGGCTTGAATTTGCGCCGACCGGTTTTGCTCTTTATTCGAGACAAATGAGCGCGGCGTTTTCCGGTTTTGCGTTAACCATTGGTTTTGAAGAGCTTTTTGACCGTCAGAAAGCAGATTTAACAAAACTTGGCTGGTTTGCGGAAAAAGGAGATATTAATGCTTGGCAAATCTCGAATGGTCGTTTAGAATCGGTTTGGTTCGATTCCGAACACAGCATTCTGCTGAAAAACCTCCATCTAGAAAACTTTGAGTTAGTGGCTAATGTTCGTTGCGTGACAAACGGGGCAACTCATTCGGGCGAATTCGGCTTCTACTTTAAACAACCGGACGCGGAAACTTTTTTGACAATCGAACGCGAAAATGACCGGTATTTTTTGAAGTTTCTCTCTCCAATCGAAGAACGGCGATTTGCTCTACCCGAATCGTTTGTTCCTAGTGAATTAACTCAATTTCGTATGCGGCGAGAGAGCGAAACGCTCCGCCTGCAATTTGAAAAAACAGAAATCGGCTCGGCGGCAATTCCGCCCGGGCAAATTCGTATCGGTTTGTTGGTTCGCGGAACCAACGCGCAGTTTGAAGCGGTGCGGGCGACGATGATTTGAAAAATTCTCGATTTATCGGCGTTTTTGTTTGCCAAAGCAGGAATAAATTTTTCGCTCGCCGGCTTATTTGGTTGTTAGTGGAAAATTTAATAACCTCTTTTGCGAGGAAAGCAATATGTTGGGCAGTTACGGTAAATCGCTTTTTAAACCTAGCTTGATGAATAATTTGATAAAACCGGAGCCCGAAAATTTTTTGTGGGCTGGCGGCATTGAAGACACTTTTGTTCCGCAAACTCGTCCCGGACATCGCGCACTCGACGAGTATGAATTGATGGGACATTACGAACATTGGCGCGAAGACCTGGCTCTCGCTCGCGAGCTTGGCTTAAAAGCTCTTCGCTGGGGCATTCCGTGGTATCGTGTTGAGCCCGAGCCGGGGCGTTTTGATTGGCGTTGGATCGACGAAGTAATTCCTTATCTCGTTGAAGATTTGAAGATCACGCCGATTATTGACTTGATGCATTACGGAACTCCGTTTTGGCTATCGCGCGAATTCGCCAATAGCGATTACCCGAACTACGTCGCCCGTTACGCCGCGGAGTTTACCAATCGCTACAAAAACCTAATTCAATTTTACACGCCGCTCAACGAGCCGATTATCAACGCTTTGATGTGCGGAATGCGCGGGCTTTGGGCGCCTTATTTAAAAGGCGAGCGCGGTTATTTGAAAATAATGCTTCAGCTTGCGCGCGGAATTGTCCGTACCGTCAAAACCATCAAAGAAATTGATCCGGATTCGATAATGGTACACGTCGAAGCGACCGGTTTGACGCGAGCCGTACGCGAAGATTTGAATGCGCTGGCGCAGGAGGAAACGCGTCGCGGTTTTGTTTGCTACGATCTGGTTACGGGCAGAATAACGCCGGAGCACCCGCTTTTTCTCTGGTTTTTGCGAAATGGAGTAACACCGGATGCTTTAAGCGAAATTGCCGCCAACAAAATCGAGCTTGACGTGATGGGTTTGAATTTTTATCCACAGTGGTCAACAAAACAAATTTATCAAAACTCGCGCGGGCGCATTTTGTTCCGCGACATCGAACCGGAAGGAGTCGGTTTTATAGAACTGATTGAATCTTATTATGAGCGTTACAAAGTGCCGCTTATGATTACCGAGACAAGCGCCGTCGGAAGCGACGAAATTCGCTCGCGCTGGTTTGACGCTTCGACCAGTATGGTCAAAGAATTGCGCGGACGCGGCGTTCCTGTGATCGGTTACACCTGGTTCCCGCTTTTCACGATGATTGATTGGCGCTATCGTTTCAGCAACGAACCGCTCGAAAATTTTTATCTCGAACTCGGCGTTTATAAAATAAACCGCGACAAATCTGACCGGCGCCGCTGGCTGGAAACCACTCTTGTACCGCAATTTAGAGAAGCAATTCAAAATTCGGAACAATCAATCGGCTGGCTGAATGTCAGCGAAACTTCGATTCCGCAACATACTACAACTCATTATTATTGATTTCGGAAACGAAACAGGAAACAAGAAACAGGTTACGAGAAAAACAAATGACTCGTAACCTGTTTCTTGTTTCTGTCACTGAAACATTACGCTCTGCGCGAGGCTGAACTTTTTATTTCGCCAGCGCCGTCGCTTGCTTCGACGATGTAAATCTTCGGCGTGATGCCGAACTTTAATACATATTCATGCCTTAGATTTTCCTGAAATTCGCTGATCGCGCTTTTGCCAACCAGATTTACGGTGCAGCCGCCAAAACCGCCGCCCGTCATTCGAGCGCCGAAAACGCCGTTGATACTGCGCGCGGTTTCGACCAGAAAATCAAGCTCAGGCGAACTGACAGCATAATCATCGCGCAGACTGATGTGTGATTCGTACATCAATTTGCCGAAATCCTCGGCTCTGCCGAATTTCAGCATTTCCGCCGCTTGAGTTGTTCGTTTGATTTCGCCGATTACGTGACGGCAGCGTTTGCGAATCGTTTCGGGCAGCAAAGTCTGATATTTTTCGAATTCAACCGAGCTGACATCGCGCAAAGCCCGAACGCCGGGCATTTTTGTTCGCAAAATCTGCAATCCCTCTTCGCATTCAGCGCGCCGCGTGTTGTATTCGCTGGTCGCCAAATCGTGCTTGACGCCCGAATCGCAAACGACGATTTGCGCGTCTTTGAAATTAAGCGGAATCGGTTTCGCATCGAGCAGTCGGCAGTCAATCAGCAGCGCATGACCGGCTTTTCCGAGAGCCGAAGTCATTTGATCCATTATTCCGATTTTCGCGCCTACATATTCGTGTTCAGCTTGCTGAGCGGCACGCGCCAAAACGATGCGGTTGACGCCGATTTCGTTTAAAGTCAAAACCGTAAATCCGAAGGCGATTTCAATCGCGGCGGATGAGGAAAGCCCGGCGCCAATCGGAACCGAAGAAGAAAAGCAAATGTCGGCTCCGGTTGTCAGCTTGGGGAATTTTTCTTTCAACAGCCGAATCGTGCCTTCAATATAATCGAGCCACGAACCACGCATCCGTTGCGGCTCACTGTTTAAATCGAATTCCTTTGCTTGGTCAACGTCAAGCGCGTAAATCTTAAAAAGCGAATCTCGCCGCGGTGCGGCGGCAACCACAGCCTCGCGGTCAATTGCCATCGGCAGCACGAAACCATCGTTGTAATCAACGTGTTCGCCTATCAAATTGACTCTGCCAGGCGCGCGAAAAATGCGCGGTTCACGATTATAAGTTTCCTGAAATTTTGAGCGTAGCAGTTCGACGTTAACCATCTGAATTTTAAGTTTTGAGTTTTGAGTTTAAAACTTAGAATTCAAAACTCAAAACTCGGAACTCACCGAAATTCTACCTTCTCAATCTTAGAGCGAAGTTCAGCAGCTTTTTCTTCGGGGAGAGTATCGTTAATAAACATTCCGGCTCCGGCTTCGCTGCCCGCCAGAAATTTCAGTTTTGTGGCAGTCCGCATCGGTGGATAAAACTCAATATGAAAATCATAAAAATCGTAATTCTCGCCGTCTGAAGGTCGTCCGTGCATTACCATTATGTACGGAAAGCTGCGGTCGAATAATTTATCGAATGCCGAAATCGTTTGTTTGAAAACCGTTGCTAGATCCTTTAGTTCATCATTGGAGAAATCCGTCAGGGCTTCGGCGTGCCGGTTCGGATAAATATGGACTTCGTACGGATA
Organism: Acidobacteriota bacterium; assembly: GCA_030863175.1. Classification (GTDB taxonomy): domain Bacteria; phylum Acidobacteriota; class Blastocatellia; order Pyrinomonadales; family Pyrinomonadaceae; genus JALZCH01. Next base: position 51,525 of record JALZCH010000018.1, on the reverse strand, counting down.
ACGTGCGAAAAAGGGAATCAGGGCAGTAAAATTTTGATTTTCCGTAACGATTCTTTTTCCGGTTTTTCGCTCTTCTTCCAAAATGCTGGCAATCAGATTTTTGCCGTTTTTTTCTCGAAAATCGCGGCACATTTTCAATTCCTGCAAAACGCGCGGCGGTACGAACGGATAAGCGTAAATCTGTCCGTGCGGATGATGCAGCGTGACGCCGACCTCAACGCCTTTGTTTTCAAAAATAAAAACGTATTTAACAAAATCGTTCGCCGACAAATCGGCGAAACGGTCGCGCCAGACTTGAAACAGTTTATAAATTTGCTCAACCGGCTGATCGGCGAGAGTCGAATTGTGTTCCGGCGTGTAAACGACGACTTCGCAAACGCCTTCCGATGGTTTGACGGGATAAAGCTCCGTTCCTTTAATTGCAGGCTCCGGTGGATTTGGGCTGAGCGACGGGAATTTATTTTCAAAAGTAACAATATCGTAATCCGTTGCGGGAATTTCGGTCGGGAAGCCACTTGGTTTTGTCGGACACAGCGGGCAGTAATCGGGCGGCGGAAAAAATGTACGCTCCTGCCTGTGAGTCGCCGTCGCGACCCATTCGCCCATCAACGGATGCCAACGCAATTCGGACATTTAAAATTTAAATAAATTTGGAAGACAGAGAGTTTATATAAATTATTCTTCTTTTGATTCTTCCTGTTTTCTCTGTCCCTCGGTGTCTCCCCGATTTATTTCATTAGAATTTCCCTCACCGAAAGTGTAAAAAATGATGTGCCGCCGCCCATCTTCCATCAATTCCCGGCGTTTGTTCATTTTTTCGAGTTTATTTTCCACAAAATTATTTTGCCACAAAAAATATGGAGAACAGAGAGTTTTCTTATGTTCCTCCGTGTTCTCCGTATTTTCTGAAGCTCAAAATTTAATTGGTCGGAATCGTTTTGCCGTTTGTGACCGTGTTTTTGCCATTGGCAGAAATCAACGTTGAAGGTACGACAAGCTTTTTGTCCATCGTAACGACGGTAGCTTCCGAGCGTTTCTTGCCGATGATTTTGCCGTATTGGGTCAAAGCCTGCGCGACGATTTGATCCATATTGTAATAACGATACGTCGCCAGTCGTCCGACGAAATGCACATCAGGCATTGCATCTGCGAGAGCTTTGTATTTCGCATAAAGATCAGCATTTTCCTTACGCGGAACCGGATAATACGGATCGCCTTCGGCGCGTGGATATTCGTAAACGATGCTCGTTTTACGATGGTCTTGTCCGGTCAAAGCTTTAAACTCGGTGATGCGAGTGTAAAGATGCTCATTCGGGAAGTTGACGACCGGCGCTTCCTGGAATTTTTCGACATCGTGCGTTTCGTGTTTGAAATACAGCGAGCGATACGGCAGTTTTCCGTACCGATAATCGAAATATTCGTCAACCGGTCCCGTATAAACCATTTCCTTAAACGGAATGTCTTTGACGATTTCGCGGTAATCGCAGTTCAGCATGATCTTGATGTTCGGCGAATCGAGCATATTTTCGAACATCCGCGTATAACCATTGAGCGGCATCGCTTGATAAGTATCGGTAAAATAACGGTCGTCGCGATTTGTTCTGGTGGGAACGCGCGAAGTGACCGAAGCGTCAAGCTCTGAAGGATCTAAGCCCCATTGTTTTCTCGTATAATTGCGGAAAAACTTTTCGTACAACTCGCGCCCGACTGTGCCAACGACGACATCTTCCGAAGTTTTTACTTGATCAACTTTTTCTCTAACTCTTTCAAAAAATTGTTCGACTTCAAAGCTTGTTAAATTCAGTCCATAAAGTTTATTAATCGTGTCCAGATTAATCGGAATCGGAACAAGCTGTCCGTCAACGCAAGCCAAAACGCGGTGCTGGTAGGAACGCCATTCTGTAAAACGCGAAAGATATTCGAAAACCTCCCGTGAGTTAGTATGAAAAATGTGCGGACCGTATTTGTGAACCAGAATTCCGGCATCGTTGTAATGGTCATAAGCATTGCCGCCGATATGCGGTCGTTTGTCGCAAATGAGGACTTTTTTCCCTGAGCCATTTGCCAATCTTTCCGCCAATACACTGCCGGCGAAACCTGCCCCCACAATTAAATAATCAAACATTCCTTTTTCTCCCTAATTTTTATATTTCAATGATTATCTCATTTTTTAATTTTAAGTTCCGTATGATAACGAACTTACGAAATTCGCCCGTGCGAAGGCGTCACTTTCTCAATTAAATGCTCGGTCGCATCGTGATTTGCGGCGGCTGCCGCTGAATGAGCCGCGCGGTCGTGCATTCGCCGGGCGTCTATAATTTCTTCGACCAACTCAGCCATCTGCCGCTGCGTTTTGTCCCACGAATTTTGAGACAGAAACTCGTCAACCTTTCGCAGACGTTCTTCGTGTTCTTCCTTCATCGCTTCTTCGCACGATTGGACAAAACCTTCGGGCGTGTTGGCGATGTGAACGAATCCCATTTCGCCGTATGGTCGCACCACGTCTTTAATCGGCGTTGAAACAACCGGCAAACCTGCCGCGAGATATTCGGGCGTTTTTGTCGGGCTGATGTATTTGGTGCTTTCGTTTAAAGCAAAAGGCAGCAGCGCCACATCCCAGCTCGCCAGATATTTCGGCAACTCAGAGTATTGTTTGCCGCCGAGATAATGAATATTTGCGGCGCGCGGTAAATCTTCTTCGCTGATTTTTATGACCGGACCGATCATTACGAATTGCCAATCAGGACGAAGCCCAGCGATTTTTCCTACCAAATCAATATCCAATCTCTCATCAATCACACCGATAAAGCCGAGTCGCGGATGTGCGATGTTTTTTTGATCTTCAGGCTCTTCCCGTATGCTTCGCGCCTGAGCGAAGTGTTCGGTTTCGATTGACGATGGAAAGCAGAAAACGCGGTCGTGTTTATCGCGTTTGTTTTCAAAAATGCTTTGCCCGCCGGTGAACACCAAATCGGCGACTTCAAAAATCTGTTTTTCGCGGTCGAGCAGATTCGGCGGTGCATTCTTGAAAGCCGAAAGCTCATCCATACAATCGTAAATAATGGCGAGCGGGTTTTTGTGCTTGGTCCATTCAAAAGCCATCGGCGTGTAATACCAGAAGAAAAATTCGCCGATATTTTGGTCAATAAAAAGCGTGTCAAACAACTCATGCAGAATTTGTTCGCCATCACCGGCTTCCCATCGCGTCTGGGGAACCAGCGGTACGACAACTGTTACGCCCGACTCATGTTTTTGAATGTCAAGACGCGGCTGCGGATCGTCCGTGACAATCGGTTCCTCGACAAAGAAAACTCTCTGGTTGCGAGCAAAACGGCTCAAAAGATGGTGCGGACGCTGCCAGACGAAGTTCCAGCGCAAATGCGACAGGCAAATCAGATCAGGCAGGGTTTTGTTTTTTCCAGCGTTTTCAGTTTCCATAGGTTGTTAATCAGCCTTTTTTCCCAAAGATAAAGATCGTAACAATAGGGCTCAGCGCGCCAAGCAGAATGAGCGCTCCGCCCAGAATAAAGCGGAATGTTCCTTCCAAATAAAACATTAACAGCGCTCCGATTATCATCAGCGCAACACCGATATATAAAACAATTGCTGACGACCACCATGGGGCGTTATCGTTTCGTCCTACATTTTCAGAATTAGGCATAATTTTCACACTTCCTTTCTGAACGAGCTAAAGGATAGCCGCCAGGTGTACGGTTTTCTGACATCTTTCGGACAGTTCTACTCCGTCATTTACAAGTATCGTGCCAAGCGCCGTTTCGCCGGAATGTCAATAATTACGGGCATTTTATTATTTTTAAAAAAACGATTTTGAAGCATTTAAGTACAGCAAAACCGAACGATGTACGAAATTTCACATTGCGCGACAGGACTTTTGATTTGTTGTATATTTGTAATGCCGTACGCATTAAACGGGGTGTTTTCCAGCAGAACCGTTAATTTGTAAAATTCGTTTTCTTACTTATCGGATTAACGTTTTCAGCCCGATTACAAAAAAATCGGAAAAACGGATTTGCGATTTCGAGAATGAATTAGGGCTGGGATTTTGAGTCACGGGGTTTAGTAATAGGGTTATGCTCGACGAAACGATTTTGGAGGTCGCTGATTCCAATACCGGCGAAAAAAAACAGGATGATCTTCACCATCAACTCACTCTTTTTCAGCTTTCCTTCGAGCCGATTCTTGCCTGGGATTTCGATACTGGAATCGTCTTCTGGAACCAAGGCTGTAATGAGCTTTACGGTTATTCGATCAGCGAAGCTCTGGGTAAATCAAGCCATTCGTTGCTAAAAAGCGAGTTTCCGATTTCTTTTGACGATTACTGGCAAACACTTGAGAAAACAGAGCGTTGGACCGGCAGAATTCGTCACACGGCGAAAGACGGGCGAGTTTTGACCGTTGAAAGTCGCCAAATGCTAATTTCAATCAAAGGCAAACGGCTCGTTTTGGAAGCCAATCGTGATGTCACTGAACAGAGTCTCGCCGATGAAAAATTACGCGCGGCGGAAGAGCGTTACCGGGCTTTTATCGAACAAAGCTCTGAAGGAATCTGGCGTTTCGAACTGGAAGAACCGATTCCGATAAATCTTCCGGTAGAAGAGCAGTTAAAGCTCGCCTACGAGCGCGGTTATCTCGCCGAATGTAACGATGCGATGGCGCGAATGTATGGTTTCGACAGCGCTGAACAAATTATCGGCGCACGCATATCGGATTTGTTTGTGGCGGACGATCCGGCAAACGAGGCTTATCTGCGAGCTTTTCTTGAATCCGGTTATCGTTTGACCGACGCCGAGTCGCACGAAAAAGATTTGAACGGGCGCGACGTTTATTTCAGCAACAATCTGGTCGGAATTGTCGAAAACGGAAAGCTGTTTCGAGCTTGGGGAACTCAGCGCGACATAACCGGGTTAAAGGAAAGCGAAAAAGTGCTGGCACGCTATCGGCTTCTTTCCGCACAGGCGCGGGACATTGTTTTGATGGTTCGCTCGACGGGAGAAATCCTTGAAGCAAATGCGGCGGCTGTGAATGCTTACGGATATGCGCAGGCGGAATTGCTGACAATGAAAATTGCGGATTTGCGCGCGCCGGAGCATTTGAGCGAACTACAACACCAGCTCAAAGAAGCAAATCAGAACGGCATTTTGTTTGAAACCGTTCACCGCCGCAAAGATGGAACGACCTTTAATGTCGAAGTCGGCTCGGTCGGCGCAGACCTCGGCGGTGAACGGTTTCTGCTCAGCATCATCCGCGATATCAGCGAAAGAAAACAAGCTGAAGAAAAATTGCGTGAATCCGAAGAGCGTTTTCGCAAAATGGCTGACAATTTACCCATAATGATTTGGGTCACAGATCCGGACGGATACTGCGCTTATTTGAACAGGTTGTGGTACAAGTTTACGGAGCAAACGCCAGGCACCGGGCTAGGATTGGGCTGGATTTCAGCCGTACACCCCGACGATCAAAGCCGCGCCAAAGAAGCGTTTTTGTCAGCCAACGAAAGTCGCGGCGAGTTTTATGTCGAATACAGACTGCGGCGCGGCGACGGAGAATATCGCTGGATGATTGATTCGGCGCAGCCGCGTTTTAGCGAAAACGGCGAGTTTTTAGGTTACACCGGTTCGGTCGTTGATATTCACGAGCGCAAGCTGATCGAAGATCAGATGAGGTTTCAACTCAACCTGACGCAGACCATCACTGACAATACTCAGTCCTGCCTGCTGATGATGGACGCTGAAGGGCGCGGAACTTTTGCTAATCACGCGACCGAACGCGTCACCGGCTTCAAACCCGAAGAACTGATCGGCGAGGTTCTGCATTACAAAATTCATCACACGCGACCGGACGGCACAACATTTCCGAAAGAAGAATGCCCGCTCGATAACGCGCTTCCGCTGCACGAGGCGGTTGTCGGCTATGAAGACGTTTTTGTTCACAAAGATGGGCAATTTTATCCGGTGCGCTGTTCGGGGCGACCGATTTTCAAAGACGGCGAGCCGGTCGGCACCGTAATCGAAGTGCAGGACATTACCGAGGAAAAGCGCGCCCGCGAAGCTCTTCTCAAAGCCGAGCGTCAAGCTGCCGAAGAATATCAAGCGCTGCTTTCGCGGATCGTTCCGCTCGCCCAGACTCTCGGCACAGCGCGTGATTTGACCGCGATTTACCGGGCAATCGGGGATTTCGTTCGCGCTTCGATGCCGTGCGTCGGGTTTTTCGTTTCCTTTTACGATGCGGACAAAAAAATGCGGAAGGCGGCTTACGGTTGGGGCGAAGGCGGCGAACTTGAAGTTTCCGATCTTCCGCCAATGCCGCTGACTGAAAACGGCGGTCCTAATTCGCAAGCCATCTTTCAGCAGCAAACAATCCTCAACGGCAATTACCGGCAAACGATGGCAAGCCGCCCGCACGTTCTCGTCGGCGAAGAAAACGGAATTACTCCCGATTCCTCGCTTGTCGCTCCAATGGTTGTAATGGGCAGAATCATCGGCACTTTGGAAGTTCAGGCTTACGAATCCGATGCATTTAACCAGGATCACATAGTCGCCCTCGAAATGGCTTCAAATTTGGCTGCCGTGGCGATTGAAAATGTACGACTGCTCGAAATCGAAGCAAACGCTCGGCGCGAAGCCGAAATTGCCAATCGCTCGAAAGACGAATTTCTCGCAGTTCTCTCGCACGAACTCAGAACGCCGCTTAATTCGATGTTCGGCTGGGTGCGAATGCTCAGCACCGGACAACTCGATGAGGAAAAAACGCGGCGCGCTGTCGAAGTTATCGAACGCAACATCAATTTGCAGACCAAATTGATTGAAGATATTTTGGACATTTCCCGAATCATTTCGGGCAAAATCCGGCTCGAAAATCGCCAACTCGATCTTCTGCCGCTGATTAAATCCGTGACTGAAGTCGCGCAGCCGACCGCCGAAACCAAAGGCGTCGAACTGACGACCCAATTCAATTCCGAAGCCTGCATTTTGCAGGGCGACGCAGAACGCCTTCAGCAAGTCGTCAACAACCTGCTGACAAACGCTATCAAATTTACTCCATCAGGCGGAAAAATCACGGTAAAGCTCGATTGCAACGAAACCGCCGCCGAATTAAAAGTAATTGATACTGGCGTCGGCATCGAGCCGGAGTTTTTGCCATACGTTTTCGATCGTTTTCGTCAGGCGGACAGCTCTTCGAAACGCAAGCACGGCGGTTTGGGCTTGGGCTTGGCAATCGTCAAACATCTGGTCGAAATGCACGGCGGCGAAGTTTCCGCCGAAAGCGCAGGTGTCGGAAAAGGCGCAACCTTTACAATTCTCCTGCCGTTACAGAGCCGCACCGAAGTAACCGAAACTGAGAAATCATTTGCGGCTGAAGAAAAAGAACCGGATTTGGGAAATTTGAATTTGCTGGTTGTTGACGACGACACTGATGCGCTGGATATGTTGAGAACAATGCTTTCCTCGCACGGAGCTCAGGTTCAAACATCTTCGTCAGCAGTCGAGGCGCTGAAAATCCTCGAAAAAAGCATTCCCGACGTTTTAGTCAGCGATATCGGAATGCCGGAAATGAATGGAATTGAGTTTGTCGGCAAAATTCGGCAATCAAAAAACAAGCGTCTACAGCAAATTCCGGCAATTGCGCTGACTGCTTACGCTTCCGCCGAAGATCGCGAGCGAATCCTCGCAGCCGGCTTTAATCAGTACCAGCGAAAGCCTGTTAATTTCGCCGATTTAATCGCTAACATTAAAAGCCAGTCGAGGAAAAAATAAAATAGTTAATGTTTGCTCGTTCCTTGTTTTTCTTGCTTAAAAAGCTTTTTTAATAAAATATCACAACCGTTATAGGCAATTTGCAACGAACGACGCAAACAATCAGATTTTTAAAGCTTGAAAGCATTCGCAGGCTTCGGCTTCGAGGAGTTTACGATTGTGAATGCGAACGGTTCCGCGAGCGTAAGAAATCGCGCCCTTTTCCTGCATCGCACCGGCGACATTTGTCACTCCGGCGCGCCGCGCGCCGAGCTTTCTGGCAATTGTTTCGTGCGTCAGCGGGATTTCGTCGTTTCCGGCAAGTTCGTGGACGAGCAGCAGCCAGAAGCAAAAACGCTGCTGCAAGCTGTGCCGCCCGTTGCAAACGGCGCGTTGCGAGACTTGGCGCATCAGTTTGCCGTAAAAACCGAGCAAAAGAGAGCGCAACTGATCATTTGTCGCGGCAAAATCGCGCATCACGGCAGTTTCCGTTTTGAGAGCTTCGCCGGCAGTCAGAACGGTAGTGCAGTTGCGCGCGATCTGCTCGCCGAAAATCGCTTGGATTCCGATAACTCCTTCGCGTCCCGTCAAACAAACTTCGGCGCTCGATCCGTCTTCCATTAAGCTGCAATAAGAAACGACAGCATCGAGCGGAAAATATATCGAGCCAATTGCATCCTCTACTTCATAAAGCGGCTGTTCAGCTTCCAAAACGACGGGTTTGGCGTGAGCAAGCAGACTGTCTCTTTCAGACTGTGGCAAAGCGTCAATCAAATGATTGCCAAACGGAAAAGTTTGAACGGTTCTGGTCTGCATAAATGGGAGAGTCTAGATTCTGGAGTCGAAATAAAAATCGGACTCCAGAATCTAGACTCTCGACTCCAGCCTAATAACTTTTGCGCCCCTTTCTATTGAACGCGGGCGGCTTTTAAATCAAAGTGAAAATTGCTTCTCAAAATGTCATAACACTCGCAAGCGCAGTTTTCCAGACCACGGCGGTTGGAAATGATGATATGCCCGCGTCGCGATTGAACGCAGCCGTTTTTTTCCAATTCGTTCAGAGCAACGGTCACGCTGGCTCGGCGCGCGCCCAGACGATTAGCGATTGTTTCCTGCGTTAAAGCTAAATCGTTGCTGCTGGCACGGTCGTGAACGAGCAGCAGCCAGGTGCAAAGCTGCTGCGCAACAGTGTGGCGGCAGCGGCAAGCGGCGCGTTGCGAAACCTGCGTGAGAAAATCGCTGTAATAATTGAGCAAAATCCGCTGTAGTTTTTGGTTTTGTCGGAAAATATCACGTAAAAGCTTGGTTCTAACTCGAATTGCGGTTCCGCCTGTTTCGGCAATTGTCAGACAGTTTGCTGTCGCCGCGCCCATCATCGAAGAAATTCCGACAAGACCTTCGCGCCCGACTACTCCGACTTCAATCATCGCACCGTCTTCCATCAAACAAAGACGCGAGGCAACAAGATCAATCGGAAAATAAACGAAATCGAAGGTGTCGCCAATATCGTAGATTGTTTGTCCGCGCTCGAAAACAACTTTCTGCATTGCGGGTTGAAGTTTAAGAAAAACATCAACCGGAAGGCTCAGCAAAAGCTCGTTTCCAGGCTGTTGTTCAGCTTTTTCTTTAGCAGGAACAAAGGGAACGGGGTAAGCCGGTTTCAAGCCCACGCGATTCGTCAAATTGTTCTTTCCGTCCGCCGGTAACTGCCAATTCTTTTGCGCAATTGAGCTTGTTCGGTTAAGTGGTACTGCATTAATTGCCATTTTTGAAGCCCATCCTTGAAGTAGAATTATAAATAAATTTAGCTACTGTGCTTCGAGCAATCATTATGCCAATTAATTATTATCGAGCGTTTTTAGGTTTTTTTGTTCAATTTTGATAAAGGCAGAGTTTCATTCGGCAGGAAATTGTCAGAATCCAACGAAAATATTTTTTGTATTGAGACGATACAGACTTTTCCGGGTTAAAAAGCGCCCGAAAAGAAAGCCGTATGCTTTCGGCACATTTAATCCGTCGGGAGAGTTCTCACTTTTCTCTTAGAACTTGTCAAATTACAGACCGAATTTCCGTACGGTTGTGTACAAAATCTAACTCAATAATCACTTAAATTATTATTTTCATAATGTTACAAAATCTCCGCCGCTGTTTGGCACGGCGATTGTTTGTTTTGAAAATCTTTTCGTTTTGTCAAGCGAAAAGATCAATTGATACTTTATTATTTATATAGTGGATTCATATTTGTTTTTATGTCGGTTTATACGGAGCAGTCAAGGAATAATAGTTGGCAATTTAAAGGTTCGAATCATATTTCAACTCACAACCACGAGCAGGCGTCAAAAAACGCTTATTCGGTGGAAAAGGATGAATCTTGTTCCGCGTTTATCACGCAAAATCCGGTTCCAATCTGGCGCATTGAACTAAAACACCCGGTTTCTACGCTGCTTAGCCAGAAAGAACAAATCGAGCAGATATCTCGTTTTGGATTTCTCGCCGAATGTAATGACGCATTGGCGCGCTCATTCGGCAGCGATTCGTCAATTGAAATGATTCGTCATTTCGGCGACAGTTTTCCAGTTAACTTATTTACCGACGCGCAGATGTTTTTGCGCGATTTCGTTCAAGCGGGTTATCGGCTGGAAAATGTGAAAAGCGCGCGGCGTGAGTCTGCGGGAAACGAGCGGCATTTTTCAACAGACGTTTTCGGAGTGGTTGAGAATCGGCGTTTGACTCAAATTTGGGGAATGCAGCGCGAAGAAAAGCAAGTTTCGGCAGAAAGCAGCGATTTTTATCAAGCCGTCATTGATTCGATGCTCGAACATATCGCTATCATTGACCAAAAAGGTCAAATTATCGCTACTAATGATGCCTGGAAACGTTTTGCCGGAAACAATGACGGAAAAGATAAAGATAAGCTTGATGTCGGCGCAAATTATTTTGCAGCCTGTCGCTCTGACGGCGGTGAGCTTGCGCAGGAGGTTGATGAAGGCATTCGCGCGGTTTTAAACAAACAAAAAGATTATTTCACGGTCGAATATCCATGTCATTGTCCAACGGGAGAAGAACGCTGGTTTTTGCTGCACGTCACGCCGCTCTCCGGCACTTCCGGCGCGGTCGTTTCGCATCTGAATATCACAAAACGAAAAAAAGCCGAACAGGAACGGCAAAAGGCGCTTGACGAATTAAAAACCGCGATGGAAGAAAACGAAATCGTCAATCGAATGAAAGACGAGTTTCTCTCAACCATTTCGCACGAACTGCGAACGCCGCTGACTTCGATGCTAGGCTGGACTAAATTGATTCGTTCGGGCAAATTGGATGAAAAATCAATCGCGCAGGGACTTGAAACGATTGAGCGCAACACGCTCGTGCAATCTCGTTTGATTGAAGATTTGCTGGACATTTCCCGCATCATCAACGGCAAAATCAAGCTCGAAGCATTTCCGGTCAAAGTACGTTCGTTGGTCGAAACGGCTGTCGAATCAATCAAGCCGACGGCTTCGATCAAACATATTGCGATCGAGTTTCGCTCGGAGATTGAGGACGCGACCGTCTATGCAGACCCGCGAAGAATTCAGCAGATTTTGTGGAATTTGCTCTCAAACGCTATCAAATTTACGCCGCGAAACGGTTTTGTGTTCGTGAATTTAAACGCAACCCGTGAAGCAGTTGAAGTTTCCGTGACGGATAACGGAATCGGAATTTCGCCCGAATTTTTGCCGCATCTTTTTAAGCATTTCCGTCAGCAGGACGCTTCAATTACACGCAAACACGGCGGGCTTGGCTTGGGCTTATCAATCGCGAGACATCTAGTCGAGTTGCATGGCGGGCAAGTTAAAGCTCAAAGCGCCGGTGAAGGCAAAGGGTCGGTTTTTACATTCACTTTGCCGCTGATGAACGCTCGCGTCGAATCGCTCAATGACATCAACAATGTGGTGGCTCCCGACAATTTCGATGCCCCGAAAAAGACGGAAACTCAGCAAAAGCTCGAAGGCGTTAATCTGCTACTGGTCGAAGACGACACAGACAGTCTGGAACTGCTGGCATTTTTGTTTGAATCAACCGGAGCAACTGTCAGAACGGCGAAATTGGCAAGTCTAGCTTTTGAGCAGTTCCAGGAAAATCCGCCGGATTTGTTGATTTCGGATATTGGAATGCCCGACGAAGACGGTTACAGCTTGATTCGGAAAATCCGCCAGCTTTCGCCCGAAAAAGGCGGAAACGTCCCGGCAATTGCGCTGACGGCTTACGCCAAAAACGAAGACCGTTTAAAAGCTCTCTCCTGCGGTTTTCAGCGACACATCAAAAAACCGATTGAACCGCTTGATTTAATCCAGCAAGTTTCTGAGATGCTCGCGCAGCAAAAAACAAAATAATAAAAAGGGCGAAAAAAACGATTCGCCCTTTTTATGTTGTAAAACGTACGAATCAAAGCCGCCGCTTGTACTAAATCCGCGCGCCGCGCTGTCTATTAAAAAGACTCAAAACCGCTTATTAAGTTTTTATATTTCGCTTAAATGTAATGTTTACTGCGTCTTGTTATTTTGGCATATTGCTTGCCAGCAAATTGTCGAACGGAAAATTTTTGATGGGCGTTCAATTTTAATTTAAAAAAAGGAGATTGAAAATTATGGCGGACGGAGATGGCGGAAGCGGAGCTGGCAGCGCAATGTGGGCTGTCGTGACGCTTTTGATTGTTTTGATTGTCGTCGGAGCCTTGTACTTTGGCGGCGCATTGGGAGGTCGTAGCAGCGTCCCTGAGAAAATTGACGTGAAAATAGATACCCCAAGCCGTTAGCTTGATTTTTGATTGATTTTGAGGGAGGTGAAACATCGTGACGCGAACAACACAGGAGGCACAAGCGCAAGAAATGCGCGGGGTGTTGGCGGTCGTTGTGATGTTATTACTGGCAGGTGTCTTCACAATTCTATTCGCTGCCGGACATTTGAGCGATAAAACACAAAATCCGGCACCGGTTGAAACACATTCGGCAGTAGTTAGCAAAAACAAATAAAGCGACTGTTACTCAACGGCAGAATATTGAAAATCGGCGAACGCAAGTTTCTGAAGGTTTTCAGTTTTCTGCCGCTTTTTCGTTTTGAAAGCTATGAAATTAAAAAAGGTTTCTCAGCAAACAATTGTTATTACCGGGGCGACCAGCGGAATTGGTTTGACGACGGCGCGCGCTGCTGCAAGAAAAGGCGCCAGATTAGTTTTAATCGCCCGCAATGAAGAAGCTTTACGTCAACTGGCTGACGAGCTTAACTCCAAAAACACAGAAGTAATTTATTTTGCCGCCGACGTTGCCGATAAAGACGCTTTGCAGCGCGCAGCAGAAGCCGCCGTTGAAGCATTCGGTGGTTTTGACACTTGGGTTAACAACGCCGGAGTTTCGATTTACGGCAAAATTCTGGAAACTCCAACCGAAGATATGCGGCGGTTGTTCGAAACCAATTTTTGGGGCGTAGTTAACGGATCGTTAGTTGCGGCTGAACATTTAAAAAAACGTGGCGGCGCTTTAATCAACGTCGGGAGCGTCTTGTCAGACAGGGCGATTCCTATTCAAGGCGTTTATTGTGCGTCGAAACATGCCGTCAAAGGTTTTACCGACGCATTTCGAATGGAGCTTGAATCGGAAAATTATCCGATTTCGGTAACTTTGATAAAACCGAGCGCTATCAACACGCCTTATACTGAGCACGCCCGTAACTTTATGCCAAATGAACCGAATGTTCCGCCGCCGGTTTATGCACCTGAATTGGTTGCCGAAGCGATTCTGTTCTGTTCGCAAAACGTGGTTCGGGATTTTACGGTCGGCGAAGGCGGAAAAATGATTTCGCTGATGGGCAACCTTGCGCCGCGTTTGACCGACAAAGCGATGGAATGGTCGGCTGCCGCAACGCAGCAAAAGGCTTCTCCCGATACGGGCGACCGCCCCGACAGTCTTTACGAAACTCATTCCGATTTACGCGAGCGCGGCAATTACGACGGAATCGTTTTTGAAGAAAGTCTGTATCAGCGAGCAAAATTAAATCCGCTTGTAACGAGCGCGATTGTAATCGGCGGCGCGGCTGCTCTTGCGGCGTTGGTAGCTAATAAACCGAATCGGGCGAGAAATGGAAATGAATCCAATTACCGGAATCTTGAAAACGAACAGCCACGCTCGCTCGAAGTCGGACACAGTTAATTCGCTTTTTAAATGAAAATTTTAAACGGGACGAGATTTGTTTTTCGTCCCGTTTTTTATTATTAAAGTTTGGAGGTTCAACGCTTGATGAAAAATAATTTAAAACTATTCATTGCTCTGGCTATCGTTTTCTGTTTCTCCCTGACAGCTTTTGCCCAGAAAAAGGATGAGAAAGAAATCCGTGACGCCGGAAAACGCGCCGCCCAAGCCGCCAAGGTTTTCCGCGATATTATGGAAAAACCCGACAAATCAATCCCGCGCGAATTGCTCGAACGCGCCGAAGCCGTGGCAGTTTTCCCCGGTGTTTTGGGCGCGGCTTTTATCGTCGGCGGAAGCGGCGGCGAAGGCTTGATTTCGCGCCGTACGGCAGCAGGTTGGAGCGCGCCCGCGTTTTTTAAAATCGGAGGCGGGAGCATAGGGCTTCAAATCGGGGCGGAGAAAACCGATGTTATTTTATTGATTATGAATGACGGCGGCTTAAAAGGCTGGCTCGAAGATAAATTCGAATTCGGCGGCGAAGTCGGAGTCGCAGCCGGTCCCCTAGGCAGAAAAGCCGCAGCAACTACCAATGCGACGCTCGACGCCGGAATTTTATCGTACTCGCGCACCAAAGGCGCATTTGTCGGCGCAGCTTTCAAAGGCGGGGTTCTCTCGCCCGACAACGACAAAAACCGCGCGCTTTACGGGAAAACGTCGAAAGAAATCCTGCTCAGCGATTCACAGATTCCGATTCACGATGAAGTGAGAGATTTTCCGCAAATTTTGAATCGCTTTTCAACTCGTCGTGGCACTGACGCAACTGTTGAAACGCAGCGTGGGCGAACCGTCGGAACTACAGCGCCCAGCTCATCAAATTTGCCAATCGAAAGCGATGTTTATTACGTCGTGCGAACGCCGCGCCGCTCTAGCTCCGCCGAAGAAAGCGAGGGCGTTCGTGCCCGCGAACGGCTGGCAAGAGAAATCCGCGCGGAGCTGTTGATGCTTCCATCTTACGGAGTTTTCGATAGTCTTGAATTTCAGATTCTGCCCGATAATTCGGTTGTGCTGCGCGGAATGTCTACGAGCGATAAATTAAAGACGGACGCCGAGCAAGCCGTTAGACAAATCGAAACGGTCGCTTCGGTTCGCAACGACATCGAAGTTTTGCCCGCACTGCTGGATGACCAGCGTCTGCGGCATGAACTTTATCGCGCAGTTTATTCCGGCGAATTGGCGCGATATGCAAATGGTTCGCTCAATCCGATTCACATCATCGTCAAAAACGGTAGCGTTACTTTAAAAGGCGTAGTAGAGTCGGAAACGGATAAAAATTTAGCCGCAGTTCAGGCTAACTCCGTCAACGGAATCACTGGCGTTAAAAACGACCTTGTGGTTGAGAATTGAAAGTATTTAAATTATTAAACTGTAAAAGAGTCCGAAATTTTTCGGACTCTTTTACTTTTCGGCAGGTACGAGAACGTACAGACAACATAATTATTTTGAAAATAATAACAGGAAAGATTTTTGTAACTTCGGATTTTTATAATCTCCCGCAAAGCAGTTTTTCAGAAGCTGTCTTGAAACCCGAAGTTAATTTCCACTCAATTGGAAAGGCGGTTAAAAGCGATGAAACGGCAAATTGCAATTATCAGCGACTGCGCATCTCCACTAAAAATCGGCGACGAGCAATGCTTTTATGTCGCCAAATTAGCCGAAAATCTTGCCGTTGCGGGCTATGACGTTGACGTTTTCACCCGTCGCGATTCGCCGCACCAGCCGGATATTGTTTACCCGGCGGAAAATATGCGCGTCATCCACATTCCGGCGGGACCAGCGAGCGAGGTTGAAAAGCCGGATTTGCTCCGCTTGATGCCGCAATTTACGTCGTTTGTTTTACGGCATTTCAAACAAAAAGATTACGATCTGATTCACGCCAATTTCTTTTTGTCGGGATTGACGGCGCTCAATCTTCACCGCGCGACCGAGACGCCGTTTGTCGTTTCGTTTCACGGACTTGGGCGCGCGTTAAAGACGGACGATTTTCCGATTGTTCGTTGGGAGATCGAAGACCGCATTGTCCATGAAGCTAATGCGATTTTTGCCGAATCTGCGCAGGAAGAAAAACATTTGAAATTTTTGTACGACGCGGCTCCGGAAAAAATCTTTGTCATCCCGTCGCCCAAAGACGATCAAGCCTGGCAGCAGGCGGCGGAAAGAATCAGCCGGATTTACGAAAACATTTTGACAAACAAAGTCTTGCTCTCGGCAACAGTCCGCGCTGCGCTGCAAAATTTGCGTCAGCAAGCGCCAAAAATCGGTTTTCCATTGAATCAAATAACCGATAAGCAAAGCTCTCAAAATCTGGTTTCTTAAAATTAATCAGAATAGCAAATGCCGGACGCCCGACTCTTCTAACAGAGAAAGTCAAGCATCGGACATTTGCTATTCTGATTAATTCATTCGGCTTTTGCCGGTTCCTGCGGCGGATTTGTGGACGATATAACGAGAGTTTCGGTCGGTGATTTCATTTCGTAAACGATTCCGCGCCAGGCGATTTTTCTCGAAACGGCGGCACAGACCGCATTGTAGAGATAAACGGGCGGCGTCAGCGGGAACAGGTAAATCTGCGCCCAGGAGCTTTCCTTCAGCTCTCTGCCGTAATCTTTTAAAATTAATTTGACGGCTTCGAGCCTGACCCAAGCTTTAACAGCGCCAAGCGCGAAAATCACTAGAAAAAGCAAGAGCGGCAGCCAAAACGATTCGCCTGTGGCAGTGTTCCAAACAGTCAAAATCAAAAGTCCGTAAAAAACTAAGGTAAAAAGCAAGCTGCTGAAAAGTGAGGCGAGCCAGAAATGCCCGGCGTAAACGCGGGTGATTTTCATCTGTCTGGTAGTAAATTCGAGCATTTCTCGGAAGCTGCAATCTTCAAACGAAACGACCAGGCATTGCGGAACAAAACGAATTTGCAGCTCGTTTTCGCGCATCACGTTCATTACCGTAAAATCGTCCGAGAGCGCCCGGCGCCAGCGTTCGTCTATTTTTAATCGTTCAAACGTCGGGCGCCGGATTGCCATTGAGCCGCCCCAGCAAAAGTTGTTTTTGGTGTTTTCGCCGAGAGCCGACGCAATCGAAGCATTCCAGACCGACTGCATTTCCGAGCCGAAATTCCGCTTTTTTGAAACGAACCAGCGATAGCCGGTTGACGCGCCAACTTGTTTATCGGCAAGTGGTGCAACCAGATTTCGCAGCCAGTTTCTCCCAACGCGAGCGTCCGAATCAACAAAAACAAAAATCTCGCTTTTATCCGCTGCATCTCGCACGGCGTGCCGCAAATTATGAACTTTCTGCCCGCTTTCGGTCGCTTTGCTGGCGACGACTAATTTTGAAACCGCTTCAGTTGCAACGCCTTTCCAAGCCTTTTCAATTATGGGAACCGCCGGGTCTTCGGCGTCGTCAACAACGAAAATAATTTCGTAAGCCGGATAATTCTGCCGGTAAAGAGTGCGCAGATTGTCTTTTAGATTTTCATCCCAACCGCGGCAGGGCGCGATAATGCTCACAAACGGTGTGAAATCGGTTTTCGGCTTTGCCAATTCTCTCCTGAAGTAATCGAGATAACGAAAACCGCCGCGCAAGCTCAAAATGCCTAGAACAATTACGATTGCGGAAAGTAAATAAAGTAAATAAATCACGTTTGAATTTTTACAATCGGTGCGATTTTATGCAACACAATTTATTTGAAATCGAACAATTAAGTCATTCTCAACTCATAAAGCGTCGGGGCTGACTTGTGCATGCAAGCGGGAAAAAGAAGCCTTTTAGCAAAACAGCATCATCGAGTCAGCCGCCTCAGATGAGTGCAAAGGTTTTACCGTCTGATGAAACATACAGACCTACCCTCGGTAATTTCTTAATCCCAAAAGTAACGCACCTTGCCGCTGACGGCATGACAAAAGTAAAGGTGAAATATCTCGAAATTGTTGCAGTTCGCCGCGAATAGATTAAGCGTTAAAAAATCGGAAAACAAATAGCTCGCTAGACTCGTTTAACTCTGTGATTTAAACTCAAAACTATGGTTGAAGCAGTAGTTCCAAATTCAATTCGTTGTCGTTATTGCGGTCAGCGCAATCAAGTTAAAAACGGTTCTGGAAACGCGGTTTGCGGAAAATGCCGTTTACCGCTTTCAGACGCGCCGCACAAAAAATTCGCGGATTTAAACAAACACGATTATATTCACCCGGAAGACAGCCGCGCTCTTGCTGCTCTGCGGGCGATTCCCGGCATTGATTCGGCTTTAAAAAAATTGCTCGCCGTCACGGGTGAATCGGCTATCAGAGTCATGTTTATGGCTTCGGCTGTCAAAGTCACTCCGCTTCAATGCCCCGATCTTTATGCCAAATTGCAAATCGCCTGCACCACTCTCGGCGTTGATATGCCGGAACTTTACGTGCAGCAAAATCCTATTGTCAACGCTTTTACGGGCGGCGTCGAAAAACCGGTTATCGTTTTGCACTCGTCTTTGATTGAAAGATTGACTGACGAAGAAGTTTTAGCGGTCGTCGCGCACGAAGTCGGGCATATTCACGCCGAGCACGTTCTTTATTTAACGGCTGCCCGTCTTATCGAAGCGCTCGCAACCGCGGCTTTAGGCGCGACTCCCGTAGTTGGAATCGTCAAAGAGCTGATTACAGCTTCAATGCGCGGAGCTTTGCTGGCTTGGGCGCGCAGAGCGGAATTGTCCTGCGACCGTGCGGCTTTGCTCGTCACGCAGGATGCGCACGTCATCGGGCGCACGATGATGAAATTGTGCGGCGGAACTTTTGCTTCGAAAGTTGATTACGAGCTGTTTCTCGAACAAGCCCGAGAGTTTCAAGCCAATTATGACAAAAAACAGCTTGACCGTTTCTGGGCTGACATCATTTCGTCAGGAATGACGCATCCGTTTCCGGTTTGGCGCGTTTCTGAAATCCTCAAATGGGTCGAAGGCGGCGAATATCAAAACCTGATGAACCGCGCGAGATAAACAAACAATTTGCACCCGCAACGCACGCGCACAAACGATGATCGCTTGATTTTTTCGTTTGTGCGCGTGTATTTTACGGTCAGCATTTAAAACGGGAAAAAGGAACTAATTCCTTTTTCGGAATCAATGGCGAACCAGTCAAAATCGCAGGCTTCAACTTTAAACCAAAACGCAAAAATTCACATTGCCGCAGTTGTTTTCCTAGTGGCGGTGGTTTGTGTCTCGGCGGCTCTGGCTCTCGCCTTTGCCGGAGCAGGTTTGACGCCAATGCAGCGTTGGTTGCTGACAGTTTTTCTGATTCTTTTTCCGATTGCAGGACTCGGCTCTTCGGTTTGGCTGATTTTGCGGCATTATCAAAAGCTAGCGCTCGTCGCCAGCGAAGAAGACTTTTCGTGGACGACGATGACGCCGGAACAGCAACGCCGCAAATTAAATCTCGAAGTCGCCCGCATCAAACAGGAAACGTCGGAAGGCGAAAATATTCACCAGCTTTACGTTTCGTTCGAAGATTTGGCTTTGCGGCAGGTCGAAGCGGAAAATCAAATGCCGCTTTTCCGCCACATAGTTTTGGAAGGCGTACCTTTTGACGGCGTGACAATCAAAGACGGACGAGTTTTTTGCGTCGAAGTCGCGTTTTTGGTCGTGCCGGACTTGCCTCAGGAAAAAGTTGATGCACTGCTTGATAAAGTCGAGTATGCCGCGCGCCGCGTTCGTCAAAAAGTTCCGGCAATGCGCGTCCGTTTGCTTCTCGCACTCGTTACCAAATTAAATCAGCAAGCCGAGAATCGTCTCCGCACCTCATTGGCGGAAAAGTTCGCGCTCACGCCGGTTGATGTTGACGTGCGTTTTTTGCGGCACGATTTCCTGCAAAAAACCTTTATTGCGGAATAGCGTCAGCTGTTAGAACCGGCTTTTCGTAGCTGGGAACATCAACGCCGTAACCCGGAATGCGAATGCAGGCGGCAAAATGATTCGGCGTGATTTCTTTTAATTCCGGTTCGATTTCCGCGCACTCTTTGATCGCAAATGGGCAGCGTGTTCGGAAACGACAGCCCGAAGGCGGATTAATCGGCGTCGGCACATCGCCTTTTAAAATAATCCGCTCGCGTTTTATTTTCGGATCGGGAACCGGAATTGCCGACAGCAGCGCCTGCGTGTAAGGCATCAACGGATTGGCGTAAAGCCCTGCGGCGGGCGCGATTTCAACGATTTTCCCCAAATACATCACCGCGACGCGTTGCGAAATATGCTCGACGACCGCAAGTCCGTGTGAGATAAAAAGATAAGTCAGACCGAATTCGGCTTGCAAATCTTGGAGAAGGTTAACGACCTGCGCCTGCACCGAAACGTCCAGAGCCGAAACAGGCTCGTCGCACACAATTAGTTTCGGATTCAAAGCCAGAGCGCGAGCGATTCCCAGGCGCTGACGCTGCCCGCCGGAAAATTCGTGCGGGTAGCGATACATATAATCGGGATTTAAACCGACTTTTTCCAAAAGCTCGGCGACACGCGCCTTTTGTTCGCTTTTATCCCTGATGCCGTGAATCTTTAATGGTTCGGAAACAATGGAAAGAATATTGAGACGCGGATTAAGGCTCGCATACGGGTCTTGAAAAATAATCTGCATCTCGCGCCGCAGTTTTTGCAGCTCGTTTTTGCCGGCTTTTAAAATATTTTCGCCTTCAAACAAAACTTCTCCGGCGGTCGGTTCCTGTAGCCGCAGAATATTGCGCCCCACAGTTGATTTCCCGCAACCCGATTCGCCGACAAGCCCTAAAGTTTCGCCCGCCAAAATATCAAACGAAACGCCGTCAACGGCTTTAACGACATCATCGCTGCCTTCAATCGGAAAATGTTTGACGAGATTGCGAACCTGTACGAGTTCTTTCTTTTCTGTTTTTGTTGCAGTTGCGTTATTCACGGTTTAATTTTTACTCACATCCGGATTTTCGTACAAAACACAGCGAACCGCGGCACGATTCTCGACATTATAGAGCGGCATCGGATCATGAGTGCAACGTTCGTGAACGTGCGGGCAGCGCGGCGCAAAATGGCAACCCGGCGGCAGATTCGTCGGCGAAGGCACAATTCCTTCGATTGTTTCCAGACGATTATTGCGCGTCACGCCTTCCATTGTGAGTTTCGGAACGCTTCGTAAAAGACCTTGCGTGTATGGATGTTTCGGAAGCTCAAAAATTTCGTCAACGCCGGATTCTTCGACAATTCTTCCGGTGTACATCACGCACACGCGGTCGGCGACTTCGGCGACAACGCCCAAATCGTGTGTAATCAACAATACGGCAAGCTTGCGTGTTTTTCGCAAATTATCAATCAGTTCCAGAATCTGCGCCTGAATTGTCACATCGAGTGCGGTCGTCGGTTCATCGGCGATTAAAAGTTCCGGGTCGCAAGCCAGAGCCATCGCAATCATCACGCGCTGGCGCATTCCGCCGGAAAGCTGGTGCGGGTAATCGTCAACGCGCCGCCCGGGATCGGGAATCGCAACCTCGCGCATCGCTTCAATCGCCGCTTCGTAAGCCTGTTTGCGCGTCAAACCGCGATGCAGCCGCAGAGCTTCGGCAATCTGTTCTCCTACGGTGTAAACCGGATTGAGCGAAGTCATCGGGTCTTGGAAAATCATCGAAATGTCGTCGCCGCGAATTGCGCGCATTCGCTCGTCGCCGATAGTTAAAAGATTTTCTGCCTTTTCGTAATTCGCTCCGCGAAACCAAATTTCGCCGCCGACAATTTTTCCGGGCGACGCGATCAAACGCATAATCGAAAGCGCCGTGATTGATTTTCCGCAGCCGGATTCGCCGACGAGCCCTAGCAATTCGCCCGCTTCAAGATGAAAGCTGACATCATTGACGGCTTTAACCGTTCCGGCGCGAGTCGGAAAATGAGTTTCTAAATTTTTAACTTCCAGTAAACGAGACATTTCAAATTGAATTTAAAAACAGCGAACTTTTATTTCACCGTTTTTAATGTTATCAAAGAACTTTTAGACTTGCGTAATGCCTTGCCGGTTGCAATTTGTCGAGAGTATTTCTGAAAAATGCCACGAATCGTTTTTTTGAGTGACACACACAACTGTAATGAACAAATCATCGTCCCTGAGGGTGACATTCTGATTCACGCTGGAGATGCGACAAATCGTGGACAGGTTGATGAAATTGTTGCTTTCAACCAATGGTTTTCTGATTTGCCCCACAAGCATAAAATTTTTGTCCCCGGGAATCACGACTGGCTTTTTGAAAAACGTCCGAAATACGCGCGAAGTTTGTTGGCAGCAAATATCATTTATTTGCAGGATTCGACAGTTGAAATCGAAGGCTTGAGAATTTACGCTTCGCCCTGGCAGCCACGTTTTTTTGATTGGGCTTTTAATCTAAACCGCGGCAGCGAAATGGCGGAAAAATGGAAACTAATTCCCTATGACATTGACGTTTTAATCACGCATGGTCCGCCGAACGGGATTTTAGATGCCGTTTCCCGCGGGGATTGGGTTGAAAATACCGGCTGTGAGGAATTGATAAAACGAGTTGGCGAAATCGCCGCATTTGGCAGATTGAAAATTCATGCTTTCGGTCATATTCATTGTGGCTATGGCACGGCAGAAAAGTTCGGCGTTCGATTCATCAACGCTTCAAGCTGCGACGAAGACTATTTGCCGACAAATCCGCCGATAGTAGTTGAATTATAAAAATGGAAACCGAAGTTTCAATATCGAGAGCCGAAAACAAAGAGTTGGCTTTGACGCCGACCGAAGCGGAGCTTGCCGTTTTAAACCGGAAGGAGCGCTTGGGTTTTTGGCTCACCGAAAAGATGAATCATGGTACGTGGAAACGTTTGATGACGTTTCTCCAGCGTCACATCGGTTCTCTGTGGATTTATCTGGCGACTTACAATTTGATGAACGTTTACGGGCTGGAAAATTTCGAGAAAGCCGATGTGGAAAAGCCTGTTTTGTTAGTCGCCAATCACCGCTCGTTTTTCGATATGTACACGGTTTCTTCGGTGCTTTTTCGGCGAACCAGAAGACCGATGACTCTGTTTTTTCCCGTGCGCGCCAAGTTTTTTTACACTTCGCCAGTAGGCTGGTTCGTTAATTTCGTGATGGGCTGGTTTTCGATGTACCCGCCGTTTTTCCGCGAGGAAAAGGAAGCCGAAAAACGAGAGTTTGATAAATTCTCTTTGCGAAAACTGATAGATTTAGCCTCAACCGGGCGCGGACACATTATCGGTTTTCACCCCGAAGGCAAACGCAACAAAGACGCAACGACGCCATACGAGTTTTTGCCGGCGCAGCCAGGTATCGGCAAAGTGATAATGGCGGCGCGCCCGCAAGTTGTCCCCGTTTTTATCACGGGACTTGGAAACGACTTGTCTCGTCAAATTTTAGGAAATTGGTTCGGCGGTGAGAAAATCCGCATTTGGTTTGGCGAGCCGCTGGATTTATCCGAGTTTTACGCCAAAACGGATCGTTTGCGAACGCATAAAGAAATCGCCGACTTTCTAATGCAGAAAATCGGCGATTTAGCGGAACAGGATAGGGCTAAATTTGCCAACAGTTAACTCGGTAGCCTGTCGCTTTCACTATCTATAAAGGCTTTCCATTCCTTGCATTTGGCGTAGTTGCCGCCATCTCTCACCGGTTGCCGGGTCGTTGGCTCGCTGAATATTAACAAAAAGAACTCCGCATTTTTCGATGAATTCTCCCCATTCCTTTGCCGGTGAAGGCAAATGCCGGGCGAGCCGTCCGACACCGCTGAAAAGATCGCTAAACCCTTCCGCAGCTTTTGCTTTATTTGTTTTCATCAAGGCTTCGTCATTCAGGATTTTCATTGCGGCGTGGATTTCGTTAATTGCCCTCAAATCGAGACAGATGTTTTCGATGGTTTCGATTGTTTCCCTGACTGCGCCTATGCCTTCGATAACTTTGCCGACATCAACTCTTGATTTGCTGACCACTGAAATCATATGCGGCGCTTGCAAGGCTGTCTCGGCTTGATCAAGCGAATCCTTTATATTTTGGACTTCGGCTGCTGTTGCGCAGGTCGTCGTCCATATTTTCAATCGTCCCCAGATTCCAATATCTTCAGTATCGCTCATTATGATTGCTCCTTTTATGAATTAAACAATTTCGCGCGATAAAAAGGTTTTCCTCGCGCAAAATATTGTTCGTACTAATAACGCGAAAAAATGGAACTTTTAGTAACTGGAAATGAACAGTTTTTATTAAATTAAGATCTTCCGGGTAGAAAATTAATTAGAGAAAATGCTTTCAATTTTAAAGCGGTATTGACTCAAGGCTAAAAAAAGGCTAAACAAAACGAGTATGAAAAACGGGTTGGTCGTTTTGTTTTTGCTGGTTTTTTCGGCGGCTTGCTCAATGAATTTTGAACGGCGCGAAAGTACAAAATCTGATTCGGCGGCGAACGAAAACGCGGTTCAGCGAAGAAATAGCGATGTTCAATTTCCTGCGACAACTGAAAATCAAAACGTGGAAGTTGTGAAACAATCAGTCAATCCGCGCGGCGGAGAAACAATCAACGTGCAAGTCAAAAAGGGTTGCTTGGAAGCGAGGCGCGGCGACAAAGTGCCGGACGCAAAACAGACTTTTGTGATGGATTTTGCGCCTTTCCGCGACGCTTGTTTTATCACCTTTCACGATCCTGAATATACGAATCCGCCGCTCAATTCGGAATTCTATGCTTACCTAAACGGCAAGCAGGTTTTTGAGTTTCCCAATCAATTTAACGGCGTGACGACTGGTTGCTGGATAGAAGCCGTGTCGTTTGTTGATTTGAATCAAGATGATTTAAAAGACATCATTGTTGCAGGGATGTGCAGCGCCAAAAGTGCGCCCTACAGCGAGAATATGGTTTATGTGAACACGGGCGAAGATTTTACGACCAGCGAGAACGCCAATTATAAGCTCGCGGATTTTAAACGAATTAAGGACATCGAAAATTTTGTCAGACGCAACCGGCAGCTTTTCTTCAGATAAAACGGACACGAGTTTGCCTTTAATCATCGTCAACCCGACCAGTGCGGGCGGCGACACAGCCCGAATTTGGGCGCGAACAGCCGTCGAGCTTAACCGGCGCTCCGGCGCGTTTGCGGTCGAGTTTACCCGCGCGCCGGGACACGGCAAACAAATCGCGCTCGAAGCGGCACGGGCGGGACGCAAGCTGATTGTCGCCTGCGGCGGCGACGGGACAATCAACGAAGTCGCTAACGGAATTTTGGAATCTGGCGCGCCCGCCGAGCTTGGCATTTTGCCTTCGGGCACGGGCGGCGATTTTCGACGCACTTTAAAAATCTCGACCAACCTGGCGCAAGCCGCAGCCGATTTAAAAAACGGAAAAACCGAAACGATTGACGCCGGGCGCGTGACTTACGTTAATGACGCGGGCGTGAGCCTTTCGCGATATTTTCTAGGCATCTCCTCGTTCGGAATCAGCACGTCGGTGATCCGCCGGGTCAAAGCCGATAAGCCTTTTGCGTGGCTCCCGCGAGGGCTTTCGGGGCGCGTCGGTTTCGCTTGGTCAACTTTGCAGACGACGCTTGAAATGAAATACACGCGGGCGCTTGTTTCGCTCGACGACGGACGCGAGCGCGAAGTTTCGGTCGTTAATTTTTGCGTGGCAAACGCGCGTTATTTCGGCGGCGGAATGAAAATCGCTCCCGACGCTAAACTCGATGACGGTTTGTTTGACGTGGTGATGATCGGTGAAATCTCCGCTCCCAAAATTCTGGCAAATTCTTACAAGCTCTATGCCGGAACGCACGGAGATGTTGCTGAGGTTCATCGCGCGCGAGCGAAAAAAATAGTTGTTAAGCCCACGGCTGACGAGAAAATCCGTTTTGAAACCGATGGCGAATTGCCCGGATTTTTACCAGCCATTTTTGAAGTAGCTCCCCAAGTCTTAAAAATACGAATGCCGAAAAAATAGAAAAGGCTGGGACTTTTAACTAAAAGTCCCAGCCTGAAATTTTCGTTATGGCGTTTTAGTTCATTAACGAATTCTCAAAGCGCCAACCGGAAAATCACCCGCTTGCCCGAATTGCTGACCGGAAACAGTTGTTGCCGTCGGCGTGTTCAGCCAATAGAATGTGTTGTTTGATTGCCTGTAAACAGCAATGTCGTATTTGCTATCGCCGCCAAAATCGCCTGCGACCGGGAAATCGCCGGTTGTTTGTGTTCTTGGAATACCAAAGTTTCTGGCTACAAAGCCAGCGCCTCCATTTTCGCGGATATACCAATTTCCGTCTGTCCCTGCTCCGACGCCGCGCCAAACAGCAAAGTCAAATCTGGAATCTCCGAGGAAATCGCCGAGAATGAAAAAGTCGGTATTATATTCACCCCAAACGAACGAACCGAGAATCTGACCCGTTACGCTGTCTCCCCAAAACCAGGTTTCGGGACCTCCCGCATTTTGTCGGAGTACAACAAAATCCGCTCGACCGTCGCCAGAAAAATCAGCGCCGGGAAGCGGAATGTCTTCTCCGCCAGAGCCTATATCCGAGCCGGTGCCTGTTCCGGTGCCGAATGGAACAGAACGAATGGTATTTGTAGTGCTCGCTCGATAACTCCAGAGCCATTGATTGTTAACGCGGCGAATCGTCGTCGGATCGTCTCTGCCGTCGCCGTCAAAGTCAGCATCGTAGCCTGCAAAATCGCTGCCCGTACCGAACGGAAACGCATTAAGCGCAACCGGATTTGTATGGCGGATGAAGAAACGACTTTCTCCGGGCGTGTTGCTAAATCTCCAAACAGCAATGTCCGCTCGATTGTCAACATCGAAATAACCGGGAGTCGGAAAGTCCGATGCACTCAATCCCCAAAAAACAGTTTCTTGTCCCGCTCCGCCGTTATTTAAAATTCTCCAGATATAGTTTGTTCCGGTGAAATTAATCGTTGCAAACGAGCTTTTGCCCGAACCGAAATAATCGAAGAACGGTTTCGCCGCAACCGGAGGTGCGGCGGTTGTAATATCAAGCACGGCGGCGGAAACAGAGCCCGTGTCTTGTTGACAACCGTCAGTCAAACGCAGTGTCCAAGTGCCGTTCGCTTGAGCGGCAGTCAATCCGCTGAATGTGGCGTTGAGCGAAGTGTTCGCTCCGGTCGAATTAACTCCACCTCTTTGCGAAGTGCGATAGCTTCCTGACGGAATGACGTCGGTTTCAGCCGTCGCTTGAGCAACAGCCCACCAAGATTGCGTCGCCGTATCGGTGAAATTGTAAGGTCCTCCAAGAAGCGAGCCGTCGCCCGCGCCGTTTGCAGTTGTTGCCCGAGTATATCCGAATAAATCAAGCTGCCGAGTGTTGTTCGGAGCAATTAATGTAGCGACGACATCGCCGCCGTAATTATGCTGTGGATTGAAGGTGATTGAGACAGAAACCGTTTGTACATTTCCTGTCAGACCTGTCACATTAAATGTAACGTCCCTCGGCGGTCCGGGTTGTTGACAATTTGGGAAAACACCGACGCCATCAGGAATTGGTCCAAGATTGGTTCCATTAAAAGTCACTTGCGGTGATGCAGTGACCTGCATTGTTGAAACAACAAAAAACGCCAGGCTCAACAGCGTGGCGACTCCGAATCTGTACGATTTTTTAAAAAGTTTAAAGCTTTGATCTAAAGGCTGTGTATTCATTGCGCTCCTCCTCATAATCTTTGTAAATCCTCTTCCGATTTACTACTCGAACTTTGTTTTCCGGGGCTGTTTTTCACCGTGCAGTGAGGTCTGAGTTTTATGTTTCCATGAGAAAACAAAAATCTGCGTTGTGAATAACAACTTACGTCCTTGCTCTGAAAATATAAGCAAAATTTGGCGTAAGCGTAGAACGAAATACGGTTTTTGTCAATTATTACCGATGTTTCGACAAAAAGCGCTTATTCTTTATTCCCGCCGCCAAACATTCCGCCTAAACCGCCGAGCATTCCTCCGGCTTGATCCATCAATCCGCCCGAACCGCTTTCGCCGCCCTGAACGGCGCCGTCCAGCGCTCCGGCAATCGGAGCCGGAAGACGCTCTTTCAAAAAACCGATCACGGTTTCAGCGGCTGTGCGCGCTTGTTCCGGCGGCAGCCCGGTTCTTTCCGCGACGCGATTGACCAGTTCATCAAGCATTTAGCAAATCTTCTCCTAACTGATTGAAATAAAAACGAGAGAGACTCAATGATTATGCCAATCGCCAAACGAAGTCAATAGTTTTTGTCGAACAACGGATAAAACCTTTGCGTCCTTCGGGGTTTAATCCCCGGTAATAAGGGCAACCACAAAGTGTGCAAAGGTTTTACGCAAAGGACGCAAAAAATATTTTAAATTTTAACAATTCTCTTATTGGGAAATAATTTTTGGTAAATATTGACGATTCAACGCACTTGGCTGACAATCTTGAGGAATGCCGGTTTTGTTGATTTTTATTGACGGGCTTGGAATTGGGCGGCGCGATGCAGGGATAAATCCGCTGGCAGATTCGGCGGGCGATTTGGCGCCGCTGGCGTTTTTTCAGAACGAAAACGAGCCTGTTTATCGCGACGGAATCTTAATCCCCACCGACCCGCGGCTCGGAGTTGAAGGCAGACCGCAAAGCGCTTCGGGGCAGACGACAATTCTGACGGGCTTTAATGCGCCGCATTTTTTGGGTTATCACAAACAAGGTTTCCCAAACGCCGCGATGCGTGAGATTATCGCCGAGCGTTCGATATTTTTGCAGCTCGAAAATTTGGGCATCGAGCCGAACGCATTTGCCAACGCCTACACGCCGCAGTTTTTTGAAGAAGAACCGCGTTGGAAATCCGCCACCACTTGCGCGGTCGAAGCTTCAACCGTGCGTTTTAAAACGCTCGATGATTTAAAACGCGGCGAGGCTGTTTTTCACGACTTTACGAATCGAGTTTTGCAGGAACGCGGTTTCGATTTTCCGCTCGAAACGCCGGAAAATGCGGCGCGGAATTTGGTGCGGCTCGCCCGCAAGAATCGTTTCACGCTGTACGAGCATTTTTTAACAGACAAAATAGGGCATGCACAGGATTTTGGGGCGGCACGCACGCTTTTGCCCGAATTGGCGAAATTCGTCCGCACGGTTTTGAATGAGATTGATTTAAGCGAAACCGCCGTTTTGCTAACGAGCGACCACGGCAATATCGAAGATTTATCAATCAAAAATCACACTTTAAACGATGTGCCGACCATTGCCTGGGGGCGTGAAAAAGAATTTTGCGCCGCACGGATTCGCTCGCTTGCGAACATCACTCCGACGATTGTCGAAATTTTAAAGAATGAACGAAACTCCTAAAAACGACCGCCGCGAGATTTTCGGCTGGGTTATGTATGACTGGGCGAACTCGGCTTTTCTGACAACCGTTATCAGCGTCCTCGCCGGACCGTACTTAACCGCGTTGGCGCAAAATGCTTTGGGCGACGAAAACGGGACGATTCTCGATTTGGGCTGGTTCGGCTCTGTAACCGCCCTCTCGCTATTTCCGTTTGCCATTTCGCTGTCGGTTTTTGGGCAGATTTTTCTGCTCCCGTTTTTGGGCGCGATTGCCGATTACACGCGTCTGAAAAAGACATTTATGATGTTTTTCTGCGCGGTCGGCGTCCTTTCCGGCTGCGCTTTGTTTTTTATCGAAGGCAATCTTTATCTGCTCGGCAGTCTGTTGATCGTCATTTCAAATCTGGCGATGGGCGGCTCACTTGTTTTTTACAATGCTTTCTTAGGCGACATTTGCACCGATGATCAGCGTGATAAAATTTCGAGCCGCGGTTATGCCGCCGGTTATTTAGGCGGCGGGCTGATGCTGCTTTTTAATTTGTTGCTCTTGAATTCCGCCGAAAGTTTGGGTATTTCGCAAGGTTTTGCCGTGCGACTTTCGTTTTTAATCGCAGCGCTCTGGTGGGGCGGATTTGCTTTGATTTCCTTTGCTCTCGTCAAACAGCGCGGCGCAAGCCGACAGGCGGCGAAAAATGAAAATTATATTTTTCTGGCTTTCCGAGAATTGGCGGCGACTTTCAGAGATTTATCCCGATTGCGTCAAACCGCTCTGTTTCTCATCGCTTACCTGCTTTACAACGACGGGATTCAAACCGTCATTAACGTTTCGTCACTGTTTTTGGCGCAAGAATTGTTCTCTGCGCGTGGGCAAGCGGTAGACCACGCTTTTTTGCTGATGATTTTTCTGCTGGCGCAGTTTATGGGAATGGTCGGAAGCTTTGCGTTTGAGTTTCTGGCGAGGCGAATCGGAGCGAAATATTCGATTCTGGTTTCGCTCGTCATTTGGGCGGCAATTGTTATTTACGCTTACGCGGTTTTAAATACGATTGCCGAAGCTTGGATTATGGGCGCGGCAATTGGTTTTGTCTTGGGCGGCTCGCAGGCGCTCTCGCGCTCGCTTTTTTCCAGAATGATTCCCGAAGGGCGCGAATCGGCGTTCTTTTCGATTTACGAAATCTCCGAACGCGGCACTTCCTGGATCGGACCGCTGGTTTTCGGAGCGGTCGCGGCGGCGACAAATTCTTATCGCCAAGCAATTCTGGCGCTCATCGCATTTTTCGTGATCGGAATGATTTTGCTTTTTTTGACTAATACCGACAAAGCCATCGCGCAGGCAAAAGAAGCGGTTTGAAGGTTTATCTGTTACGCCTTTCAAAGTTTTGGAGTCTGCTTTAAAGGCTCCGACGATTCTGTTTTTTGCTCGTAAGCTTTCGGGTAGAGATATGTTCCGCGCTCTTTTTCCGGCTTTTCGACCTCCGTTTTAATCCGATTTTGCTCGGCAAATGGGTCTTTGCGGATTCCGGTTACTTGCCACGAAACTTTCACGCCAGGTTTGTCGGTGCGGATTTTGAATTGATTGCCGTTGATTTCTTCCGCAACAATTG
This sequence comes from Acidobacteriota bacterium, assembly GCA_030863175.1. Lineage (GTDB taxonomy): Bacteria > Acidobacteriota > Blastocatellia > Pyrinomonadales > Pyrinomonadaceae > JALZCH01. The sequence goes on along the minus strand of JALZCH010000018.1, from coordinate 20,688 downwards.
CTTGAGCGAACACTCCGATAACCGTTAGCTGGTAACGAAAGTCGCGGTTTAATGCTTCAAAATAAGTTGGCAGCGTGATTGTCGCCTCGCCTTTCTCGTTGGTTGTCGTATTGCCGTTGTAGATGTTCATCATATCGGGAGATTCGACGAACGAGTGATACAAATATTTGTTCAAAGGGTCGAGCGGGTGGTCAATTTTGAAACTACCGCCGCCTTTGGAAAGATTGCCTTGAACTGCTGCCCCGCCTCCGACGCTCAAATTTCCGGTGATGCTGGTAAAACCATAAACAAACAAACTCGCGTCGTTGCTGGACGTGCCAACCTCAAGGCGTTGGCGTGAATAAGTTCTGCCGGGTATTTCAACCCAATCAGTGCCATTGCTTCTTCCAAGCTGGATAGTGTTGCTTAAAGAAACCACCGTTCCAGCCCCAATCGCCGTTGCATAAGTTAAATTGTTTGCCCCGACATCGGCTGAGGCACCGACAACAGTGTTATTGCTCCCCGTCGTGTTTGTGTCCCCGGCGCTGATCCCCATGAAAACGTTTGAATTGCCCGAAGTGTTCGCCGTTCCAGCCAGCAATCCGAAAAATGAATTATTATCGCCGTCCGTGTTTGAGTCGCCGGCGTTTTTGCCGAAAAATGAGTTGCCGCCGCCGCTCGTATTCGCTGCTCCGGCGATATAGCCGAAAAATGAATTGCTTGTTCCAGTAGCATTCGCTTGACCGGACTTGGCTCCGAAAAACGAATTGAAATTAGCCGTGTTCGATTCGCCCGCAAAAGTCCCGAAAAATGAGTTCGAATTTGCGGTCGTGTTAGCGGAACCGGCGCTACGACCGAAAAACGAATTATCAAAGCCGGTTGTATTCGAGTCGCCGGTATCGCTGCCAAAAAACGAATTATTATTTCCGCTCGTGTTTGAGCCGCCCGCGTCGGAACCGAGAAATGAATTGTTACTGCCCGAAGTATTCGCATTTCCGGCGACATAGCCGAAAAACGAATTGTCGGTTCCGCTGTTAGCTGCGCCCGTGTCTATTCCGGCGAAAGTGTTGTTTACTCCGTAATTACTTAGAAAACGATTCCCGTTAAGCTGATATTGTGATGCGGAATTAATTGTTCCCGCGAAAAGCGTGTTGCTGACAGTACCGTTACCGGAAATGTTGAAATTAGTCGCGGGTTGCTGCGATGTGCGGTTTTGAATATAGCTGCTGTCGCCCGACGGAAGATTCGCGCTAAGTGTGCCGGTAACGGTCAACCCGCCGAGCAAAAGCGTATTACCGCTGACGTTGAGATTCCCGCCGATGTTGCTGTTGCCGCCGATGTCTCCCGTTCCGCTGATGCTGAAATTGGTTGAGGCTTGCTGCTGCGTCGAGTTGCGAATGTAATTAGGGCTGTTTGGCAGAGGATTGCGAGCATCCGACAGGCGCGCGTCAGTTGTTTGCACAAATTGATTCGCCGCCGCGCCGCCTAAGCTAAGCGAATTTGTTGCTGTGTCCGCCGTGCCCGAATTCAAACTGCGAATTGCATAAGGCGTGCTGGTTACCGGCAAACGCGGCGCAAGCGGCGTATATGGATTCGCGCTGCCGGCTGGTTTGACCGAAATTCCGAGAAATCTTGCCGCGCCCGTAAACTGCGCTCCGAAATCAAGCCGCACGGCAAATACACCGTTTGTTACTGGGACGCCAAGACGAGTTTGCGTTCCCAGTAAATTTCCGCCCGATACAGCATCATAAAGGCGAAACTCGAAGTCATAATTTGAATTTGCCGCCGTAGCGCCGTCGTTTAATCTGCCTTGATAAGTGAACTCGGTAGTTTGCGCGAAAGCCGAGCCTGCGCTGATAATTAACAAAATTAGGACGATGAAAAATTTGATTGTCATTTCTGTTTCTCCCTGCAAACTGTCGTCTGTGGATTAGCCGCGCAGACTGTTGCCTTTAACGCTTCGATTTGCGCTTGCAATTCTTCAATTCGCTTTTGCTGTTGTTCGAAGACTTGCTGTTGCTCTTTGAACTGACTTTGCTGTGTTTGGATTTGTTTCTGCTGCGCTTCGATTTCCGTTTGTTGTTCGTTGACTGCGTTGACCAGAACGGTGGTGATTTGTTTGTATTTGACGCTTTCGATTTCGCCCTCTTTGTTGCGTATCACCAGCAACGGTTCGATTTGTTCGACTTCTTCGGCGCCGAAACCTAAATCGGCGATTCCGCTTTTGCGCCAGGTAAAAGTTATAGGGCGCAGTCGCCTTACTACATCGAGACCGCGCGAAAAAGTCTCCACATCGGTTTTATAACGCAAACTCGATGAGCAGAAAGCTATTTGCTCATCGAAATTGCGGCACAACTCGCTAGGTCCGTCGGCGGCGGTGAAAATCGCCCGAATGTAACCGCGAACGTCCAGCACTTCACGATTCAGCGTTCCGTTAAATATCGTTATTCCGTCCCTGACGACGAGATATTTTGCTACTTCGAGATCGCCCGGAACTTTTACTGTATCAGTTGACCTTCCGAGAACCACCCTATTGCTGCCGTCAGCAGTCGCGCCAGCGCCAACGGCTGTGGCGAAAGTAAAATTCCCGGCGGTAAAATTAGCGCCGTTGCCGATGGCGGTGTTGTTTGTGCCGCTTGTGTTGTTTTCACCGGCGTTTTGTCCGATGAAAGTGTTTAAGTTACCGCTTGTATTGTTTTCACCAGCTTCCTCGCCGATAAAAGTGTTTCCGCTTCCCGTTGAATTTCGCAAGCCGCTATTCCACCCGAAAAAACTGTTGCCGTTGCCGCTCGTGTTGGCGCGCCCGGCGAAGGCACCGAAAAACGAATTTGTGTGTCCGGTCGAATTTTCACCGGCATAGCTTCCAAAAAATGCGTTTGAGCCGTTAGCCGTTACCGAACCTCCAGCTAGGTAGCCGAAAAATGAATTGTCGCTGGCTGTCGTGTTCGTCCCGCCCGCGCTGCGTCCGAAAAAAGAATTTCGGCTTCCCGACGTGTTATTGTCCCCTGTGTCGCTGCCGAAAAACGAATTTTCCGAGCCGCCCGTATTCGCGCCGCCTGCGTCCGAACCGAAAAACGAATTGTCGCTTCCTGCCCCATTCGCGTTTCCGGCATTGAATCCGAAAAATGAATTGTCCGCGCCGGTATTCGCGCTTCCAGTTTGCAATCCGGCGAAAGTGTTGTTTGTTCCGGCGACTCCCAAAACGCGCTGCCCATTGATGCGAAAATTTGATGTGGCATTGAAAAACGTTCCGTTAAAAACGGTGCCGTTGAAAGTCGTTCCGTCAAAAACGCTTGCCGAAGCATTGCCGTTGACCGTTAAATTGTTGCCGATCAGCGCATCGTTTCCAATAATCGCTGAGTTGGTAATGTGAATAGTTGCGTTTTGTCCCGCCAGAGACGGATTGTTTTGAATATAATTATTGCTGCCGGGCAGCGGATTGCGCGCATCAGTCAACCTGGAGTCGTTGGTTTGCACAAATTGATTTGCCGCTACTCCGCCAAGCTGCGTTGAATTTGTCGCTGTCTCCGCGTTGGCGGCATTCGCGCTGCGAACCGAATATGGCGAGGATGTGATTTTCTGGCGCGGCGAGAGAACGGTGAATGGATTTGCGCTTCCGGCGGGTTTGACGCCGATTTCCAACCAGCGGTCGCCGCCGCTGAAATTTGCCGCCGGAAAATCGAGCGTGACGCTGAAAACTCCGTTCGAGATTGGAACATTCAGCCGCGAGCGCGTTCCGAGCGTAAATCCGCCGCTCGACGCGGTGTAAAGCCGAAACTCCAAATCATAATTGCCGTTGGCGCGCGCGCCGCTTTCATTTAAATTGCCTTGATATGTGAATTCATTGGTTTGCGCCCAAATAGACGTGTTGCTTCCGGAGAAAAAAAGCAGCAGCATTATCGCCAAAATTAAATTTTTATTTTTCATGTTTAGCCTCACAATTTCAAAAGAGAATCGAGAATTGGCAGGTGATTTTCACCGAGTGAACTCCCGCAAACGAGCGGCAGAGTGCCGCTTTCGGCAATCCGCAGAAAATGAAGTTCGCCCATTTGAATCAGGGAATAAACGTTTAGGGGCGTTGTGTTAAGTAAAGCAGCGGAATGTTGGACCGTAACCGCTTCTGATTTTTTTCGGCAATGCTGGCATTCAGCCCAGAGCTTTTTGCCGCGCGTTCTGATAATCGTCACGTTGTGTGTTTCAATCGTGATTTCGGTTCGGTATTTTTTAGGGGAAGTCATTCTTTTTGCCTCAAAATGTTTGGAACTGTCCGTCGTCTTTGCTATTATTGGCAAACCTTCTTCAGCCAACAGCGCAGATTGAGACGATTGACACCGGCGCAGTTCCAAACATGCTGACAGCTTCGCCGTTCGCTCGATAAAAAGTCCTTAAAACGGTGGCTAAAAATTGCTAAATTTTGCTAAAGGCGATGACTGAATTAACCGACAGTAAAATTTATTCCTTCTCAGGCTTTGAATTAGACTCACGAAGGCGGACTCTGCTGAAAGACGGAAATTCTATCCAGCTCAATCCGAAAACTTTTGATTTGCTTTTAATTCTGGTAGCACATCGCGGCGAAGTTTTGTCCAAAAACGAGCTTTTGGACAAAGTTTGGGCGGGACAGTTTGTCGAAGAAAACAATCTGACGGTTCACATTTCGGCTCTCAGAAAAGTTTTGGGCGAGCGAAAAGGCGAAAACCGTTTTCTCGTCACTGTTCCCGGAAAAGGCTATAAATTTGTCGCCGAGTTGGACGAGGAGCAGGAAAATGAAATCGTAATCGAGAATCACAGTTTTTCACGAATCGTCGTTGAAGAAACCGAGTTTGAAGATGAATCGAACGAAAAATCACTCGTTTCGCAAAACGGACTTTCAAAGCAGTTAAAAGAAACAGCGTCGCCGGAAAGAAAATATACTCCGCTCGATTGGGTAAAACAAAATCGTGTCGCAGTTGGTTTGATCACAATATTTTTGCTTTTAGCGATGGGAGTTGGCAGTTATATTTCGCAGCGGCAGCGACGAGCCGCAACTGCGCCGCCGATTTTGCCGTTTGCTCATTCGCAAATCAAACGATTAACCACAAACGGAAATGTGATGATCGCGGCGCTTTCGCCGGACGGCAAGCTTTTCGCTCATATTGTCAACGATTTAGGGCAAAAATCGCTCTGGCTCGGTTTCGTCGAAGGCGGCAACGACATTCGGCTTTTAGAGCCTTCCGAAGCTATTTTCACCGATTTGGCTTTTTCAGCCGACAGTAAAAATATTTTCTTTACAATTACGGATACCGCTAATTCCAAGTTCGAGATTTATAAAATTCCGGCTTTTGGCGGCGCAAAAGAAAAAGTGCGCGATGGAGCGAGAAATTTCACTCTTTCGCCCGACGGCGAATCTGTCGCCTTTGTTCGGGATAAAGAGAAAATGCCGTCATTGATTGTTGCCGGATTAAACGGCGGCGGGGAACGCGAAATCGCGTTGTTTCCGGCAAATCGCGTTTTAACGCCCGCTTCTCTATCGTGGTCGCCCGACAGCAAACAACTGGCTTTCAGTATGGCAAGCGACGAAAGCGGTCTGCGGCAAGATGTTTCGGTCGCTCAAATCTCAGACGGTTCAACTCGACAAATCACAAACTACGGATGGGGCGAGATAAATCGAATTGCCTGGCTCGCGGATGCAAGCGGTTTGATGCTCATCGCGCCGGATAAAACGCCTTGGGCTTCCGTTCCGCATAGTCAGATTTGGCATGTTGATTTGCCGGGCGGCGCGGCGCGCAAAGTCACCAACGATTTGAGCAGCTATCGTTCGAGTCTTAACATCTCGAACAATGTTTTAATGACCATTGAACTGCGGCAATCGAACAACATTTGGATTGCTCCGGCTGATGATTTAAACCAAATAAAACAAGTTACTTTCAGTTCATTCGGAAAATACGACGGTTTGTGGGGCTTGGATTGGACGCCGGACGGGAAAATCGTTTACACCTCGTCGGACACGCAAAGCCAGATTATTTCGCAAATCAACCCGGACGGAAACGAGCAGCGACAACTAACGCCGCCCGGTTTTATTGACAGCCTTTTAAACGTTTCGCCCGACGGGCGTTTTATCGTTTTTCAATCAACGCGGGCGGGCGAAGGTTTTGACATTTGGCGAATGGACGCAAACGGCGAAAATCCGATTCGGCTGACGACGGACGGCAAAAGCCAGCAGCCTTTTGTCTCTTCTGACAGCCGCTCGATTTATTACAAATCATTTGCAAACGGCGTCGGAGAAATGCGACGTATCTCAATTGACGGCGGCGAACCGCAACGGTTGACCGACAAAGAAACTTCGTGGATGAGCGTTTCGCCCGGCGGGAAATTTATCGCCGCCGCTTACGAAACCGATAGAACCCGGCTCGCAATTTTAGACGCCGAAAGCGGCAAACCGGTCAAGCAATTCGATTTACCCAAAATCGGGACGATGTACACCGGATCGCGTTGGACGCCTGACGGTAAAGCTGTGATGTTTCGCGATTACGGTCACGGCTATTGGATCCAATCAATCGAAAACGGCGAGCTGCGTCGCGTTGAAAATTTGCCGAAAGAAAAGCTTTATAACTTCGCGTGGTCAAAAGACGGCAAACAGCTCGCCTTTGTGCGAGGCGTCGAAATCAGAGATGTCGTTATAATGCGCAACCTTAAATAGCTTCTGCAACAACTAAATTTCGCCTGCTAATTAATCTTAAGGCAAAACAGGATGAAAAAAATATTCGTTTTTTTGCTGTTGTTTGCAGCTAACACAACATTTGCGCAAAACCTATCGGCTTTGGACGAAGTCGTCGCCACCGAAAAAGCGTTTACTGCTATGGCGGCGGAGAAAGGAATAATCCGGCATTTGTCGAATATGCCGCACCGGACGGTTTGGTTTTCACAAACCAGCCCGTTAACGTCCGAAAGTTTTATGGAAAACGCGCGGCAAATTCGTCGTTACTGGCGTGGGCACCGAATTTCGCGGGCATTTCTTCAACCGGAGAGCTTGGTTTTACGACCGGAAACTAGTCATTTCATCCGAAAGGAAAAACCGACGCGCCTACGGCTTTTGACGAGTTTGCGACTGTTTGGAAGCGACAGCCCCACGGGAAATATCGCTTTGTCGTTGATACCGGAATTCAGCACGCCAAATATGAAACCGAAATCGCGCAGCAAACGCCTTTTACGACGAACAACGCAGCCAAAAAATCAGATTCGCAAAGCTGGCGGAAGTTGGAAAACGACTTTGCCGATTTTTTTATGAAAAACGGCGCGGCGAAAACCTACGACCGGTTTCAGGCGGAAAATTCGCGGCTGCTGCGCGAAGGTCATTTTCCGTTTATCGGGAAAAAAGAAGGTTTGCGAGCGGTTTCCCTCGAAAAATATTTTTTCACTTCAAAACCGCTTAACGGTGACCTTTCGGGCGATCTTGCTTACGCATACGGCGAATACGAATTGATCGATTCGGCGAACAAAACCGAGCGCGGGTATTATTTGCGCGTTTGGAAACAAACCGCCAAGGGCTGGCAAATCGCGCTCGACGTTTTGCCTCCGGTGAAACCGATTGGAAATTAATATCTTTGCGGCTTTGCGTTCTTTGCATCGTTTGCGTGAAAATTGTAATTCCGCCGCTTGCGACGCGAATTAATAAAAGTGAATCCGCAAAAAACAAAAGAAATCTCGAACTGCTTTGCCCAAACGGTCGAATTGCTGCGGCTCGAAGCCGCCGCAATTGAACAAGCTGCCAATCGTTTGGAAAAAGAAACGATTGAGCGAGCGATTGAATTGCTGATTAGTTGTCGGGGCAAGATGGTCGTTCTCGGTGTCGGAAAATCCGGCATTATCGGACAAAAAATCGCGCAAACGATGACCAGCACTGGAACCGTGGCGGTTTTCGTTCATCCTTCGGACGCTTTGCACGGCAGTCTAGGCATTATCACAAACGGCGATGTCGTCATCGCGCTTTCAAACAGCGGCGAAACGGACGAAATCTTGCAGCTTCTGCCCGCTTTAAAATTCAGACAAGTTTCGATTATCGCCATCGTCGGAAACACCGATTCGACATTGGCGCGGAGCGCGGAAATCGTTTTGGACGCTTCGGTAGACAAAGAAGCTTGCCCGCTCAATCTCGCGCCGACGGCTTCAACGACCGTTGCGCTCGCAATCGGCGATGCGCTGGCAATAGCTCTAATGCAGTGCAAAAATTGGACGGCGGAAGATTTTGCGGCAAATCATCCTGCCGGGCGTTTGGGCAAGCGTTTGACTGTTCGCGTTCGAGATTTAATGCAAACAAGCCCAAATGTTTCCCCCGGTGCAAGCTGGCTCGAAGTCGTTTCGGAAATCAGCCGCTTCTCACTCGGCGCGGTTAATGTCGTTGACGGCGAAAACAAACTCGTTGGCATCATAACCGACGGAGATTTGCGCCGGACCATCGAAAGAACCGAACCGGAAAACTTGAGAAATTTAACCGCAGAGGAAATGATGACCGATAAACCGGTTGTCGCAAAACCGGCAATGCTCGCTTTTGACGCTCTGCAATTGATGGAAAATCGCCCGCGCCAAATCGCCGTTTTGCCCGTTGTTGACGAAAATGGGGAAGCAGTTGGCTTGCTTAGATTGCACGACATTGTTCGCGCCGGTTTGTAAAGGAGATTTATGAAAAGAAAATTGCTTTTTGTTTTTGTGATTCTTTTATTTTCGGTTGGTTCGGGACGCGCGCAGAATGCGCCGGAAATAACCGTTACGCTCAACGAGCAATTTTTGAACTCATTTCTCGATGCGGTTTTTACCAATCTCAACACGCCGACTTTTCAATTGTCCAAAAGCGAAAACGGGCAGCCTAAAATCGAAAACGCAAAATTTGAAAAATCGAAATGCGTTGAGTCAATCACACTGCTTCGCGAAATGAACGGCGTCCGCACCTCTGTAAGAATTGCCGACGGAAAAATTCTCGCGCCATTCGCTTTTACGGGAAATTACGATATGCCGTTTGTCGGCTGCACGGGGTTTAAAGGCTGGGCTGAAGCGGATTTGAATATCGAATACGACGCCGGAAAACAAACGCTTTTCGGGCGCGTCAAAGTCAACAAAGTTGATTTAAACGGAGTTCCGGGAATTGCCAGCGGCGTGGTCGCGCGTTTCGTGCAAGGCTCGATTGATAAAAAGGTAAATCCGCTTGAAATCCTGCGAGCCGAACAGATTTCAGCGATTGTTCCCGTTCAATATGCCAATGGCGCAATCAAATTAAAAGCGACAAATATGCGAACCGAAATTGTCGGCAATGCTTTGAATGTCCGTGTCGCTTTTGAATTTTCAAAGGCTCAATGAAAAACAGGAAAGCCCGTTTATTCGAAATTCCGGCAACAAACTATCCAAACTTTTGCTTTAACTGCGCGGCGTAACGGCGGCTGACAGTGAGCGGCTCGCGCTGGTTTTGCAGGTAAATTTGATACGAACGATTAAACCAGCCTTCGAGCCGTTCTACGCATTCGAGATTGATAATTGAGTTGCGATGAATGCGGACGAAATGCTTTTCCGGCAGCCTCTGTTCCCATTCGCGCAAAGGTTTTTCAACCAAAAATTTTTTTCCTTCGACGGTAAAAACTTCTGAGTAATCACCCGCCGCAAGAATGTGAGAAATGCAGTTGATCTTGAGGAAAACCGAGCCTCTGCCTGTCTCTAAAAGCAAACGGTCGTCAAATTCCAAAGGTCGCAAATTGCTTGCTGCAGGTTTTTCGTCTTGAACAATTTTCTCAATCGCTTTTTTTAGTCTTTCGGGATTGACCGGCTTAAGAAGGTAATCAAGTGCGTTGACTTCAAAAGCGCGAATCGCGTAGGCGTCGAAAGCCGTCACGAAAACGGTTTTAAAATCAGCCGATTCGACTTGTTCGAGCAAATCGAATCCGGTTTCGTTCGTTAGCTGAATATCGAGAAAAACAATTGACGGTTGCTTGCTTTCGATCAAATCGAGCGCCGTGCGGACGGAATCGGCTTCGCCGACAATTTCGACTTCCGAAAAATCCTCAAGCAGCGAGCGCAATTCTTTACGCGCGAGCCGCTCGTCGTCAACGATTAAAGCTTTTAGTTTCGTCATTTTTGATCCGAATTTGCGCCTGCACCCAGCCGTTGTTTTCGTTTAATGTTAGCTCGCCGAGCTCGCCAAAGATTTTTTCAAGCCTTTGGTTCACGTTTTTTAATCCGACTTTGGTGCCGCTATTTGCACGCGACAGCGTGCCGGTGTTGGCGACTTCCAAAATCAGATCATTTTCGCCGAGGCGCGCCGTGACAAGGATTTTTAGCGGTTTCGAGCCCCCGTTCAAACCGTGTTTGACCGCATTTTCGATTAAAGGATTGAGCAGAAAAGGGGGAACGGGCAAATCTTCCGCCGCTTTTTCAATGTTAAAATTAACTTCCAGTTTTTCTTCAAAACGGATTTTTTCAATTGCCAGGTAATTTCGCGCCGCCTCGATTTCGTCGCGCAGCGGAATCATTTCGCTGCCGTCGTTCGTCAGCGAATAACGCAGAAATTCGGCAAGCTGCGTGACCATTTGTTTGGCGCGGCGCGAGTCTTCGTCAATCGAAGCGCGAATCGAATTTAACGAATTAAAAAGAAAATGCGGATTGAGCTGGTAACGCAGGACTTCGAGCTGCGCTTGATTGGCAAGCGCGGCGGCTTGAAGCGCGTTTTCGCGTTCACGCTGCCACGCAAGCCAGTATTTGATTCCGAAATAAAGCGCGCTCCAAGCCGTTAGCGTTAAACCGTAATCGAGCGAAGTGCGCGGACTGCGCGCTAGAGCCGACGCCCAAACGAAATTTGGGGCTGTCAAAGAGGCATAAGTCATTTCAATAAAAGCCCACGCCAAACCGAAAACTATGGAAGTCATCAAAACGAGCAAAACGGTGCCCTGAATTGAAAGATTGGTAAAACGCCGGTAAATAAGCCGCATCCCGCAGGTGAGAAAAAAGCCGATCACCGTGCGAACCAGTTTGATCTGAAAAAGACGCCAGTACGTTCCGGGAGCTGCAACTGTCAGAAACGTAACGTACATCATCACCAGATAAATCAGCCAGCCGTAAATTTGCAGTTGCCAAAAGGAATAAACGCGGTCGAATAAGCCGCCGAATGACGGTTTCCCGATTGCTTCGGCGCGGCTCAAATGCGCTTTTGTTAAAATTTCTTCCATCTTTTTCGGCTCAAACCTCGAATTCGCAATAAAAGTCTAAAATTTATTTTGCGGGCGTCGCGGTTTGAGGTTTCGGCTCAAAATAAAAACTTTTGTTGACGATTTTCCATTCACCGTTGATTTTTAGCAAACTCATATAATCAACGAATCTGCCGTTCGGGTAATCGAGAATGATTTTCCCGATTGCGGCGTTTCCCGCAACATCAACGCTCTCTATCCATCGTTTGCGTTTGTCTTCGTCCGCCGCCGGTTTTCCGCTCATTCCGTTGATGTATTCGGCGAATGAGCGCGTAGAATATTTGCCCTCGCGGATAAAAATCAAATTTCCTTCGGTGTGAAACGCTTTGCGCATAAATTCGGGATTGCCGGTCGCGTGCCCCTGTAAATAATTTTCGAGGGGAATCCGCGCCGCAGCCGTTTCCGCATCGATTGTTTGCGCGGCGAGCATCATTTTTGCGGTTTCCGACGAAATCGGCTCGTTGAATGTCCTGTTAAATCTAATCTCGGAAATTTCTCTCGGATTTATCTTATTGCTCGTCGGCGCGGGCTGGGTTTTACGCTGTTCGGCAAATTCGTTGAAAACTGCTTCGCGTTTTTCGTAAGCCGCCGCGTCTTTGTATTCGGTCATCAGCAAAACGTCCCATTCCGACGCTTGAACCGAAGACAAAGACAAAACCTGATAATTTGAAACGATGCCTTTTTCCTTCATAAAAGCGCGCGTCTTCGCCCAGTTTTGTTCGATAAATTTCAAATAATCGGCTTGCCGACCGGATTTGGTTTTGACGAAATCAACCGCCCAGACCGAACTCGATTGCCCAAAAACATTCGTACCTATCAAGAAGACAAATGACGCAAGTAAAAATATTGATTTGATTTTCATAACTTTTTTCCTTATTGCAGAGTGTTTCGAAGAAAAATGAATGAAACAAACAAAATTCTTCGTTAATAAAGCAAAGACAGATTAGAACGGTTTAATTTGAGGCGGCGAGAAAAAATCTGTGAACGGCACACGGCAGCCGTTAAGTGGCGCACGAAGAGCGCCGTTTAACGAATTCTGTGCGGACTTGTGCTTTCAGTTAAATGTCAGTGTGCTTGGGCTACTTTTTGCCGATTTCTTTTCTTAAACTATCCAAATAAAGAACGGGTGCGCTCGATTCGGCGGCGAGTGCATCAGAAAGACCATCGCGCCACGAGATAACTTCGACGCGCAAGCCCAAACCTTTGATAAATTGAACTGTTTCCAGATAATCGCGGTCGCCGGAAACCAGAATCGCGGTGTCGTAGGCTTTGTTGATTCCGAGCGTCAGCATTTTCGTAGCTAGTCCGACATCAACGCCTTTTTCCGCCAGATAAGTATGCGATTCGCCGCAGTTGATGCATTTGACGGTTCGTTTGCCGAGAGGGTAAGTTGCGATTTCCCAGCGCATTTCTTCTTTTAGAAATTGAAAATAATTAGCTTCGCCATCAGATTGGTCTGCTTTTTCTCCGGCAAAATAATGAACCTGCCAGATTTCTTCGTCCCCTTGCGATAAAAATTCGACGAATCTTTGCCAATCTATTCGCCATCCATTGTCGCGCTGACCGTGATAAACATTCTGATCATCAATAAAACAAATCGTTTTGCCCCGTGCAGGTGTCATATTCCGTGATTATAGCTGAGAAAGCGGAAAGCGAAAGGAGTTTTTAAAATTTTCATAACAAAAAGATCTTTATCATCAATTTAAAAACCGTAGTATTTGAAACCGATAGCGATTCTTGTCTAAACTTTAGATTATGAGTTTACCTCTGGTTGCCATTGTCGGACGCCCGAACGTCGGGAAATCTACGTTGTTTAATCGTTTGACGAAAACGCGCCGTGCGATTGTCGGCGACGAGCCGGGAATTACGCGCGACCGGATTTACGGCGAAGTCGAATGGCGAAATCGTCGTTTTTCGCTCGTTGACACGGGCGGAATCGTGCCGGATGACGAAGCCGTAATTCCCTCCAATATTTTCCGGCAAGCCTCTTTCGCCATCGAAGAAGCGCAGGCGATTGTCTGGGTAGTTGACGCGCGCGCCGGCATAACTCCGCTCGATGAAGAATTGGCGAATTTGTTGCGGATGACTGGAAAAACAATCGTCATCGCCGGAAACAAAGCCGAATCGAATCGCGTTGATGCTGAAGCGCAGGAATTCGCGCAATTCGGTTTTGATTCTTTAATTCCGGTTTCCGCCGAACACGGCGACGGAATCGGCGATCTGCTGGATGAATTAACCGAGATTTTAAATTTTGAAGCGGAAGAAGCGCCCGAAACCGCTAAATCCAAAGAAATCAATCTCGCCATCATCGGACGCCCTAACGTGGGAAAATCTTCCTTGTTAAATAAATTATTGGGCGAAGAGCGCGTTATCGTTTCGCCGATTGCAGGAACTACGCGCGATGCCGTTGACACAAATTTTGAGTTTGAAAATCAACAGTTTCGCTTAATTGACACCGCCGGAATCCGGCGCAAAGGTAAAACGACGGAGATGGCTGAAAAAATGTCGGTGATGATGGCGCGCAAATCTCTGGAGCGTGCGGACATTGCTGTCGTCGTGATTGATGCGACCGAAGGCGCGACAAATTTGGATGCAAACATTGCAGGTTACGCGGTTGACGCGGGTTGCGGCGTAATTCTGGCGATTAACAAATGGGATTTGATTGCCGAAAAAGAAACCAATACGGCGCTCGAATTTGAACGACAGTTGCGCGACCAGATGAAGTTTCTGGATTTTGCACCGGTCGTTACAATTTCGGCTCTGAACGGTCAGCGCGTTTCCAAAATTTTGCCGTTTGCGATTCAGATTAACGAAGCCAGAAATATGCGCGTGCCGACTTCGAGGCTCAATAAATTTTTTGAGGAGACAATATCGCAGCCGCGCGCCGGTGGAACGCCGGCGCCGGTCAAAGGCGGTTTTTCACGTCTCCACGTTCAATATTTAACGCAAGCCGGAGTTCGTCCGCCGACATTTATTCTGTTCACTTCGGGCGGCAAAGCCGGGCTGCATTTCTCCTACACGCGATATTTGGAAAACCGTCTGCGCGAGGAATTTGATTTTTTCGGCACTCCGATTAAATTAGTTGAGCGTCATAAGACTCGAAATAAAAAGTAAATTTTCACCGCCGAGACGCAGAGACGCCGAGTTTAAGAATGAGTTAAAAAGGATTTGTTTTTCTTTTGTTTCTCAGCGTCTCTGCGTCTCGGCGGTTAATAAGAGTGGAAATAATTTTGCTGGTTGCCAGATTGATTCTCGCCGCCGTTTTCGCGGTTGCGGGAATTGCCAAGCTTTTTGATCGCGCGGGAAGCGAAAAGGCGATTGTTGATTTCGGCGTTCCCGAATCACTTGCCAAGCCATTGAGCGTTCTGTTGCCGCTGGTTGAAATTGCGACCGCGATTCTATTGCTGCCGCTTGTTACGGCTTGGTTCGGCGCGGTTTCTGCGCTCTTGCTGTTGCTCGTTTTTGTCAGCGGAATTGCATACAATTTCGCGCGTGGAAACACACCGGATTGCCATTGTTTCGGGCAGATTCATTCCGAGCCGGTCGGTTGGTCAACTTTGATTAGAAATTCGGTTTTAGCAGGAATCGCCGGTTTTGTGGTTTTCGCCGGACGCGAGACGGCAGGCGCGAGCGCTTTCGCGTGGCTCAATGATTTAAATTCGGCGGAAAAAATGAATTTAATTTTTGGTGCTCTGACGATTGGATTGCTAGCGTTCATCGCTTTTAAGCTCAAAGATATTCAGGCGCAACAAGTCGTTTTGCAAAGACACATCGAGCTGCTCCAACTGGGAGAAGGCGGATCAGCGACGGTTGAGCGCGAAAACGCCGCGCCGCCCGCCGAAGGACTTCCTATTGGCGCGCTAATTCCGCCCTTTTCTTTACCAGATGCGAGCGGGAAACAGTTTTCAAGCGAAAGTTTAGTGAAAGCAAACAAGCCTTCGCTTTTGTTTTTCGTCAGTCCAAACTGCAAGCCGTGCGCGGCGTTGTTGCCGGAAATTGAGGATTGGCGGCGACAGTTCGGCGAGAAAATCAATTTCATCTTCGTAAGTTCGGGCGAGGCAAGAGAAAACGTCGAAAAATTCGGGACTGAGAAAACTGTGCTGCTGCAAAAAAACACCGAAACAATGACGCTTTTCCGTGCCAAATGGACGCCGACTGCAGTTTTAATCAACGCTGACGGCACAATCGGTAGCCGTCTGGCGACGGGCGATACGGCGATTCGTGCGCTCCTGCAGTCAATCAAACCGAATTTGTCGAACGGTCACGTTCCGAAGAACTTCTTGATTCCGCAAAACAATTCAAAACTCGGAGAGCCGGCGCCGCAATTTTCTTTGCAGGATTTAGATGGAAAACAAGTAAAGCTCGAACAATTTCGCGGCAAAAAAACGCTGCTTTTGTTTTGGGGAACGGGCTGCGGTTTTTGTCAGGCGATGCTGCCGGATTTGCAAAATTGGGAACGGCGTTCGAATCGAGCTGCCGAATTGCTTGTTGTCTCGCGCGGCGATGTTGAAACAAATCGGAAACAAAATCTGAATTCGCCGATTTTGCTCGAACAAGCGACTGAAATCCAGAATCTGTTCGGTGCAAACGGAACTCCAACCGGCGTAATAATTGACGAAAACGGAAAAATTGCTTCCGAAGTCGCCATTGGCGCAGAGGAAGTTTTCGCGCTGATCGGAGAATACAAGAAAAATTAAACCGCTGAGCTTGGAAATTTTGAGTTTTGAATCTTGAGTTTTGATTGAGAATGACAGACTCAAATTTAAAGCTTGAAATTCAAAACTTCCAGACTTTGGCGGTTAATCGTAAGTGAATCAAAAAGCAATTGATTGGCGAGTTATCGCGCAGGAAGGAAATGCGCGAGCCGGGATTTTAAGAACGCGGCGTTCGATTATCGAAACGCCGGTTTTTATGCCCGTCGGAACGCAAGGCACGGTTAAGGGAATTCGTTTTGAAACGCTCGAAAACGAATTGGACGCCCGCATAATTCTGGGAAACACTTATCATCTCTGGCTGCGTCCAGGAACAGAGATTTTACGCGCTGTCGGCGGACTGCATAAATTTAACTCGTGGAACCGTTCGATTTTGACCGATTCGGGCGGATTTCAGGTTTTTTCCCTGACTGATTTAAGAAAATTAAAAGAAGAAGGCGTTGAGTTTCGCTCTCACATTGATGGAAGTCTCCGGTTTTTATCGCCGGAAGTTTCAATGGAAATTCAAGCCGCACTCGGCTCTGAAATCGTGATGATTTTGGACGAATGCCCGCCCGGACAATCGGATTTCGATTTTGCCCGCAAAAGTCTGGAGATGACTGCACGCTGGGCGGCTCGTTCAAAACAAAGATTCAACGAATTGCAAGTAGCCGGGATGGACACAGGATTTGTCTCAGAAACGGGAGATTTGAGCGGACGCCAAGCTTTGTTCGGAATCATTCAAGGCGCAGGGCATTTGCAGTTGAGGCGCGAAAGTCTGGAAAAAACTGTTGAAGTCGGCTTTGACGGCTATGCTATCGGCGGTTTAAGCGTTGGTGAGGAAAAGACGGTGATGTATGACACAATCGAATTTCTTGCGCCGCAAATGCCCGAAAACGCGCCGCGTTATTTGATGGGAGTCGGGACGCCGGAAGATTTGGTCGAAGCCGTATATCGCGGTGTTGATATGTTCGATTGCGTCATTCCGACCAGAAACGGTCGCACCGGAACTGCGTTTACTTCGCGTGGCAAAATCAATATCCGCAATGCAAAATATGCGACTGATTCCGCCCCGCTCGATGAAAGTTGCGAATGCGCTGTTTGCCGAAGGCATTCGCGCGCTTTTTTGCGGCATTTGTATCAAACAGGCGAAATGCTTGCGGCGATTTTGATTACTCATCACAACTTAGCCTTCTTCCTTGACACGATGAAAAGAGTGCGTCATTCTATCCGACTTGGCACTTTCGGAAAATTCCGGCAAGACTTCCTCCGGCAAATTAAAGAAAGCGAATAAAAACGGACCGACAATTAAGCGTGCGGTTGATGGGACAAAATTGTTATGAGCAAACAAATTGCAGTTATTGCTCGTCTTAAAGCTAAACCCGGATTGCAAGGAAGGCTCGAAGAAGCCACCAAAAGTTTGATTGAACCGACGCAAAAGGAAGAAGGCTGCATCAGTTACGTTTTGCATCGCGATTTGGAAGACCCGACGGTTTATTATTTTTACGAGATATGGCGCTCGCAGGAAGATTTAGACCGGCATTTTCAGACGCCGCATGTTCGCCGCGTAATGGAAATCGCGCCGGAGATTTTTGCCGAGCCGCTCGGTTTAACCAGACTCGAAATAGTAGCTTAAAAAGCGTAAGATTTTAAGTAATGGAAATGTTTGCAATTATTTTACAGGAAGGCGGAGGTTTTGGCGCGTTGCTTTTTCAGCTCGCACCGTTTTTCCTAATTTTTATCGTTTTTTATTTTCTCGTTATCGCCCCGCAGCGCCGTCGGCAGCAGGAAGTTCAGAATATGATCGCCAATTTGAAAATCAACGATACAGTTGTGACAAATGGCGGAGTGATCGGAAAAATAAAAGAAATCAAGGACAAGAGTTTTATTATTCAAAGCGCCGACAAATCGTTTATCGAAATCGCCCGCTCGGCGGTCGTCGGAAAAGAAGTTGAATCGTAAATCGTAAATCGTGAATTGTCAGAAAGATATTCACGATTTACGGTTCACTAAGAAATGAAGAAACGTAATCTTTTAGCACGAGTTATCATTATTGCCGTTATTACCTTACTGGCAATTTACGCCGTTTTCGGTCCTCGACGCGTTCCGGCGGCGGAAGATTTTACCTGGACCGGTATAAAAAACAATATTGCCCAAAATATTCATCTCGGACTTGATTTAAAAGGCGGCACGCAGCTTGTGATGCGTGTACAGACCGAGAAATATTTGTCGAAGCTGGCAGAAAACAACGCCGACGGGGTGCGAACTGCGGCGACCAAAGCCAATTTATCAATCGGCGATGTGAGGCACGTTGCCGAACCTCAGAATCGGAATTTTCAAGTTGTTTTGGCAACTCCAGAGGCTTCGAAACAGCAGGAAATTATTGACGCGGTGAACAAAGAAGTTGATTTTACTCTCTGGACGCAATCAACGACCGGCGATTCAATTGTTTGGTCGCTGCCGATTCAAGCCCAAGCGGAGCTTAGCCGTCAGGCTGTCGAGCAGGCGAAAGCGATTATTGATAGCCGCATCAACCGTCTGGGCGTGACCGAACCGACTTTGCAAAATCACGGCGCAAGGGAATCTCACCAGCTTCTTTTGCAAATGCCTGGCGTTCAAGATCCTGAACGAATCAAGAAAACGCTGACGGTCGAATCGCGTCTTGAACTAATGAAAGTCGCCGCGCCGAAAGGTCAATTTCAGACGTTTCCGAACGAAGAAGCTGCCAAAGCATCGCTCGGCGGCACCGTTCCGCCGAATCGGCGTATTATGCCGTACGTTGAGCGCGACGATTCTGCCGCCAATCAAAACGATCCAAACGCGAAACCGACTTCCTATATCATCGTCGAAACTCCGGCAATTATTGACGGAAGCGAGTTGCGCGACGCCACGCCTTACACAACAGGCGGAAATTCTTACAACATTAATTTCACTTTGAAACCGTCGGGCGCGCAGAAATTCGGCGCTTGGACGGGCGCGAATATCGGCGAATATCTCGCTATCGTTTTAAACGACGAAGTTAAAAGCGCACCCGTAATCAGAGGGCAAATCTACGATCAGGGACAAATCGAAGGTCGTTTTACACAGCAATCGGCAGAGGATTTAGCCATTACGCTCAAATCCGGCGCGCTTCCGGCTCCGATTGAATATCAGGAAGAGCGAACCGTCGGACCGAGCCTTGGCGCTGATTCGATTCGCGCCGGAGTGACGGCTTCGGTCGCCGGATTGTTGTTCGTGATGGCGTTTATGCTCTTTTATTATCGCGGCGCAGGTATCAACGCTGTGATTGCATTGATTTTGAATATGCTGCTAACGCTGGCGGCGCTGGTCTGGTTCGGTGCTACGCTGACGTTGCCCGGAATTGCCGGTTTGATTTTGGGAATCGGTATGGCGGTTGACTCGAACGTCCTGATTTTCGAGCGCATACGAGAGGAATTAAGAGCCGGAAAGCTCATTCCGCAAGCTGTTGATTTAGGTTTCGACCGCGCGTTTATCACGATTATTGATACGCACGTAACAACGATTATCGCTGCCTTGCTGCTGTTCATTTTTGGGACCGGACCGATTCGCGGTTTCGCCGTGACGCTCATTTTAGGGTTGTTAATCAATCTCTTCTCGGCGGTTTACGTGTCACGCACAATTTTCATCTGGCTTTTAAGCCGCAAACAGCGCGTTGAGTCGCTCAGCATCTAGTTCAAAATTCAAAGCTCAAGGTTCGAAGTTTTCTTTCTGACCTTGAACTTTGAACTTTGAGCCTTAAACTTTTGTAATGATAGAAGTTTTTCACAAGATTAATGTTGACTGGATGGGGAAACGGCAGATTTTTATCGCCATTTCAGTTTTAATTCTGCTGGCGGGATTAGCGTCGGCAATCGGTCGTGAAGCCGTTCCCGGCGGAACCGACGCTTTCAATCTGGGAGTTGATTTTCAGGGCGGAACTGTCGTAACCACGAAGTTCAGGGAAAAACCGTCGGACGAACAAATTCGCGGGGCTTTGCAAAACGCCGGAGTTTCGGATGCAATTATCCAAAATTCGCTCGATAAACAAGACGAAGTTTTAATCAAGGTTCCACTTATCGGCGGCGCGGAAGCCACGACTGCCGAAGAGCAGCGGGCGCAAGTTGACGCTGGGCGCGCGCGAGTTAAACAGGCACTGGATAGCTTTGGCAAAGAAGCAAATACCGATTTAGGAGCAGAACCCGATGCAGCTTACAAAATCGTGGGAACCGATGCCGTTGGAGCAGTTGCGAGCAATCAATTGCAAAATCAGGCTGTCGCCGTTACTTTGCTCGGTCTTTTGGGGATTTTGCTTTATATCGGATTCCGGTACGACTGGACTTACGGAATGGGAGCGATTATCGCCGTTTTACACGACGTTTTAATTACGCTCGCCTTTTTCTCAATTTTTCAGTGGGAAATTGATTTGACCGTAATAGCTGCGCTGCTAACGCTGGTCGGTTTTTCCGTTAACGATACGATTGTTATTTTCGACCGCATTCGCGAAAATCTGGGTTTGAATCGAAAAGAGTCGCTTTATAAATTAACGAACGATTCGATTAACCAAACAATGTCACGAACGATTATTACGGGCGGTTTGGTTTTTCTTTCGGTCTTAGCGCTTGTGCTTTTCGGCGGCGAAGTGTTGCGAAGTTTTTCGCTCGCCTTGTTTGTTGGCGTGATTACCGGAACTTATTCGACCATCGCCATTGCCAGCCCGATTGCGTTGTGGTGGGAAAAACTGCTCAATTTGGGCAGACCGCGACCCGTCGAACCCGTGACGACCTTTGCTTCAAACGTCAAGCGCGGCGGCGTTACGC
>JALZCH010000009.1 GCA_030863175.1 Acidobacteriota bacterium | reverse complement strand
AAATTGTCCACGAATATCTTGAGCATCATCGAGACCAATCAAACGAAGATAACGATTCGTTTATCCTTGATTAGGACTTTCAGTCCACGGAAAATCTCTGCATTTCTAATGCAGAGTGGTTTAGTTTTTAACGATTGACTTTACCGATTTAAAGCCGGAACGGGTATGTCGCCTAACGTCCCCCATGGCTGCGCTTGAAATCCTCCGGTAGAGCGAAGCAGATACCAAAGCGATTCCGACGGGCGGTAAACGGCAATATCGGCTCGTCCATCGCCGTCATAATCTGCTGCCACTGGTTTGTCTTCCGCAAGTCCAAAACGTTGAGCGACGAATTCATTGTTCGAGCTGTTGATTCGATACCATGTGCCGTTTGACGGACGATAAAGCGCAATATCGGTTTTCTTATCTCCATCAAAATCCGCCTCGACCGGAATATCTCCCGCAATGCCGAATCTAGCTCCAAAAGACGAATTATCCGAGCTTCGCAGCACAAAAAACGAGCTGGTCGAAGGGCGGAAAACAGTTAAATCAGTTTTTCCGTCTCCATCATAATCGCCAATCAATGGAATGTCGCCGCTCATGCCCCAAGGGACGGCGACAAATTGATTGTTGCTGGTGTTGATTCGATACCAAACTCCGTTTGACGGGCGGAAAACCGAAACCTCGGCGAGTCCGTCGCCGTCGTAGTCCGCAGGTACGGGAATGTCGCCCGGAGAACCGAATTGCGTGGCGACGAATTGATTCGTCAAGCTGTTTATGCGGTACCAAAACCCAAAGCGGAAAACCGCAATGTCGGTTCTGCCGTCGCCGTCAAAATCTGCGGGAGCAAGCAAATCTCCGGCTTGTCCGAAATTGTTCGTGCGGAGCACGCCGTTTGATGACTGCGAAATGTGCCAGGCACCCGTCGAAGGACGAAATACCGAAAGATCGGCTCTGCCATCGCCATCGAAATCGAAACGGGTTTTATTAAAGTTCGTCGGAGCGGGTTGATTGATCGTTACAGTCTGCCCGGCAACCGTGATAGTTCCAATGCGGACGGCGCCAGTGTTAGGAGCGGCTGTAAAATTAACTGTTCCGTTTCCGCTGCCGCTAACTCCCGATGTAATCGTTATCCAGGTCGAATTGCTGGCGGCAGTCCAAGTGCAGCCCGGAGCCGAAGCTGTAACACTTACGCTGCCGTTTCCGCCTGCTGAGTTGACGTTTAAATCCGTCGCTGAAACCATATATGTGCAGCCGGAAGCCTGATTTATAGTAAATGCTTGTCCACCAATCGTGATCGTGCCGCTTCGAGCGGGACCGGAATTGGCAGCGACAGTTAGATTTACGGCTCCGTTTCCGGTTCCGCTGACGGGATTGACGGTTATCCAGGGAGCATTGCTCACCGCCGTCCACGTGCAACCGGCGTCGGATGCCGAAACGGTAAAGCTGGTATTTCCTCCGGCAGCGGGAAGATTCGCGGTTGTCGGATTCAAAGTAAAAACACAGCCGCTGGCTTGATTAACCGTAAAAGTCTGCCCGCCGACGGTGATTGTTCCGCTGCGCGCGGGTCCCATGTTTGCCTGAACCGTAAAAGCGACCGTTCCGTTTCCCGTTCCGCTACCGTTAGTGATTGAAATCCACGGAACAGTTGTCGTCGCCGTCCAACCGCATCCGGCAGGCGCGGTAACAGAGAACGTAACGCCAACGTTCGAGGCGGGAACGTTCTGGCTGGTTGGATTTAATGTGTAAGAACAATTAAAGACAACGAAAACTATATTGTTCGAAACTCCGCCGCCGGGTATTGGATTAAAAACCCTAACTAGAGCTTCATCAGCCTGTTGAACATCGGCAGCCGAAATCCGCGCTCTTAATTCGGTCGGCGAGACAAAAGTCGTCGGTCTGTTTTGACCATTCCATTGCACAATCGAGCCGTTGACAAAACCGTTGCCAGTGACGACGATCTCGAATTCGCCGCTGCCCGCCGCGATTCGAGTTGGTGAGATTGATGTAATGACCGGCTCCGGAACGTTTAACTCATACGCTCCCATATCAACCGTATAACCAACCATTCTGGGAAAGCTGCCGCCTCTTTGGTCGGTTAATAAAGGAACCGGAGGGTTGCTAACAGGACAAATGGCGTTGACGACGCACAAATTTCCCGCGTCAACCGCCGGGCTAGCCGGAATCAAAGCCATCGTATCGGTTGGACCGCCGTTATTTCTGAGCGGTTCGAGCAAAGGGTTAACGGGCGCCGCTGTTGATCCGACTATATCGCCGCCGATCCCGTTTAAAAATCCGGTGGAAAAATCGGCTATTCCGACCAAATTGTTGCCAAGCGAAGTAAAAGCGGAGACCTCAAGAATGTCAGGGTTTATTACTGGAGGAGAACCGTTGGGGAAAAGAGTTCGGTTTCCGGCGATAATCGTGTTACGAACCATTGCGGTTTTAAGGTTTGTCACGCCGCCACCGCCGTTGGCGGCTGTATTATTGGCAATACTGACGTTATTTAACGTTAAATCGCCTTCGTTAAATATTCCGCCCCCAGTATCGTTAGCAGTGTTATTTGCAATCGTCGAATTGGCGATGTTGACTGTACCGCCAGTGTTATGAATCGCCCCGCCCGTTCGTGTAGCCGTATTATCGGTTATCGTCGAGCGTAAAATGTTTAAAACGTTTCCTTCGTGTAAAATCGCTCCGCCAATACTCCCGCGATTGTTTCTGAGTGTAACTTCAGTCAGATTAAGCGTAACAGCTCCGGAACTGCGGATACCGCTCGCGAAATTCAAACTGCCAACCCCGTTGGCTACCGTCAAACCCGATATGCTGACCGTGATAGGAGGATTAGAAACGCCGCCCACGACATCGAATATAGGACGGGCTGTTGAATTAGCGCCGGAAACAATCAAGTTTCTTGCGCCCGGACCTCTAATTTCGACGTTTCGATTAATTATCAGCGAAGCGCCGGTTAAATTGATTGTTGTTTCATTCATGGGGAGCGAAAAACCAATCAAGTCGGCTTCCGCCGTAGCGTTAGCCTGCGCGATAGCCGCTCGCAGAGTGCATTGCTGCCCAGCCGTTGACAAATCAACATCGCAAACATTGTCTGCCGTATTGGCATCAGGCGCGTCGTCGGTTCGGTTAACGGTAAATGTCGCCTGCGGCGCTGCATTTTCCGAACGAGCCGCCGTTTTGCCGCTCCCGAAAACAACGGCGAAGATCAGAACGGTAAAAGCCAGCAACGAAAGATAAAATCTTTTTCGATTAGGAGTAAACATAACGGGCATCAGGGCACTTCCTTTTTCTTTAAACTAAGAAATAAAAATGTCGGCTGCTTTCGGCAAAATGCATAACGAAACGTAAGGCTTCGGGCAACACGGAAACAAATTGTTCAAATTTGAGATTCAATTGTGATTACATTGATGAACCGAGCCGACTTGTAGAAAATGGAGTATAAATCATTTCCAAATAAAATCAAAAGCAGTATTTAAAAGGGCATTTTCGCACCGCAAACCGGAAAAACGTACTCCGGATGAAATAGACTGATACTTTCCCGCTCTCTTTCCCGCGTTAAAAATCAGAGAAGAATTTTGAGAGCGAAAAGAGGCGAAGAAAATGAACAAGGATAAATCTCTGAAACACTTTGCGGAAAAAATAAAACGCCGCCGCACGGCAGCCGTCCGTCGAATCAAAAATTGTGTTAGATTTTCAGCTCGCCCGGAATCTACAGAAACAGAGATCAAGTGTTTGCTGTAAACCGGAAATTTGTTTTAAATCATTCAATTCAGGAGGCAAAAAATGAGCATTCAACTACGACAGGCAACGCCAGCCGATGCCGCGCAAATCGCGCCGATTATCAAAAACGCTTTTGACGGCATCGCCGACAAACATAAATTTCCCTGCGATTTTCCGACTCTCGAGCACGCCGCGAATATAGCTAATTGGTGTTGCAGCGATCCGACAATTTGGGGCGTTGTCGCAGAAGAAAACGGCAAAATCATCGGTTCAAACTTTCTCCACGAAGGAAACGAAATCGCAGGAGTTGGACCGATTACGGTTGATCCGAATGTGCAGGCGTCGGGCGTCGGACGGAAATTGATGGAAGCCGTTATCGAACGCGGTTTGCGCGCGCCCGGCGTGCGGCTGATACAAGACGCTTTTAACACGGTTTCGATGCCGCTTTATGCCGCGCTCGGTTTTGATATTAAAGAACCGCTCGTTTTTATTGCGGGCGAAATTGCCGGTGAACCTGAATCGGAATATGAAGTGCGGCAAATGAATGAATCGGATTTCGATGAATGCGACAGTCTGCATCGCCAAATTCACGGCTTTTCACGGCTTCACGACATCCGGCAAAACTCGCAAATTTTCCAAAGTTTTGTCGCTTTGCGCGAAAACCGAATCGTTGCCTACGCTTCAGCACCTAACTTTTGGCAGGCGAATCACGCAGTCGCGGAAACCGAAGCCGATTTGCACGCTGTTCTGCTCGGCGCGGCGCGCATCAGCGGGCAGCCGCTTTCATTTTTGCTTCCGACGCGGCAAGCTTCGCTTTTCCGCTGGTGTTTGAACAAGAAAATGCGAGTTGTTAAACCGATGTCTTTGATGGCAATGGGCGCTTACAATGAGCCGCGCGGCGCGTTTTTGACATCGGTTTTATACTGAAATGAAGTTTGCCAGAACAGTTTTTAATATTGCGGGCGTTTACGGTTTGCTCGTGCTCGTTCCGCAATATTTTTTGGAAGAAAAAAACGGGCGCGATTTTCCGCCCGCGATCACGCATCCCGAATATTATTATGGTTTCATCGGCGTTGCGCTCGCTTTTCAAGTTTTGTTTTTGATTATCGCCCGCAATCCGGCGCGTTATCACGCCGCAATGATTCCGGCGATGATTGAAAAATTCAGCTTCGCAATCGCCGCCGTTGTGCTTCTTGCGCAAAACCGCATTCCGCTTCAAATGTTCGGCGCGGCGATGATTGATTTGATTTTAGGCGCGCTTTTCGTTGTCGCGTTTTTGAAAACCGAGCAAAAGGATTTTTGAAAATAATTTAAAATGCAGAAAAGAGCGTGGAAGTAATTACTTCCACGCTCTTTTCTGCATTTTAGAGATGAATTAAAAAACCAATCTGGCTCCGAGAACAATGCGCCTGTTACCTCCGTTCGTCGTCCACTGGTTAAGAAAGTTCGCCGCATTTGCGTTTCCCGGAGGAATACCGAAATTGCGGCTGTTAAAGGCGTTGAACATATCAACGCGGAATTGGACTCTCACGTTTTCCGAGATGCGAGTGTTTTTGATAATCCCGAAATCAATATTTCGGATACCGTCTGAGCGCAAGATGTTTCGTCCGGCATTACCGACTCTTTGTCCCGGAAGCAACCCGTTAAAATCTACCACTAATCCTCTGACAACTTGGTTGTTGACTGTTGAGCAAGTGATTCGTCCCACAGGGCTCGTGAAGAGCGTGTTCGACAATGCTTGTCCCGGCAGTAAGCCCGCAACGCACGGATTTGTCGCGCTCACCGGCGGCAGGCTGTTGAAAATTTGCTGTGCCTGCTGGAGAGCCTGATTTCTCAGTTGCTGATTGATCTGGAACAATTCCGCCGTGGTCATTCTCGAAACATCCAGATTGGTGTAAACGTTTGGTCGAATCGCATTGCCGACGAGGGCATCAATTCCGCTCAGCGCGCCTGCCGGGTCAACGCCGTTGAGCGGTGTAAACGGAGCGCCGCTTTGCAATGTGAAGAATGAATTGACCTGCCAGCCGCCGAAAATTTTTCCGAGAACGCCTTCCTGATTTTGATAGAACGGCAATTCGTAAACAAAGTTTCCCGTAAAACGATGCGGGCGATCGTAGCTTGAGCGAGCGCGATCGGCTCGGCGATTGAACGAATCTTGCGGAATGGCTATTTCGGCGCCTGACGGGTTGAAAATCTCGGAAGCCTCATCAATAAACGTGCTCCAAGTGTAATGAAAACCTGCGCTGAAGCCGCGGCTGAGGCGTTTGTCGAAGCTCACCTGCAAAGAATCGTAAGTCGAGCTGGCGGAATTAGCGCGCAGACGAATCGCTCCTCTCGTCGGATCAACGCGCGGAGCGACGACAGTTGGAGCAGCCGTTCCGGTAAAGGGATTAATTCCGGTCGTGTTGCAGAATCCCGCACCGACACCCCACGGACAAGACTGACGCGGGTTGCCGTCAAGCGTTTGAAGCAAGCCCGTTCCGCGCGTTCTGATATAACCGACTTTCAAAACCATATCGTTGGTCAGCTCGCGTTGAAATTCGAGCAAAAACTGGTCGTAAGCCGGCGCGCGAAAATCTTCCGAAACAACCGTGCGAACCAATTGACCCGGATTCGACACGTTCGGGGCAGTTCCGATTAGGCTTTGCAACGTAGTAAATGCGGGCTGCGATGCCGGAATGTCCTGCGCCGCGACAAACGGGAACGAGCTGAAAACGTTCAGATTGATGTTGATAAAGTTGGCGTCGTAGGTTCTGGCGTAGCCGCCGCGGATAGCAAGCTTGTCGCCGCCGGTGATTAAATCTAGAACGCCTTTGCCGCTTGTGCGCGGATTCCAGTTGAAGCCGATGCGCGGCATCAGATTATCTTTGTCAACCTTTGGTTCCGGTTCGAAGCGAAACGCCGGATTATTGCCGTTCGCAGCCAGAATCCGCTCGTTCAAATTTTTGAGATAGCCGAACGAATCGCCCGGATATTCGTAGCGCAAGCCGAGGGTTAAAGTTAAATCCGGTCGGATTTTCCATTCGTCCTGCGCAAAGGCGTAAAACTCGTACCAGCGGTAAAAGCCTACAATGTCGCCGCCTCTTAGCGGAAGATTGATGGTCGCCGTTTGCGCGACATCGTTGACGAAATTGCTCAAGCTCGTGTATGCAAGACGACCTCTGACGGTTGGGAAAAAGAAGCTTCTAACATCAATGCGCCGCCCATCAACTCCGAATTTCAAACTGTGATTGCCTGCAATGTACGACAAGCTGTCCGAAATTTGATAAGTGTCATTAGCCCGGAACTGCGGTGAATTGATGGCTAACCCAAGCGCGGTTCGTGATGCGGAGGAGTTAAATTGGGTCAACCCCAAATCGTTGATTTCAATCGAGGGAATCGTTTCCGAAGACGGATCAACCGGTGTTGAGCTCGAATCGTATCGCGTCCAGGCAAGGCGTCCTTCGTTCGAAATCCGGCTCGAAATAACGCTGTTCCAGACAAGAGTGGCGGCTTTTGTCTTAGCTTTAACGACGGTCGTTAATCCCGGCGGTGTGACTTGTCCCTGCCCGGTCGTCAATTGATCGCTAAAACGATAACGACCGTACAACAAATTGTTGGCGTTAATCCGATGATCAATGCGGAACGCGCCTTGATGATCGTCGAATTTGAAATCTGACGAACCGGTGAAATTGCCGAGCGGAACTGTAAAAGTCGGTCCATTATTAATAGTCACGATTCGGCTTTGACCGTTCGGAGTTCCTGCGGGGAGAAACCGCAAAAGGGCTTGGACTTGCGGACGGTTTCCGGCGCATTGCTGCAAAAGAGCGCGTCCTTCGGCGGTCGGCGCGCCGTTGATGGTAAAGCCCGAACCTAAAGCCCGATCAGCCCAGCGTTGATAATCAACGAAGAAAAAGGTTTTGTCTTTGCCGCTCCTAACCAGAGGAACGCCCTCGCCGAAATTCAGGAAAGTAACCGGACCGCCGAAAGTGAACCCGATTCGATTTTCAAGACGGCGCGGCGCGCGTTTCCGAGCCGGATCGGTTGCCAGTTGATTGCAAAAACCCGCTGCTTTGTCCAGATTGCTGCAGGCATTCAGATGTTCGTTGTTGTGAAACCAATAAAGCGAGCCGCGAAAATCGTTGGTTCCCGACTTACCGACAAAATTAACAATCGAACCGGAGTTGCGTCCGTATTCAGCCAGAAACTGGTTCGTGACAATGCGGACTTCTTGAAAAGCGTCTGGGTTGTTTAAAGGAACAGAGCCTCCCGCCACGCTTGGATCATTAATGTCCTGCCCGTCAATCATAAAATTGTTTGAGCGCAGACGAGCGCCGTTGGCGGAGAAGCTGATGCCGCTGGTCGCACCGCTGGTGAAGCCGATTTGATTGCTGCTGAGCTGGCTGACGCCCGGAACTGAAAGCAAAACGTTGTAAACATTACCACTTGGGGCAATCGGAAGCTCCGCCAGACGTCGCGCGTCAAAACGAGTGCTGACCTCTGCGGTGGTCGTATTAAGCATCGCGGCATTTTCCGTTACGGTGACGGTTTCTTGCACGCCGCCCGGTTTTAATGAAATGTCAATAACAGCGTTTTGATTTACTTCGAGCGTGATTCCCGTTTGAACATATTTTGAGAAGCTCGCCGCCTCCACTGTCACTTCATAAGAACCGATTGGAAGATTGGTAAATTGGTATCGTCCTTCGGCATCGGTTTGAATCGTTCTGGTAAATCCGGTACCCGTGTTCCGCACCGTGACGCTCCCATTTGGAATCACCGATTCCTTTTCGTCTATTACAACACCGGAAATCGAAGCCGTAGATGTTTGAGCCAAAACTGAGCTGCTCAGAAATAGAATGGTGAAAAGCAGAGTTTGTAGTCTTCGACTCATCAAAATTTGATCCTTTTCTGTTTTGACTAAATTTTAGTTTGGTAAAGTAGAACTGAGCAGTCTTGAATTCAGGCAAAAGCTGTTCCTTTAAGCAAATCTAACAATATAATTGCTATTACTTTTAGATAAGTAAGAGCAGTCACTCAGAAATTGTCTTTTTATTCAGAAATTTGGATAAGATTCAACTTAACAGTGTGAAAGCATTTTTGCGGAAGGATTATTTTGTCTTTTCAAATTTGGCGAGAAAAGCGTAGCGGCGGGCAATGGATTCGACATTCAGTTTGCCTAAACCCTGTTTTTCAAGCTTCTCCAAATGCGGCATTAAATCTTCCCAAAATTGAACGTGAAACTGTTTGAGCCACGTTTTTAGTATTTTTTGAAACCAGGAAGGCAAATCTTTTTGATCCCAAAAATCAACGATATAAATCGAACGCCCCACTTTGAGATTATCGAGCGCGGCTTCGAGAGCGGCGCGCCAGGTCGGGATCATCGTGATTGAATAGGAAAAGAAAATTGTGTCGAAAGGCTCGTCAAGACCGAAAGTTTTGCGGTAATCCAAATCTTCCGCCAATTCGCGGCGCAAGGTGATATTTTCGGTTAAATCTCTGGCGTCAATTTTCTTCTGCGCCGTTTCGAGCATTACTTCAGCCGCATCCAGTCCGTAAAAACGCGCCGCCGGATATTTTTCCGCCAGAATGATCAGATTTCTGCCGGTTCCGCAACCGACTTCCAAAATCGCCTCGCCCGTCTGCACGTCCATTTCTTCAATCAAACGGTCGCGCCCCAAAAGATAAAATTTTCTGGTCAGATCATAAATGTGCCGCTGATAACGGTACATTCTGTCCATTGCAACTTTGGCATCAGCCACGGCAAAAGATCAAAGTTCAAGATTCAAAGTTCAGGATTTCCAAGTTTTTAACTTTGAATCTTGAACTTTGAATCTTGAACTTATTTCAAAGTATAAAGATGAAAGCCGCCGTAGATTGCCGCGCGGTCTTGTTTAAATAATTCGCGGGAAAATTCTTTTTCGTAATCGAATTTAGCGCGTAAATCGGCGGGCAAAGCTGTTTCGAGCGGCGATTCGGCGCCTGCTGTTCTAAAAATAATCCGCGTGTTTTCACCGCCGCGCGCGGTAATCGCCATCCACAAATCTGTTAAAGTTTCGGCGTTCATCCAATCCTGCGCATCGAGAAAGACGAAACGATTGAAAGTCCCGACTGGCTGTTCTTTGATGAAATCAATTATCGAAGCAATTTCGGCGCGCAGACGGTGCGCATTTTCTTTTAAAAGCGCGTAATTTTCCTCTTTTAAATAATCGGGAATCGCGACGCGATTTTCTGTATCGTAGCGGCGCGTAAACGCTTGCCAGGCGAAATAATTGTCCTGAATCGGAAAACCGGCGCACAGCCGACGAACGCGCTCGCGCATTAAATCAACGATCCCGTTTTCGGCGTCGCGTTTTAATTCTTCAAACTGTTGGGGTGGAATTCCGAGCCCGAAAACCGAAATCGGCGTTCTGCTCAGAAGTTTAATCAAAAAATTGTCGAAAAAAGGCGCGACAGTTTTCTCAAAAAATTGTTCCTGTTCGGCGACCGACCGAGCTTTAGTCAAATCGTCCGGGTTGCAGCCGATTGTTTTGGCAAAACGATGAAAAAAGCGCAGAAAATAGCCATTGCGGGCGTAATTGTAAAAACCTTTGGCAAAATAATTGATTCGATTTTCCCAAAAGCCGCGCGTGCCTTCATCAAGCTTGGGTGCGAGATATTTGCGGTAATTTGTCACGTTTTGCGGCACATCGGCGCGACCGAAAAAATCGAAAAACGATTCGTAATCGGGCAAATATCGCAAAGCGGCGATTTTTAATCTGGTCAAATAGAGATGATTCGGATTCAGATCAACAGCCGTCACGGATTCAGGCTCGGCGGTCAAATAATTCAAAGCGTTGCAGCCGCCCGAAGCGATTGATAAAACGCGCGCGCGACCATCCAATTTCAAAGCCTGCAAATCAACGCGCGGATCTTCCCAAATCTGGTTGTAAACCAGACCGTCAAAATAAACTGCAAAAAGTTTCTGTAAAATTCCCTGCCGACTCGTTGCAGACTCGTTCTGCACAGCGTCGAGCAATAAATCCTGACTCATTAAAACAGTCAACAGTTAGCAATTAACAGTTAACAGCCGTTTTGATAACTGCTAACTGTTGACTGCTAACTGAAATTATTCGTTTGTTAGAACCTGCACTACATCGAGGCTTGAAGCGCGCCACGCCGGATAGAGCGCGCCGATAATGCTGCCGCCAATTGCGAGCCCAATTGCAGTCAGCATCCAACCGGTATTGAATTCAAAAGCTAAATTAAAAACATTTTGAATTAGAAACGCGGCGGCGATGGCGACCGCAAATCCTGCAACAACTCCTAAAACGCCGATCATTAAAGCCTCGCATTCGATAGTTCCGACGATAAATATCCGCGACGCGCCGAGAGATTTTAAAATGCCGATTTCGCGTCGTCGTTCCGTGACGGTTGTGTACATCGAAAGCAGAACGAAAATAAATGATACGAATGCGCCCAAACCTACCAGCGTACGCAAAAAGTTTTTAAGCGCGGGAAAGCGCTGTTCGGCATCAACAATCAAATCCTGCGTCAAATTTATTTTGTTTCCAGGCAGCTCTTCGTTAATTCGGGCGGCAACTGTCTCGGCTGTCTCGCCTTCTTTGATTTTGACCAGAATATAAGTGCATTTATCGGGCGCCTGCAAAATGTCCTGCAAAGCGGCGAGCGACATCTTCGTTCTCGCGCCCGAAGGCGGCGCGAAAATGCCGACGACTTTGTAAGGCTTATTGCCGAATAAAGGAATTGTAGCACCCACATCGGAATTTAAATCACGGGCTTCGCGCTCATCCAAAATTACTTCGTCGTTTGCAACTGCCGGGCGACCGCGCACGATTTGCATTCCGTTCATTCGCGCAAACTCGTCCCAATTAACCCCGTCAATTTGTCTCAATCCGAAGCTGCCTGTTCCTGCAACAAAATAGCGAATAACCGGAACAGCCGATTCGATGCCTTGGATTTCCAGCAATCGTTCAACATATCTAGTGTTAACTGGCGCGTTGGAACTCGACACTTCCAATGCACCCGGTCTGGTAAAAACGATTTCGGCTTTCCAATTCGAAGCCCGACGCGCCATATCGTTCGACATTCCGCGCGCCAATCCGGTGAACAAAATCACCAGCACCACGCCGAGCGCAACGCCGACGACGGCGATAAATGTTCTAAACGGACGAGTCCGCAAATTTGCCAGAACCAGTTCAGTCATTTCTTCTAATTTTTAGCACAAAAACAGAGGCAAGTGACAGGAGACAAGTCACAGGTTGTTTTTATTCACCTGTACCTGTTTCCTGTCACTTGTCTCTTTTTAAAGTTCTGTTAAAAGCTCGCGGGCGAAATTGATTTCTTTCGGTTCGATTTCGTAAACGTAAAGCTCGCGGCGGCGGCAGAAATCTTCATACAATTTATCGTACAAAGCGAAAAGCCGGTCGGTCGAGGCTTCCCAGGTATGCTTGCGCGCCGTTTCCAAAGCCTTTTGAATTTTTTGCTCGCGGCGCGCCTCATCGGCAAAAACGCTGCTAACCGCGGCGGCAAATTCCTTTGCTTCGGGCGCAACGAGCCAGGCGTTTTCGTTTGAAGCATATGACAGCAAACCGCCTGAATTCGGCGCGATGACTGGCGCACCCGAAGCCATTGCCTCAAGCGGCGCAATTCCAAAAGGCTCGTGCGGATTCGGATGCACAAATGCATCTGCGTTGGCGTACAAATCGGCGAGCTTTTGCTTGTCGGTCAAATGTCCTAAAAACTTAGTTTTGCCGGGTGCAAGAAGTTCGAATTCTTTTTTCAATTCTTCCGCTTGCGGACCGTCGCCGGCGAGCAAAAACCGGTAATCCCGCGTTTTATCTTCGCTCAAAGTTTTCAGCATTTCCGGCAACATTGTCACGTTTTTTTCCGGCGAAAGGCGTCCGGCGTACAAAAGAACGGTTGCTGATTCGGGAAAACCTGAAAGCTCGATTAATTCGCGACGCTTTGCTACGTTTTTGCGCTCGATGTTGTAAAGCCTGCTGTCAACGCCGCGCGGATTTGAAAAAACCCGTTCATTAATGGGCGTGCGAGCGGCTCGAAAATAACGCCAGCAGAAATTGAAAAACCATTCCGAACGGCGCGGATTTTTTTCCGGCAATACGGCGTCCAACAATTCCTGCGCGGTGTAAGGCGAGTTCCCGATGTGAAAATCAAACATCGGAAAGTTGTAATTTCCCATCACGCGCCGCGCAAACCAACGCCCCATTCTGCCTTTTGATAAAAACGAGCGGATGTTGTCGTCCATTCGCTCGCACGAAAAATGAACGAGCATCGGGCGACCTAGTTTTTTAAAATGTCCCATCCGAATGATTCCGGCTAGCAGAGAGAGCGAATACTTTTCGGCAATCTCGATCATATCCGGCTTCTCTTCGAGCAGAATCCGGCGAATAGGCATATCGCCTTTGAGATAGGTCTTCCAGGGCAGCAAAATGCGGTAGCGTTTGTCGAAAACCGGCGACTGCGGCGCTTGAACGTAATAAATTTTAGCGTAAGGATTTACTTCTTCAACCGCATCGGTTTCGCCTGGCACAATTAAACGAACGTATCTTTGGTGCCGCTCGGCGGCTTCGAGCAGGCGATTGTACGAATTGCTGATGCCACCGGAATTTTTGTGGTAATAATTCGTGATGTGAACTGATTTTAAAGGCTTATTCTGCACTTTTGATAAATTTTAAGATTGCGCTTCCTCTAATTCTTCAGATGATTTCGACGTGCTTCTCAAATAAAGCATTGCGGGAATCAGGCACAGAAGAAGCAGAATCATCCCGTCAATTCCCCAGAACGAGAAAATTGTCCATTTGCCTTTGTTGTAAGTCCAGAGCGGTTTGCTGATAACAGCCCAACCGAGAATCTGCGCGAAAACACCGAAACCGAGAACACTGCAACCAGCGGCGAGATAAGCTCCGCGCCGGAGCATTTTAGCGATTTCCATCGGAATAAAGCCGACGAAAATAAAAATCAAACGAGGCAGATTTTTTAAATCGCTCCACATTGATTTGCTTTCTTCTTCGCCGACAATCATCACGTCGCGCCGCATTGCAAACAAACCGAACAACGCGGAAATAATAGAAATACTGATCGAACGCAAAATTGCTTCTTCGGTGTGATCGCCTGTGTGAGTTAAATGAGCAAAAGAATATTGAACGATAAACTCGAAAACGTGGCTGATCGCCGGAATCAAAATCATTACGGCGAGCAGAGCTTTCCAAGCCGGTTCAACGCGGCGAAATTTTTGGATCAAAGCGCTGCTCAAACCCGCAAACACAAACCGAAAAGCAAATTGAGCAAACGCGGCGGCGAGCGCGATTTTAAGGCTTTCTCTGCCGATTAAATAGGTGATGAAAAAGATTGGAGCGCGCATCGTGCCGCTCATGACTGCGCCTTTATAATTCCAATTACGAAAAAGCTGCGCCGGATCGCGCATGACGCTTGTAAAAGCCTCGCTGATGGTGTTTGTCTGCACGATAGGCGGCTGTGTATCAAATGTTATTTCTTTCATGATAAAGAGGCAACGCTGGGTTTCCGAGCCGCCGTTTTCGGGCGGTAATTCCGGCACTCATCGTAAGCCTGATAAACCTTTTCAAAAACCGAATCCCAGGAACGCGTCAAGGCGAATTCGCGCGCCGCGCGGCTCATTTTCCGCTGAAGTTCCGGTTTGTTTATTAATTCAAGTGTGAGGCGAGCGTAATCGCTCAAGTTGTCTGCGACAAAACCCGTCTCGCCGTGTCGGACGATGTATTTCGGTCCACCGACATTGGCGACAATCGCCGGAACGCCCGCAGCAAAAGCTTCCTGCACGACGTTTCCGAAAGCGTCGGTTTCGGAGGGAAAAACGAAAACGTCCATATTTGCATAAGCTTCCGCAAGTTGTTCGCCCTTGATAAAGCCCGTGAATTTCGCTCTTTCAAAATTTTGTTCGAGCCATTGTCGCTCATTTCCGTCCCCGACGATTAAGAACTCGTAATCGGTTTTTCCCGCTTTTATCAATTCCTTTTCCAAATCAACGAGCAATCGGACGTTTTTTTCTGGCTGAATTCTGCCGACAAAACCGAGACGGAAAATCCCGTCGCTGACAGTTCGTTTTTCCGGCGAGAAAAGCTCCGTGTCAACTCCGCGCGTCATCAAATGCGCCGAACGCTTTGTTCCTTTTTCCAAGGCATTAATCAAATCCTGATTCGGCGCGAGGATTACCTTGCCCATTTTGTAATAAAGCATCGCGCCGTCAAAAATTTTGCGTTCTGCTAAATTTATCAATGGGTCACGCAACTTCTTCGGCACAAACCTTAGGGTTTGATGCAAACGTGTGGCTGCAAATTCGTGAAGATTTGTATGCCACGAAGCAATGACCGGAATCTGGTAGTCAAATGCTTTGTAAGCAATATAAACGCCCAAAATGCTGACATCGTTTAATCCGGTGATGTGAATTACGTCCGGTTTGAATTCTGCGACGAGTTTTTTTGCACGCGAGTGATGACGCTCGAACAACGGATCATATTTTAACCCGGCATCCATCGGAATTGCCAGCGGACTGCGTTTTAATTCCTGTCTGATGACGGAACCGTCTTTGGTAAGCTCGGTTTTCGTTCCTGCGTGAACCGTCAGAAAAGGATAGCCGCGGCGAAAAGCAAAATTTTCGAGTCGTTTGCTCGTCAACGCAACACCGTTGACTTCCAAATATGAATCTGTAAAAAAAGCTACTCGCAACATTTAAAAGAGGAAAAGAGGAGAAGGGGAAAAGAGGAATCTTATTTAACTTCCTCTTCTTCTTTTCTCCTCTTCTCCTCTTCTTCTTTAAATCACATCGGATGACAAATCCGACAACATTTGTTCTTCTTCGGTTTTAGTCGCCAAAACTTGTGAGTTAAAAGATTTCGGCAAGCGGTCTTTGCGTTTGACCATTAGAGCAAACGCAGGACGCGCCGCGCGACTGCCGAAAGCTCCGAGAGTCCAAGTCGCCATCTTCAACCAGCGGGGTCCGCCGGTGTCCCAGAAAGATGCCAAAGGGAGCGCGCCGCGCTCATCGATTTTCATAAAAACCCGGCTTTGCCAGTGCCTGCGTTCGGTGCCGAATTCAGGATAGTTTTTCAAAATTTCGGCGAAAGATTGAAGCTGTCGCCACTTGAGCGGCTGTCGGTAATGCGGCATCAGAACGACTTCGCTGCGTTTATCAACCCGAATCTGCTCAGTGAATTCACTGAAAGTTTTAACGGTCGTCAAATTAACCACCGAATTGCATTGACAGCCATGTCGGTCGCCGCCCGAAACAACCGGATAACCAAGCTCGTCAGCCATTTCCAGAACGGCTTTATTTTCCGACCATTTGCGAAAACCGTTGATTTCAAAAGCGTGAATCCAACGACCGTGTTTTTCGAGAAATGCGTCGAGCAAAACGCGGTGTCGCTCTTTACCGAACATCTCGATGTCCCAGAGCGGATGATTCAAAATCACCAAAACTTCGGGAATCCCATTTAAAAGAGCAAATAATTCATCAAGATGATTTTCACCGAAAATCAAACCGCGTTTTCGGGCGAACGTAAAATCCAATAAGTCTTTGGTAATCTCTTCGGCTCGATTTTCCGGCAAATTATGCACGCCGACGTGGAAAAAGCCGCCTTCAAACGGAACGGTCCATTCGAGAGAAATCGGCGCATTTGCGGCGTTTCCGATTTCGCGTCGAACAAATCTGTTAGCTTCGATTTCGTCGTGATCGGTTAGAGAAACAATCGCTTCAAGCCCAATGCGATTGATTTGACCGCGCTCAAGATTAAAAACTTCTGCGGCAGAGAGCGGCGGCGTCCAGTAGCCTTCGGAAAAATCAATGCCTTTGCCTTCACGAGCGATGTAATTTTTGCGCTCGCGCTCCCAGAAATTTTTGATAATCGGAAGCTGTTCGGCGTAATGGGGAACAAAATCCAACATTTCACGCGAGTGTTGCGTATGACAATGCAATGAAATGCCGGATTTGAAATCTCGCGCTAAGGTGATCGTTTTATCGAGCAAATGTAGGCGAGTTAGTTTCAGATTCATTCGGATTCGTCTCCGTACCAAAGTTATGAAAGTACCAAATTTAGCCGTTGATGTAAATTTTACAAAGCCAATTTCCGGCTTTTGGCGTCCGGTTTACGATGTTGATTCTGGCTGGTGGTTTGGCTCTAGATGCGATTTTCGGTTAAAGTTTCTTTTGACCAGCCATAGATTAACAACCGATTTTCCAGAATGAAGGCGGCAAATTTAATCGGACAAACGCTCGACGGTAAGTATAAAATCGAACGCGAATTAGGACGCGGCGGTATGGGCGCGGTGTATCTCGCCTTGCACGTCGGAACCGAGCGTGCCATCGCGGTCAAAGTTATCGCGCCCGAATTTATGCGCCGCGAAGAATTTGTCGAACGTTTTCGCCGCGAAGCGCGCGCAGCCGGTCGTCTGCGCCATCCGAACGTTGTTGACGTGACCGATTTTGGCTTAGCCGATACTGATTTGGGTCGCGTCGCTTATCTCGTGATGGAATATCTCGACGGGTGTACGCTGGGCGAAGTTCTCGAAGAAGAAAAAAGTCTTCCGCTTTCGTGGACGCTCGATATTCTTGAGCAAACCTGTTCGGCAGTCGCTGAAGCACACCAACAAGGCATCATACACCGCGATTTAAAACCCGACAACATCTGGCTCGAACCTAATTCGCGCGGCGGATATACCGTGAAAGTTCTCGATTTCGGCATAGCCAAGCTCGAAGAGCCGATGAGCGAAGACGAAGACGAAGCTGAAAGCCCAAAATCCAAAGTCCAAACTTTTTCTTCGCCGCCGGTTGACTTGGAAAGCGCGACGATTGTTCTCGGCTCAAATTTGACAACCGAAATTGACGAAAGCGCGACCTTGAATTTTGAAATTCAAAATCCAAAATCTCAAATCCCAAATTTGGATGAGGGCGCGACAGCGATTTTTCCAACTTCGCGCGCAACCGTCGCCGATAATAACGGCGGCGCAGCGACAAATCAAGAAGCCGTTGCAACACAGCTTTTGTCCGACCCTGCGTTGACCGAAAACAGAACCGCGAGCAGTTCAACTGCGGCTTTGACGCGCGTGGGCGCAGTTTTGGGGACGCCGCTTTATATGTCGCCGGAACAATGCCGCGGTGAGCGGCTCGATCCGCGCGCCGACGTTTACAGTCTTGGCGTTATTGCGTATCAGATGCTTTCCGGTGAAACGCCTTTTAAGGGCAATTTCACCGAAGTTATTAAGGCGCATCAGGAAAAGGAGCCGCCGCCCCTCGAAACCAAAAAACTGCGTCGTCGGGTAAAACAGACGATTCATTCGGCGCTGGCTAAATCCCCCGACGACCGCCCCGCGTCGGCGATTGATTTTTCGAGTAAGCTGCGCGCGTCAAGCGAGGGTATCGGCACACTTTTGCGCCGTGCGCTCGTCATTTACAGCGAGCATTTGCCGACGTTTTTATGGCTCTCATTTCTGCTTCAACTGCCGAGCTTTCTGATCACTTTATCGCGGGTTACGGTTACATTTTTGCGGCTTGAGGAAATGATTTCCTCTGCAGTATCCGGTGCCTTGTTGCTCATTTTGGGGTTTTCTGCACTGTTTGTCGGCATTTTTTTCGCTTCAATTCTGCTCGGCGTGACAACCTGGATTGTCGCGCAGCTTTTGGCGGTTCCGCTGCGCCCGGTGAATTGGAAAAAGGCTTTAGCGGCTGCGAAAACAAAATGGCGCGGGTTTGCCGGAACCGTTACTATAACAACGTTGATTTCATTTGCAGCGCTTATTATCGGGTTGATTCCGGGTGCGATCTTGCTCGGAATCAGCGTTTCGGTCAATATGGGCGCGTTAGCAACCGCAGTTTTTTCGTTTCTCTCGATTCTCGTGATGCTCGTAGGGTTTGGATTGGGCGTCGGTGTTTTTGTGTTTTTCTATCTGGTCTCGCCGGTTGTCGCAATGGAAAATTTGCGCGGGCGGCGTGCGCTGCGGCGTTCGGCGCAGCTTGTTCGTCGTTCTCTCAGCACCACGATTGCGGCGTTTTCGCTTTCCTTTTTCGCCCCTCTGTTGTTATCGGCGGCTTTGGCTGTTTTCGTTTCGGCGCTGATTAAATCAAACGACATTTTCACCATTGAAAAAACTGCGACCGGCGTTAACATTCGCCTTCGTGATGAAAGCAGAATCTCAGTCGGAAAGGATTTCGAGGAGCAAAACAGACCCGCTCAAACCACCGCGCAGCCGGAAACCGAAGAGGAAAAAAAGCTGAAGAAGGATTTTCAGGAAGCGATTTACGAAGCGATTTTCCAAATATTGTGGTTTCCGATTCTGGTTCTCCTCAGCTCGCTGACATCGGTGATTACTGGACTTTTATATTTAAAATCAAGACAAGCGGGCGGAGAAGGCTTGGGCGAATTGTTGACCGAGTTTGAAGAAAACGACCGCACGCAAAAACGCTGGCAGCTTCGCCTGCGCGAAAAGCTCGCGCAATCCGGACGGCACACGAGCCGGAACACAAAAAAGTCTAACGAGTCCGGCGAGTTAAGAGTCTAGCTAGTCCAACTGAATTTGTTTCTTTGATCATCAGACTCACTATACTTTCCAGGCTTATTAGAATCGAAAAAAATGAGATTTGCTGTAGTTTTATTTCTCACCATTTTATTTTGTTCTTTCGCTGCCGCGCAGGGAATTTCGCGTGAAATTCCAACCGGCGCACGACCTCAGCTTACGATCACGAATACGCGCGGAA
This sequence comes from Acidobacteriota bacterium, assembly GCA_030863175.1. GTDB lineage: Bacteria > Acidobacteriota > Blastocatellia > Pyrinomonadales > Pyrinomonadaceae > JALZCH01. Next base: position 48,842 of record JALZCH010000009.1, on the reverse strand, counting down.
CAATTCGCGTTGTCGCCGAAGAAACCGACGGCAAAATTCTCTTAACGGCGGATTCGCCGAATTCCCCCGTCTCAGAAACCGATGTAACGGTTAAAAATGAGAGAGGCGTGCTGGCAATAACAGTGGGTGAATCAGCGCGCCGAATTGATTTAACCTTACGCGTGCCTGAGCGTGCGCGCCTGAAAATCACGGGCAAAGACGGAGCAATCGAAGTCGGCGGAAATCTCGAATCAGCCGATGTGACGACCGAAACCGGAACGATTTACGCCGAAGTTCCAACAGAGTTAATCAAATACAACTTCGTATGGACGCAGAGCCGCCCTCGTTTCCTAAGCGATTTCGAGCTTACTGAAGTAAAAGAAAGAGCAGGCGGGAGATTCGGTATCAAAGGCGAATTCAGCAATTCGCAGACGCCGGAAAACCGAGACGCGGATAAAGGCGATTCAAGCGAACCAAGCGAAGAAACGACGGACAAAGAACAACGAGCAGCGAGCAAACCGAAAGACAAATTAATTTCGTTGAACTTTACGACTGCGCGCGGAGTAATTTTGGTAAACGTTCCGCCTTCGGAAGTTCCTTCGGATTTGCGCGATCGCGAATTGACGAGAGCCGCTAAAACAATTATTCAAAGCGGCGACCGCGTTTTGACGGAAGCGATTCGCAAAGTCTCGCCCCGCAAATTCGGCGATTATGCCAAAACTCTGCCGCCGTTTCGCCGCGAGCCGACAATCGTTAAAAGCCCGAATTCGCCAAATGCTGCCAGCGAAGCGGAATCAGCGCGACGATTAAACGTCAGCGTAACGGACAAAACCGGTCGAGCCGTCAACGGTTTGACCAGACAGGATTTCGCGGTTTTTGAAGGCGGTCAAGAACGCGAGATTCTCGATTTACAGTCAACCGCCACGCCTTTTAATCTCGTTTTGCTTTTGGACGTTTCCGGCAGCGTCGAAGAACGCATTGATTTTATCCGCAAAGCCGCGCGCAACTTTATCCAGACCGTCAACCCGCAAGACCGTCTTGCAGTCATTACTTTTCGCGACGACGTGCAGGTTTTATCGAATTTTTCCGGCAACAAAGTGGCGCTTTCCAATTCGCTCGACACTTTTGACGCGGGTGGAGGGACGGCGCTTTACGACGCGCTCGCTTTTACGCTTGCCGAAACTTTAAAACCGCTGCGCGGCGAACGCACCGCGATTGTGATTCTTTCCGACGGCGATGACACGCGCTCGTTCATTCCCTTTGAGCCGCTGCTCGGCGCAATCCAGGAATCCGGCGCGCTCATTTATCCGCTCTATGTTCCGTCGGGCTTGATTCCTGCGGCAAACGTCCCGACCACAACGCAAACGATTGATCCGCTCAGAAGCCGTTATTTGACTCTGACAACGAAAGCCGAGGAAGAAGCCAGGAGATTAGCCGAAGTTTCCGGCGGAGTTTATTTCCCGATTCGCCAAATCGGAGATTTGCAGAAAGTTTACGAAGATGTTGTCGCACAGCTTCGCACGGCTTACACTTTGACTTATCAACCGAAATCAAACGTGCCGCCGCGCGTCACAGTCAAACGCGAAAACGCTTTTGTCCGAATGGGAGCACCTGTTTCGGTTCCGCCTCGACTGCAAAGCCGGAAAATTGAAATCGAACGAAGAAAAACCGCGCCCGCAGTTTTTCAAAAAGTTTCTTTTGCTCCTGCGACTGCGCAGGATTCAAACATCATCGGCGAAATCAAGCAAATAAAATATAAACCCGTGGCAACGGAAAGTTTGCGCGAATTTTCGCTTGAAACTTTGGACGTTAATCGCGCGCCGCCCGCGTTTGTTTTAACCGACGGACAAAAAAAGCTCGCCGTCAGCCGCTGGGTTTCGCCGAAACGCACACGCTCTTATCCTTACGAACGCCTCTACAACACTCTCGCACATCAAAAACGCGCCGCCGTGATTCCGGTCTTAAAAGACGAAGGACAATCGGGCGAGCGCGATTTTTTAGCCTGGGACACTTTTTCGCTTTTAAATCTTCTGGAAGTTTACGTCGTTTTGGGTTACTACGATGCGGCGGAAAAAAGTCCACGCCGCGCCGACAGTTTAATCGGTCAGAAATTTAATAACGAGTTTATCCGTGCAAAGTTAAAAGAATTAAACCAAACAAATCTGTCGGTTTTCGAGTGGAATCTGCGCGAGCTGAAAAACTTAAAACAAACGCTGGCGCTGGCAAAAACCGCTTATCAAAAAATCTCCGAAACAACCGGCGTCAAAATGCACGACGCGGCGGGCGTCGAAAATTTCGAGCGCAAATTAACGGGCGACATCGTTCAGTTTTTAGAATTCTCCCGCCGAAAATCCGAGCAGGCGCAGCGACGCGAGCTTTACGCCGATCAGCCGAAAGAAACGATGCCGACCGGAACGAAAAGCCGCGTTACGATCACGGATCATCTCGGCGGCAAATATTTTCTGACCGTTGACGAAGCAGTTTACGAAAACGGAATTTTGTATTTAATCGAATCGAAACACACTCAACGCGGAAAATTGACGCATACGAATGACATCAAAGACGGTCTTATAAAAATGATTTTATATCGCAATCTGCTCGATGTCCGGCGCGGCGGCAAATTGGTTAAATCTCTTCCCGTTCTGCGTTTAACTGCCAAAGAAATGCAAGGTGCCATTACTTCGGAAGCCAAACCGGAAGAAATCGCAAAATTCATCGAAACAAATCGCTTTGATTTAAAACAAGCCGAGTTACTGAAAAAACTTTTCGCCGAAGCGCAGGCAAACAATTTCTTGATTAAATTCGAACAAGCAACTACGAAATAGAGCAAAAAACGCCGCTTTCGCTTCTCACAATTTAAGATTTACGATTTATTACTATTCACGAATGAAAAGCCCGTTGCTGCAATCACTGTTTGACGAAGAAGAACGCAAGCCGCTGTCGGTTTCGGAGTTGACGGCGAAAGTCGCAAGCGTAATCGAGCGTTCGTTTAAATCCGTCTGGGTTGAAGGCGAGATTTCCAATTTTGCGGCGGCTGGTTCCGGACATTGGTACTTCACGCTTTCCGACGAGTTTTCGCAGTTGCGGGCGGCTTGTTATCGCGGCTCGAATTACCGAATTCGATTTCAGCCGTTTGACGGTTTGCAAGTGCGCGTTTCGGGAAAACTGACGGTTTATGAGCCGAAAGGCGAGTATCAAATTCTGGTCGAATCGCTTGAGCCGGTCGGCGAAGGCGCGATGAAAGTGGCGTTTGAGCAATTAAAACAAAAGCTCGAACGCGAAGGCTTATTCGCCGAAGAATTAAAACGGCAGCTTCCGTTTTTCCCCAGAAGAGTCGGCGTCGTCACGTCACCGCAGGGGGCGGCGATTCACGATATTTTGAATGTTCTAGCGCGCCGGACGAGAACTGTTGACATCGTTTTGATTCCGACTCGCGTTCAGGGCGAGAGCGCGCCGCAGGAAATCAGAGACGCGATTGAATTGGCAAACGAGCTGCATTTTCGCGCTTTGCAAGCCGGTGACCGCGAACGGATGATTGACGTTTTGATTGTCGGGCGCGGCGGTGGTTCGACCGAAGATTTATGGGCTTTTAACGATGAGCGCGTGGCGCGTGCGATTCGCTCGTCGCTGATTCCGGTCATTTCCGCCGTCGGTCACGAAGTTGATTTTACGATTGCCGATTTCGTCGCCGATTTTCGCGCGCCGACGCCGTCCGCAGCAGCCGAAATCGTTGCGGCGCAGGAATCACAAATCGCCGCTTTTCTCATTGAACGTGAGGCGGATTTGCGGCAGGCGATTGAATATAAAATTTTAGAATCGAGATCGCGACTTCAGGAATTGCGCGACGCGCGTATTTTCGCCGAAATTCCGGCGCGCGTTCGGGAAAGAAGGCAGGCGGTCGAAACAAATCTGCTGCGGCTTGAAACGTTGTTTCTCGACAAAACAAGACAAAATCAGCGGCGCTTCGATTTTTTGAATGCCAAATTAACACCCGCGATTTTGAAAACAAATGCCGTGCGAGCCGAATCGAGTTTGTGTGCTCTGGAGCAAAAGTTAAATGCCGCAATTCAAGCTAAAATCGCGGATTCGAGCGAAAATTTTCGGCTCGCAGCTTCGACGCTCGATGCGCTTTCGCCGCTTGCCGTTTTGGGGCGCGGTTTTGCTCTCGCGCAAAAAGAAACTGGCGAGATTTTGCGCGACGCTGCACAAATCAAAACGGGCGAAAATGTTCAATTAAAACTCGCACGGGGCAGCTTGAAATGTCGTGTTGTAGAAAAAGATACGACCCACATTTGATTTTTTATTTGAAATTTCAAATTTGAAATTAAACTTAGCCGGGCGGGCGTGTTAATCTGTGATTTCATTTTGTTTTTATGCCGGAAAATCGTCGCATCGTCGTTAATCTCGAACAGCCTTCTCCGCAACAACAATCTGCAAACGCAACCGCATCAACGCCTACAAATCAAGATCCAACTCAGAAGAAAGCAAGGCGCGGCGGCTGCGGCAGGATTTTGTTGATTCTCGGCGGCTTGCTGGCTGTGGTATTGGTCATTGGGGCAATCGGCGGTTACTGGTGGTGGTCGAATCTGCAAAAATCACCGACTTATTCGCTCGCGCTTTTGATTGATGCCTCACGCAAAGACGACCAAGCGAAAATTGACCAGTTTCTCGACTCAAACGCGGTTGTTGACAATTTCGTCCCCCAAATCGAAGCAAAAGCCAAAGAACGCTATGCGCGCGGTTTTCCGCCGGAAACAGTCAAACGCGCCGAACAGCTTATCGGGCAATACCTAACGCCGGTTTTGCCGACTATTAAAGAGCAGGCGCGGCGGGAAATTCCGCGTCAAATTAAAAGCAAGACCGCCAATTTGCCCGAACTTGGCACATGGGCAACTACTACGCTGATAAATCGCGTAGCAGAGGTCACTCAAACGGGCGACACAGCAACCATAAAAAGCAACTATGAAAATCGCCCGATCGAATTAACGATGCAGAAAAACGGCGATAAATGGAAAGTGGTTGCCGTTAAAGACGAGCCGCTCGCCGACCGCATCGCGCAGGAAATCGGGCAAACTGTCCAGCAGGAGCTTTCCAAAAAACAGGGAGCGTCGCGCCTGCCCAATCGTCAGACGATTGAAGATTTGCGCCGACAGCTCGAAGGACTCACGCAGCCATGAACGAACCGAATTTTGAAACGCAGCTTGCGGCTTTGGAGCGAATTGTTCGCGAATTGGAGCGCGGCGATTTGCCGCTCGAAGAAAGTCTCAGGCTTTTTGAAGACGGCGTTCGCCTTGCCCGCGAATGTCAGGAACGCTTGAACAAGGCTGAACGCCGCATCGAAGTTTTAATGCGTGATGACGACGGAAAACCTGTTTTGGAAACTCTCAACGCAAAAGATGCCGAGCCGGAAGAAAAACCCGAGCGAGTCGTGAAACGCCGCATTGTTTTTGACACTGACAAAGAAGAATCAGCTTTTTAATTTGTGCCGGTGAATCTCAAAAGTTTTCTCGCAGAAACCAGTGAGCTTGTTAATCAAGAACTCGACAGGCTTGTTCCCAACTCCGAGATCGAGCCGAACAATCTTCACGCGGCTATTCGCTGGAGCTTGTTTGCGGGCGGCAAGCGTTTTCGCCCCGCTTTAATGATTGCCGTCGGAAACTGTTTCCGCGCGCCAACCAAAAAACTGCTGGCGACCGCCGCTGCACTCGAAATGATTCACACTTATTCGCTTGTTCACGACGATCTTCCGGCGATGGATGACGATGATTTGCGGCGCGGGCAACCGACCTGTCACGTCAAATTTGACGAAGCGACCGCGATTTTAGCAGGTGACGCGCTGCAAACTCTGGCGTTTCAGGCAATTGCCGAAGACGAAAATTTAACGTTGAAAGCGCGCGTAAAACTGATTTCCGAAATCGCCCGCGCCGCAGGAACTCCGGCGGGAATGGTCGCCGGACAGGTTTTCGATTTAGCGGCGGAAGGAAAAGCGATTTCCGGCGAAGATTTAAAAAGAATTCACGAACGCAAAACCGGCGCGATGATTGTCGCCGCCGCGCGTGCCGGAGCAATTATCGCCGAAGCGAGCGAAAAAGAATTAAACGCAATTTCGGTTTACGCCGCAAAGCTCGGATTGTTGTTCCAAATTGTTGACGATTTGCTCGATGTTAGCGGCACCGCACAAGATTTGGGCAAAACGCCGGGCAAGGACGCGCGTTCGGAAAAGGCGACTTATCCGGCGCTTTACGGTTTGGAACGGGCGCAAAATCTCGCCGCCCAAACTCATCAAGACTGCCTTGCCGCGCTTTCCGAAATCGAAAAACCGACTGCGCTTTTGCGGGAAATTGCTGATTTTATTTTGGAAAGAAAAAAATAAGTTGTCGAAACCGCTCGCCGTAAGCTAATTTATTTATTGAAGGTGTTTCAGCGCCTTTGCTCAAACCTCGATTTGTCCGCTCTTTTCTGCTAAAGTTTCACGCACACCGAAAAGTTCTCGCTTGATGCAAAATTCTTGGGTTAAAAACAGTTTCGCCAAATTCTGGCAGCCTGCACTGCTTGCCGCGGCTTTGCTGTTTTCATACGCGCCCGCTTTAAAACTCTTACTGCAAACCTGGTGGACGGATGAAAACTATTCGCACGGGCTTTTAATTCCGTTTTTGATCGGTTTTCTGCTCTGGTTTGAAAAAGATGAGCTGGCAAAACTGGAAAAACGACCGGCGTTTCTGGCGGGCGGCGCGATATGTCTGACGGCGCTCGGTTTGCTGCTCGTTGGGATTTTGGGCGCAGAGCTTTTTACGCAAAGATTTTCGCTTGCCTTAATGCTCGCCGGAATCACGATTTATTTTTTCGGCTGGCTGATTTTGAAAAAGCTCGTCGTGCCGTTTGTTTTGCTTCTGCTGGCGATTCCGATTCCAACGATTCTTTTTAACAAAATCGCCTTTCCGCTTCAGCTTTTGGCGACTGACCTGGCGGTTTGGGGAATTCGTTTGTTCGGAATTCCGGCGGCGAAATTTGGCAACGTCATCGAACTCCTGCCGCGCGGGGCGTCTCAATCCGTCTGGCTCGAAGTCGTCGAAGCGTGCAGCGGAATTCGTTCTTTGATGACGCTCGTCACACTCGCGCTTGTTTACGCTTATTTTACGAGCCGAAGACGTGATTTCGCGTCTTTCAAAAGCCTTGATTTGTGGCGTGCGGCGATTTTAATGCTTGCAGCACTGCCGATTGCGGTCTTGACAAACGGCGCGCGTCTGACGGCAACCGGCATTCTGGCTTATTATTACGGCAGCGAAACTGCGCAGGGCTTTCTGCACGGCGCTTCGGGCTGGATGGTTTACATTGCGGCTTTGTTGCTGCTTCTGCTTGTCGGCAAAATCTTGGATTCGATTTTGAAAACAAAGGAAACTGAAAAATCGGATTTCATTTCCTCCTCTTCTCCTTTTCTTCTTCTCTCCTTTTCTTTCAAGTTCTGGTTTTTGCTGCTTATTTTATTAGCGGGCGGCTCGCTGATTCACTGGCGCGAAGCGGCAGGTGAAATTCGACCGGAAAGAAAGTTGTTGAATAATTTTCCGGCAAAAATCGGCGATTGGCAGCAAAACGGAACCGACCAGCGTTTTGAACCGGAAGAAGAAGCGGTTCTCGGCTCGGACGATTATTTAATGCGCGATTATTTCCTCCCGGCTTCGGGCAAGGGCGCAAATCTTTACATCGGTTATTACGAAACCCAGCGTACGGGCGCAACTTATCACAGTCCACGTAATTGCCTTCCCGGTTCGGGCTGGACGATGACTGAAAGCCAGCCGGTCGAAATTGTTTTGCCGAACGGACAAAAATTTGTCGCCAATAATTATGTAATTGAAAACAATCGCTCGAAAGCCTTAATGCTTTACTGGTATCAAGGACGCGGGCGATACGTGGCGAATGAATATAAAGACAAATTTTTCACAGTTTTAGACAGCATCTCGCGGCGTCGCTCGGACGGCGCGATGGTTCGCATTGTTGTTTCGATTGACAAATCGGAGCAGGATGCTTTGGAAGCCGCAAAAAATTTGGCTGTCGCCGCAGCCGCAAATCTCACGGAATTTGTGCCAAATTAAGAGAAACGTGCTACAATGCCCGCAAATTCAAAACTCTTTTGTGCATCACCCAAGCACTTGATTTTTGGGATGTTTCAACGATTCGCAATTTTCCCTTAATGCCGACAAATTTTCTTATCGGTTGTAAAAAATAAAATTACGAGTTTTTAGTTTTATATCCTGAAGTAATAGCCCGAAAATGAAAGCAAATTCCCCGAAGAACAGAATTGTCACTGCCGCTTTAGCTTCTCTGGTTGTGGCTTTCCTCATTTTTTCCAACTCTGCTTGCAGTACTGCAAAAGCCGTCCAGGCGCACGTTGAGCGCGGCGAAAATTATTTGAAAGAACGCCGTTTCCCTGAAGCCTCGCTCGAATTTCGCAGCGCAATTGAGCTTGATAAAACCAGCGCCCCAGCGCATTTCGGTCTGGCGCGCGCCTTTGAAGGTCAGCAACGATTTGGAGAAACCGTTGATGAATTACGGCGCACGGTTGAACTCGACAAAACGCAACTCGAAGCACGCGTGAAATTGGGAAATTATTTGCTTCTGGCGCAGCCGCCGCACGTTGAAGAAGCAGAAAAACTGGTACAGGAAATTTTCGCCGCTGACGCGAATTACATTGAAGGTCACGTTTTGAAGGCGAGCGTGATGGCTGTAAAAAATGCGGCGACGAGCGAAGTAGTGGCGCATCTTGAAAAAGCGATTGCGCTCAATCCGCAGCGAGTCGAAACGTATTTGAGCCTGGCACGTTTTTACGTTTCCCGCGAGAAAACCGAAGAAGCCGAAAAAACTTTTGGGCGTGCTTTTGCCCTCAACGAAAAATCTTCAGTCGCGCACATCGAATATGCACGTTTTCTCGATTTGACAAATCGCGCTGCAGACGCCGAAAAACATTATCTGCGCGCCGCAGAAGTTGCTCCAAAAGAGCGCGAACCATTGGAAGCCCTCGCCGGATTTTATTACGCGCACGGGCAAATGGAAAAGGCGGAAAATGCTTACAAAAATTTAGCCAATTTAAATCCCGACCGACCGGAAGAAAAAACTCTGCTTGCCGATTTTTACGCCGCCGTCAACCGTCCCGAAAACGCGCGCCGAATTTATGGCGAAATTCTGGCGGCGAAGCCGGAATTTGTCCGCGCTCGCGCGCGAATGGGCGAGCTTTTTTTGCAGGCGGGCGACACCGAAGCGGCGAGCCGTGAAGTAACGGAAATTTTGAGCCGCAACAATAAAGATGTGCAGGGTTTGACGCTGCGGGCGCGTGTCGCTTTAAGAAACGGCGAACCGGAAACGGCGATCAAGGATTTGCAGGAAGTTTTAAAACAAGAACCTGGCAATCGTTTAGGGCTTTATTATATGGCTGACGCGCAGTTTCGCGCCGGGCAAACGGAATTAGCGCGCAATTTTGTTCAGGATTTACAGCGTTATCATCCCGATTACCTGCACGCCAAGCTTTTAAACGCGCAAATCAGCTTTGCCGTGGGCGAACCGCAAACGGCTTTGGATCAGGCAAGCGCGCTTCTCAAAGAGCTTGAAAAAGCAGCGCCGAGCGGCGAAATTTCTGCTGCTTCGCTCGCCGAATTGCGCGTCAATGCGCTCGTGGCGCGCGGGACGGCGAATTTGCAGCTCGGGCGCGAACAGGAAGCGCGCGCCGATTTTCAAACCGCGCAAAAGCACGCTCCGAACTCGGCAAGCGTTTATTTAAGTCAGGCAAGCGCCGCACAGCGCAGCAAAAACCCTGCCGAAGCCGCCCGTTATTACGAAAAGGTTTTGCAGCTTGATGCCGGTAATTACGACGCTTTGAGCGGTTTTGTGAGTGCAAAGATTCGGCAAAGAGATTTCGGAGCGGCGCATTCGCAGATCGAACGAGCATTCGCCGCAAACCGGGCGGGAAATAAAATCGAAGCCGCTCTTTTCTATCTCAAAGCGCAGGTTTTTGCGGCGGAAAACAAAACAGCGGAAGCCGAAAATGCTTTGCAGAAATCAATCGCCGTGAATGCTGATTACCTTCCGGCTTATCAGGCTTACGCGACGTTGTTCGCAAGCCAAAAACAAGTCGATCATGCGATTGAGAATTATCGCCAGATTTTGCAGCGCAGCCCGGCGAGCGATGAAACTTTCACTTTAATCGGGATGCTCGAAGAATCGCGCGGAAATGGCAACGCGGCGGTTGAAAATTACCGCGAGGCTTTACGGGTCAATCCGAATGCGGCGATTGCTGCGAATAATCTAGCGTGGATTATTGCCGATTCCGGACATGGGAATTTGGACGAAGCGGTCACGCTGGCGCAAAAGCTGGTGGAGAAATATCCAAATGAGCCGGTTTACGCCGACACTCTGGGATGGGTTTTTCACAAAAAAGGTCAAAAAGATCTGGCAATCGCACAGCTTCGCCGTGCCGTTTTGCTCGAAGAAAAAGCCGCAATGCAAGGCGGGCGAGCGCCCGCGCAGATGTATAAAAACCGTCTCGGTGCCGTTCTTGCTTCGGCGGAAAATCGCGCGGCTCTGTAAACTCCGAGAGGGATTTAAACGGCGAAGTTCAAATCTCTTTTTTGGAAATGCTTTCAAATTAAACTTTGAATTTCACATAGAACGAAAATGTTACCCACAGTTTTCACAATTCTGCCGGAGATTGAGCCGCAAAACATCGGCTTGAGGGAAGATTTGTGGGTGTTGCTGGCGGGCATCGGTTTGATAGTTTTTGTGTTTGTTCTGCGTCGCTGGCTCGGCGACGGAAACAATAAAACAAACCTGCGGTTTTAATTGGTAAAAAAGATGGGCGTTGAATTTAGACAAAGAAGTCTTGGCGAATTATTCGCAATGGTTTGGCGGCGCAAGCTGATTATTTTGCTGCCCGCCATGGCGATGACTGTAGCTGTCTGGTGGGTTGTCGGGCAGCTTCCGAGCATTTACCAATCGGAAACGCTCTTGACGATTCGCCCGCCCGCAATATCAAACACCGTCATTCAACCGCTTTCGGACGAAGATGTTTCAGCGCGGCTCAATCAAATCACCGAAGAAGTCAAAAGCCGTTCGTCGCTTGAACCGATGATCACGAAATATAAGCTTTTCAAAAAGGAACGCGATGCGGGTGTGCCGATGGAGCTTTTGATTGACCGAATGCGAAACAACATCAAGGTCGAGATGCGAGATCGCACAGCGGACGACAAAGTCCCTGCTTTTACAATTTCCTACCGCGACCGAGAACCGGAAGCGGCGCGCAACGTAACGGCAGAGCTTGCCGGAAAATTTGTCAACGCGCAGACCGAAAGCAGCTTGCGCGAATCACAGGCGACGCAGGAGTTTTTCGAGAAACAGCTTGCCGATTCGAAAGCAAAACTGGATCAGATTGATGCGCAGCGGCTCAGTTATATGCTGCAAAACGTGGACAAATTGCCGACGGCAGCAGGCGGTTTGATAGCGCAGCTTAACGGTTTGCACGAGCAATTAAAAACCGCAGCCGAACGTGAGCAATCAGTCGAAACCGAAATCGGACGAATGCGAGATAATCGAATTTTGCTCGAACGCCAGAAAAACACGATTCGCGACATCAGCGAAAAAGAAACCGCCGAACGCGACCGCTTGCTTTCAGACCCGACTCGAACACAGGCTTATGCCGACTTGGTGAAACGCCGCACTGAATTCAAAGAACAATTGCAAAAGATGTTAACCGAATTTCGCCCGAAGCATCCGGACGTGGTCGCCAAACAAGCGCAAATCGAAACGGTCGAAAAAGAAATCGCCGCGCTGATCGCTTCGGCGAAAACCAGCCAGGATGAATTGCGTGCCGCGTCAAAAGGCAGAATTGATTTGCAAATCCAGAGCCTCGAAAACGAGCAGCGGCGAATAGACGGCGAAATTGCCCGTCAGGAGCAATATTTACAGCAAATAAAAAATTCTTCCGGACAGGTTCAAATTGCGATCAACGATTTGCAGCGCCGAATCGAAAGCATCCCGAATGCAGAAGTCGCGCTCGAATCGTTCAACCGCGAATATCAAACCGCCAAAGCGAGCTATGACGAGCTTTTAAAGAAAAACAACGACGCCCGGCTGCAAGCTGAGCGCGAAAAAAATTCGCAGGGCGAAACGATCCGCGTGGTTGACGCCGCGAATCTGCCGCAGTCGCCAGTCGCGCCGAAACGCCCGATGCTGATCGCTATCGGCGCGCTGCTCGGCTTGGCTCTCGGTTTCGTTTTCGCCGCCGGTGCGGAAATGCCGCGTCTTTTTACGATTCAAAACGTGGACGACGCCAAGCATTACACCGGGCTTCCCGTTCTGGCAAATGTTCCGGAACTTTTAACTCCGGCGGAAAAACGCTGGCGCACGATTTTCGGTTTTCTGAAAACCGCATTTGCCGTCGCGGTTGCAGCCGCCAGCGTTCCGATTTTAATTTTTGGGCTGCAAATATCGCGCGTATTTGACAGGTTTGTCTCTTAAACGATGGGTGATGAATTATGAATGATGAATTAAAACCCGTTCATCGTTCCTAATTCTTCATTTCAAATGTTATGTACAAAGAATTTTTCGGTTTAGACGAGCTTCCTTTTACCTTAACGCCGGACCCGCGTTTTCTGGTTTTTACGCCTTCGTACAACGAAGTTTTGGCGAGCCTTTATTACGGTTTGGAAAACTCGAAAGGCTTGATCGTGCTGACAGGCGAAGTCGGGACGGGCAAAACCACGGCTCTGCGCTGGATTTTGCGGCGGCTCGATTCGAGCGTACTGGCGGCTTACGTTTTTAATCCGCGGCTTTCGATTGAGGATTTTTATCATCACGTCACCTCGCTGCTAAACGTTAAAGAGTGGCAAAACAAAGCCGAATTGCTGACCGTGCTCGGCAAAGTTCTGGAAGAGCGCCACCGGCGCGGACTGAAAACCGTTTTGATTATTGATGAAGCGCACGAGCTTTCCGACTATGTTTTGGAAGAAATCCGTCTGCTCTTGAATTTTGAATCGGACACGGCGAAGCATTTGCAAATCGTTCTGACCGGGCAGCCGGAATTGCGCGATGTTTTGAACAAACCTAACTTACGACAATTAAAACAGCGCGTCGCGTTGCGCTGTAAAATGCACCCGCTCCCGAATGTTGACGAAGTTGAGCGTTACATTACCGAACGCCTTCTGCTCGCCGGTTCAAGAGAGCCGAACATTTTCACGCCCGGCGCGATTGATTACATTTTCCGCTGCTCGGAAGGCATTCCGCGACAGATCAATAATTTGTGCGACAACGCGATGCTCGCGGCTTACTCGGCGGGCGAACAGGTTATCGGGCGGCAAGTCATCGAAGAAGTTGCCGACAATCTCGATTTGCTCCCGCCACAGCCCGTGGAAGAAGAAAACAAACGTCAGGCGAAGCCCGCAAATATCTTTAACTCCAATGCGAAAGCCGAATTAGCGAATCACGCGACGCTCAACGAATTTGTTCCGTCCGTTTACCGAAACGGCAACGGCTCGCACCGCGTTCATCAAGAACCCGTCAGTTTTGACGACGAACTTCTGGAAATTGACGACATTGAAGGTTTTACAAAATAAGGCGATAAAAATTTTAAGCCGCGGGACAAAATAAAATGAGCAATAAACCAAACGCTTACGCAAATCGTTTTTCCAAACTCCTCAACTTCGAACCGAGTCCGGTTGAACGCGCCGAAGATTCGGTCAACGTCGTTCAATTTCCCGACCGCAAAATCGGTGCGCCGACAATCGTTGAGGAAAATTATGCGCCAAACGAAACAATAGCTGAAGCGCCTGCGAGCAAACAGGATTCGGATTTCGCGCAGCTTCTCGATACATGGAGCATCGGCAAACCTGCCGTTCCGCTCGCGCCGACTGAAGATTTTTCGGGCGCGGCGATTTTAAATCCAAAACCTGCGGCGGCTGTGACAATCGAGGTAGAACCGAGAGCGCAACGCCCAGGAGTTGTTTTGCCGACCCGGAAAAAGCCCGAATTTAAAACCATTGAGCTTGATATTGATGCAGTCGAACCGCATCTGGTCGCGATCAAGCATCCGCGCTCGCCTCATTGCGAAGAGTATCGAAGCTTGAGAACTCAGCTTCTGCTCGCCGCCGAACGACGCCGCGCCGCCGGAAAAGAAATGCAGGCTGTCGTCGTCGCGAGCGCGCGACCGGGCGAAGGCAAATCAACGACGGCTTTGAATCTGGCTTGGATGATGGCGCAAACCGACGGCGTAAGCTGTTTGGTGATTGACGCCGATCTGCGAATGCCGAGCCTTGCCGATTATCTCGGCGTAGCGGAACATCCCGGTCTTTCCGATGTTTTTGACGGCACGGTCGAGCTTGAACAGGCGATTGTCAAATTAAATCCTGCTGGCTTGCATTTGCTGCCCGGCGGCACCGCCCGACAGGACATTGCCGAACTCATTTCCGGCAACGCTTTTCGCCGAATTCTGGACAAAGCGCGAACGATGTTCGATTACATCATCATTGACGCGCCGCCGCTCGCCATTTTTACGGACGCCGCTGTATTGATTAATCTCGCCGACGGCGCAATGCTGGTCGTCAAATCGGGCAAAACCCGTTATGCGACGATCAATCGGATGCTCGAACACGTTTCCCGCGAGCAAATGCTCGGCGTCGTTTTAAACGGAAGTAAAGAAGAAGTGCCGGAAAGTCATTACAACTATTACTACGATACACCGAAGAAGAAAGTCGGGCGAGCCGGGCAAGTCTAATGAGTCTAGCGAGTCGAAAAGGAATTTAAATCAAATAAAACTCTTTTTTGACTCGCCAGAGTTGCTGGACTCACAAGACTCGCTGGACTCTTAAGATGAGCAGGCGGTTACAGACAAGAGCAATCGGGCTTTCGCTCGCCGAAGGAGCAATAATCTTCGGCGGGCTGATGCTGGCTTTGTATTTGCGCGTCGGCGCGGACGGGGCGGAATACGAATTAAATGAGCGCGCGGCGTGGATGAAAATTTCCATCGCTACGGTTTTTTGTGTCATTTCGCTTTTTATCTACGACCTTTACAGCTTCACAGTTTTTAACGACCGCCGCGAACTGATTTATCGTCTATTGCAAGCACTCGGCACGGCTTGGGCGGCTCTTGCGCTGTTATTTTATTTTGCGCCGGATTTGATGATCGGGCGCGGCGTGACGCTCTTGAGCGTTCCGATTGTCGCCGCTCTTTTGCTCGCTTGGCGAGTCGTTATTTATTGGCTGACGGCGCATCCCGACATCGGTGAAAGAGTTTTAATCGTCGGATCGGGCGAATCCGCCATCAATATCGCCAAAGTCACCAAGGAACACCAAGCCGCCGGCTATCGGGTTATCGGTTTTTTGTCCGACGAGCCGAAACTTGTCGGAAAAAGCCTTTTTAACCCTAAAGTTATCGGTTTGATGGAAGAGCTTGAAACGGTCGTCAAAAAAGAGAAAATTGATCGCGTAATTATCGCCATCCGCGACAGGCGCGGCGCGTTTCCGACTGAACAGCTTTTAAAACTGAGCTTGTCGGGCGATGTCGCCATCGAAGAGTTTACGAGTTTTCATGAGCGTCTGACCGGGCAGGTGCATCTCGATATGCTGCGCCCTTCGTGGTTGATTTTCGCGGGAAAACTGCGCGAAACCCGTTTTCGATACATTCTTCGCGAGATTGTCCATCGCGGTTTAGCGTTAATCGGTCTGGTTTTATCGCTGCCAATCGCGATTTTGGCGGCGATTGCCATCAAATTGGAATCGCCCGGCGCGATTTTTTATCGGCAGGAGCGCGTCGGCAAAAAAGGCAAAACATTTGAAGTCATCAAATTTCGCTCGATGTGCGAAGACGCGGAAAAAGACGGGCAGGCGATCTGGGCGACTGAAAACGATTCGCGCGTTACGCGCGTAGGGCGCGTGATCAGGACTTTGAGAATTGACGAGATTCCGCAATTCTGGTGCATTTTAAAGGGCGAGATGAACTTTGTCGGACCGCGCCCGGAACGACCGGTTTTCGTCGAGCAATTAGCGCAGGAAATTCCGTTTTACGAACAGCGTCATCTGGTTGCGCCCGGCTTAACGGGATGGGCGCAAGTGCGCTATCCTTACGGCGCGTCGGTCGAAGATGCGAGGCAAAAGCTGCAATACGATTTGTATTACATCAAAAATCAAAGCCTGCTGCTTGATTTGCTGATTGTTCTCGAAACGTTCAAAACAATTTTGTTCGGACGCGGCGCGAGATAAAAATTTTGAGGTAAAAACGATGAAAGCTGTCAAAACTCTTCAGGCATTTTGTTTGGTTATTTTCGCTTTTTCAGCGATTAGTGCGAGCGCGCAGCAAACCGCGCCGCTCTCTGAGGAAAAGAAAGTCGAGATCACAAAAAGCGAGACGAAAACTTCCGAAGCTGAACCTGAAAAAACTCCGCCCGCGACGCCGGACGCAGGAAAATCTTTGCCCGAAGATGTGCCGGAACAGATAAAACAAAACCGGCGCGGGCAAATGTCCGAAGAAGAAGCAGCAATTGTGCCTTATTACAACAACTTTTTATCGAATTATTATCTCGGACCGGAAGACGTGATTTCGATAGAAGTTTTCGCGCAATGTCCTAATTACTGTAAAACCGGAATTACAGTGCCGCCGACTGGCAGGATTTCTTATCCGCTTATCCGCGAAGGAATCGTAGTAAACGGTAAAACCGTTGAGCAGATCGCCGACGAAATCACAAAAAAGCTTGACGAATACATCATTGATCCGAAAGTCACTGTTACGCTTGACCGCGCTGTTTCGGCGCGTTACAGCGTTCTCGGCGATGTGGGCAAACCCGGCATTTTCACGATGACCCGCCGTTTGAGCGTCCACGAAGCAATTGCTGAAGCGAGCGGGATTCTGAGCACGGGAAACAAAAAAGAAGTTATTGTGCTGCGTCGCGGACAGGATGGCAGACCTTCCCCGATTGCCGTTAATTTGCAGGACATCGAACGCGGCAAAGTCAAAGAAGAAGTTTTCCTCGTTCCCGGCGACCAGATTATCGTTCCGGGCAATAAGATCAAAGTCTGGAAAAACGTCCTGAATCTGCTGCCGATTATTGGTTTTGCACGAATGTTCACCGGCTTCTAAACGTGATGCGATTCGCTCTTAAAACTCTTTTCATTCTTTGTTTGCTGCAACCGTTCGCAGCGACTGCGCTTGCAGGCGAATGGCGCAAACAGCCGTCCGGAACTATGGCGTGGCTGCACGCGATTTATTTTCTCGACGCAAAACGCGGCTGGATTGCCGGGAGCAACGGCACTTTGCTAACAACGACCGATGGCGGTGAGAGTTGGAAAATTGCGCCGAAACCTTCAGAGGACAATCTGCGCGACGTATTTTTCGCGGACGAAAAAAATGGCTGGCTGCTCGCCGACCGGGACATTTTCAAACTCAAATCTCCGGGCGAAGCACGCTCGATTTTGCTTCGTACGACTGACGGGGGTTTAAGTTGGGAGCGAACGGGCGTTTTTCCGATTTCCAAAACCGTGAGTCCCCAATTTACCCGCCTGCTCGTTTCCGAAGATCGGACGACCGTTTGGGTAATCGGCGAGATGGGCAGTCTTTACCGGCTCGAAAACGAGCAAATCTGGCAAAAGCAAGCCCCGCCGACCAGATTTTTGCTACGCGGAGGCGCGATTTTTAACCAAAACGAAGCGGTTTTAATCGGTGCTGGCGCAACGATTCTGCACACAGCCGATGGCGGCAGTAATTGGCGCGAAGCAAGAGTTTGGGCTGGAGAAAATGCTCGTTTTAATTCTGTCTTTTTCGCCACGCGCTCGCTCGGCTGGGCGGTCGGAGTCGGCGGGAGAATTTTCGCATCTTTTGACGGCGGCAAAACCTGGCGCGGGCAAAACTCGCCGGTTGCAGCAGACCTTTTCGATGTTCGCTTTGTCACACCGAACGAAGGCTGGGCGGTTGGCGACGGCGGAGCGCTGCTCCACACGACGAACAGCGGAAACACCTGGACGCAGGAAAAAATTAATACTACTCATCGTCTCGAACGTATCGTTTTCATCGGACACAGACGCGGTTTTGCAGTCGGTTTCGGTGGTACGATTCTTACCTACACAAACGAAGCAAGCCCGCGCCCGCGTCTTGCGACACAAACAAATCCTTCTTAGAAAATCAATTAACAGTTTTTGCCAAACGAATTTATTTTCTCTGATCTAAAAATACCTTGATTGTTGTCCGCAAATCGTCCTAATATTTCTCCAACTAAAATTAGCCAGTTAAAATTTGTCGCGGCAAAGGGCTGTTTTCGACAAGCGCCTATTCAAACGGCGAAACAGTTTTCAGAATTTAAATATTGCTTTTCCCATTCCGTTTGTATTTGGCGCGATATTTATTCGGCAATATTAATAATGGAGGAAGGATGAGGAAAACTTTAAATACTATTGCGCTCTTTTGCGCCATTTTGTTTGCAACGTCACTCGCAGTTTCGGCACAAACGCTTTTAAATGAAATTGCCATAAACCCGCCCGGAACTGACAACCCGTGTGAATACATCGAAATTCGCGGAACGCCGGGGGCGACTTTGACAAATACTTATGTCGCTGCCGTCGAAGGTGACGCAGCGCCTTCCGGCACTTTCGATTTAGTTGTTGATTTGGGAAATCGTACTATCGGTTCGAACGGCATTTTAATTATCACCGGCGCGACGACCTGTCCAGGCAGAACGATTGCTGCCGGAGCGACGCAAGTTACCGACCAGCAGCTCGATACGGGTACGAGCGGAATTGAAAACGGAACGATTACTTTTCTGCTTATCAGCAGCACAACACCGATTGTTGAAGGTACTGACTACGACACCAACAACGACGGAACTCTTGAAGCATTGCCGGCTGGCGCGACGATTCTCGACGCAATCGGTGTCACAGACGAAGACGCCGGCGACATTGTTTATTTTGGACAAGTCGTAATCCAAAGTGGCACTAACCCGCCGCAAGCAATAACACGTTTTTCGAACAACACCACGCCTCGTTCATCTGCCGCCTGGTTCGGTGGTGGTCTCGATACCGCTGCCGGAAGCAGTTCGACCGTTTACAGCGCAACAAACAGAACCGCCAATTTCCCGACAGGCGGCGCATTGACTCCGGGCGCTCAGAACGTCGGAACGTTTGCGCCGAAAGATGCTCCGGTTGATTTCAACGGCGACGGCAGAACAGATTACGTCGTTACAGGTTTTGCTCGCGGCACAAGCACGCAAACCGAGAAAGTCTGGTATGTGCAGCCCAACGGCGGTGCGGCAAATACGTCTTATCAGCGGCAGTTCGGCTTTTTCACCGACATTAATGTCCCGGAAGATTACGACGGCGATGGCAGAGACGACATTGCAGTCTGGCGTGTAGTACCGACCGACCAAAACCGCGCATATTTTTATATTTTGCGCAGCAGCGACAACACGCTTCAAATCCAACAATTCGGCACGGTCGGCGATAATCCGACTGTAGTCGGCGATTACGACGGCGACAACCGAGCCGATGTCGCCGTGTTCCGCAGCCCCGGTTCAGCGGCTCCTATGCCCTGCGGACCTAACTCGGCGGTTTGGTTTTATCGCACCGCAACCACTCCGGCATCGTCCTGGAGCTACACTTGTTGGGGCGCAAACAACGATCTTCCGGCTCCCGGAGATTACGACGGCGACAACAGAAACGACTTTGCAGTCTTTCGTCCTGGTCAAGGGCTTTTCCTCGTATCCAAATCAGGCGGCGGAACCGATGTCGTTCCTTTCGGCGCAGCCGGCGATTTAACGATTCCGGGTGATTATGACGGTGACGGACGGACCGATTATGCAGTGGCGCGGGCAGGGACGCCTCGTTTGTTCTTCATCCGCACACAGACGGGTGCAACCCAAACCTACCAATTCGGTGCTAACAGCGATATTCTCGCGCCGGGCGATTACGACGGCGACGGGAAAACCGACATCGCGGTTTGGCGTCCTTCGGACGGCACATTTTACGTTCGTCCGGCGCAAACGAGCGGTGCGGCTGATTTCGCATTCAGATGGGGAGTTCAAGGCGACCTTCCGGCAGTCTCTTATCTTGTCCACTAAACCGCTGGTTTTGGTGTAAACTCAAAGGCGCGTGGCTAAAGTCACGCGCCTTAATTTTTCTGTAAGGAGATTTTTCGTGTTTCGACTTTTTTTATTTCTCGCTTTTATTTTTGTAGTTTCCGCAATCGAAATTTGCGCTCAGGCAAAGCCCGCACCGCAAACTCAAACGAGCGTCACCGCTCCGATTAAAACTCTCGGACGCAAACTTGATGTAAAAACAACTCCGGCTTATGCCGAGTTGACGATGAAACGAACTGAAGTTGCCGCCGAATTGGAAGTTTTGCTGGCGGATTATACTGAAGAATCGCCGGAAGTGAGAGAAAAACGCTTGAGTCTGCAAATTTTGGATGCTGCCTTAAAACGCCTCGAAACCGTTACGCTCGAACAATATCTGGCTTTGACTCCGGCGGTTGGCAAAATGCTCGCGCGCAAATTGGAAGCCGAAGCCGAGCTTAAAATCCTGAGCGAAATTTACACTGATGAACATCCGGCAGTCAAAAAATCGAAAATCCGCTTTAAGGTTTTTGACGCGGAACTGAAAAAACTGCTGCTGCAAACGAATTCGCAATAAATCCGAAAATCGAATTTCGTTTAGCAAATAAAAAAGGCGTGTTTAAAACACGCCTTTTTTATTTGTAAACAGTCTGCCAAACAGGTCGGATTAGAATTGGAATCTGGCTCCAAACTGAACTTGGAAAACTTGACTTCCCGGATTGGTGCTCAAGTTAATGTTGCCGAAATTCGAGCTTGCCGGATTCTGTTCTCGGATTTGCAGGAAGTTGACGTTTGTGGGTCCATTTAAACCGCAAAGCTGAGAACCGACTGAACAATATTGTCCAAGAGGACCGGAGGTGGAATTTGTGCCCGGAAATTGAAAGACAATGTTTGGCGTATTAAAGACGTTGAAGAACTCAGCAGATAGAACCAATCGTCTTCTTTCGTCAAAATTAAATCCTTTTTGAACGCGCATATCAACGTCGTAAATCGGACGGTTGCGAAATGCGTTGCGGTTAAATTGCACGCCCGGAGCAGATAGCGGGCGATCATTGAAAACGTTGTCGCCGTTTAAATCCGCGCCCGCATAGGCATTGATAGGCGTTCCTGAGCGGAGACGAATCGCGCTGGAAACTTCAAATCCATAAGGCAGGAAGAAAACCGGATTGGCGACAAATTGATGTCTCCGGTCAAGCCTTGAAGGACCGTATTCACCGCTCAAGTCATATGGATTAGCGTAAGCTACGCCTCCTGAATCGCGTTCGTTATCGTCGTCAGATTCATTTTTGGACAAAGTGTAGTAAGCGTTTAATTGTACCCATCGGCGATTCAAGCGCGTGCGTAAGGTCAGAGCTTGATATAAGGATTTACCGGTTGACTCACGAACTTGGACTGAACCGAGGGCAAATGTGTTATTCGGATTTAGCGCCGGATTATTTGTTGGACGCTGACGAGTCGTCACTGAGCCAGTTGGGAAGTTGATTGTCGCGCCGGTTGTCGGATTAACAAAGCCAGCCGGGGTGTTGATGGCAATGTAAGTCCGACCGGACTGTAAAATTTGGTCAATAATACCGCTTGCGACCATCGCGTTGTAATTTGCTGCCGTGTTGTTTGCTTGCAGGAAAGCGCGGTATTGTTCACCAGTTAGTGGCGACGGTACATTCAAGTCCCGATTGCGCTGCAAACGGTCGGTTTTAACAAACGAGTAATCAACTCCGACAACAAAATTCGTTGCCAGTTCCCGTTCAAACGCAAATCCGAATTGATATGAACGCGGATTTTTGAAATCTTCGGCGTGTCCTGTTACCTGAGCGCCGACAAATGGATTAGCCGAAAGTCCGAGCGCGCTAGCAATTCCCGAAATTTGCTCAGGCGTAACATTCGGAAGATTGTTGAGGCTAAAGGTATTCAAATCAATTCCGACAATGGCAAATTGACGGTAAATTGTATTTGGAATGCAAGCTGCCGGAAGCGGCGTAACGGTTGGGTTACAGCCCGTGATGTTTCTGTATTGCGCTCCTGCGGCAGAAGCAGCAAAGGTGTTAAAGGTGGCTTGATTGAATCCGGTGAATTCTAAAAATGTTCTGACATTTCCCGGTACTGTGCGGAAATTATTCACTGAATCCGCAAAAAGCAGTCCGGGCGTGCGGGCATAATAGATACCGGAAAATCCGCGAATAACTGTTTTGCCGTCGCCTGTCGGATCGTAAGCAAATCCTAGACGCGGTCCGAATTGCCATCCGCTATCTGGTATTTGTGTTGGATCAAATCCACCACCTCGAATCGGGAAATTCGTATTTCGGACGACGTTAATAAGTTGCGTGTTATCAGCTTCGGGAGAAGGATTGAATTGCTGTTCGACGCGGAGACCATAATTCAATGTGAATCTTGGTGTGATACGCCACGAATCCTGAGCAAAGAGAGCTGCTTCTTTTCCCACAAATTCAGCCTGCAAATTACCTATTTGGCGATTATATCCAGCTGCGGCAACATCGAAACGCCCCAAATAATTGCCCGAGCGAGTACTTGATATATTTCTTAATATATCAAGCGTTCCGCCAGAAGTAAGCGAGTACGCACCGAACTGGTCAAAACCAAACTGCTGTTGGGCAAAAATGTGACTAAATTCGCCTCCGAACTTGAAGGTGTGATCACCTGAAACATAAGTTAAAGCGTCGGCAATTTGGAAACGTTTATCATACTGGGTTGTCGGCAAAAAATTGCGCGATCCGTATTGACCAAAATTGTTGCCGAAAAATACGTTCGGAGCAAGCTCATTTGCTTCACGCGGTCTTTCTTCACGAGCGAATTGCATACGCAATTCGTTTATTGTTGCAGCGCCAAAATTTGAAATAAGTTGTCCGACAGTAATGTAGTTACGGTTTCTTTCTATACCGTTAGCGGACAATGCGCTGTTAGTTGTAGGGTCAAGAGTGGTTTCACCCGTAGCGGCGGCATTCAGCGCATCATTTCGGCTAAAGTTAAAGCGACCGTTTAAACGATTGTTATTATTTATATTCCAATCAACTCGACCTAATAAAGCATATGCATCGTTGGTCTGCTCATATGGAGTTTCGAGCCCTTGAAGGAAATTAAATGCTTCCAGTGCGCGATCGCCAGCCGGAATGGTCAATCCTGCCAAGCTTCCGAACAAAACCTGACGCGGGGCGCGAAAACGTTGCTGTTCGTAAGACGCAAAATAGAAAAGCCTATCTCTGATGATAGGTCCGCCGATTGAACCGCCAAATTGATGTTGAGTCGGAGCGAGCGTTGCGTCAACTCCAATCGCATTTAAGCGTTGTTCTTCCAATGCTCGCGTATATTCATTACCGCGAGCAAGCTGTTCCGGACGCCATAAATAGAAAAGCGAGCCGCGGACATCATTTGTCCCTGATTTTGTGACGGCATTGACAATACCGCCGGTTGAGCGTCCGAATTCTGCCGAATAACCGGCAGCCACGACTTGAAATTCTTTAATTGCTTCCTGCGGAATCGTAAAGGCTTGGTTGGAACGTTCGCCGCCGCGAATTCCGCCGAAGAACGGTTGGTTAAAATCAACCCCATCAACATTGACGTTTCCATTGATACCGCGTTGACCGGAAAGCGAAATCTGACCGCGCGATCCTTCGACTTGCGCCGAGGGCGTCAGAGTAACGAAATCCTGAAAACGGCGACCGTTAATCGGCAGGTTGCTGATTGCGGTTTCGTCAATCACCGCATCGGAATTGCTGGTCGTTGTCTGCACTCCTTCGGCAGTGACTTCAACTTGAGCGGTCGCGCCGGCAGCGCCGAGCGTGACGTTAACGTCCGTCGTGCGTCCGACTTGAACTTCAACATCTACAGTTTGTTGGGCGAAACCCGAAGATGAGGTTGTTACCGTATATTGCCCCGGTTGCAGTAAAACGAAGCGATAAACGCCTTCGCTGCTGGTGGTTTGCGTTTGCGTTTGATTGGTTCCTTTATTCGTAGCGGTAACCGTCGCATTTGGAACAACAGCGCCGTTCGGGTCGGTCACAACACCGGTAATTTGCCCAGTAGTGCCTTCCGCCTGCGCCGCTGCGCCGCCAATTCCTGCAATAAGGCAAAAAGCGGCAAGCATTGCGACACGGAGAAAATTAATTGATAAAACTTTCGACATATATTTGTCCTTTTTCAAAATAAAGCTATATTTTTCGATTTAAATGGCAAAAGCCTTTAGATTTTCATCAAAAATGCTTTTGCTGCGGCTTGTTTAGGGAAAACGCAACGAGTGTTTTCATCAACCGCAACGTGCCAGTGTCTAATATTCGTGTGAACTATTTGTTAAAACTTTTAACTTGCCTGAAATGGCTTGGGGTTTAGCTAAAATTTATCAACAAATGTTTTTTTTCGCAACTTTTAGAAGCCGTCTTAACGAAAAATTGAAACAAAAAGAAAAACTATTTCATCTTCCTGATTTTGATTATTTTGTGAGCAAGTAAAATGACACAAATCATATTGATTTTAGGTGCTTTCGATTTGACAGGAAAAAATTGCGGAAACACTAAACCTCAGTATTTGTTGAAGTTGTTTAGGTGAAAACGGTGGCAGATCCTCTTAAAGTAAAATTATCGTTAAAATTCGAATATCAGCTTGATAATGTGTTTAGTTCACTGTATATTCCACTCGGTAAGATTCCTGGAAAGTTTCATCAACAGTTTGTTTCTTTCATTACATAGCAAAAAGATTTTAACAAACTCTTCCTTACCGGCATGCGCTTAGAATTTTAGTAGAAGAAATAATTAATGAGGTTATAAGAAACTATGACTAAGAAAACTTTTATGCATTTGATGCTAGGCGCGATTCTGACCGGCATCTTTTCATTATCTGTTACTGCTCAGGTTACAACTTCCGAGATGGTCGGGCGGGTAACTGACGCGCAGGAAAAACCCTTGCCGGGAGTAACGGTGGAGGCAGTGCATGTACCGTCCGGGACGAATTACACAGCCGTTACTAACGAAGCCGGCAGGTTCACGATTCCGGGAATGCGTGTTGGTGGACCCTATACAGTTAAGGCAATTCAGGCGGGCTTCAGAGAGCAGGTTGTTAATGATCTACAGCTTAGCTTAGGTACTGCGGCGACCGTCAATTTTACCCTGAGCTCTGCAATTACTGAAACGGTAAACGTTGAAGTTGGTGATACCGCGATATTCAGTGAATCGCGGACGGGAGCTGCAACTGCAATCGGCACTCAACAAATAGAAGCGCTGCCCACCATATCACGGCGAATCAGCGATTTTACGAGGCTTTCGCCTCACGCAGGCGGCGGCGGAACATTCGCCGGACAGGACAACCGCCTGAACAATATTACGGTGGACGGATCTTATTTTAACAACTCATTCGGACTTGGAGGACAGCCCGGCGACCGTACGCAAGTTTCGCCGATTTCGCTTGATGCCATCGAGGCGATTCAGGTTAACGTCTCGCCGTATGACGTGCGGCAAGGTAATTTCGTCGGAGCTGGCGTTAACACCGTTACTCGAAGCGGAACGAACACGTACAGCGGTTCGGTTTACTACCTTTTCCGCAAACCCAGCCTCGTCGGCAAGAAAGCCGGGGAAAATTCATTTAACCCGGGAGAGTTCGATTACAAGAATTGGGGTTTTCGTCTTGGCGGACCATTGCCGTTCTTTAATTTTGGCGAAGGCGGACCATTGTTTACTTCCGGTAAAAACAAGCTTTTCTTCTTTGCCAGCTATGAGAATGAAGAGTTAACGGAACCTGGGACGAACTTCACTGCCCGATCTGCCGGTCAGACACCCGGCGGCACGGTAACGCGTGTTTTGGCATCTGATTTGGACAATCTGAGCAGCTTTTTGGCACAGAAATTTGGGTATGAAACCGGTCCGTATCAGGGGTATAGCCACGCCACACCCGCCAGGAAATTTTTGTTCCGTACAGACTACAATATTAATTCTACAAACAGGCTCAGCGTCCGATACATTCACCTCGATTCCAGCACTGATGTGCCGGTATCAAATTCGTCATCGCTTGGTTTTGGGAACCGAAGAGGTGGTAGTCCTACTACTACCGGATTGAATTTTCAAAATTCCAACTACCAGATTCTCGAAAATATTCGTTCGATTGTGGGAGAGTGGAATTCAGCAATAGGAAATGAGGCATCAAACAACCTCATCATTGGCTACACGAAGCAAGACGAAAGCAGAACTTCAAGGGGAACTTTCTTTCCCTTTGTTGATATTCTTGAAGGAGGCTCGACTTATACGAGCTTTGGCTTTGAACCGTTCACACCGAATAATGAGCTTCGATACAATTCTTTCCAGATACAGGACAATCTAACTTTTTACCGAGGTTCTCATACGATTGCGACTGGTGTAAGTCTTGAACGTTACGAATCGGAGAACGTCTTTTTCCCCGGCTCTCAGAGCGTTTATACTTATAATTCGCTTGCGGATTTTCTTGCTGACGCGAATGGTTATTTGGCGAATCCAAACCGCACTACTTCGCCGGTCAACCTAAGACGATTTCAGGTAAGGTGGTCAAATATTCCGGGTCTTGAAAAACCCATCCAGCCTCTTGAAGTGTTATACGCCGGTGTTTACGGTCAGGATACTTGGAGAGTAAGGGAGAATTTCACCTTGAACTTTGGACTTCGTGTTGATGTCCCGTTTTTTGGAGAAACCGGCTTTGTTAATCCACAAGCTAATGCCTTGACCTTTAGAGATGAAACCGGACAATCTGTTCAATACAGGACTGAAAAACTGCCTGATGCAAGTCTTCTTTGGTCGCCGAGGGTAGGTTTTAACTGGAATCCGTTTAGCAGCGATAGAGTTCAAGTACGGGGCGGAACGGGTGTATTTACAGGGCGCCCCGCTTACGTTTGGATATCGAACCAGATCGGCGGGAACGGTATTTTGACCGGGTTTGAGCAGCTTGACAACACGACAATCAGACCGTTTAACCCGAATCCCGATAGGTATAAGCCGACAAACGTCACCGGAGCGCCGGCGGGTTCGTATGAACTAGCTTTAACAGATCCGAATTTCAAGTTTCCGCAGATATGGCGTTCGACCATAGGGACTGACGTTAGATTGCCGCTTGGTCTGGTAGGAGGCACTGAATTCCTTTACACAAGGGATGTAAACGGGGTTTATTATATTAATGCAAACCTCGCCAATCCTAACACGGCTTTCACAGGTCCCGACAATAGACCGAGATGGACTACATCAAATCGCATCAATAGCAACATTACAAGCGCTGTGGTGCTTAAGAATCAGAATTTAGGAAGAATGTGGAATCTTGCGTTTACGCTTGAAAAACCTTATTCAAACGGATTATGGTTCAAAGGAGGATACAGCTACGGCGAAGCGAAGAATACGGTTGATCCGGGTTCAATCGCTTTTGGCTCTTGGAATAACAATCAGCACGCCGGCAACCCTAACAATCCGGGGCTTGGATACAGCAGTGCTTCGATGGGACACAGATTCTTTGGAGCGGCGTCTTATCGCTTGGAATACTTCAAGTTTGGAGCAACGAGCTTTTCATCGTTCTGGGAAACACGAACCGGAGCCAATGGCAGCTACGTATTCAGCGGAGACTTAAACGGAGACGGTGGAACAAGTAACGATTTGATTTACATTCCCAGAGATGTGTCCGAAATGAATTTTTCAAATATTACAACAGCTACGGGCACTGTTTTATTTACGCCGGCACAGCAGGCTGCAGCATGGGACGCATTCATCAGCCAAGACCCGTATCTCTCGAAGAATCGGGGTAAATATGCTGAACGTGGGGCTGCGTTCTTACCGTTTTTTACAAATGTTGATTTCAGCGTCGCTCAGGACATAATCGCAACGCTTGGTAAAACTCGGCATACATTTCAGGTGAGGGCAGATATTCTCAATTTTGGAAATCTGCTTAATAGTAATTGGGGAGTGGGACAGGCATTCAATACATTGCAGCCGCTTGTTACAACAAGTACTAGTTCGACGGCGACATGCAGGAATCCATCGCCGACATCGACAGCGGCTTCATACTGTTTGCAAAGGATTGGTGGAAATCTGTTGCCACCTCAAACTTTCATCGATACTGCTGGCACTAGAGATGTTTATCGAATTCAAATTGGAATTCGGTATATTTTTAACTAGTACAGCTTTGAAATTGGCTGGAAAAAGAGGTTGTCTGCAAAGGCAGCCTCTTTTACATTTTCGAGTGCCGAAATGAAGTGTCTTTTTCGCATCTTTCCGCGGGCGCTCAGACAAAAAATTAAGCAATGAATAAAATCTGTTATATCTTCCTGATTTTAATTATTTTAACGCTGCCGACAACGGCGCAGAACGCTCGCCAAAACACGCTTTTGCGTTCGGGTCCAATGCTCGGCTACAGCGAAATGACCGAAACCGTTGTTTGGCTGCAAACCAGACAACCGACTGATGCGCAAATTCGTTACTGGAAACAGGGCGAGCCGAAAAACGTAAAATTCAGCAAAACTGTTAGAACAAATGAAGAAACCGACTTTATCGCGCGTTTTACGCTGTCGCAATTAGATTTCGGAGCGCGTTATGATTACGACGTTTTCTTAAACGGAAAACGAATTGCTTTCGATTATCAGCCGACTTTTCAAACCCAACAACATTGGCGCTGGCGGACCGAGCCGCCTGCTTTCCGCTTTGCTTTCGGCTCCTGCTCCTACATCAACGACCCGCCGTTTGACCGTCCGGGAAAGCCTTATGGCTCAAACTTTGAGATTTTTAATACAATCGCCGCCAAAAAACCTGATTTTATGATTTGGATGGGCGACAACGTTTATTACCGCGAGCCGGATTGGCTGGCGGAATCGGCAATGCGTTATCGCTTTCGGCAAAATCGCGAGCTGCCCGAATTGCAGCGGCTTTTAGCCTCGACTCACAACTATGCGATTTGGGACGATCACGATTACGGACCGAACGATTCCGACCGAACTTTCCGTCTGCGCGAAGCGGCGCTCCGCGTTTTCAAAGATTACTGGGCAAATGCGACTTACGGCGAGCCGGACGCGCCCGGAGTTTTCGGGCGTTTTGAATGGGCGGATGTCGAATTTTTCCTGCTTGACAACCGCTTTTATCGCTCCCCGGAAAAAATGCCGAATTCGCCCGACAAAGTTATGTTCGGCGAGCGGCAAATGCGCTGGCTGACTGAAAGCATGCGTTCGAGCACTGCGACTTTCAAAATCGTTGTCGGCGGAAATCAGATGCTCAATCAACTATCACCGGTGGAATCGTTTAAACAATTCCCCGCCGAACAACGCCGCCTCCTGGATTTTATCCGCGACGCCCGCATTGAAGGCGTGTTGTTTCTTTCCGGTGACCGACACTATAGCGAATTGATTCGTCTAAAAGATGTTGACAGCTATCCGCTTTACGATTTTACGTCCAGCCCTTTAACTGCTGGAAACGCAGACCCATATTCGATTGAAGAGAATAATCCTGATCGCGTACGCGGCACACTTGTCAAAGGAATTAAGAGTTTTGGAATGATTGAAGTCGCGGGAACGGCGAAAGCACGAAAATTGATTTTACGTGCTTTCGATTCGACCGGAAAAGAGCTATGGAAACATGAAATCTCTGCTGCAGAGCTAAAATTCCCGAAGCAATGATTTGAATTGAAAAGCCGAAGAAGTTGTTCTTCGGCTTTTTCATTAAAACCAGCCTTTCCTGCCTTGAATATATGTGCGGACAAATTCTTCGTCAGGTTTCGTCAAATACATTACTCCTTCGATGATTCCGATAATTTGCATTACCAGAATGCCGATGCCGCAAGTGACAAAACCGACGACGAGCGAAACGACCAGCATTATCACGCCTTCCGTGGTGTAACCCAAATAAAACTTGTGAACGCCAAGCCAGCCAAGCAGAATTCCTAAAATTCCGGCGGCGACTTTTTTATCCGCGCCCTGCGATTTCCAATAATCCGGCGAGCCGCCGTAGTTTTGTTGTTGTGGATGCATTTCTTTTCTTTCGTTTTAAAAGTGTACTGCCGAATATCTTACCGATAAAATCGGTCTTGTCAATTTTGCGGAACATACCCGCCGGGAGCCGGACGGTCGTCCATCGAGCCGAAATTTACAGCCATAAATCCGGCTTGGCTTTGCATCGCGTACCAATAACCGTTTTCCGGTCGAAAGACAGCAAAGTCCCATTTGTTATCGCCGTCATAATCACCTGGCGCCGGTTTATCGCTTGCCGTTCCCCAGTTAAACGCTCTAAATTCGCCAAATCCCGTCAGCCAATACCAGGTTCCGTTTGACGGGCGATAAACCGCGATATTTGTTCGCCCGTCGCCGTCGTAATCGCCCTGCACTGGCTTATCGGTCGCAACACCGAAATTAATTGCGAAAAATCCACCGCCTGAATGCTGTATGTACCAAGCGCCGTTCGACGGACGAAAAACAGCAATGTCGGCTCGCCCGTCCCCGTTGTAATCTCCGGGAACCGGAATATCGCCTGCGGTGCCGAATAATTCAGCACGGAAATTGGGATCACGGAAATCAAAGCTGGGGGTGATATACCAGTTTCCGTTGCGGAAAACTGCGAGATCTGTGTTTCCGTCTCCATCGTAATCAGCCGCAACCGGAACATCGCCGTTTGCGCCGAATTGCCGGACTCGGAAAACAGCCGCGTTCGGACGCGCAGGTTCGTATGAATACGAATACCAAGTACCTTCCGCAGGTCGGAAAACCGTGTAATCGGTTTTGCCGTCACCATTGTAATCGCCGGGCGCGATGATATCCGAAGCTACGCCAAAATTCAAAGCGCCGAACGCATTGTTGCCGCTGTTTTGAACGAACCAGTAACCGCCTTCCGGGCGAAAAACGGAAACATCGGTTTTGCCGTCGCCGTCAAAATCTGCAGGCTTATTTTTCGAGTCGCGACGCCCGGCGACCGGACCGTCGGCTGTATTTCCATCAATGTTAAAAGTTACGCCGCCCCAAGTTTCATTGTGCGGAGCTTGAAACTGTTTGATTCGCTGATGATTCGACCAGAAACCTGCCGGAATCTGCGGCGATGGCGAGGCGTAAAACCAAACCGATTGTATGTTGTCCCAACGAGCCATCCAAATCGCGTCCATCCGGCTCGCGGCGGGAATGTTTACCCAATCATTGACCGCGTTGGTCGGCGAGCCGTAAACACCGGAAACAAAGCCCCGCTCTTTGACGCGATCCGTCCAGCCTTTGAGAAACGCATTGACAGCCGCGCGGCAGCCGGGCGTCGCTGCAGTTTCGTCGTAGCGTTCCATATCGTAATAAAGAACCGTGCCTTGCATCAGCCCCAGATTGTTGGCGTCCGTAATTGCAATGTCGGCTTCGCCGCGCCCTTGTGTTTCGGCGGTTGCGGGTTCTGTGCTGTGTTTCGCGCAGTTTGTGCAAACCGAACACGGCGCTTGGTAACCGACAATAGTCGGAATTAAGCCCCAGCCCATTGCCGAAACCTGATCGACCCAAGAACTCGAAAGCTGCGGCTGAGAGCAGCCACGATTTCTGCCGGAAATGTAAATATTTGAATCGAAAAACGGGCTGTTGTTCCACCAGGTTTGCATTTGTGCGACCGTTGCGGCGGTGCATTTGTCGAAACCGCGATTCATGCTAATTCGATTTGAACTAATTGGGGCTGAAAGATTTTGATTCGGATTTGGAATTTTAACCGCTGCTCTGACAGTTTCGGGCGTGACATCACGCCAGGTTTTGCCGCCGTCGCCGGTCGAAAGCAGCCTCGCCTGCTGCTCGCAATCGGATTTAAAATTCCGACAGTTTCCGGCTTCCGCCAAAATCCAGCCTGATTCTCCGGATGCAAAATCAACGCCCGTCACGTTCTCATCCTTTGCTAAAGAAACTTGAAGCGAAATTCGATTAACCATCGGGCTTAAAAATTGAAACTCTTTGCCGTTGATTTCAGCAATTGCCTCGGGTTTTTCCGAAAGAGACGATGCGAGAATTGAATGAAGCGAAATTTCGCCCGCTTGCATAAAATTTTGCTCCAAACGCCAAATGTTTCCACCGTCAACAGTCGAAAAAACTGCCGCGCGAGTAAAATTTGAGCTTGACGACAGACGCAGAGCCAAAAAACCGCTTTGCTCGTCGGAAAATTCGAGCGATATTTTGTTTAAATTGGCTTCGGCAACAACCTCCGGCGGCAACCTCAAAATTTGTTTCGACCAGTTTGCCCCGCCGTCTGCCGTTCGCGCAAGTTCAAGCGCTGAAGCTTTCGGATCGGCTAAAATTACAGCTCCATGCCTCTCGTTTGCGAAAGAAACGGCACTGATGATTTGCTCAACTGATTTTGGCGGCGTAACTTGCTGCCAAAGATTTCCGGCATCATTGGTTTGCCAAATCGCCGTTTCCGTCCAACTCAACCCGAACTTGTTGTTTAATAAATCAAATCCGGCGAGCTTTTCATTCGCAGTTTGTTTTACCGCCGCTTGTTGCGCGGTATTAAAAAATTGAAGGCAAAAAAGAGAGACAACAAAAAGAGCCAGTGCCGACCCGAACCAAATTTTTCGCATTTTTATCCTCGTAGAGCAATTTCCTGAAAACGTCAGGCGGCGAGTTTAACGCAAACAGGTAAATTTTTCTACATTTCAAAAATATCGGCTCGCTGTTTTTTATTTTCCTTTGCTTTTCTGCTTGTTTTTCACTTTGTAAAAGAGCGATTCGGAGGGAATACTTTGCATCCGCAACTTTTTCGGTGGTTTCGGCGTAGAAGAACCGGAAATATTTCCGAAAAGGGTTGACTATTTATCCGTTAGGACATATCTTCCCTTTGTTCGTTTTTGCACAAGCAATAAGCGAACAGTGCATTCTTGATAATCGGAATAATCGTTTTTTGCCAATTTTAATTTATTTTGCTTGATTTTTATGGCTTAAAACAAAATAGACGGCATTAGCGGTTTGGATGTTTTGACAGAACGACACAAGATGTAGAAAATTTTGGTTTTTCCGAAATTATGAAGCATCCATTTTTTTGAAAAAGGCAACTATAAAGCGAAAGGAGGCAACGTTTGATGGCAACGCAATTAACAAATTCGAGCTTGGGAGGTTCCAGACCTATTGTGAGTCCCCGTATTATGGCGCATATGCAGGTGCAGGCGACATGGCTTGACAAGAACACCGGCAAATCGGTTTCTGTCGAAGGCACGACCGAAAATGTCGGCGAAACCAGCACTTTGGTAAATATGACCAATCTGCCGCCCGTCGGCAGCGAAGTCAATTTGCGGATTATGGACGAAGGCGAATTGATTCTCGAAGTTCCGGTTGAAGTTATTCGCGTCGAACGCGATCCGGGTAAACCGATGGCGGCATTTTCCGTCGTTAACCGAATCAAAGAGTGGCGCGAAAAAGTCGTGACCGCAGCACAAGAATGGGTAAATCGTCACTGGCGCGTAGATTACGAAGAAGAGTGGGTTAATTAATAACAGCAATAATTCTCATAATTAACGAGCCGGGGAAAATTTAAAGGCGAGTTCGACTCAGAACTCGCCTTTCTCATTTGTATTTAAAATTAAACTTCGACCGTTTCCAATCGAGTTTCGGCATTTTTAACTTCCACTATTTCCTCAGCGGTCTGCGAAAGGCTCGACACCGCGAGTAAAATCAGCGACAGCCACAACAAATCCGCGAGGAACAGATGAAGAAGCTGCATCCAAATCGGAGTCAGCAGCAAAACGTTGAGAGCGCCCGCCGCGAGCTGAATTAAAACCAGCACAATAACAGCCAGAGAGAAATGCTTTGTCCTTTGATCATCCGTTTTTTGCCGGAAGTGCCGGGTGGCGAGCAAAGCCATAAAAAGACCGGTTAAAATCGAAAGCACCGGGTGCCAAATACGCAGGCGAATAAGGACGTGAGCAGTTTCGGAAAAATCCTGCTGAATTCCGTGCGCAAGCGATTCAGCAGGAAAAAGCGTGTCGCCGAGCGCGGCAATCGCTCCGCTAACGCCGACGAGCATCATTCCTGCAATCGCCGCCGCAAAAGAAACTGCTCGAGTTTCGTTTCCGCGAAAATAAATCCGCCGCTCTCCGTTTCCAGCCCAATAAGCCGTCAAAACCAAAACCGCAAGTAAAATAAAAGTGTTGACGAGATGAGCAGACATCCAAACTGCGCGCGCAATCGAATCGTTGTGCGCGACCAATTCAAGCAAAACTAAACCGGCACCGATCGCAGCTTCGGTCAAAATAAAAACGAGCGACAAAACGGCGCCTTTGCGCGCTAAATGCTTTCGCGGAAAAGCGCGAAACGCCCAAAATACGAGCGCGATGACACACAAAAGCGCCACACCGCTTGAAAGACGGTGGGAAAATTCGACAATGGTTTTTATTTCCGCCGCGTGCGGCACAATCATCCCATTGCACAGCGGATAACTCGTTCCGCATCCGTCGCCGGATTTCGATGCGCGGACGAATGCGCCCCAAACGACGACCAAAATGTTGTAAGCGACGACAAACCACGCAAAGCGGGTGAAACGGCGCGCGCTTTTACTTTTTACAGAAACATTCTTCATTTGAGCCGGAAAAGAAATTTGATTTCAGCTTAACACAAGCAGCCCTTTTTCACCTTTCACACGGGAGCAAAACGGTTTTGATTCAGGCAATTGGCTTTTTTTTAATTTCTCGATTATTCTTTTATTCGTCAACCGATTATCCGCCGCAAGCGTTATTATTCGAGTTTTCCCAAAACCTGAATGTTCAATAAATTAAATTCGTTTTTCATTCTGATTAGTTTTATTGTGTCTTTAAGTTCGGCGTGTCAAAGCGGCGAACACAGTTTGACTTTGCCTGGAGTTGCTGCCGCAGACGAAAAACAACCGCAACAACAGACGCGCAAAACGCCTGCGAATCAAGAACCGGTGACGATTGCCGCCGTCGGCGATATTATGCTCGCTTCGACTTTCCCCGATGATTCGAGAATGCCGCCAAAAGACGGCGCTGAATTGCTTGCTGAAGTGACGCCGGTTTTATCCGCCGCCGACATTGCTTTCGGGAATTTGGAAGGACCGTTGATTGACACCGGAGTATCCGAAAAATGCCCGCAGTTTTTTGCTCCTCAAAAAGTGGGAGAAGCAAAGGAAGAGGCAAAGATTGAACCGACGCCAACACCGGAACCACCGCCGGCAAACGCTTTGCCCGCGAAACCCGCAAAAAAATTCACCTGTTTTGCTTTTCAAGTTCCGACTCGCTACGGAAAATATTTAAAAGAAGCCGGGTTTGACGTTTTGAGCGTGGCAAACAATCACGCTTCGGATTTTGGCGATGCGGGACGCGCCAGCACCAGAAAAGCTCTCGATTCGCTCGGAATCAAGCACGCCGGAAGCGACAAAAATCGATTTGCCGTCGCTTATCTCGAATCAAAAGGTAAAAAATTCGCTTTTATCGGTTTCGCACACAACAACGTTTCTTTAAACGTCAACGACCTCGAAACCGCTCGCCGTGTCGTGCAGGGACAAACTAAAAAAGTCGACATCATTGTCGTTTCGTTTCACGGTGGCGCGGAAGGCACAGAAGCACAGCACGTTCCCAATCAAACCGAAATTTTCTACGGCGAAAAACGCGGCAATCTGCGGCTTTTTGCTCGCACAGTGATTGACGCCGGAGCCGATTTGGTTTTGGGACATGGACCGCACGTTTTGCGCGGATTGGAAATCTACAAAAACCGCCTCGTCGCTTACTCGCTCGGAAATTTTGCGACTTACGGATGGTTCGGTTTAAAAGATGCTATGGCGCTGACAATGATTTTGGAAGCAAAGCTCGCGCCGGACGGAAAATTTTTAGGCGGTAAAATTCACGCCGGAAAACAAATCGGGCGCGGCATTCCGGTTCTGGACAATACAAATCGCGCAGCAGTTGCAAAAGTGAGACAGCTTTCGCAAACGGATTTCGGCGCAAATGCGCCGCTGATTAAAGAAGACGGAACCCTTACTTTTTCTTCTCCGACATCTTCTCGATAGTTTTTATAATGCGTTCGGCATGATTGCGGGCGATGAGCGGAATTCGCTCATCGTCTTTTGTTTCGCGCAAAACCGGCAGCAAGAGCGCAACGTCGTAAATTTCACCGCGTTTAATTAAACTGTCCAATTTTTCCATTAATTTCGGCGCTTCAAGCGGTTGGTTTTCGCGCGCCAGATTGATGTCGAAAATCCAGATGTAATGCTCTGTGAGCCGTTTGTACTCTTTCGTCAAACTTTCCGCTGTTTTGTTTTCAGTCCAATTCAGCTCGACTTCGCGTTTTTTCCCATCCGCTTCCATCCGCAATTTCATTCGTCCGAGATGTGGATAATCGTATTTCGCCGATTGGTAAACTTCGGTCGAATTCAAGAAATCCAACTCGCCCCACAATTTTTTGATTCGCTCAAGCGCGTCGGGGGCGATTTGAATCGGATCGGTAATCGGTTCGCCGAGCTTTCGTTTTTCAAAAGTGATTGCGCCTTTTCCGTTATCATCGTGTTCGATCAAAACGTGATTGACGACAAAATCCGGCTGCGAAAATTCGTAAGCATAAGGCATTTTCGCTGCTGTTTTCTGCGGCTCGTTGTTTGTTTTCGAGTTCCCATTTTGCGTTGAAGCATCGCGCTGATTTTTTTTGCCCGTCTGTGGTGCAGCAACCTGCTCCTTGTTCTCAGTTACCGATACGACAGGTTTATTAGGCACTGGTTCGGCAACGATTTCGGGCGTTCTTGACGCCGTTTTTCGATTTTTTCCGCCCGATTGCGCCAATTCCGACTGGCTAAAAACAACCAGAGAGAAACAAAGTAAAAGAAACAAATAACGTTTCATAAAAGAATTTCTGCTAAAAAATCAAAAAACCAAAATCCATTCAGGCTCAAGTTTTTAATTGTTCGGCAGTTATTTCTTGTTCGACCAAAAAATTATTCAAACTTAACCGAAACCACTTTCGAAACGCCGGCTTCTTCCATCGTCACGCCATAAAGCGCGCGCGCCGCTTCCATCGTCCGTTTGTTGTGCGTGATGACGATAAACTGCGTATTTTCCGACATCAGCGCGATTTTATCAACGAAACGTCCGACGTTTGCTTCGTCGAGCGGCGCATCTACTTCGTCCAACAAACAAAACGGTGCGGGTCGAAAACGGAAAATCGCCAGCACAAGCGCAATCGCGGTCATAGCTTTTTCGCCGCCCGAAAGGAGCAGCAGATTTTGCAAACGTTTTCCCGGCGGCTGCGCGATAATTTCGATGCCGGATTCGAGCACGTCGGCTGCATCGAGAAGATTCATTTCGCCGCGCCCGCCTCCGAAAAGCTCTGCGAAAAGCTCCGAGAAGTTGCGATTGATTTCGGCAAAAGCCGTTTCAAATCGTTCGCGCGAGCGGCGTTTGATTTCACCGAGAGCTTCTTCCGCCACCGCGATGCTGTCCACAATGTCTTTGCGCTGGCTCGATAAAAACAACAAACGTTCCTCAGCTTCGCTTAATTCTTCGAGCGCGAGAAGATTAACCGCCCCGAAACTGTCGAGTTTTTCGCGCAAAGATTCGAGCCGTCGTTTTTCCTCCGGCAAATCGAAATCATCGAATAATTCGCCCGCAAACAGATTTTCGAGCTGCTCGCCCAGTTCCTGATGACAATTCTCCCGTAAATTTTCGAGCTTTGTCGCAGTTTCGGCTTGTGCGACTTCGAGCGCAGCTCGTTGGTCTTTCGCGGCGGAGGCTTTTTTGTTCGATTCGTTTAGCTCAATTGATAAACAATCGGCTGCGGCGCGCGCCGTTTGCAGATTTTTGGTCGCCGCCGCTAGCTTTTCGCTTTCTCCCCGTTTTTCGCTTTCTGCGGTGGCAATTTGCCGTTCGAGCACGTGCAGCGATTTACGCAGATTTTCAAATTTTAAATCTGTTTCTTCGAGTTCTTTGCGCTGTTTTTCAAGGCGAAAATCAAGCTCGTTGTAATCGTTTTCGACGCGGCGAAGAGCGTTTTGCAAGCTGCGGCGGCGTTCGGCTTCGGCGGCAGCGGCGGCGCGGCGCTCGCTCAAAACCGAGTTGAAATGTTCGGCTTCGCGTTTCGTTCCAAGCAAATGAGCGGAGATTTCGCCGAGCTTTTCCTGTGCTGCAACGCGCTCGCTTTCTGCGGTTTTCGCCTCGCGTTCGGCTTTCGCGCGTTTGTTTTCGGTTTCCGTTCTTTCATCTGCGAGCCTTAGAATTTCGTCGGCGACAACTTTCTGATGGCGTTCTGCTCGCTCGCGATCCTGTTTCGCGGCGTCAAAACGGCTTCCGAGCGACATCAATTCGCGTTCTGCAAGCAAGATCTGCGATTGAAAATCGGTAATAAAATTTTCCTGTTTCGCCAAATCCGCACGCGCATTCTTAACCGTCTCTTCGGCTGCTTCCAATTCGCTTTTCAGCTTCCCGGCTTTCTCCGCCAATTCGCGCAGCTCGCGTTTGAAGCTCAAAATTCCGCCGGTTTCTTTTCCGATTTTGCCGAGCGAGAACAGACGGTTTTTATAAATCAATTCGCCATCGAGCGTAACACAGTTTTCTTCCGGCAAATTTTCGGCTGTGGAAAAGTTTTCCACAATGTGGAAAACTTTTTGTTCGGCGAAAATAACCGACAGCTCTTTTTCCAAATCACCTGAAATTCCGAGAACATCAAATAATTTAACCGCCGCTGACTTCGAAGAAACTTGGCTATTTTCTTTTTTTATCCCCGCTTCTCCGCGTCCATTCGCGGCTGGATTTTGTTCGATGACGAGCAAATCTAACTTGCCTGCATTGTTTGTTCGCAGCCAATCGGCGATTTTTTTTGCGTCTTCGTGCGATTCGATTAAAACGGTTTGCAAGCGCGCGCCGAAAACCGCTTCTACAGCTTTTTCAAATCGAGCTTCAACATCAAAAAGATCCGCCAGCGTGCCGTTAAGGCGAACGCCAATTTTCTCGCGCGCAGCAAAAAGCTTTTGCACCGCCGGAGCGAGCATAGAATTGCTGGCGTCCAATTTTTCGAGCGTTTCGCGCCGGTGACGAACTCCGTTTGCTTCGTCGCGGATTTTATTAAAAACCGATTCTGCTTCCCGCAAACTGATTTGCGCTTGTTTGACCGATTCGAGAGCTTTTTCCTTGCGGGCTTTTAAATCGGCGAGATGCTCGCGCTGGACTGCGACTTTTGTTTCGAGTTCGGCAGCTTCGCGTTTCTTTTCGACAAAAGTTTGTTCGGCGCGCGCCTGTTCGCGCTCCAACCCCTCGGCGCGTTCCGCAAGGCGTTCGAGCGCATTTGCCTGCTGCTTGGCGATCTCACGCAAGCGTTCTGCCGCAGCCGTGTGCTGCAAAAGCTGGTGGCGCGTTTCTTCGATTTCGCTTTCAAGGCGGGAAACTTCCGTTTGTTTTTGCCGGAAATCGGCTTCGGCGGTTTGTAAATCGGCTGATTCGGTTTGATTTGATTTGCTCGCCTGTTCGTTTTTCTCGCGCAGACGGTCGCGGTCGTCGGCAATTTCCCGAAGTCGTTTTTCGTTTGATTTAATTTCAAAACGCAGCGCCGCACAACGCTCTTCAAGAGCAGAAGATTGCTCGGTTTGGTGAGAAAAATCTCTAGCAGCTCGCTCTCTTTTAATTGCCGCTTCGGAAATTTGCTGACGAATTTCGGTTAAGATTTCTTCTGCTTCACGCGCCGCCTGAGTTGTCATCCGAGATTTTTCGGTCTGCACCGCGACGACTTCAATCAAACCTTGTTCTTCGGCAATTGCGGCGGCAAGTTTTTCGCGCAAATCGGTCAAATTTGCCGTTAATTCTTTGCCCTCAGCAACAAAAACTTTGCGTTGCAGTTCGCGCAATTCATCGCGCATCTGCTTGTAACGACGCGTCCGCGCAGCTTGTCTTCGCAAAGCATTTGTCTGCCGCTCGACTTCCGAAACGATGTCGGACAATCGTCGCAAATTGTTTTTCGCGGATTCGAGCCTGACTTCGGCTGCACGTTGGCGCGTGCGAAATTTGGTAATTCCGGCGGCTTCTTCGATTAGTGCGCGGCGGTCGGAAGGTTTTGACGAGAGAATCTGGCTGATTCGCTCCTGCTGAATTAAAGCGTAATGCGCACCAGAAAGCCCAGTGCCGGAAAAAAGGTCTTGGATGTCGCGCAGACGGCAGGCGCGATTGTTCAACAAATATTCGCTCTCGCCCGAACGATAAAGCCGGCGCGTAATCGAAACGGCTTCGCCCGGTGCAAAATCAAGCTGCGCCCGACGCGATTTCCAGCGACGTTTGTTTTGCGTTTTTGCCGGCGCCACAGCAGTTGCCACAGTTGCGATTTGCGAACCATGCCCGTTCGATTCAGGGTGAAAACCGTTTTCCGGCGGGGAATCGACAATTTCCGATGAAGGATTTTCAAAATCCTCAAACTCCGAAATTTGCTCGTCAAATTCGCTTAACGCTTCATCAATATCGTCTGTATCGGAAAGATCTGCGAAGGAATCGTCGCGAACAAAATGCAGCACGACTTCCGCCATCCCCGAAGGCTGGCGCTGGCGCGTGCCCTGAAAAATCACATCCTGCATTTCCGCACCGCGAAGGGATTTCGCGCTTTGTTCGCCTAAAACCCAGGCAATCGCGTCGCTGACATTCGATTTGCCGCACCCGTTCGGACCGACGACGGCTGTGATTCCACCTCGTTCGGTGAAAATTACTTCCGTATAATCGGCAAAAGATTTAAAACCTGTAATTTCGAGTCGTTGAAGCCTAAACATTGAATAGTGCTACAGAGAGAGCAGTAGCACTATATCTTGTTTCGGCGAAAAGTGGAAATTAACAGTGGTAACGATGAATTAAGAACGATGAATTAAAGAGAAACCGTTTTCATTTATCTTTCAGCGTTCATATTTCATCATTTTTATTTATTTTCCTCATCCATTTCGCTCAGAGTGTCGAGTAACAGATTTGTGTTTGAAACGGCTTGAATGACGACGGGAAATTCTTTTTCGGAAAGCGTGAATTCGAAAGCGCCGTCGGTCATTTCGACGACCCGGCGAAAAGCGGCGATGCCGGTTGTGCCGCTCGCTTCGGCGTCAACAATTTTGCCAACATTGAAGGCGACGCTACCGATGTTCGGGGAAGATTTTAATGTTAGAAGCCCGGTTAATTTTGAATTTTCGACAACTTGAATCACATCGAACAAACTGACGAGCGATAAATCTCCGGCAAAAGCGGCGTCGCGGGAGAAAACGGGCGGCGCGGCTGCTGCTTTTGCAGCTTGCGGACTTTGATAAACCGTTCCGGCTGCAAATTCCGGGTGCTTGGCGCGGCGAATCGCTTCGAGACCGGAAGCGATTGAAATGCGCGGATCGAGCAATTTGGCTTCCTGAAGGCGGTCGTAAGCCGGTTCAAAATCTTCGCGGTTGATGTAGAGGCTGGCGAGCGCGAGGCATTGGCGCGCAGCTTCGGTAATGTTTCCGTGTGCGGCGCAGATTTCGCGCAGTTTTTCACGGAGCGGCACGGATCGCGGACTACGTTCGATTGATTCCTGTAGCAGTTTGATGGCACGTTCAGGCGATTTGTACTTCACGAACAAATCCGAATCGAGCAAGATTGATTCGACAGATAATTCAACGCTTGATATGGCGGGGACGGGAGTTTTTCTCATTTGACAATTTATGAACGGGGACGCTTGAAGACCGCTGCGGGAAACGCGTCGCGCGGCGCTTTAATCATAACTCGAATCGAGCCGTTTCGTCACATAATTTTTAGACAAAAAATCCGGCGACTCGTTCGCCGCCGGATTTTCGTTCGCAAATCAGATTTTGTTTAGAAATCAAATCTAATTCCCAGCCGAATTTGGCGTCCGCGCAATGTGCGGCGTGGGACCAAAAAGTCGGATGGAATCAACGCGATTGTGCTACCGCCAGTGGCATTGATGAATTCGGAACCAAAGCTGAAAACCGTCGCGTTCAGCACATTGTCAATTTCCATACTCGGACGCAGACTCATCCGCTCGTTGAGCCTAAACAGACGGCTGACGTTCATATCGAAAATAAATTGAGCTGGACCTTGTCCTGCGTTGCGCGGCAGATTTCCGGGCGTTCCAAGCGGCGGAAGCGAGAATGCTCCGGTCAAAGCAGGATTGAGCGGATCGCTGTCCATCCGCCAGCGGATGTCGTTCAGATTGCCGCTGAAATTCGGGCGGTCGGTATTAACGTCGTCCAAATTGCGGTCGTCCTGGTCATCGCCGCCATTTGAAATGTTGAACGGCGCGCCGGAAGCCACGCGGAGAAGCGGCGAGAAGCGCAATTTGCCGAACCACCAAGGAGTATCGAAAACGCCCGAAAAGGCGAAGCGATGACGGCGGTCGAGCAGACTGCGCGAAAACTCGGCGGCAAAATTGCCCTGAATTTGCGCCGACGATGTATTGACAACGCCGTCGTCTTCGAGCTTCGACAAGGTGTAAACGGCGCGGAAAGATGTTCCGAATCCAAAACCAAGCCGACGATAACGGCGGCGCAACTCTAGAACAAGTCCGCGATAACGAGCGTTGCCGATGGGAGCGACTTGTTCGATTTGTCCAAGATTCACATTAATCGGACGCAAAAAACGCACTGCGTCAAGCGCGCGTCCGTAAGGGGAAGCTGCGGCAGTCGAACTGTTCAAGCTGTCGAGATTGACAAAGGTCAAACCGCCTTGAACTCTCGAATCAAGCGCGGTCGTTCCAGCGCGTTCAAATCTGATGTTGGTCGTCAGCCATTGGCAGACAGTAGGATTCGTACAGCCGATCAATGCTTCGGTCAAAGTGTTGAAATTGCCTGCACGGCGCGGATCGGGCGCGTTGACGTTAAATTCGCGCCAGAGATGCGTGGTTTTGTTGTACGTCAAATTGGCTTCAACGACGATGCCCGAACCAATTTCTCGTTCAAAACCGAGATTGACCTGATAGCTTTCCGGCACGACCAGATCCGGGTCGAGACGGCGGAAAAAGCTGTTGTTATTAAATCCGGCATTGATGTATTGCTGAATCAAAGGACTGTCGGGCGATAAACGAGCCGGAAAGATGTTGCTGAGTTCGCGCAGATAAACGTCGCGCGCTCCGCCCGTCGTCGGCACGCGGTTGGTGTCGAAAATGATTTCATTCGTGCCGCGCTCATAATCGTCAACCGTGCGAAGCAAAACGCGGTTGTAGAAAACGCCAGCTCCGAAGCGGATCACGCCTGTGCCTTTTTTGAACGGATCCCAAGCAACCGCAAAACGCGGTCCCCAATTGTTGTTGTCGTCAATAATGGTTTCGCGCTCGTAACGGACGCCGAAATTTAAAGTCAAATTCGACGTAGCGCGCCAATCGTCTTGAATAAAAGCGCCGTAATAGTGGTTGACCAGATTGGACTCAGTGAAAAAGTTGTGGCGATAACGCGAGACGCAATTTGCCAGAAACGCATTGACGCCGCCCTGCACCACCGTAGTTGCCGAAGTACGGCATTGCGGAACGGTCGTACTGGCAATCGGGTTGGCGAAATTGTAAGTTCCGGTGGCATCGGTTAAATCAATAAAAGTCGAGTTGATCCGCTGGTAATCGGCGCCGAATCTGAGCGTTTGCGAGCCCCAAACGTAGTTAAAAGTATCC
The DNA here is from genome assembly GCA_030863175.1 of Acidobacteriota bacterium. Lineage (GTDB taxonomy): Bacteria > Acidobacteriota > Blastocatellia > Pyrinomonadales > Pyrinomonadaceae > JALZCH01. The sequence goes on along the minus strand of JALZCH010000009.1, from coordinate 5,264 downwards.
TGAAGCTGAAGCCGTTTTTCGCGGCGGTCGGATGCGCCGAGCGACGACGCACCTGCTGTTAATGTCGTATTCGAAGTACGTCCCGGCTCGCGGAAGCTGATTAAAACGACCGGATTCACATCCAAACCGGGAGCTTCAATATTCGGTTCGAGAATTGAATACTGAAAACGGAAATTGTTGACGGCTTTGGCGCTCAAAATCGAATTAAAAGCGGCATTAAAAGCGTCCGTGTTGCGACGACGTCCGATCAATGCGTCGGGCAGACTATTGCCGCCGTAAAATTGCCGCAAATCGTGGAGTCGTCCGCGTTGGTACGAGAAGATTAAGGACTGATTATCGGTGAAATTGTGATCAATTCGCGCTGAAAAAATCGTGTTTTTGCGCGGCGTGGTAGTGTCAATGAGATATCTGCCGAGCGTTGCGCCAAAATCAACAAATCTTTCGTTGGTTGTCGGCGCGGGTAAAGGAAGCCGCGCGTTTTGACCGACGGGAACGTAAGTGTCCGTTTGTGCGGTGTCGTAAGTGTCGTCGTATTCAAATGAGGTGAAGAAAAACGTTTTATTTTTGAAATAACCGAACGGAACAGGACCGCCGAGCGTGAAGCCGGGAACGTGACGCTGAAGAGGCGGACGGCGAACGCCGCGGAAATTGTTTCGCCAACCGTTGGCGTTTAAGCTCTCGTCGTTGAAAAAGTAATAAGCACGCCCGCGAAAAGTTTTCGTTCCGCCGCGCGTGCGAAGATTGACACGACCGCCAGAAGCGCGTCCGTATTCGGCGGAAAATTGATTCGTGATGACCTGAACTTCGTCAATCGCTTCAATCGAAGGCTGAAAACGAAACGTTGCGGCACGGTCGTCGTTGTTGTCGAAACCGTCAATAGTGATATTGTTTGAATAAGCCGCGCCGCCCGAAAGAGCGAAAATCCCGGCTTCTTCCGGTGTTCTTGCCGGAGCGCCCGTATCAGTTCGGCTGCCGCGCTCATCCGCCAAATCGCGGGTTGAAAGCGGCTCTTCCGTCACGCCGCCGAGCGTGAAAACCAGATCGAGCGGGTTGCGCGTCGGATTCGGCAATTCTTCGATTTCGCGCTGCGTGAGGGTTCCGCCGACAACGGTGCGCGTTGTGTCAACCGCAGGGGTTGTTTCATCGCTGACGACAACCGTTTCGACGCTAACGCCAGCCGGAGCGAGCGTAAAATCGAGCTGGACGTTTTGACCAGAAATGGTGGTTAGCTGGTTCTTTTCCTGCGTCCCGAAATTTGTGGCTGTCGCGCGCAAATTGTAAACGCCGGGTTTAAGTTCGATGATTCGGAAACGACCGTCTTCATCAGCCATGACGGTGCGTTCGACATTTTCGCCGACTAGAATCGCCGTCACTGTCGCTCCGGGAATAATCGCGCCGTTTTGATCCTGCACGCGACCGGAAATAGTCACTTCGTCGAGGTCTTGCGCGTAAATTGATTGATTAAAATTGAAAGAAAATAAAAATAAAGCTGTAAAAACCAACAGACCAAACCGCAAAGCGGCTGCTTTGAGATACATAATTTTCTCCAAAATTTAGATTTGAGGCTAGAAATTCAAAGGGTTATTCTCCAATAATACAAAGAGTTTGTAAAGCTACAAAAAGGCGAAGCAATCATCAAGAAAATGACTGATTTCGCTTCGCCTTCAATAAGTTAAATTTCACTGTTTTCTATTTTTCCAAAGTAAAGCTCTTCGGCACGAATTCCAACGCTACGATTTCACCGTTGGTGTTGTTCTTTTTGCCTGATTCTTCTTTATAAGTAAAAACAACCGGGACATCAACCTGCTTCATTCCGCATCCGAATTGAAGCTGTTCGACTTCGCTAGTAAAAGCACGCAGAACGACCGACTGCGGCGAAGCGGCTGTGAACTTAAAAGTCTGGGTTTGAGTTTTGAGGTAGAAAAACATTCCTTTGTTGTTGCATTCGATCTTTTCAATAAAACCGATCTCGCGTTTTTCGCCCTCAAGCGGCTGGCGCATGGCGTTTTTGATGCTCCGCATTATTGCTTCACGCCGCTGTCCCTCGAAATCCTGATTATTAATCGGTGCTGGAGGAGCTTCACCGCTGCTGAGATTAACGAATTCGGTTTCATTCTGAGCAACTGACGTGTCCATAAAACGGAAGTTTTTAGCAACAAAATCTATTGCGATTAATTCGCCGCGATGCAATGCTTTAGCGTCCGTTTGCAATTTATAAGTTAAAACCGCATTTACGGCAGCTATCTTCGACTCGCATCCGACCTCGGCACCGGCGGTTTCAGGCAGAAAAGAAGTTAACGCCAGACTTTCAAAATCTTTGCTCGTCAGCGTGAAAGTTTCGTTTTCGGCTTTGACGGTGTAAATAATCGTTTTGCCTTTACATTCGATTCGCTCGATCCGCCCGATTACTTGTTTTTCACCGGCGACTGCTTTTCTGATAGCCTCGTTTGCCGCGCGAATTTCCGCTTCTTCTTGGGCTTTGGCTCGTTCTTCGGGCGTCATCGGCTTTTCGTTCGAACTGCCGCGAATTAAAATCGGCGCGGCGCCGTTTTTCCGGGCTTCGCTCATTGCGGCTTCGTATTGTTTGCGAGCCGCCTCTCGATTTGCTTCAAATTCTTGTCTTTGCCTCAACTGTCCGGCTAGATTTTCGGCGCGCGCTTTTATTTCCGGCTCGTCTGCCGTTTTGGCGATTTTGTCGGTGATGTCGGCGGCTTCTTTAAATTTATCCTGCCGCAGATAAATCTCTGCGATTCGCAAAACGTATCGTTGATTGCCGGGTTGGAATTTCAAAGCCTTCTGCAAATACGAGATTGCTTCGTCGAGATGCTCGTTATTAACCAGACCCAAAAACGCCAGAAGCTCGTAGCTTTCCGTAAAAGACGGATTAATCGCGATTGCTTTTTTGAGCAAATCGCGCATTTTTACTGTTTTATCAGCTGGAAAAGAAGAAACATATCCAAATTCGTCTCGCGCTTCGCGGCTCAAAAGATAAGCGTACTGGTAAAACGCGAGATGATTTCTCTGATCTTCGGAAACGGCTTTTTCGAGATATTTTTTGGCTTCGTCAAACTTTCTCTGACGCAGTTTAACCATTCCATAAGTTGTGTGCGCCATGCTCAAATCTGGCTGGCTCGCAACGGCTTTCTGCAAATAAGCTTCGGCGTCGTCCGCCCGGTTTGTGTGATAAAGCAAATCGCCTAAATAAGCGTTTGTTACCGCTTCGGAAAGCGGCGAAACCTGCATTTCATTATCGAAAACGAGCTTTTTGTTGAGAGTTATAATCGAGTATTTATAAGTATTTTGCTCGACATATTTTTTGAGGTCTTTCTCCATTTGCACGTAGCTCGTTTGAAAGGCGTCCTGAAAAGCCTTTTCCGCCGGAACATTTTGCAGCCTCAGCGTCAGAAATTTTCCCAACCCATCGGTCTTTCCGCCCTGGACGAGATAGTGAATCAAAGCCCAAGCCTGCGCGTAAAAAACGCTCCGTGAATGATTTCCGTTTTGATGCAGGGCGTAATTGCTGATGTTGAAAAACGTATCGAGAGGAATCAATTTATTTTGCTGAAGCAACTGCAAATGCCCGCTTTGCGGCAGACCCAATTTCACTTCCTGGTCTTTTTCAATCGCAAACGTTTGATAATACTCTGCTAATCCTTCATTAAACCACGGCGGAACTTCCGATTTTCCGTAATTGGTGTTGATAATAAAATGAACGTATTCGTGAAAAATCGTTCCGTAAACATCCGCGTTTTCGCCTTCGGTCGAAAGAGTGATGTAGTTTACGTCATCGCCCGGCTGAAAATACCCGGCAATAAAGTTATCCGTTTTTCCATCGGCGCGAACAGGTTTAAAAGGCTTGTATGACGCCGAGTTTTTAAAAACGACTACATTGGTCGGAATCGGGGAGCTTAAATCAGTCTGTTTGAAAAGCAGCCGGAAAGTTTCGCGGAATTGTTCCAATTTTGTGGCGACTTTCCGGATGTCGCGCTCGCTGGCGTTTCCGATCAAATTAAAGTTTTTAGACCGCACCTGCATCCATTCGTCTTTCGCCGAAACCGTATTCGGTGAAAAGACAAAAATGACGGCAAACAAAACCGATAAAGTGAGAAGGTGTTGAAATTTCATAAATTTTGAGATTTTGGATGAGTGAAAAAGAAATAGAGCGGATCTAAATATAAAATGAATTCTGCGGTTTGGCAAACGAGTTTGATTTGAAAAGCCTTTTCGTGTAATACATTTACTCAAAAATGCCGCTTCCTCCTGAAAATAAGGATTTCTACAAAATATGCGATATAAAATCACACGAATTTCAGCCTTTTTAATTTTATTGTTGGGCTGTCTTGCTTTCCTTGCAAAACCTTCTGTTTTTGCGCAAACGCCCGGCAACGAAAAGCGGCGAGTAAAAGATTTCGGTTCGAGCCTCAATTCGAAAAAAGAGAAAAATAAATCCGAAAAGACTGCCGCAAACGATGGAAATGCGAGTGAGGCAGAGGAAGATGTTATCAAAGTTGAGACAACTCTGGTTAGAACGGAGGTTTTGGTCGTTGACAAAAAAGGAAAGGCGATTTTGGGGCTGAAACCAAGTGATTTCGTTATCACGGAAGAGGGCGTCCCGCAGGAAATCGGAACTTTTTCTTTGGGTGACAATATGGACGTTCCGAAATCAATCGTTTTGATTATTGATTATAGCGGCAGTCAAATGCCTTTCATCGAAAACAGCGTAGGGGCGGCTAAGGTTTTGATTGATAAGCTTAATCCCAAAGACCGAATGGCGATTGTGAACGACGATGTGGAATTGGTCGTTGATTTTACGAACGATAAACAATTGCTCAAGAAAAAATTGGATTCGCTGAAAGACAAAAAATCTCGAACCCTATCACTATCTCGTATGAAACTACTGATAGGAAGGAGCCTCCAATTCAGCGCATTGATGGCAACGCTCAATGAAATGTTTGACAAAGATGACGTGCGCCCGATTGTAATTTTTCAAAGCGATGGCGATGAGGCATTTAGTATAACCAAACCAGAAGAAAACAACACAGAATCGTCTTACACGAAACTGAAGGAAAAACTAGGCATTTATTTCACAGTCAGCGATCTATTTAATCGCATCGAGAAATCGCGCGCGACTAGAGCAGATTTCATTTAATTACTATACATAGCCGCAATGCCTGATCCAATTTCTGGCATCTGCGGCTGTGATTGTTTTTAATGCCCGGCTGATGGTCTCCGATAATGCCGGATAAGTTCTCGCAGCAGTTTGT
>JALZCH010000006.1 GCA_030863175.1 Acidobacteriota bacterium | reverse complement strand
GTTTACGAATCTCGTCTGCGATTGCAGAAAACAAATGGCGGCGTTGTTCAGGATTTTGTTTTGGTTCGTACGGGAACGGGAATTGTCGTAGGTCTCGAGATCGGCGGTGAAGATTATAGCTGCGCGGGCAAAGGTCTGGGAATAGCAGGTGAATTCGGGCATATGACGATCGTCGCGGGCGGAAAATCCTGCATCTGCGGAAATCGCGGGTGTTGGGAAAGATATGCCGCCGCTTCAGCCGCTTCTCCGCTTTATACGGGCGACCGAATGCAGCTCGGCGGAATGAAACCGCCGCGTTATGTCGAGATTGTCGCGCTCGCCGAATCGGGCGAAATCAGAGCCCAGCGTACGCTCGAACGATTGGGCGAATATCTCGGAATCGGAATTGCCAATGTCATCATCGGTCTCGGCGTGCCGCACGTTATTTTGAGCGGACGCATTGTTTACGGCTGGAAATTTTTAAAAGAACCGCTCAAAAAAGCCGTCGGGCAAAGCATCGCCGGAAAGCTTTCAAATTGGTCAATCGAACCGGGCGAGCCCCGCGGCGCAGGTCTCGCGGGCGCGCTTGAAATAGCTGCTGAGGAGTTTTTGGATTTCGGATTTAATCACGTTATTTGAGTTCAAGGTTCAAAGTTCTTTCTTTAACTTTCAATCTTGTTTTAATGAATGGCAAACAACAAACAAATCTGTGATTTTAGATAAATTTAAACTCGATGGAAAAGTTGCGCTCGTAACGGGGGCGTCAGCCGGACTCGGGTCGGCAATGGCGATAGCTTTAGCCGAAGCGGGCGCATCGGTCGTTTGCCACGGCAATTCGCGCTCGCCCGAAAACACGGTTTCGGCAATTCAAGAAGCGGGCGGAAAAGCCGCAGCCGTTGTCGGCGATTTGAGCCGCAAAGATGCGCCGAAAGTGATATTCGACGAAGCCACGCGGCATTTTGAGCGTGTTGACATTCTCGTCAACAACGCAGGAACGATTCGCCGCGCTCCGGCAGTTGATTATTCGGAAGACGATTGGACAACGGTTTTGGAAGTCAATTTGTCGAGCGTCTTTCGTCTTTCGCAAGCCGCCGGACGGCAAATGATCGAAAATGGCGGTGGGAAAATCATCAACATTGCTTCGCTTTTATCCTTTCAAGGCGGGATTACAGTTCCGGCTTACGCGGCTTCAAAAGGCGGCGTCGCCCAATTGACGAAAGCTCTGGCGAATGAATGGGCGAAGTTTAATATAAACGTCAATGCGATTGCGCCCGGTTATATGCGAACCGACAACACGGCAGCTTTGCAGGCGGACGAAACCAGAAATCGTCAAATTTTAGAACGCATTCCGGCGGGACGCTGGGGCGAAACCGACGATTTAGCCGGAGCAGCCGTTTTTCTTGCTTCGGCGGCGTCAGATTATTTGAACGGTCACGTTCTGGTCGTTGACGGTGGCTGGCTAGCGAGATAGATTTCAAATTTCCGGTTTGAAATTTTAAATGAGCGAATTAATTATCAAATCAAAAGCCGAATGCCGCTGGGATTCGGTTTCTCTTGGCGAAGTGTTGCTGCGTTTTGATTCGGGCGATGAGCGAATTCAAACGGCGCGCGAGTTTCGCGTTTGGGACGGCGGCGGTGAATATAACGTCGCACGCGGATTGTCGAAAGTTTTCAGGCAAAAAACCGCGGTTGTGACGGCTCTGACAGACAACGCGCTCGGACGTCTCGCTGAAGATTTGATTTGGCAAGCTGGTGTTGATTCATCCGAAATTTTATGGCGACCGGCGACGGGCAGCGCGCGGAATGGAATTTATTTTATCGAGCGGGGTTTCGGTTTGCGCGCCCCGGCTTCGTGTTTTGACCGTTCGGGAACCGCCGTTTCACGGCTCAAAGAAGGCGAAATAAATTGGAGCGCAATATTTGGCGAGCAAGGCACACGCTGGTTTCACACGGGCGGAGTTTTTGTCGGATTGTCGGAAACAACGCCCGATGTTGCCGCCGAAGCGATGCAAGCCGCGCGTGCAGCTGGAACGCTTGTTTCCTACGATTTAAACTACCGCGATTCGCTTTGGCGCGAACGCGGCGGGCGCGAAGCGGCTAACGATTTAAACAAAAAACTGTTGCAAACGGCTGACGTCGCCTTCGGCGTGTTTGATTTCGACTCGAAATTTTCCAATTATAGCGAAAAGGCTTTTCGGCAGTCGGCTGAAAGAATGCTCGCCGAGTTTCCCAATCTTAAGGCGGTCGTTTCCACTCTTCGCGAAGTCCATACAGCCAGCCGCCACGATTTCAGTGCGGTTTGTTTTTTTGAGAATCAAATCTTCAAAGCGCGGGATTACAAAAACGCGGATGTGCTTGACCGCGTCGGCAGCGGCGACGCTTTTGCAGCGGGTTTTATTTATGGTTTATTGAGCGGAAAGGGAGCGCAATATGCCGTCGAATGCGGCGCGGCGCACGGCGTTTTGGCGATGACCACGCCCGGCGATAACTCAATGGCGACTCTGCCAGAAATCGAACGATTAATGGAGGGCGCCGCGGCACAAGTTAATCGTTAAGAAGCGACATAAAAGCACGGCTTAAAATTCGTGCCGGCAAGAATTTATGGACAAAAGAGAAGTCATTCAAAGAATCATCGAAATCGGGCTGGTGCCGGTTATTCGAGCATCATCTTCGGACGAAGCGATGCGCGTGATTGACGCGATATTGGAAGGCGGCATTTCGGTTTTGGAAATTACGATGACTGTTCCGGGCGCGATGAAAGTGATGGAAACGCTCGCAGAGCGTTACGGCGGTGATGCATTAATCGGAGCCGGAACGGTTTTGGATTCGGAAACGGCGCGCGCTTGCATTTTATCCGGCGCGCAGTTTGTGATCAGCCCAGCCCTTGATTTGGAAACGATTCAGCTTTGCAAACGTTATTCAATTACGGTAATGCCCGGCGCTTTGACGCCGACCGAGGTTGTTACGGCTTGGCAAGCCGGAGCGGATTTTGTCAAAGTTTTCCCGTGCAGCGCAATGGGCGGTGCGAGCTACATCAAAGGCTTGAAAGCGCCGCTGCCCCAAATTGAGCTTGTTCCGACTGGGGGAGTTAATCTGAAAACAGCAGCCGATTTTATCAAAGCCGGTTCAAGCGCGCTCGGAGTCGGCGCGGATTTGGTTGATGTCAAAGCGATTCGCGCAGGCGAAGCGCACGTTGTGACGGAAAGAGCGCGGCAATTTCTCGAAATTGTCCGAGAAGCGCGTTCCGCAAACGCTTGATCTCTAATTGCAGAACTTAACAGAAGCTCTTGCTTACCCCGGGCTTCTGTTATCAGCACGCTTAATTTGAAATCCGCTATAATATTTCCGGGATTAAATATGAACAATAAAGTTGCGGAAATGGAACGTTTTTTTCTGGCTCTGGCGGATAAAACCCGTTTGCGGATTTTAAATTTAATCGGAGAAGGGGAAATCTGTGTTTGTTTTTTCACCGAAGTTCTACAAGCGCCGCAGCCGAAAATCTCAAGACATCTGGCTTATTTGCGCCGTTCCGGAGTCGTTAAAACGCGGCGCGACGGCAAATGGATTTACTACAGTTTGATTCAACCGAAAGACGAATCGGCGCGGCGCGTTTTAAGCGAGATTCAGACCTGGATGGAATCGGACGAACAAATGCAGAAAGACCATCAGCGATTGATTGAAATCTGCTGTTCGCCGGAAATGATGCCGATTTCAATTCAGCATTTGCCGCGCCTTTCTGCGGATGCGCCGAAAACCAAAGAGCCGGAATCTTACGAAGTCAAACAGCTTGAAGATTTTCTGCTTTGAGCGATCCTCACAGTCCGACTTTTTTTTCTTTTCTATTGCCTTTTCCGTTTTGAATGAGTTAAAAAAGTAATGGCTTAAAACTTCACACGTTTAAGCTCTCTGATTCGTTATCCTTCCAAATTCATCTGCATTTCGGAGTTTTACCTCTAATGAGCTTTTTTGATGTCAATCCTTTAATCGAACAAATGCTGCAAAGCGGCGAGCATATCTCTGATTTAAATTTTTCCGTCGGGCAACCTCCACAAGCCGAATCTTCGGGACAACTAACGGCTTTGAATCCGCTCGGGGTAGGAAAACTGACGCCTTTTCAAACTGAAATGATTGCCATGGCGCTGCTCAAAGGAAACGTCGAAGCCGCCTCGCAACTGGCGCACAAAGGCACGGCGGATTTAAGTTACTCGCTTCCGGGAAAAGCGCGTTTCCGCGTCAATATTTTTCAACAGCGCGGCAGCTTCTCGATTGTCATGCGTTTGATTCCGTCGAATATTCCGACGTTTGAATCTCTAAATTTGCCCCCGCAGCTTGCCGAAATTTCGGGTTTGCGAAACGGTCTGGTTCTTCTGACAGGTCCGACAGGTTCGGGAAAATCCTCGACACTGGCGGCGATTATTGACCGGATTAACGAAACAAAAGCCTGGCACATTGTGACGATTGAAGACCCGATTGAATTTCTTCACTCGCACAAAAAAGCGACGATCAATCAACGCGAAGTCGGCTCGGACACAAAAGATTTTCCGTCCGCCTTGCGCGCCGCGCTTCGACAGGCACCGAAAGTGATTTTAATCGGCGAGATGCGCGATTTGGAAACGACCGAAATCGCGCTCGAAGCCGCCGAAACCGGACACCTCGTGCTTTCCACTCTTCACACGATTGACGCTTCGAAAACCGTTGACCGCATTATCGGAATTTTCCCGAAAAACGAGGAACAGGTTATTCGCACACGACTTGCGCAATCTTTCCGCTACATCGTTTCGCAGCGTTTGATTCCGAAAGCTGGCGGGCGCGGGCGTGTGGCGGCGGTCGAGATTTTGCGGTCGAATCAGCGCACGCGCGATTATATCGAAAAGGGCGAAGTGCAGGGAAAAACCTTGCTTGACGCGATGCGAGACGGACGACTCGACGGAATGCAGGATTTTGACTCCGTAATTCTCGAACTCATCGAAAAAGGCGAAATCACGATGGAAGACGGTTTATCGTTTGCAACCAACCAAAACAATCTGTTGCTCCAAATCAAAGGCTTGGGCAAAACCGACGAGTTTGTTCGCAAATCAAACACGCAGACAAACGGCTCGTCTTCATCAATGTTTACTCCGCCTGCGCCCGAACCCGCCGTAACGGCAGCGGCAAGTGCGGCTCCGGCTCAAAAGGGCAACTCAATTTTGGATTTAATTGAATAACACCTTAAAAATATGATTTTAGTTTGTGAAAACTGCTCTACCTCTCTGCAACTGGACGAGAAGAAGGCTCCGTCCGGTAAATTTTCGGTTCGCTGTCCGAAATGCAAAAGCCTGGTTTCGGTCAACGTCGGCGTCGGAAATCACAATTCCACCGAAAACGGCGCGGCAGAATCCGCCGCGAACAATAAACCAGCTCAGGCGGCTGCGCAGTACAAAATGCCGCCGGAAGGAAAAAACTCCGCTTCGCCGACGGCTGGCGGAAGCGAAGACTTGATGCGGCTTTTAGCTGGTTTGTTAAATCAGAAAAGCGGAGGATTTGATAATTCGCGCACCGAACCGGAAACAAGCGTTTTGCTTTGCCTCCCGCCGGATCAGAGAGAAAGAACGGCACAGCTTTTAAGCGAGAACGGCTGGCAGCTCTTCGTCGCGGAAAGCCCGACGCAGGCATTGGAAACATTGAGCGAGATCAAAATCGGTAACGTCGTTTTAGCTGCGAATTTTGCGCCCGAACAGCGTGGCGCTCAAACTCTGCAAAATCATTTTTCTAGTTTGATGCCCGCCGTACGCCGCAACATTTTTCTGGTTTATCTCGACGAAAGACCTCAGACCTCAAATCCGCACGAAGCCTTTTTGCGGAACCAGAACCTTGTCGTTAACGTCAGAGATTTGCCGAATCTGCCGCAAATTCTGCGGCGCGAGCGGCGCGATTTCGACGAAGCTTACCGCTTTTACAAAAACGCACTGGCAAACGTTTAAATAAAGAAAAATAAACCGAAAAACGCGTCGCAAACAGAAAATTGCCGGACGCGTTTTTCGTGTTTGGGGTAATTCTTTATTGCAAAATCCGGCTTTTTAGCTTATTCTCGCACCAATCTGAACGGTTCAGATTTTACGTTCAAGCTCGCCCAAATTATGATTGTCGGAACCGAGTGGATAATTGACGTTGCAGGCTGCGACGCGGAAAAATTGCGCGATTTGGATTTGCTGCGGCGCACTTTTGACCGCATCATCGCCGATTTGGATTTAAAGGTCGTAGGCAGTATTCACTGGCATCAATTTCCGTTGCCGGGCAACGGAATTACTGGGTTAGCGCTCCTGACGGAGTCACATCTCGCCTGTCATACTTATCCCGAATCGAATCTGGCAACTTTCAATCTCTACTGCTGTCGCGAGCGCGCGGAATGGAATTGGGAAGAAAATTTCCGCGAGCTTTTCGATGCAGCGAGTGTCAGGGTTGAAAAAATTGAGCGCGGGCGCCGCCCTATCGCCGCTGAAGCGAAAATGGTCGCCGGAGGTGACACGCAGTGAGCGTTTTGCGGGCAAATTGTCCTTCCTGCGCCGGAACTGTTGAATTTAAATCCGGTTCGACAATCGTCGTCATCTGTCCCTTTTGCCGTTCAGTCGTCGCTCGCACCGACCGTGCACTCGAAGATTTAGGCAAAGTTGCGGAAATCGTTCAAACCGAGTCGCCTTTAAAAATCGGGCTGAGAGGTAAATATCTAAATCAAGGCTTTGAATTAACCGGACGCGCGCAGTACAAACACGAAGCGGGCGGCGTTTGGGATGAATGGTACGCGACGTTTTCAAACGGTTGGGTCGGCTGGCTGGCAGAAGCGCAAGGGCGCTTTTATATGACTTTTTACCAGCCGCAGCCGCCCGGCACTCAAATTCCGAGCTACGCCGCTTTGCCGGTCGGCGCGCCCGTTCCTTTAAGTCTCGGCTCGACTGCGTTTGTAGTCGCCGAAAAGGGAATGGCGACCGCCGTTGCCGCTGAAGGCGAGATTCCTTATCAGCTCGTTCCGAATGAAACCAATTACTACGCCGATTTATCGGGCGCCGGCGGTGCTTTCGGGACGATTGACTACGGCACTAATCCGCCGTTTGTGTTTGTCGGCAAACAAGTCAGCCTTCAGGAAATCGGTTTGGGCAATGCGCGCCCTGCGGAGCGAGCAGCAAAAACCGTTTCCGCTGCTCGTTTAAGCTGTCCGAATTGCGGCGGACCGCTCGAATTAAAGGCGCCGGACACCGCCGAGCGCGTGACTTGTCCGAATTGCGATTCGCTGCTCGATGTCAACAAAGGTAGTCTGCGTTATTTGCATTCGCTTAAACAGATTTCCTCAGCAACTCCGCCGTATCTTTTGGAAATCGGCAAAACAGGGCATCTTCCGGGGCGCGAATTGATGCAGATTATCGGCGCGATGACTCGTTCTGTAAATATCGAAGGCACGAAATATTTCTGGCAGGAATATCTGCTCTACAATCCGAAAATCGGTTTTCGCTGGCTCGTCCAAAGCGATAATCATTGGACTTTTGTTGAGCCGGTTGCAGCGGGCGATGTTGTTGACGCCGCGTTTATCGGGCGCAATGCGACCGCCGTTTACAACGGCGAAGGACCGGCGAAAGGCAAATCTTTCAAGCTTTTTCAACACGCTTACGGATTGGTCGAGCACGTCCGCGGCGAGTTTTACTGGCGCGTCGAAACGGGCGAGAAAACCCAGATGAGCGATTTCGTCAACGCGCCGTTTATGCTCTCGAAAGAAATTTCTCACGGAAAGCGCGGCGGCGAAATCAACTGGTCGCTCGGCACTTACATTCCGCGAAAGGATGTCGAAAAAGCGTTCGAGGTGCAAAATCTGCCCGGAACCTGGAATGTTGCGCCGAATCAGCCGTTTGAACACAAAGATTTGTACAAATACGGTTTTGCGCTGCTCGGACTTTTGATTTTGGTCAGCATTGTACTTATTCCTTTTACATCTGGCGGCGGTAAAGTCAAAGAACAAAATTTTACTTTGCCGCCGATGGCAAATCCGCAAGCGGCGCAAATCGCTTTTAGCGAGCCGTTTGAATTAAAAGCTAATCGCAACGTAGAAATTACGGTTAATGCACCAGTTAGCAATTCTTGGATGGACATAGATGTTGATCTGGTGAACGAGCAGAGCAGCGAAGTCGAATCGGTTCCGATCAACGTTGAATTTTACAGCGGAACGGACAGCGACGGCGCCTGGACCGAAGGCAGTACGTCAGGTTCGGCGATTTTATCGTCAGTTCGGGCGGGAAAATATACTTTGCGGATCGAAGGAAGCTGGGGGAACTGGGAGCAGCCGCAGCAAGTTAACGTCACAGTCACACAAAACGCTTTTCGCGGCGTTAATTTCTGCTGCGCGTTTGTGCTGCTCTCGATTTTGCCGATTCTGGCGCTCATCTGGCACTGGACTTTTGAAACGCGACGCTGGAGCGAAAGTATGTTCGCGCCAGTTTCGAGCGGTTCCGACGATGATTGATTTTTGTTCGTTACTCGTTGTCGTGTTGCAAAAAGCGATCAACAACGAACAATGAACGGCGAATAAATTTATGTTTAAGAAGTTATATTTGGCATTTGGATTGGCAGTAATTTTGATTTACGCGGTTTCGACGTGGTTTGGCTGGGAATTTTTCAATAGCGGCTCGCGTTCGGCTATGCGCTCGCCCTTCATCTGGTTCGGCGGCGGTTATCGCGGAGGGAAATAAACGGAAAATAAAGGAGAAAAATGATGCTTGGATTTTTACAACTTACTAACGCGACTTTAGCTTTGGTCGTCAAATGGGAAGATTTACAAAATGTTTTGGTCACGACGCTGATTTTCGTCATTCTCGGTTTAATTATTTTTTCTCTGGCGTTTTTCTTTATCAGTGTGGTTACGCCTTTTTCGATCAAAAAAGAAATTGAAGAAGATCAAAACGTCGCCGTCGGAATCGTTATCGCTTCAATTATCATCGGCATAGCGATTATTATTGCCGCCGCAATTACCGGATGAAACAAAGGATGAAGGCGGAAGGATGAAGGATGAAAGAAAGCGATTTGAAGAAACGCACCAAAGATTTTGCGTTACGGATAATTCGGCTTTATATTGCTTTACCTAAAACAACGGAAGCGCAGGTTTTGGGAAAACAGGTTTTGCGGTCGGGTACTTCGGTAGGGGCGCATTACAGAGAAAGCTGCCGCGCAAAATCAAATGCGGACTTCATCAGTAAGGTCGAAGGCGCTTTGCAAGAATTGGAGGAACCTGCTATTGGCTTGAGCCGATTTGCGAAGCTGATATTTTTAATGCAGAGCGTATTCGCCCGCTTCATCAAGAAGCTGAAGAATTAATAAAAATTTTAGTGACCGTGGTAAAACAAGTTAAATCAAGGTGAAGTAGAAGGATTTTTATTCATCCTTCATCCTTCATCCTTCATCCTTAAATGAATCGCACTCCTTTACTTTTTCTTAACGTCCTCATCATCGCCACCTGCGGGTTGATTTACGAACTGCTGGCAGGAACTTTGGCGAGTTATGTTCTCGGCGATTCGGTCACGCAGTTTTCAATTATTATCGGGCTTTATCTTTTTGCGATGGGCGTCGGTTCGTGGCTGTCGGGCTTTCTGGAAAAAGATTTAGCCGGGAAATTTATCGAAATCGAACTCGGCGTCGCGCTTTTGGGCGGTCTGAGCGCGCCGCTGCTTTTTCTCACTTTCGCTTACGCCAAATATTTTTATCTGATTCTTTATGCGGTCGTTTTCGCGATAGGCGCGCTGGTTGGGATGGAAATTCCGCTTTTGATGCGGATTTTGAAAGATAAACTCGATTTCAAAGCTCTCGTTTCGCGCGTTTTGGCTCTCGATTACATCGGCGCGCTGGTTGCCGCGATCTTATTTCCGCTGCTTTTTGTTCCGCGTCTCGGACTAGTGCGGACTTCGCTTGTTTTCGGAATGCTCAACGCGGGCGTTGCGCTTTGGGGAACCTGGCTGCTGCTGCCAATAATCAAAAAGAACGTTCAGTTTTTGCGCGTCCAAGCCGTCGCGATTCTTGTTTTGCTCGCCATCGGGTTTATCAAAGCCGAAAGCGTCACTTCTTACGCCGAAGAAGGGCTTTTTGCTGACACCATCGTTTACGCCAAGCAATCACATTACCAGCGGGTCGTCGTCACGCAGGGGCGCGGCGGCTTCTCGCTGTTTTTAAACGGCAATCTGCAATTTTCTTCGCTCGACGAATACCGTTATCACGAGGCACTCGTGCATCCCGGAATGCAGGCTTTTGGCGAGAAACCGAAACGCATTCTGGTTTTGGGCGGCGGCGACGGGCTCGCTTTGCGAGAAATCCTCAAATATCCGTCAATCGAATCAGTCACGCTTGTTGATCTAGACCCGGATATGACTGAGCTTTCAAAGCGCTTGAAACTGCTTGCCGAGCTTAATCAAAATGCGTTTGAAAATCCGAAGGTGACGGTTCACAACGCCGACGCTTACCTTTGGCTCGATGAAAATCGCGGCGAGCCTTACGACGTGGCGATTATTGATTTTCCCGACCCGAACAATTTCGCGCTCGGAAAACTTTATACGACGAGATTTTATAAACTTTTAAAATCGCATCTGAAACCCGATTCGGCAATTGTGATTCAATGCACATCGCCGATTTTCGCGCGGACTTCTTTCTGGTGCATCATCAAAACGCTCGAAGCCGCCGGATTTTCGGTTAAACCTTTTCAAACGAGCGTTCCGTCGTTCGGAATTTGGGGCTACGCGCTCGCCAAATTGCAGCCGTTCTATGAGCCGCAGAATGTGCCGAAAAACATCGAGTTGAAATTTTTAAACGACAACGCGATGCGGCAGCTTTTCGCTTTTCCCGCTGATTTGTCTTTGCCGGACGAAGAAATCGAAATCAACCGATTGGACAATCAGGCTCTGGTTCGCTATTACGAAGCCGAATGGCGTAGATTTGAATAATGATAGCCGAACTGAAAACGGTCGCGGATTATGAAAAATTAACCGAGCAAAACGGTGTCAGGGTCGTGCATTTCGGTTTTCGCTGGAACTCGTTCGATCGGACGATGATGCGGACTTTGTTTGAACTCAAACCGGAGTTTAGCGATAAAATCGAATTCGGTTTTGTTGATATTGATAACAACGCGACAATCGAGCTTTTACAGCGAATCAATCTCGTCAACTCGCCCACCTTGATTTATTTTCGCAATGGCGAACATCTGGCGACTCACGTCGGAATGCGCCCGATGGACGAAATCCGTCAGCGTATTCAAACCTTGCTCGAAGCAGACTAATTCCGGTGAAAAGCTTTACCCGCAGAGAAATTTTAACGGCATTTTTGGGGGCGCCTTTTGCGCTTGCGGCTTGTCAAACAGAAAATAATTTTCCCCACATTTCAGGCGAAATCATCGGCGCATCAGCCGATTTGGGACATCGTCTGCGCGATTCAAATGCGAGATTTGAAATTCCCGACGACCGATTTGAAAACAAAAAAGTCGTAATTGTCGGTGGAGGAATTGCGGGGCTGGCGGCGGCTTGGAAATTTTTAAAAAACGGTTTTGAAGATTTCGTTTTGCTCGAGCTTGAACCGCGAGCCGGCGGAACGGCGCAAAGCGGCGAATCAAAAATCAGCAATTATCCTTGGGGCGCACATTATTTGCCGGTTCCGGCGAAGGAAAACGTTGAGCTTATCTCTCTTCTCGGCGAAATGAATTTGCTCGAAGGTGCGGACGCCGAAGGCAATCCTGTTGTAGCCGAACAGTTTTTGTGCCGTGAGCCGGAAGAGCGGCTCTTTTACAAAGGTCGCTGGTACGAAGGGCTTTATCTGCGCGTCGGAGCAAGTGAAGATGATTTGCGCCAGCTTGAGCGGTTTCAGAAGGAAATTGATTTTTGGGTAGCCTGGAAAGATTCGACAAATAAGCGCGCATTTACGATTCCGGTTGCCGAATGCTCAACCGATTCTTTTGCGACTGAACTCGACAAAATTTCTTTTGCCGATTGGCTCAGAAACAAAAATTTTACCAGCCCGCGGCTTTTGTGGTGGTGCGATTACGCTTGCCGCGACGATTACGGTTTGCGGCTCGAACAGACGAGCGCGTGGGCAGGGCTTTTTTATTTTTGCTCGCGCGTTCCCCGCGTCGGTGAAGAAAGCGCTGCGTTTATTACTTTTCCCGAAGGCAACGGGCGTTTTGTTAATTTTCTGCGGGAAAAAGCAAAACAAAAAATCCGCCTGAGCACAGCCGTTGCCCAAATTGTGCCGACCGAAAACGGAGTTGATGTTTACGCGATTGACGCAGCGACAAATGAAACGCGCGGGTTTCGCGCCGAAAGAGTGATTTTTGCCGCGCCGGTTTTTTTGTCGAAATACCTGATTCGAGATTTTCGCCAAATCGCGCCCGCCTTTGTCGCCGAATTTGAACACAACGCATGGATGGTGGCAAATTTATTTCTGAAAAATCGCCCGGCAAATCGTTTTCAAAGAGATTTCCCGCTTGCTTGGGACAATGTTTTGTACGAAAGCCCCTCGCTTGGCTATGTTAACTCGACGCATCAGCGCGGAGCCGATTACGGCGCGGCGGTTTTTACCTATTATTTTCCGATGTGCGAAGACGGCGTAAAAAACGGGCGCGCAAAATTATTCGCCTACGATTGGCAGGCGTGCGCCGATGTCGTTTTGTCGGATTTGGAACGCGCGCACCGCGACATTCGGGAATTGACCACGCGAATTGACGTAATGCGCTGGGGACACGCAATGATTTCACCGCGTTCGAATTTTATTTGGAGCGGCGCGCGCGAAAAAGCCGCTGAAGCTTATCGGAACATACATTTCGCGCATTCGGATTTAAGCGGCGTGGCGCTTTTTGAAGAAGCGTTTTATCAAGGCTTGCGCGCAGCAGACGAAGTTATAAAAATAAATAAAGATGCGAAAGGATAAACATTGATTTGGATTTACCGAATTGTCTGTGTGAATCTGTGTACATCTGTGGTTTCATTCTTTATAGAGGTAAATATGGCAGAAAATTACGAAAATATTTTAGTTGAAAAACGCGAGCGGATCGCCGTTTTGACGATCAATCGCCCTGACAAATTAAACGCGCTGAATGAGAAAACGCACAGCGAAGGCGTCGCGGCTTTGGACACGCTAAGAACCGACGACGAAGTGCGAGTTGTCGTAATCAAGGGTGCGGGCGAAAAATCTTTTATCGCAGGAGCCGACATCTCTGAATTTCAAAACAACACGCCCGAACAGCAGCGGCAGACAATGCTTTCGCGTTCGCTTTTTAACGCGATTGACGTTTTTCCAAAACCCGTGATTGCGATGATTAACGGTTTTTGTCTCGGCGGCGGAAACGAATTGGCAATGGCTTGCGATCTGCGCGTTTGTTCGGAAAAATCGCGCTTCGCACAGCCGGAAATCAATCTCGGAATCATTTGCGGCGGCGGCGGCACGCAGCGTCTGACTCGTCTGATCGGCGAGACGCGCGCGATGCAGCTCATCTTAACGGGCGATATGATTGACGCGGCGACCGCTTTCGATTACGGATTAGTCAATGCTGTGCATCCGGCGGAAGTTCTCGAAGCCAAAACGATGGAATTGGCTGAAAAAATTGCCGAAAAAGCGCCGCTCGCATTGCGTTACTCAAAAGAAGCCGTCAAGCTCGCTTCGCGCTCGAATTTGGACGAAGGCTTGCGCCGCGAAATTGATTTATTCGCACTCGTCTTTGCGACCGAGGACAAACAGGAAGGCGTTGCCGCTTTTCTCGAAAAACGCAAACCCGAATTTAAAGGCAAATAATTCCGGCGTCGAATCGAAGATTACGAATTACGAATGATTTTTGGTGATAGTTGCCAATTCGTAATTCGTAATCTATAATTCGTATTTGCTTTCGGGGTCGTAGCTCAGCTGGGAGAGCGCTTGAATGGCATTCAAGAGGTCAGGGGTTCGATCCCCCTCGACTCCATCAATTAAATCAATAACTTAGGGCAAGTCGCGAGCTTGCCTTTTTTGTTTCGTTGCCAATTCGTTACCAAATTGCGAATTTTCATCCAATTTTGCGACCGCTCGCCTGAGCGCCGAGTCAGTCGCGTGCGTATATCTGGAGGTCATCCGAATATCCGAATGCCCCAGGATTTTCATCAGCGTAAAAGCGTCAGCTCCCGAATCAGCCATTCTGGTTGCCGCCGTGTGACGCAAATCGTGAAAACAGAAATCATTGATTCCTGCTTTTTTGAGTGCGCTTCTGAAACCTTTTTTGATGTCGGTTAATCTTCCGCCGGTTTTTGGACTTGTGAAAACATATTCGCTTCGTCGCTTCAACCCAACCAGTAATGATCTGACCGTTTCGTTAATCGGCACAAGTCGTTTCTTACCGGATTTGCTTTCCCTGACCTGAACAAAACCGCGATTGAAATCCACGTCAAACCATTTGAGATTAAAAATCTCGCCGCGTCTCATTCCCGTGTGAATTGCTAAAGTAATAAGCTGGCTAATAAGGGAATTATCACCCAAAGCGGCAAAGAGCCGTCGTTCTTCTTCGTGCGACAAAACTCTCATTCGCTGATTGTTGAGTTTGAGTTTTTTCACCCGAAAACATGGATTGCTTTCGATGAGTTCAGCGTCCAAAGCAAGCGAAAAAATCTTGGAAAGCACGCTCAGGTGATAATTCACCGTCGCCGAACTTCGCTTTCCGCCGTGTTTGGTCGGCAGCGCAGCAAAATCCTGTTTAAAGGATTCAATCATCGGCGGTGTAATCTGCCGTAGAGTTTTGCCTTTAAACGCCCTGACGAGAACTCGGCAGACAAGCACATCGGTATAAAACGATTTCTTATTTGCCTCTGAATATGGAAGAAACATTTCCACCACCAACTCCTCAAAGTTTTTATCCGGTTTTGCAGCAAAACCGTAAGCCTGCTGGAAGACCTGATTCATAATCACGGCTTCGGCGGCTTCCGCTTCCTTTTTCGTTCTGGCGAACTTTAATGTTCTGATAATCCGCTCCCCGTTGTAATAAAAATCACAGACCCATTTGCCCGTGTCCTTTCTGCGTCTGACTGTCATTTTCTTACCTTCCTTCTCACGCCGTGTGCGAAGTGGCGATTACTATTTTAATCCAGTTTGAGTAACTTGCGATACCGCGCATCCTGCGCTTTTTTGTCTTTATTCGCGTTCTTTTCTATCTTCAGCGGTTCGAGCTTGACCTGCGCCTTTCGCTTGCCGGATAAATCCTGCCTGCCGATTAGCACAAGCTCGTCGCGGTCGAAATGATACTCGCGCCCGACGCGGAAAAACGGCACTCGCCCTTCGCGCGCCCAGCGATAAAGGGTAGACGGGCCGACATTTAAAAATTCGCTGGCAGCGGCAAGATTCAACCTTTGCCCCGTTTTGGATTCTCGTCCTTTTCCCGCGCTTTCATCTTCGGACGCGGTTAAATCCCGCAAAAAGGTTAATAAATCGGGCAGAGCGCAAACTTTTATTTGAGCCGCCTGAGTGGGGGGAAGGCTTCCCTTTAATTGCGTTTCCAAAGGTTTCAGTTTCTTTTGATCGGAAACGACGACAACGACGTAGTCGTAGCCGGCGGTGAGACACTTCAAAACGTTTCCGGTTTCGTAATCAATTGTTGATGTAACCGATACTTCGCAAGCGATTCGAAGATTCTCTTTTTCGAGCGAAACATCAACGCTTCCAACGCCGTCAAGGACGCTTTTTTCGATTTCCGCGCGGAACCCGTAATTTTCCGCCATTCGCAGGATTACCGCCTGTAATTCCTGATGATGTCTTCCGCCGCGTCCCGGATGAGGTTGAACCGTTCGAGCTGAATTTACCTGCTCTGTGATTTTACGTGTTTCCTCATCAAATATGGGATTTGAGTTTTTCGTCTCCGGTTTCAATTCAGGTCGAACCGTAATTGCTTGATCTGCCTGTTTCCCGCTTGGTTGATTTTGAGCCTTAATCTCCGCTTTCGGTTGAGCATAGATTGTTCTGGTTTGCTTGATGACAGCTTTTTTCGCTCGTTCGGCGGTTGCGGCATCCGATACGGGAAGCGGAAAAGCTTTGAGATTAAAATCATACCGGCTTTGTTCGAGCCTGAGAATTGCTTCTCCGACGCCGAGATTCTTTAAATGATCCGCTGTAAAAAAGGAAAACCCTTTCGCGAGGCGTTCGGCGTCAGCGTCATCTAGCCGGAAACAAATCCGCGTATAACAATTAGCCAGAACGCTTGAGAGGATGTCGCTTTCACCGGTTTGAAACTGACGCAGTTGTTGGTGAGCGAGCACCAATCCGAGTTTGTATTTGCGAACGCCCGATAAAATCTGGTTCATGCTTTCGGTGACGAAATGATGCGCTTCGTCGAGATAAAGAAAAAACGGCTGCCGCTCTTCTTCCGCGATGTTCTGGCGGCTTAAAGTCGCCTGATGAAGCTTTGAAACCAGCAGGCTGCCTAAAAGATAAGCGTTTTCTTCTCCGATTGAACCGAGCGACAATCTGACAAGCAGGACTTTCCGCTCATCCATCATGCGTCTGAAATCCAACCGGTTTTCTCTGGCAGAGACAATATGACGAACGAGTTTTGACCGCAGAAAGGTATCGAGCCTCGTCAGCAGCGGTGCAAAAGGCTTGCCTTTGAGTTGCGGGAATTCCACGAGCCAGTAATAACGGATTTCATCGTCTTTGACAGTGGCGAGAAAATCTTCGCGGAAATTTTTGTCAATCAGAAAACGTTTGAGGTCGAGCAGATTTCCGCCCCGTTCGCTGTCAAGAAAGGCAAGCACCGCGTTGGCAAGAATCGAGTTCATCACATCGCCCCAGTTCGTCGAAAAGCGGCGGAAGATTGAAACCAAATCCGAAGCAAGCAGCGTTTTTTCAAGCTCTGAATGAGCCGAAAGGATGTTAAACCCGATAGGATAATTTTCGTCCGCCGGATCGAACAAAACGACATCCTTTAAGCGATGTTCGGGAATTCTTTCCAGCACGGCGTCAATCAGATCGCCGTGCGGATCGAAGCAAGCAAATCCGTTTCCCTGATCCAAATCCTGAATCATCATGTTCGAGAGCAGAGTGGATTTGCCCGAGCCCGAAGCGCCGATTAAATGCATATGCTTGGTTCGTTGCGTGATTGATAGAGTCACGTTTTGGCTGCTGCCGTGATGCTCGTTAATTCCGAGGACAAACGAATGATTCAAAGCCGATGCGGGAAGCGGTTTGGTGTTGGTTTCGGCTCGTTTGAGCTTTTCCGATTTGATTGAAGCGGATGGCGGGTGAGCAAGGGCTGATAATTCGGCGGCATTTAAAATCATTCCGCTCCGGTAACTGGTTCTGCCGACGAGCGAAAGGAAATGATTGTTAAAGGATAAATTGTCGTTGCTTAACGCGATCAGTTCATTCAAGTTTGGAGCGGAAAACCGCGCAAGATTCCCTCCGACGATTTTTAGCAATTCCCAAGCGCGCTCACGGCTTTCCGCCTGCACTGCCAAGCGAATCGTAATCGCAAAGAGCGGAGCCGACAGTTTTTCCCGAAAAGCCTGAATTTGAGTTCCCCAAATACTTTTCATGTCCTCGCTGGCAAAGAGCTTCTGTGCTTCTTCCGCCCAAGGGAAGCGGGTCTTTTGAAACAGCACCTGAAAGACGGCTTTTTCATCCGCCCGCAAATTCCCCAAGGAACCGATCATTCCCGTGAGCGGGTCGGGATTAAACGAGCGAAATGTTTGCAAGGGAAATAAAAAGCTGCGCGAGAGACCGAAATCCGCTATCAGCGCTTTTGATTGATCATTAAAGAGGGATTTCAAAGTTCCCGTGCAGCGGCGAATTTGGCAATTAGTGAAAAAGGTTTGGAGCTGGTTTTCGAGATTTATAGAATATCCGGGCTCGCAAGCCATCTGGAAAGTAATTTCTTCCCGTTCAGCCAGCAGCTCGAAACTCAACGGAGAGGAAGCGCTGCTCAGGCTTAAGAGAAACTGTTCGGTTAAAGCGGGAGTAACTTCCGCATCGGGTGAAAGCCGGATTTCGAGTTCCGCCGGTTCTTCAGAACGGTAAAAGGCGGCTGGTTTTACCTCGGCGTCTTCGCTCTGCGGTGCTGTTTGCTGGGCATCATTGTCCGGCAGGGTGCGCTGTCTAAAGCGTCGGTTGCTTCCGATAAACCGCTCAAGAATTCCCGCAACGCGAGCGTCATCGCGAGTGGGAACCATCAGATTCGTTTCCGGTTTGATGGGGCTAAAGGGCGGTTCAAGGTTGACCGCGTAATTATGGACTTGCCACCCGCGCAAGCGCCGCTCCCACGCCGCAAA
Organism: Acidobacteriota bacterium; assembly: GCA_030863175.1. Lineage (GTDB taxonomy): Bacteria > Acidobacteriota > Blastocatellia > Pyrinomonadales > Pyrinomonadaceae > JALZCH01. Next base: position 5,256 of record JALZCH010000006.1, on the reverse strand, counting down.
AGCTTGTGCCAGCGCCGACGGATAACGGTTGTTCGTTGGCAGAAAATCATTCATTGAATCAACCGTAGAACTCTCGCAGCAGCGGTCTTTGTTCGGTTTCGGTCAAAGGGCGAACCCCGCGATCGGTCAACCGATTCGCGGCTTCCAGAACCGTTGCCCGAACCGCCTGTTCAAAGGCGCGATAAACATCAGCTCGGTAAAAGGTCACTGGTTTCAATAGGCATTCGGCGATGACGCCGACGTACGGAATCTGAAACAGAATCAGCAGAGCTTTTGAAGGCTCCGCCGTATAACGCCAGCTCACCAGAAAACCCGTCCCCAAAGGCACTCCGCCGATAAAGCAGACAGCCTCGCGAAACCGGATCAAAAGATAAATTCTTCTGGCTGAGAGCAGATGCCATTCGAGCCTCGCAACTCTCGAAACGCTTGCTCCGATAATTTGTCTTTGAAAAAACGCCTGCTCGATTGCCGCGTAAAACTCAAGCGGCGTGACCGGAAAGTTTTCCAGATACATCTCGTGAAAACGATAGTCTGGCTGTGTCGTAAAAATTCTGATGACCAGCCATCTTCCGGCTCGATACAGATTTTTTATCGGCGCCAGGAAAAGAAACCGCATTATTTTGGGCATCAATTTTGTATGCCAGCGGGCGTTCGGCATTAAACGATTCATCAGCCACAGGAAACCTCCGTAGAACAGTACGATCCATAACGCCAACTGCAAAAGAGCGAAAATTAATGCGGAAAGCTCATTCATAAGACATCAGTGAGAGAGGTTGTAAGCTTCGGTCAGAAAATACTCAACGTAAGTGTAAGCGCTCGCAAAATCCTTTGCCGGATGATCAAAATGAAGCTTGAACCATCTGTCATTCGGTCTGAGCAGTTGCAAGCAGGAGCCGTGCCGGTGTCGTTTAACAAAATCCGGCGGATCGTAGAGATAAACCTGCGCCGGAAGCCGTTGCCATTCGATGATCTGACCTTTGACGCGCATAATAGTCATGCCCTCATGGTCATAAACCAGAAAATACCCCGTAAATGTTTTGTAACTGCCGCTTGCGACGACCTGCCAGTTGAGCGGTCCGGCTAAGTTCTCAAGAGCGAGCAAGGCAAATTCACGCAATCTTCCCATTTCCTAAACGCCCCCTTATAAGTTTCGGCAAACCGGACAACCGGCTCGTTTTTGAACATTTCCGGTTATGCCCGGAGTCATTCCCGATAAATCGGCTTCGCGCCAATTGAACGGCTGAATTTTGCCCCAGCCCATCAGCGCGCGATGAACGAAAAAGACGGTCATCGCAGAGGCGAGAAAACAGCTCGAAATGATTGCCGAGGCGCAGGGAACGATTTTTTCGGGATCAAGATTCGGTAAGGCGCACCAGAGGCACGCGTCAAGCGGCGAAGCGCCCTGCAAGAACGCTTGGCACCGCATTCCATCGCGCGAGAGCATCGTAAAGACAGCCGGAATATGACGGCGGCGAGCTTCCCCGACAGACGCGAGACGACAGGCGTTGTTATCAACGCCGACGACGAGAATGTCTGCCGGCAGGGGAAAACGCTCAATGGCTTCTTCAAACGAAAGCCCGATACCGGTGACCGTAGCTCCACCCGGAGCTTGACTCGTAAGGTTCTTGGCAAGCCTGATGCCTTTCGGCTCTCCCAGATCTTCCTTATAAAAGAATTGTCTGGAGAGATTGGTTCTGTCCGCGCGGTCGGGATCAATGACCGTAATTGATTTGGCGCCGCTTCTGGCGAGCGCCACTCCAGCCCAACTGTTCAAACCGCCACCGCCGATGAGCACAATTCGGGCGCTCTCAAGCTGCCTTTGGTCGTGAGCCGGAATTCCCTCGTGACGGGCAAACAAATCTGGTTCAGCCGGGTGGGTTGGCTTGATCTCTTCGGCGATAAAAGTTTCCAGCGGATTTTCAAGCGCGAGAAATTCAGACGGAAACTCAGCCGGTTCCTGATTTATATGACCGTTTTCTGTAGTAACGGTATTCAAATTTTTCATTTTATTTTTCTCCTTAAAATTCGAGCCGGTAAAGATGCTCGGTTTCTGATTCTCGGCGGACTCCGGCGCCGTTGATTTTAACCGTCACCCGCTCTTCATCAAGCGCTTTGCCCCAGAAACGAACGAAGCGGTCTTCGACCATAATCGCATTGACGAGATTGCTCGAATAATCCTTAAGCCATTCGGCTTCCTGATTTAAATCGGTGCTGCTCGGATAGGTCATTCCGCCGCCGGTTCCGGGATGCGAGTGAACCCAGAGAGCGAAATACCTGTCCGTCTCGCTCATCGCAATCAGCGCCCGCGCCAGACGCGCCGCGTCGGCTTTGACATAACCGCTCGTGGCTTTTCCCGTTACATCAAAAACGCCGTCAATTTCAATTGTTTCTCCTTTTTTGAATCCCGCGCAGACGAGCATTCGCTCGGCTGGAAACAGCGAGTGGTGGAGTTGATAAAGCAGCGTGGAGCTGATCAATATGCGTGGCGGCGAAGTAACATTGTTTCCCGAAACCGGCAATTGCTGTTCACGACCCGTTAAATTACCGTTTTGACTTGGAGGCAAATTTACCAGCGTAATGATCGAAAACTTCTGCTTAACCCGCTGTCTCGCAACAAACAACAGATTGAGCGTTCGCACCCCGATTTCGGTCGCTTGACTTGACCCCGAAACTGGTTCGGTTTTAAGGACAGCTTCGGTTTTTGCGATTTGTTCGTCAAGCAGGTTTAAAACGGCTTCCGAGGTAAAAGATTCCCGTTTTCTAAGCATTTGTCGGACTGCTGATTTAACGTCGGACAGATTATCTGTTGCCGTATGTAGCGCTATAGTTACCAAGAAGTCGTCAAGATCCGTTTTCAATTGACTGAGCCTGAAGTTTAATTCCCGCTCCAATTCCTTCCGAAGTCTCCGCAAAACCGGAGCAAGGTTATCCTCGCGGCTTTGACGATTGAACAAAAACCAATTTTCTCTGTTTTTGACTTTATCTTTTATAGCTTTCAGCATAATTTCCCCTTTACTTTTAGCCGCGAAGCGATTCGTCCAGAATGCGCTCCATATACAAAATGGCATCATCCACGGTGCGAGCCGGGCGCGACCAATGGAGGTGAAACCAGTCGTCTTTAACGAGTTGAAAACACGCTCCGTGCCGGTGCCGTTTGACTTCACGCGGCGGGTTATAGATGTAAGCTGACACTTTTCGTCCATTGCTTCGTGTTTCAATCCTGCCGCGGTATTTCCGGTCTCTAACGCGGTAATACCCTTCGTAAATTTCGCCGTTACCGCTCTGATTCCGCGTCCAGCCGCGCTCATCCCACGCACCTCGCTCAGGCGGCGCAACCGTCAGAGTTCTTGTAGGCTGAACTGTCAGAACCTCACGAGTTCCGGGCTGGATAACTACCGCCGAAGCCGGTTTAATGAATACCGACTGGCTTGGTCTGACGGTAATGACTTCCGACTGAGGCTTAACCACAACTGGCTGATTCGGTTTAATAACCGTCGCCGGTTTTTTATTATCCAATTGCTTTACGGCGACAGGAGGCTCATCAAGCCTCCTGCCGGAGTGGTTTGATCTGGCGAGCAGCCAGAGAAGCGCAATGACGATGACAATCAGTAACAGGAACGACATAGCCGCTTATCTTCTGTTAAACGCGCCCGCCTCAACGTCGGCTTTGGTGGCAAAAACCTTTTGCCCAGGACTTACCGCCTGATAAAGATCATCGTTGAAATCAAAGGCTCCGCCTTCGGGTTTCGAGAGTTGAAAACCCGTCAGGTTAAGCTGTGCCAGCACATCGCGCGGCTTTGTTCCGGGCAGAATCTGCACGTCCTTAAACTCGCGTTTGCCGTCGCTTCCAGCGACCGAAATTATGATTTGTTTCATTTGTCTATTCTCCTAAAATAAAAATTCGGAACTGTTGGTTCCGACAATCCGATGCTTGATAGTTTTCTAGAAGTTGTTGTAAGTTAAATAGTTATATTCCAATTGGAATTGTGATTGGGATTAGCTATGAGCGTTTATTTAACCTTAAATGAGATTGCCTATTATAAACCGGAAATAGAAGAGGAATTTGCCGCGATAATGAAACATCCTTGGTTTTCTGCGCGACGTAATGCTAGGCAATGGCTTTTCTTCAAACACTGCTTTGCGGTTTTGATGGGAGAAAGCGGCGGAGATTTCCCCTGCACCGAAAAGCAGGCGATAAACTACAAGTTTGAAATTAATGACCGGCTCCAGCGCTACTATTTGTCTTTCGGTAAGCCCATTAAATTTGTCTTTTCTCTGGTGAGCGCAAAAAAAGATAAATTTAATGATTACGAGGAAGCCGATTACCCGTCCTGTAACGGGTACTATCTTCGGGTTTCTTATAATAAAGCCGCGCCCGATACGATCCGGCAAAAAAGGCTGCTGCTAGAAAAAACAATCGCCGAGGCAATTGATGCTGAATTTGAGGTTTACCGGAAACTGCCCGAACTGGATTTCACTAAATTGGAAGAAGTTTTCGACACAGACGGTTCGCGTTATAAAGAAATCGTCAATATCGCTAAAAAGCATCGGAAAAGAGGATGGATCATTCAAAATGAGATGAATCCTTCAACCAAAAGACTGATAGATATTAAAATAAAAAACATATCTGAAAATGGGTCAAAGGTCCACACTTCCGAATATTGGCTTTTGATGTGGTGGTCCGTTAAGGAGGAAAAATATGCCCATACTTATAAAGAAATGAATCGCCAGACTTATTATTTGATTTGGAACAACAACAGATGGCTAGTGAGAGAAAATATCTATGAGAAACCTAGGACTTCAACTCCGCGAAGGAACATACGCTCTTAACAAAGTAAATAATTGCTATTTATTATTGATGAAAAAATCTTCAGATGAAGATACATTACGGTTTTTTACTCTGTAACAAAATAATCAGCTATTAGATTTTCTACCCAATAGAATTATTGCGGATTGATATTTATAAGTGTGCTTTCACTTTTCTACACCCTTAATATTTCTAAGATTTCGTATAGAGGATGCTGATTTAGAATTGTTTTCGTTCAAGGTCAATTGAAGTTTCTCAAAGAAAGCTGAAAATCAGATTCAGAAGAAAATAAGGAATGCTCAAATTGGCTATTTTACCACCTTAGAAGTTACGCAGTTGGTTGAAGCTGATAAATCGGGTTTGCTAGATAAGCTTTGATGGCTTCTCTAATAATTCCAACCTTAGCTTCGTGCCAACTAACCTTTTCTCGAAAGCAATGACATTCAAGT
>JALZCH010000008.1 GCA_030863175.1 Acidobacteriota bacterium | reverse complement strand
TTTTACAGCATAAACTAGTCGCACTCAATCAAGAATCGCTATAAGGGTGAGCAAACGACTCACCCTTTTTTGTAAATTAAAACCGTAAACAACTCTTAGCACTAGCAGTTTGTCGTGAAATTGATTTTCGAGAGATTGTTAATGCCTGTTTTTATCTGCTTTTTACAGGCTGTCAATGGCGCTTTATCTCACCTGATTATCCGAAATGGTGAACTGTTTATTGATATTTCCAAACTTGGCAGAAGAACTGTTTATGGTATGGTCAGCGCCGATTATCGGAAGACTATGAACGATTTACAAACCAGTGAAACAATGATTCAATTGGCAATGATTCGCTTGATGATTTGACGAATAAAACCTTTATGAGTTTCAAACAGCTTTTGAGGTATGTGGCGGCAAACGGAACAAATGCCAATAACGGACAGGTTGGCAATTAAAAGCTTGAAAGGCAAATCGTCCATATACTACTTTAAGCAATTGTTTGTCCGGCGAAAATTACACGGCAATTTTAGTTGGAAAAGTTGACGGAGATTGGACGCCGTAAACTTTACAGAAATACCTTCTATTTTGAATACACAACCGCTTTACTGAATAAAAACAACAATGTCGTTTGAGCTACAGCCTATTTTAAATGGTGAATTACTGAAATTAAGACCGCTTCAACCGGAGGATTATTCTGATCTTTATGCCATAGCTTCAGATCGGCTGATTTGGGAACAGCATCCGGCTAAAGACCGTTATAAAGAAGACGTTTTCAAAGAATTCTTTCGTGAAGCTTTAGAATCCGGCGGAGCTTTGATTGCAATTGATTCCAAAAACGGGAAAATGATCGGCTCATCTCGATTTTATGGGTACGACAAAGAAAAAAGTGAAATTGAAATTGGCTGGACATTTTTAGCCAGAAGTTATTGGGGAGGTGTTTACAACAGGGAAATGAAACAGCTCATGCTGCAGCACGCGTTTAAATTCGTCAAAACGGTTATTTTTCTTATCGGCACGCAAAATCTGCGCTCTCAAAAAGCTGTAGAAAAAATAGGCGGAGTACGTGTCGGACTAAGGCGAGATGACACCGGCATAGACAGTTTTGTCTATCAAATTACGGCTTCCAGCTTCCAAAGTCTGATTTAACGATTTAATAACTTCAAATAATTTAATGTTTAACAAGCTGCGAATCAATTTTTGATTCGTCATCCACATCGCCGTAGAGAACGATCCAGATAAGAAAACATCAGAATTACGCGAACCCTGAATGAGCTTCCATTAAATTCATTTTTCTTTCATAATTCCTTAAAGATTAAGACAAGATTTCCATTTCAGAGAGTAATGCCACTGGCAAGTTAAACCGCCGTTTTCAGCTCAATTTCGCCTTGCCAATCGGGCAGTGTAACAGTTGAATTTTTAGCTTGACTCTTGAATTGATTCCAACCTTTATACTCTTCCGGTGATGGTAATGAGTGTTAATAAAATGATGCTTATCGGAGAATTAGCTGCCGCGACGGGCGTCAGCAGCGACACCTTGCGGCATTATGAACGCAAGGGCGTAATTCCTCGCCCCGTGCGCGCCGCCAACGGCTACCGCTTATATCCGGCTGAAACGCTTGAACGGTTGCAAACAGTGCGGCGCGCGCTCGCTGTCGGATTTACGCTCGACGAAATGGCTCGCCTGTTTCGTGAACGCGATAAAGGAAACGCTCCGTGCAAAGCAGCGCGAACGCTCGCCGAGGAAAAGCTCGCAGATTTAGAAGAACGCCTGCGAGAAATGCTCGCTCTGCGCGAATCGCTTCAAGCAATTATCCGAGATTGGGACATTCGTTTGGCGGAAAAAGAGGACGGAAGCCCGGCGCATTTGCTCGAAGCCCTTCCGAATCTCCAAACCACAGCAAAACACAAAACAACATTGCCATTCACCAAAAAAAGTAAAAATAGAGGAAAAAATAATGGTAAATCTTAAAAAATATTCGAGAACCGGTCTTTTAATTTTGACGGCAGCGTTTACGGTCACGGGCTGTTATTCGCAACAGGCACAACAGCATGACAAAAAAATTCACGACCATCACGCCGAAGTCAACGAACGCGGTGATCGCGCAATGGGCTTTTCGCACAAAAAAACAACGCATCGTTTTCGCCTTCTGACCGATGGCGGCGCGATTGAAGTCAGAATCAACAACGCCGACGATAAAGAAAGTTTGCAGCAAATCAGGAATCATCTTCGAGAAATCGCAAAAGCGTTTCCGGCGGGAAATTTCGAAGCCCCTTTTATGACGCACGGCAAAGTGCCCCCTGGAGTTCCCGTTATGCAACGGCTTTCCAAGGAAATAAATTATGAATACGAAGAAATCGAAGGCGGCGCGCGAGTTCGTCTTTCAACCAAAAATGCCGAGGCGCTGTCGGCGATCCACGATTTTATGAAATTTCAAATCGAAGATCATCAGACAAGTGACTCGACAGAAATCGAAAAGCTCTGAGAATGAATTTGAATTAATTGTTTTTCTTTTAATTTAGCGACGGAGCGGCTTCTGTCTTCTGAAAATTTTCATAGGTGTTTTTGCAAGAACTTGCTCCATCTTTTTTCAGCCAGATCAGCGTAATCGGCTCGGTAAGTTTCGCCCGTGATATTTGCAAAACCGTGACCCGCTCCGTCGTAAATATAAATTTCAGGTTTTCGTTTGTTTTTTTCGAGCTTTTCGCGCAGCCTTTCCACATCTTCATTGGGAATCAAACCGTCGCGCGTTCCGTAATGAAACTGCATTGGAATTTTAACCTGCTCGATAAATTCCAACATATTCGGGCGCGGATCGGTAGGCGAAATGCGGGGCGGATAAGACATCGGCGCGGCGTAATACGCAACGACTGCTTGCACGCGCGAATCGGCAACGGCAAATCGAGCAGCCGTGTATCCGCCGCCGCAATAACCTAGAACTGCGAAACCTTTATCGTCATACAGCGATTTCGTTTCGAGAAATTCGATACCAGCTTGCCCGTCGGAAATATAACGTTTGATATAGCGATTGCTCATCACGAATTCCTGCGAAAGCTTTGCCATATCGTCGTTTTCGCGCGAAGTCGAGCTGACGGCTAATCCGACATATCCCGCTTCCGCCAAGCGAATCGCCGTGTGGCGAATGTCTTCGGAAACTCCGAGATTGCCGTGCAAAACCAGGACGGTTCGGTATTTTCTTCGTTTTTTCGGATGAGCTAAAAAAGCATTTATCGTATCGTCACCGTTTTTGTAATCAACAAGCTCGCGAAAAACACCGTCTTTTTCGTCGGTTTTCGTTTGAGCATTTAACGCAGAGCCGAGCGCCAAAGCACTCAAAGCCGAACCAGCCGAAGCCAAAAAATCCCGGCGGGTCGGCTTATTCCCGCAATCTTCCAGACACATATATTTTCTCCTAAATTTTTCAGAATTTATTACAAAAATCAGCCGATTAGTTTTTCTTTTCAGTTTGTTTTGGCTCGGCTTGTGCGATTTTATTGACGATTTTCCATTCACCATCAATCTTTAACAGCAGCATATAATCGGTAATTCTTACGGTCGGGTAATCAAAAACGAGCTTGGCGACCGCCGCATTTTTAGTGATTTCAATGCTTTCGATTCGACGCTTTCTTTCCGCTTCGTCAGCGGCGGGTTTGCCGGGAAATGTTTTGACATAATCTTCAAATTTGAAACTCACCAATTTATTGTTGTCCGGTCTGATTCCCTGAATTTTCGCTTCCGGATAAAAAGATTTATCGAGATTGCTGCCCTCGCCGGTCGCGTGTGCCTTAATGTAAATTTCGAGCGGAATGCGTACCGCCGATTGCTCGTCTTGAATGCTTTGAGCAAATGAACTGATGAGCAACATAAATAAAAAAATCACTGCATAAATTACTGGCATAATTTTCATAAACTCCTTTTCTCTTGAATTAGTTTTTTAATGCTCTTTGTCGAGCTTTCGGTTTTCGGCTCATGCACGCAGAGTTCGGCGCATCGCCTCGGAAAAGATTTTCATTTCTTCCTGAGTTCCGATTGTGATTCGCGCCCAATCAGATTGGAGCGGCGCGTTATTGGCTCCCAAAATTTGAATGTTGAATTTGGCGAGTTTTGCGGGCAAATCGCGGTTTCCCGCGCCTACGTTGAGCCAAATCGAATTGCAGTGTGAAGGCACATAAGCGAGATTTAATTTATCCATCTCGCGTGTAGTAAAAAGGCGGACTTCCTTGTTTTTTCGTCGGCTTTCGTTAACGAAATCTGCGTCTTGCAAACTGGCAATCGCCGCCCGCAAGCTGACGGCGTTCAGCCAGGAAGCGCGCAGTCTTTTCAAATTATCCGCAATGTCTTTCCGCGCCAGACCGTAGCCAATTCGCAAACCAGCCAAACCGTAAATTTTTGAAAAAGTTCGCGAAACTATCACGTTTGCGTTTTGGCGCACAAAGTCAACCATCGAATTTGTTGGAAACTCGTCTGTGTATTCGAGATATGCTTCGTCAACGAAAACCGCTGTGCGTTTAGCCGCATCCGCACAAAACTGTTTGAGCTGCCCTGTCGGAACAATAGTTCCGGTCGGATTATTAGGATTGCAAACGTAAACGAGCTTTGTGTTCGCCGAAATTTTGTCATGCATCGCGTTTAAATCGTGCGCGTGATTTTTGTCGAGCGGCACTCGAACAGTTTTCGCGCCGACATATACGGCATATCTCATAAGCCAGGGAAAAGTCGGATCGGCGGCAACGATTTCGCCTTTGTCGAGCCCGTAAGCAATTCCAGCCATCACCAGAATTTCGCTCGAACCTGCTCCGAGAACGACATTTTCCGGCTGCAAGCCTTCGCGTTCGGCAATCATTTTTTCAAGCGTCAAAACATCATTCCACGGGTAACGGTTGCTCGCTCCGACTGCTTCGATGATCGCTTTCCGCGCTTTTGGCGAAGGTCCGTAAGGATTTTCGTTACCCGAAAGTTTGATAACAGATTTTCCGGCAGTTACAGTTTGCGCTTGAGCCAAGTCGGTTTCGAGAAGATTGAAATTTAGAAAAGCCGCCGAAGCCATCGCCCCGACTTTCAGCATTTCTCGGCGATTGAATGAATTTGTTGACATAAATTGATTTCTCCGCTTTTAAAGCAAGAACAGAGTAAATTGAGGTATTACAATGGGGCGAGTGAAAATCTGCGGACGGTCAGGAATTTTATTTTCGCCCTAAAAAACGCCGGTTTTACGAAGCTTTTATCAATCCGCAGCCAAAAAACCTAGTCGCCGAACGGTAATTCGAAATACAGTTCAATTTAAAAACGATCTGGCGAAATGTTCTTTAGCATTTGCCGCTCGTCCGGTTATTTGCGCCGCTGAAAGATTATTACTAATTACTGGTATCAAAAGCTTTTAGAATTGAATACGTAATAAAGCTATGTGTTTAGATTGTGACGAAAGAAGTAATTCAAAAATAACCAGAAGAATCTTTCTGACGGGCGCAAGTGCTGTGATTGCGGGTATTGCCACTGGGGGAAATATTTTGGCTCAACAAGCTTTAAAAAAAGCGCTAGACGACCCGAAAATATCTCACAAAACAATCACTTTCAGGAGCGGCGCTGATACTATCGAAGGATTTTTAGCCAGACCAAAAGCTGCCGGGCGTTATAAAGCGATCATCGTGACACACGGAAACGCCGATTTACCTGAAGATATTCGAAACACCGCCGCCCAATTAGCACAGGAGGGATTTGTCGCTCTTGCAGTCAACCCAACGTCACGTTATCCGGATATGTCAAAATTTCCGCGAGAACTGTTGAGAACAAATAAATTCGGTGTTTTGATGATGGAAGATATTCGAGCCGGGATTGATTACCTGAAAACACTTTCATTCGTTAAAGTAGGCGGCGTGGGAATGGTCGGTTTTTGCGGCGGTGGAATTGTCAGCGTGATGTTTGCCGCTTTATCGAGAGAAGTTGAATCTGTCGTAGTTTTCTATGCCGCGCCGTTTGTAAATGCGGCAAATAACACTTTGGACGACCCGCGACCGCATATGCTTTCCTTCGTTCAATGGGTGGAAGCGCCGATTCAGGCGCATTTTGGAACGAATGATCCTTATCTTCCGACGGCGGACGCAAAACGATTTGAAGAGTAATTGCGAAAACATAACCGACGAGGCGAAGTGTATTTTTACGAAAACGCTTCGCACGGGTTCGCTAACTATACAAACGATACTTATGATCCGTCAGCGGCAAAATTGGCAGAGAGTCGGATGATTAAATTTTTCAAAAATAGTCTTAAATGATGAGATTAAAAGAGAATTTATGGACGTTACAGCTTATCTCGAAAGAATCAATTATCGAGGCTCGATTGAGCCAACAGGCGAAACGCTCCGCTTCTTGCAAATCGAGCATTTGTTAACGGTTCCGTTTGAAAACCTGAGCATACACGCCGGAGAGCCGATTGTTCTTGATGAAGAGATTTTATTTGACAAAATCGTCCGCCGACGGCGCGGAGGCTTTTGTTACGAAGCCAACGGAATGTTTGCCGCATTGCTGTGCGAGCTTGGTTTTAAGGTGGAAATGCTGTCAGCGCGGGTCGCGCGGGCGGACGGCAGTTTCGGTTCCGAATTCGATCATCTGACGTTGCGCGTCGAAATTGGCGAAAATGATTTTCTTGCCGATGTCGGATTCGGCGATTCGTTTCTCGAACCGCTGCGCCTCAACTTTCAAAACGAACAAACGCAAGGCTCTTGGTCTTATTTGATCAAGAAAGAAGGCGAAGAATTAACTTTATTACAGCGCAAACCGAATGAAGATTGGATGCCGCAGTATATCTTCACGCTCAAGCCTTATCAGTTTTCGGATTTCGCCGGGATGTGTCGTTACCATCAAACCTCGCCGAATTCGCATTTTACAAAGCAGTTGGTTTGTTCGCGGGCAACTACAAACGGGCGCATAACTTTAACCGATTCACGTTTTATCGAAACCATTAAAGAGGAAAAGCACGAACGGATGCTAAACGGGAAAGATGAATTTCGCAAACTTCTGCAAGAGCATTTCGGCATAGTGCTTAACGAAACGCAGCTTTCGGCAATTTTTGGACGGGACGGCAAACATAACGCAAACGTATAATTAAGTTACAGATAAATCGGAGCAATTAGAAGAATATGGACATTTTAGGTTTTATTGCCTTAATAGTGACCGGCTTTGCATCCTGCTCTGAGTTCGGATCCTATGCCTTTGTTCATCCTGTAATCCGGCGCTTGCCGCGAGAGCATCACGTTTTCGTTGAAAAGGGGTTGCTCAAAACATTCGGGCGCGTGATGCCGATTCTGATGACGTTGTGCGTAATTTTGTCAATTTCTTATGCAATTGGTCTCAACGGCGAAGAAGGAACCGCTCGAATAATTCGCTGGGCATCGGCAGCTTCTTTCATTGCCGCTTTAATTTCGACAATCATCTTCAATGTTCCTATAAATGCGGCTACCGGAAAATGGGACGCGGAAAATCCGCCGGAGAATTGGAAGGAGATCAGAAATCGTTGGGAATTCTTCCAAGCTGTGCGTTCCTGGCTGCTGCTCATTGGATTTGTGTTGTTGTGTTTGGCAATGACTCTGCATTTGTAATAAAGAGCCAAATTCTATTCAAAACACCAGAACGGCTTTCATCACAATAATTGCCTAACTTGTCACAAATATAAGCCAGCTGCGTAGTTAACCAACCTAAAATTTTAACCTGAAGAAATAAATTTTAATGTTGTCAGTTTTGCTGTGCAGGTTAAATGAACTTGAAAAGATATCCAATCTCAATTGTTGTAGTACTGATTTTTGCTTTGGCATCGGCGCAAATCTTCGCGCAAAGTTCCCGCAGTTATCCTTGGCAATATTTTTGGCAGCAATCGCTCGCCGCATACAAAAATAAAGACTATCCCGCATTTCTTGAAAATTCGAGGAAAGCAGTTGAGTTGGGTCCGGCAAATCATCCGACACTTTTCTACAACATCGCCCGCGCCTACAGCTTGACCGGCAACAAAACAGAAGCCATCAGATGGCTCGAAAAAACTCTGGAATTAGGTTTCGGAACCGAAGCCCTCGCGGGCGACGATTTTTTGTTCCTGAAGGACGCCCCTGAATACGCAGTTGTTAGAAACCGCATTGAAGCGGTCAAAAAGCCGGTAATCAAAAGCAGAACAGCGGCGACTATTTTTGAGCCTGATCTGATACCAGAAAGTGTCGCTTATGATCCGGCAAACAAAAATTTTTACGTCGGCAGCTTATACAAACAAAAAATTGTCAAAATAGACCGCCTCGGCAAAGCAAGCGATTTTGTTGCTGGAGCAACAGACAATTTAGGAGCGGTGGTTGGGATTAAAGTTGATCCGGCGCGAAAGGTTTTATGGGTTTTGAACAACATAGCGCCGGAAATGAAAAACTTTGACAAAACGCGCGAAGGAACCGGAATGCTGCACAAATATGAGCTAAAAACTGGCAGACTAATCAAAAAATATGAATTGGCAAACAAGCCGCGCCCGCATTTGCTCAACGATCTAGTGATTGCCACGAACGGCGACCTTTATATTTCGGACAGCCTTTCGAGCGTAGTTCACGTTCTCCAGCAGGAAAAGGACGAGCTTGAAGTTTTCGCAAATCTCGCACCGTACAGCTATCCAAACGGAATCGCTTTATCAAAAGACGAAAGCAAATTGTATGTGGCTAATTTGAACGGCGTTTCAATCATAGAAACAAAAACCGGCAAAATCTCGCAGCTCGCGCACGCTGAAACAATCGCTCTGCCGGGAATTGACGGTTTGTATTTTTACGAAAACAGCTTGCTGGCGATTCAGAATTTTGAATTGCCAAATCGAGTCGTGCGTTTTGATTTGAACCGAAGCGGAGACCAAGTCGTACGACTGGAAATTCTCGAATCAAATCATCCGCTTTACAAAACTCCGACGACCGGCGTCGTTGACGGGAAAAATTTTTATTACATTGCAAATAGCCAGCTTCGCAGTTTTGATGAAACCGGGAAGATATTGCCGCTCGAGAAACTTCAAAACATAACGATTCTGAAATTGAGTTTGTAGCAATTTCGCGGTTTTCACGCATTTGCGAAAACAAGTTAATAATATGATGGCAAAAATACCAAATCGCTCATTTAAATTGTTTTTGGCTCTAGAGTAGCAAAGCCGACTAGAGCGGGTTCTTTTCAAGCAAATTTATCAACAACTGAAACAAGTTTTTGTTGCGATTATTGAAACGATATTCACACTCTTTCAAATGTAAATAAAAAGT
>JALZCH010000092.1 GCA_030863175.1 Acidobacteriota bacterium | reverse complement strand
AATAGCGAATGATTTGGCGAGTTTTACGTTCACTAATTTTGGAACGCCGATAATATCGGTTTAGTTGTTCCATTTGAGCAGCTTAGCACTTCAAGTCAAGTGCTTTGCTACTCTAGAGCCTTATTTTATATTTCCTCAATTTTATTCGACATCAGCGATGCAAATTGTCGGTTGATGAAGCATCGTAATTTCCGCACTTCTGCCCATAAAGGAGCGAGCCATTGCAATCGCTTCGGTGAGATTGTCGGCGCGTTCCCAACCGAGCATTTCGGGAACGTGAGCATTTTCGGCTCCGGCGACGATGACTTTGCCGACATGTTGGCGACCGTTTTCGCCCCAATACCACATAAAAAACGGGTGCGCGCCGTGATAAGCGTAGCCGCGACGATACATCTCGATGTAGTTTGGGTTTTCAGCAAACTCCCGTTCATATTTATCACGTAAATAATTGGCGTCGCGCGATTCAGACAAAAGGCGGTGGAAAAACTCTATGTAAGGGGCGTGCTGAACGTGATCGAATTCGTCAACGCACGGATGCGAGATAATCATCACGCCGCCTTTTTTTACCAAAGGCTTGTTTTTGTACATATTAAAGTGATAGCCAAGAGCCATCACCTGCACGAGCAGCGGATTCAAATTTGAATAAACGTTGTAAGGCGAGATTTCCGGTATTCCGGTAATTAAAATATCCGCCTGACCTTTTACCGGAACGGTGTATTGCTGGTAGCCTTTTTCCAAAATTTTCTGGTGAACTGGCTCGGTCGCGCCCGCGTAAACCGCGATCATTTCGTATTCTGAAGGAATATTTGCCAGCACTTTTCGACGCGCCGGGCGCGGCAATTTGGAAAACGTGCGCTTCATCGCTTCCCATTTCAAACGATCGGCAAAAGAAAATTCGTCTTCGTTGCGAGTCAGAATGTCGTAGCCTTCCTTGAACATTCGATTGTTCAAAGCGGTTTCGATGTGAAACACATTGCAATGCTCATTAACCAATTTTCCCAGGCGCGTGATTTTGTGATTCAAATCCGAATCGGGCGGATACATATAACTGTCGGATTTGCGAATCGTATCGGGATTATGATGCGCCCGCAAAGATTCGTAATCGCAAAGCCCGACGGCGACCGATTTGTAACCGCCATTCATCGGAACGAAATTGATGTTGGCGTAAATCAACAGATCGCTTTCCATAGCGCGCCGATTAAGTCGCAGCGGCTCTCCGTGACGAGTATGACCGATTGTGACTAGGTTATCGTCGTCTTCGGCGTCGTGATTGTAATAACGATCAGGATAAAACTCGTTAAAAATCTTCGTCCCGACCATCCGCTTCATTTCCCATTCGGTCATCCGGCGATGCAGCGAAATTGCGATAATCAAATGAATGTCGTCCACTCCGTTTGCGCGGCACATATCGAGAATGACTTCGAGCATCGTCTGCCGAACGTCGGGCGTTTGCATTGGCGGCAGCGGCATCGAAATGTCGTCAATCGCAATCGTCACTTTCATTCCCGGTTCGAGCTGCGCGTAAAGCGGTTTGGCATCGAGCGGGTGGTTAACTGCGTAGCGAATCGCCGCTTCGCGGTTCGGCAAGCCTTGAATCGGCGGATTCGGATATAAAATCCGCGTCCCGACCGGCAAATCTTCGAGAATAAAATCTTCGCCAAACGGAATAATCCGGGGCGCGCTGTCGCGGTCAATGTAAACGATTGATTCGTGTGTTTTTCTTCGTAGCTGTAATGCCATTATGTTTTACGATTTAGTTTTTTGCTTTTCTATTTCCGCCAAATTTGCGTCAAACTCTCTGACCGCCGACAAAACAGTCTCGACCGCACGGACGTAAAACTCACGATTGATGTTGGCAAAATCGTCTGTCGGTTTGTGATAATCCTTGTGATCTTCGACTCCGAAATAAATAAATGGAATTTTCTCGGCGTGGAAAGGCGCGTGGTCCGAGCTGTTTGTCCAATTATCCGATCCGGTCAAATCGGGCGTGTCGTGTCCGAACAATAATTTGACGGGCGCTTTTGTCTTTACTTTTTCCAAATAAGTTTTCAAAAACGGGTAATGAAACGTGCCGACCGCATAAAGCTCGTTTTTGTCGTTATGCGAAATCATATCCATATTGACGTTTAGAACGATTGATTCTTTTTTGACGGGCGGTTCGGCGACGAATTTTTTGCTTCCCTGCAAACCGCTTTCTTCGGCGTCTAAGGCGGCGAAAATTATTGAATTTGCAGGCTGATTTTTGCTGAAATATTTTGCCAGAGCGAACAGCGCCGCCGTCCCTGATGCGTTATCGTCGGCGCCGTTGTAAATCGCCCCGTTTTTCACGCCCTCGTGGTCGTAATGCGCCGTCACGACAATGTATTTCTCCGGCGTTTTTTTGCCTTTGACGTAACCAATAACGTTCGTCCCATTTTTCTGTGTGGTTCTGCCGAATTTAAAAGTTTTAATATATGAATCATTGATTGGTTTTAAACCAGATTCCTTAAATCTGCCGACAATGTATTCGCGCGCTTTCGCACCGCCCGGCGTGTCCGGCGCGCGCCCCTGCATTTCGTCGGAGGCGAGAATTTCAACGTCGCGGAGCAACTGCTTGGCGTCAACAACATTTGAAGTCAAGGCTTCTGCTTTCTTAGCTGGAGCCGAAGTTTGTGCCGTCGGCAGCGACGACAACAATAAAAGAAATGCAATGAGGAAAATTCGTTTCATAAAATATTCTTTGCTTTCATTATTTCAAATTCAAAATCGCCCAATCGTGCTGCAAAGCCGTTTGTTTCAAACGAAAATCCGGGTTAACAGCCGCTGGATGCCCGACGATTGAAAGCATCGGCAAATCGGAAATGCTGTCAGAATAAGCGTAAGAGTCGGATAAAGAAATGTTTTCTCGCTCAGCGTATTCGCGTATCCATTTCGCTTTTGTCGCCGAAGCCATAACGGGCGGCAAAAGGCGACCGGTCGCATAGCCGTTGACAAACTCAAGACGGTTTGCGACAAACTCGTCAATTCCCAGATATTCCAGCAACGGCGCAACCGAAAAATCCAATGCTCCGGTTATGACGACCTGCCGCAAGCCAAGTTTTTTCGATTTTTCAAGCAGTGTAAATGTTCCGGGGAAAACTGCCGGTTTGAGAGTTTTTTCAAACAACTCATCCGCGAAAAATCGCAAACGGTCAGCAGATTCGCCTTCGTAGCTTTTAAAGAAAAATTCGTTAAATACGTTGCGGCTGTAAACGTCCGTTGCGGCAAAAAGCGGAATTTTCGCCAACGTTTTCGCTGATTTGGTAATCGTCTTTAGAAGACCTTGCTGGCGCTGGGCATAAAAACCCAAAGTGTGAACGAGGTTTGTGTGGACGAGCGTGCCCTCAAGATCGTAAAAAGCGGCGGCTTGTTTTTTTTCCGTTTTCTGACGTTTCATTTTTTAAACGAAATGCTTTGTACAAGCCTCAAAATATAACTTATTTTCGCCCGATTTAGTAAATTTGCATTTTCAGAACTCAATTTTTACAAAATAATTTCAGCCTGAAAACCTAAGGCTACAAGTTTTTGTTTTTTAATGGTAAAGTTTCGCTCAAGATGCGACGAGCAATTTATCCCGGTTCTTTCGATCCTGTCACGAACGGGCATTTAGACATTATCGAGCGCGGCGCAAAGCTTTTCGACGAAATTATCATCGCCATATTGAACAATCCGGACAAAAACCCGATGTTTTCGGTGGAAGAGCGCCGCGAAATGCTCGGTGAAGTTTTACCAGAAATCAAGACTGATGATTGCCGTTTGGTTGTCGAAGATTTCAGCGGTCTGCTGGTCGAATACGCCAAACAGCGCGAAGTGCAGACGATTGTGCGCGGCATTCGCGCCGTCTCGGATTATGAGTACGAGCTGCAAATGGCATTGATGAACCGGCGGCTCGAACCCGAAATTCAAACCGTTTTTCTGATGGCGGCTGACAAATATTCTTACGTTTCCTCGCGCTTAATCAAACAGGTTTTTACGCTCGGCGGAACCGTGGACGGGTTGGTTCCCTCTTCGGTCGAATCGAGAATGAGAAAAATATTAAAGAAAAACTGATTTATGAAATTGGTTTTGGAGCGTGTTCATCACGCGCAAATTACAATTCCAAAGGGCGAAGAAAACGCCGGGCGTGAATTTTATTGCGATTTTCTCGGTTTAAAAGAAATTCCCAAACCTGAATCTTTACAAGAACGCGGCGGTTTCTGGCTCGAACTGGGCGCTTTTCAGATTCACGTGGGAACCGAACAGGATTTCGACCGCACAAAAACAAAAGCTCATCTTGCTTACGAAGTTGAAAATCTGGCGGCTTGGCACGAAAAATTGGGAGAAAAAGGAATCAAGATTTTAGAAGGCATACCGATTCCCGATTACGACCGTTTCGAGTTTTGTGACCCGTTTGGGAATCGCGTCGAGTTTTTGCAAAAAATTTAACGAAAAATTAGTTTATTATTTTGTAATATTTCTTTTTTCGCATAAACTTTTTGCTATGTCATTTTTTCCTGTTTCCGAAGCGATCAAAAGAATGCGCCCGTCGGCTACTTTAGCCGCGATGCAGGCAGCCGCAGATTTGCGCGAGAGCGGCGCCGACGTTATAGATTTAAGCGTCGGCGAACCTGATTTCGACACGCCGCAGCACATCAAAAACTACGCAGTTGAGGCTCTTCAGCGCGGCGTCACAAAATACACGCCGACAGCTGGCTCGAAACCTTTGCAAAAAGGAATTCAAAGCTTTTACGAGCGCGAATTCAACGCGCAATTCGAGCTGAATCAGATAATGGCTGCGTCGGGCGGCAAACAGGCAATTTTTAATGCTGTCTGCGCTCTGGTTAATCCCGACGACGAGGTTTTGCTTCACAAGCCTTATTGGGTTTCGTTTCCCGAAATCGTCAATTTTACCGGCGCTAAAATCATCACAATTGATACCGAAGAAACAGGTTTTGTTTTAACCGCGGGGCAGGTAAAAAGCGCCATTACTGATAAAACCAAGCTCATTATCATCAATTCGCCGGGAAATCCGTCGGGGCGTATAATTCCGGGCGAGGAGTTTCGAAAAATCGTCGAAGTCTGCGCCGAGAAAAACGTTTTCATCGTTTCTGACGAATGTTACGCGCGATTTGTTTATCCGCCGCACGAGATTTTCTCGACCGCAATGCTGCCGAAAGAATTGCAGCAGTTCGTCTGCATCGCCGGAACTTTTTCGAAAACTTTTGCGATGACCGGTTGGCGCGTCGGTTACACCGTAGCGAACGCCGAATGGACGAAAGCGATGAACAAATTGCAAAGCCATTCGACGACACACCCGACTTCGTTCGCGCAAGCGGCTTGCGCCGCCGCGCTTGAAAATTGGGATGAAACGAAAGAATCGCTTGACTTAATGATCGCGGAATATGCCCGGAGGCGTGAATATTTGATTCCCGCGTTGCGCGAAATTTGCAGTTTTCAATGCAGCGAACCGGAGGGTGCGTTTTACGCTTTCCCTGATGTCCGAGGCTATCTCGACGACAAAATTAAAACGTCGGCAGATTTTTCCGATTTGCTTTTGCGCGAGGCGCATGTTGTGACAACCGACGGCGCTGGTTTTGGAGTTCCCGGCTTTATACGGATTTCTTACGCGACTAAATTTGAACGGTTAAAAGAAGCAGTTGAGAGAATCAAGAATGTAATTGGAAATTTGAAATAGATTTTTTTCGTCTGTTTAAGAAAGAAAAAGGCGAGCCAATTTGGCTCGCCTTTTTCTTTAAAAGTCAGCTTCTTTTTAGTACATGGTGAACCGGTACTCGATAACTTTCGTGACGGCAACAGGCTGTCCGTTTTTCTTTGCCGGAACAAATGAAATTTGTCTCGCCGCCGCAATCGCTTTTTCAGTTAAGCCGTTCGGCAAGCTCGTTACCGCCGAAACTCCTGTTACCTGCCCCGAAGCCGAGAATGTGACGCGAACGCGAACCGTTCCCTGAACATTATTTTTTCTCGCTTCTTCCGTATAACCGGGACGCGGCTGCGAAAGAATTTTCAAAGGTTCGGAAACCACTGCCACTGGTTTGGGCGGTGGTGGCGGATCATCATCAACTCTTCCCGTGCCTGCGCCATTCCCGGCTCCAATTCCGCCGCCGGTACCGCCTCCCATTCCGCCGCCAGCGCCGGGACCGTAACCGCCGCCACGACCGGGACCGATTCCGGTGCCGTCACCGTTGCCCAATCCGCGTCCGCTGCCCATACCCGCTGATGTGTCTTTTCCTCCATTAACAACGCCGTATCTTTCCAACGTCGGCTGTTGTTTAATTTCAGGTCCTTGAACAGTTGCCGTTTGTTTTAGTTCAAACTTCGGCTGAATAACTCGGTCAACGTCAGGCGCAATCTCCTGAGGCTGTCTAGTCATTTTGGGCATTACGCCTGATTGAACAGGTTTCGGGTCGTTCTTGCCGCCGCCACCGCCGCCGCCGCCATCGTCATTGACTTTTTTAACCGGCTCTTCTTTTTCTATTTCCGTAGGCGTATCATCGGGAAGAAAAGCGTAGGAAATTCCCAAATCAGCATCAACCGCATCAATATCGAGGGGGAAATTGAAAATATCCCAAATCAACAAGGCAGTGATAGCGATGCACATAAAACTCAAAGCAAAACCTGCCCCTGTGCTGAAATCTCTGCGGTGAGTTTTTGGCGCTTGCAAAATCGTCAGGTGAAATAAACCGTCATTGTGATAATTTTCCGGATTGGTATCGAAACCATCGGGGGATAATTGAGGTTCATTTGCTTTAAAATTCGTCGAACCGTTTGCGGCTACGGGCTCGCTGATCTCGTAAGCTGGAACACTATCCTGAGAAAGCGGTGTTGTTACGGCTGCTGCCGCGACGGTTTCTTCACGCGGGACAAACGGTGGTGTTGCCTGCGAAGCTGCATTTAACGGAGCCGAATATGCCTGGCTGGCGCCGACTTCGACAGTTTTCAAAGTCTCGCCGCAAACCGGGCAATAGCTAAAACGGTCGCCGAAATTTTCTTGACAAACTTCGCAATGCTTAACTGTTTTACTCACTTGTTTTTTACCTTTCACTAACGGAAACTAACTTTTTTGATTCTCGCCGCATCAAATTGGTTTCTGAAACGGTATGTCGCCGGATTATAACGCTCTTTGCCGCAAATTTGAATTCTAGAATCGTTGTGCGGCTCTTTGGAATCCTTTTTTTGATGCTTTCAAGCGTTGACCGGCTGCTTACGGAAACCTAAACTTGATTATTAATCTCTCCGAATCTTTGGTGCAATGAAACTTAAAAATAGTTTGCTCGAAATCAGATTTTTTTGCGCTTTTGTGCTGCTTGTTTTGACAACTGCCGGCGGGCTTACAGTTGCATACGCTCAAACGGCACGCGAACCGAGAAAAGAACAAATTTTAAACGGTCTCAAAGTTTTCCTCTTCTCCGATCCGAAAGCTGACAAAATCATCGTCAAGCTCCGCATTCATGCGGGTTCGGCTTTCGACCCGGTACAGCGTGCGGGCACGATGCGGCTGCTCGGAGATATACTGTTTCCCGACGAAGAAACAAAACGGTTTTTTGAAGAAGATTTGGGCGGCTCTTTGAACGTCACGACCAATTACGATTTTATCGAAATCACGGCGACCGGAAACGACGAAGAATTTGAAAGAATACTTGACGCCGTTCGAAACGCCGTCATCGCGCCGCCAATTACGCCGGAAAATTTTAAAAAAGTGCGCGACGCTCGGCTGCGTGAAGCTCAGGAAGAAAGCAAAAACGTTGCCGTCGTTGCTGATCTAGCCGTTCGACGAAGGCTATACGGCAGTTTTCCTTATGGCAGAGCTGCCGGCGGGACGCCGGAATCTCTCGCAAAAATCGAAATCGGCGATTTAATCGTTGCCCGCGACCGCTTTTTTAATGCCGATTACGCTTCGCTCCTCATTATCGGCAATGTCAAAGAAAGTTATGCTTTACGAGCCGCGCGGCAGCTTTTCGGCTCGTGGAAGAAAGCTGATAAACCGCTTGTTTCGACGTTTAGACAGCCTGATGCGCCCGATTCAAAAATCCTGATTGTTGACGCGCCTGATGCCCCGAATGCGGAAATCAGAATTGCGGTACGCGGACTTGCGCAAAATGACAAAGATTCATTCGCAGCAGCAGTTTTTGCTAAACTGCTCGAAAGAAAATTACAAAACGAATTGGGCGCTCTTCAGGTCGAGCACAACGCGCACGTATTGCCCGGCGAGCTAATCATTCGCGCTTCGGTTCCGACTGAAAAAGCGGCGCAAACTTTAAACGCCCTTCGGGCGGCAATCAATCGCTCGGTGAGCGAAAAGGCAGACGCAAAAGCGTTTTCGGAAACTCAAAGTGAGATTTTAAATTCACTACAAACCGAGTCGGCAAAACCGGAGAAGGCTCTGCAAAGCTGGCTTGATGCTGAAACTTTCAAAATGTCCGCCTCAAATGAGCGTTTAAGCGCAATCAAATCGGTGACGCCATCAGACGCCGAACGCATTGCCGCCAGATTTTTTAAAGATGCTCCGCAAGCAATCGTCATTGTCGGAGACGCCGATAAAATTCAGCCGCAAATTGACGGTCTCGGCGGGAAAAAATGAAAATTTGAACAGCAGAAGTTGATTATCAAACAATTTAAAATGCACAACCGAAATCCTTCGATTGTGCATTTTGCATTTTAAATTGTAAATTGATTGGCAGTAATAAAATTCTGCGGAGATTTGATCCATAAAATAAAAGTTTAGAAAGTGGCGACAAGAACTGAAAACGAAATCGCACACGCCAGAGCGGTGCGCGAAATGTTCGGCGGAATCGCGCGCCGGTATGATTTTTTAAATCATTTTTTATCGGTCAACACCGACAAACGCTGGCGGCGTTTGGTCAGGAAAAAGCTCTCGGACGTTTTGAAAAATCCGAACGCGCTTGTTCTCGATGTTGCGTGCGGCACGGGCGATTTATCGCTTGAACTGCAAAAAAACTCGCCTTCAAAAATCATCGGAACGGATTTTTGCCATCCGATGCTTGAAATCGCAAAATCAAAAAACGCTAAAAATCAAACCGCAATTCCCTTCATCGAAGGCGACGCTTTGAGCCTGCCGTTTGAAAGCAATCGCTTTGACGCGGCGACAATCGCATTCGGCTTGCGAAATCTGGCAAACTGGCGAGACGGTTTGATTGAGCTGCACCGAATTTTAAAACCGGGCGGGCGTTTGGCTATTCTGGAATTCTCGACGCCGGTCATTCCTGGTTTCCGACAAATTTTCAACTTTTATTTTACGCGCATTTTGCCTAGAATCGGCGGAGCGGTTTCCGGCTCGCGTGGAGCTTACGAATATTTGCCCGATTCTGTTCAGCGTTTTCCGAATCAGAAAGAATTGGCAAAAATGCTCGCCGAAACCGGTTTTGACCGTGTAGAATTTCAAAATCTGACAGGCGGCATCGCCGCAATCCATACGGGCACAAAAAAATCGGGATGAAAAAAGGTTGATGAACCGACACAAAATTTTCAGCTTTCTGCGCCGTTTTGCGCTTTTTCTGCTCGTCGTCTGGACGGTTGTTTCGCTCGTCACGCTTTTAATCGAGCTTGTTCCGGGCGATCCTGCACAGGCGATTTTGGGCGATCAGGCGACTGCCGAACAATACGCGGCTTTTCGCGCCAGACATGGGCTTGATCGTCCGGCGTTTTTCTTTTCGATTTCGCAGGAAAATGGCTTCGAGTGGCACGGCGCTGACAATCGTTATTTAGAATACTGGACGAATCTTTTGCAGGGCGATCTGGGGACTTCGTTTAGAACCGACCGACCGGTTTTGGATATGATTCTCGCGCGCTATCCGGCGACGATTTATCTGGCGCTCGCCGCGATGCTGGTCGCAGTGACCATTGCGATTCCGCTCGGCGTTTTAGCCGGAACGAACAAAAATTCGCTGATTGATAATTTCGCTTCGTTTTTTGCGCTTTTGGGAATCAGCCTTCCCGGTTTTGTCATTGGTCCGGCGCTGGTTTTTCTGTTTGCGGTCAGACTTGGCTGGTTTGCGCCGACCGGTAGCGAAAATCCCGAAGACATCATTTTGCCGGCTTTTACATTAGGCGCGGCGCTGTCGGCGATTTTAACCAGAATGGTGCGTTCCAGCGTGATTGAAGAACTCGGCGAAGATTACGTTCGCACGGCGCGAGCAAAAGGTTTGTCGGAAAGAGTCGTGATTTACAAACATGTTTTGAAAAACGGCTTGATTCCGGTCGTCACTATTTTGGGTTTGCAGCTCGGCGTGCTGCTCGCTGGCGCAATCATTACCGAACGCATTTTTGGCTGGCAAGGTTTGGGTTTGCTGCTGCTCGAAGACGGAATCGGAAAACGCGATTATCGTCTCGTGCAAGGTTGCGTTTTGGTAATCAGCGTCACGTATATTTTGGCTAATTCTTTGACTGATTGGGTTTATCGCTGGCTCGACCCGCGAATTCGTTTGTCGTGAATCGTTTAACTTATTTTGGAATTGCAGTGGCAGTAATTTTGGTGCTTGTTGCCATTTTTGCGCCGTTTATTGCGACACATGACGTAACCGCGATTAATATGGCGGCGCGTTTTCGCGCGCCTTCCGCCGAGCATTGGTTCGGGACGGACGCGCTCGGGCGCGATGTTTTTTCGCGTGTTGTTTATGGCGCGCGCATTTCGCTTGAAGTCGGAATCGTTGTCGTTGCAGTTTCTTCGGTTATCGGTTCGATTTTGGGCGCTCTCGCAGGTTTTTATGGCGGCTGGCTCGATCGTTTTTTGTCGGGTTATCTTTTCAATGTTTTTCTCGCATTTCCCGGTTTGCTGCTTGCGATTGCGCTCGTGGCTTTTCTCGGCGCTGGTTTGGGAAAACTGATTCTGGCTTTGTGCATTATCGGCTGGGTCGGTTATGCGCGAGTGATGCGAGGGCAGGTTTTGAAAGTTCGCGAATACGATTTCGTCCAGGCTGCACGCGCGCTTGGCGCTAGCGATTGGCGAATTTTATTTGTTCATATTTTGCCGAACGCGATTCAGCCTTTGATCGTTCAGGCTAGCCTCGGAATGGCGGGCGCGGTATTGTCCGAAGCGTCACTCTCCTTTCTCGGTTTGGGAATTCCACCTCCCGCTCCTTCGTGGGGAACGATGATCGAAGAAGCGCGCGGGCTGGATACGCTGGCAAATGCGCCGCACGTTCTTCTGTTTCCGGGCATTGCAATCGCTTTAACCGTTTTGGCTTTCAATTTTATCGGCGACGGTTTGCGCGAGCTGCTTGATCCGAAACAACGGAAAAGGTAAATAGCAACGCATTGGTTTTCAAAATAAAACAGCCGTATTACCGGCTGTTTTATTTTTCACAAAACTTTTTCTGTCAGTAGTAACCAAACGCACTTTTCAAGTGTCTTAAAAGCAGGACATTTTCCAAAAATTCAACAAAAATTCAAAAGGAGAAAATCGGATGAAAAATTTAGGGATGTTTTTCGCGTTTGTTTGCCTTTTAGCAATCGGCGCTACGGCACAATCAAAAAAAGCGGATTATTCCGGCGAATGGACGCTCGACGTGAGCAAATCTAAGCTCGGCGAACGGTCACGAATTGAAGGAATGACAATGAAAGTCGCGCAGTCTGAAAAAGAATTAAAAGTCGAAACGACTACCAAACGAGCCGCGCTTCAAATGGCTGGCGGAGACGGCAGCGCCGGTTCAATGCCTGCTCCGGGAGGCGGAAATCGAGGCGGCGGAATGCGAGGCGGTTTTGGTGGTGGAGACGGGACGACCGTTTACAGCTTGGAAGGCAAGGAAACAACCGCCGAAGGCGCGATGGGCGGGCAAGCAAAGCTCAAAGCAAACTTTGAAAAAGACAACAAGCTGAATCTTTCACGTTCGCAAACGATTGATTCTCCGAATGGACAAGCCACAATTACGGTAAAAGAAACCTGGGATTTGAGCGCCGACGGCAAAACCTTGACCGTCAAACGTGATGTCGAATCGCCGCGGGGCACAAATTCGACTGAAATGGTTTTCACCAAAAAACAATAATTTAAAATCAGTTGTATTAAACGAAAAGCGGGATTTTTATGACAAAAATCCCGCTTTTCGTTTATTCAATTTGCGATTCAATCTTTTCCTTTTCCTTCAGTTCGTCCAACCTCATTTCAAAGATGCACTTGCCAAATCTTTTTTAATCCGCCAAAATTTGCGATAAGTTGTTGCTCGCTCTTCCATCGGTTTAAATAATGCTTGAAACTTTGCTTTCTCTACCGCTCGAACAAAAAGTCGGGCAGTTAATGTTTATTGGATTGCCAGGCACCGAAGCCGATGTGGAAACGCGCGCTCTGCTCGAAGAAATCAAACCCGGCGGCGTCTGCTTTTTCGGGCGCAACGTCCGCCGCCTCGACCAGACTCGCAAATTTATTGACGATATTCGGGAAATTTTGCCTGTTTTGCCGATTTTGAGCCTCGATCAGGAAGGCGGGCTGGTTGATCGCCTGCGGCGAATCTGCACTCCGATGCCGCCGCCGCGTGTCATTCGCCAGCACGGCGACGTTGCAGCTGCGCGTCAGCTCGGTTCCATTACCGGCGAACTGCTGCGGATTCTGGGGTTTAATATGAATTTCGCCCCGGTGATGGAAATAATGACGCCCGAACGCGACTTGCTGTCAAACGGTTTGTATTCGCGCTCGTTCGGTCGCTCGCCCGGCGAAGTTCTCGGTTATTCGATGGTTTATCTGCGAGGGCTTCAGCGGACAGGAATTATCGGCTGTTTGAAGCATTTTCCCGGTATCGGCGCAGGCGAAGTTGATTCGCACGACGAAATGCCGATTGTCAATCTCTCGCACGACGACCTCGTTGCACAAGACCTTGCGCCTTACATCGAATTGTTCGTTTATCGTCAGGACGAAGACGACCGCGTGCGCTGCGTGATGGTTTCGCACGGCGGGTTTCCGCGCGTTAATCTTTCAACAGGGCAGCTCGGCGGGCGGCTGACCCCAGCTTCAATCAATTTTGATGTCGTCACCAAACTGCTTCGCATCGAGCTTGGTTACAAACACCTTGTCATAACTGACGATTTAGAGATGGGCGCGGTTTTAAGACATTGCCCGATTGAAGAAGCCGCCCGCACGGCGTTTACCGCGGGCGAAGATATGATTTTGATTTGCTCAACCGTTGAAGCCGTACGAAAGAGTTATTATTCGCTGCTCGAAGGCTTCCGCGCCGGAGAGCTAAAAATCGAACGGCTCAATGAATCTTTGCATCGAATAGCCGAAGTGAAATCGCTCTTGAAACCGCCTCACGAATTTGATCCGAACCGCTTTCGAGAGCTATCCGACAAAATCGCAGAATTGAACAGAAAACTCGATTACAGCTACGGAGGAAAAATTTGAGGAAACGTTATCAACCGCTTTTTTTATTTGCATTTATTGCCCTGGTTTTTGCAGTTTCAACAGCTTGCCGCCGCGGGAGCGACACTTTTACGATTGCCCTTGACAGTAATTTCGACACGCTCGATTTTTTGGGCGCCGGAAGCGTTCCGGCAAATGCCGAACGCATTCGTACTTTGATGTACAACGCGCTTGTCAAGAAAAACGAAAATTTTGAATATGTTGGTGATGCTGCCAGCAATATCCAATCGTCTTTCGACAACCTGACACTGACATTTACCTTGCACGATAACGTAAAATTTCATGACGGCAAACCGTTGACTTCGGCGGACGCTAAATACACGCTCGATTCGCTGCTCAAGCTTAGCAGTCCGAAAGCCGCCGCGTTTTTCGAAACCGTCAACGGTCAAAGAATGCCGATGATTACAGAAATCACGGCTCCGGACCCAAAAACTTTAACCCTTAGACTCGCTCGTCCGGCTTTAAAAAACAATATTTTGGCAAATCTTGTGGCGATTCCGATTTTGCCCGAAAACAGCCAAATCGGTTCAGGGTCGAATAATGCCGCGCAGGGTTCAACGCCAAATCCCGGAGTTTACACGCCGCCGCCGGGAACCGGAGCTTACAAATACGTTCGTTATGATTCGGCAAACAATTTCGTCGAGCTTGAGGCAAACGATCAATATTGGGAAGGTGCCCCGAACATTAAACGAATGCGCGTTCGCGTTATTGCAGACGCCAATTCGCTGCAAGCCGAACTGCGTTCAGGCAGAGTTCAGCTCGCTCCGATGACGATTAATCTTTCGCCCGACACGTTGAAAAGCTTTTCAACCAACCAGAATTTTGACGTTCAGCAATTTCCCGGCGCGAACATTCAATATCTGAGCTTTAACACTCAGGAGAAACCGTTTGACAACGTAAAAGTGCGACAAGCGGTCGCTTATGCCATCAATCGCGAAGAAATAATCAACAATCTTCTTTTCGGGCAAGCGAAATTGGCTTATTCAATTTTGCCCGAATCTTCTTGGGCTTACGCACCGGGGACAAAATACGATTTTAATTTGGAACGAGCTAAGCAATTGCTCGACGAAGCAGGTTTTAAACCGGATGGAAACGGGAATCGTTTTCCGCAGCCGATTAAATTTAAAATCATCGCCGGTAACGCTGCGACCAGCCAATATGCGCAGGTAATTCAAAACCAGTTAAAAGCGGTCGGAATTCCGGTTGAACTTGATCCAGCCGAATCTGGCGCATTTTTCGATCAGCTCAAACGCGGTCAGTATCAAATGACGACGGCGCGTTATGTCGGGGGTAACCACGACCCGATTTATTTCCGCGATTTATTTGCTTCAAGTCAAATCGGAAATTCGAACCGCACGCGTTATAGTAATCCTGAATTTGACGATCTCATCAGCAAAGCAGTCAACGAAACCGACCGCGAAAAAGCCAAACAGCTTTATGTACAGGTGCAGGAAATTATCAGCCGCGACGTGCCGCTGATGCCGCTCTGGTATCCGGCAAATATGGTGGTCGCGGCGAAAGGAGTCGGCAATCTTAAAGTCGAACCGAGCGGCGATTGGACATTTGTTCGACATTTAACCTACGCACAATAAAGTCAGAAAATGGTTGATAGAGGTAGAGACGCAATGCTTTGCGTCTCTACAATTAGCTATTTTTAACGGGCGAAAATCGAATTTTCAAACACATTCGTAGAAACTCCTACACTTTTAATCCGCATCTAACAAAAGATGTTTGTAAAATTAAATTTGAAAAATTTTTCGTTCGTGGTTTTATTTTTGTTTACGACGCTTATTTTCTCCGGTTTTTCTAGCCTTGCTCAAAAGAAAGCCGCCCCAGAAATTCTGATTACGATTGAAAGAGGCGCTTGTTACGGCATCTGCCCAATATATTCAGCACAGATTTCGGGCGATGGAACCGTTGTTTACAACGGCATAGAAAACGTTAAGGTCAAGGGCAAAAGGCAGTTTAAAATTCCGAAAACCAAAGTACAGGAATTGGTTAAAGCGTTTGAAAGCATCAATTATTTTTCTTTAAAAGACCAATATGACACTGACGAACGCGGAATGCGGGTAGCTGATTTGCCGCCTGTCACCACTTCGATTTCGCTCAAAGGCAAAACCAAAAAAGTCGTCCATAATTACGGTGCACCGAAAGCGTTAAGAGAGTTGGAAGATAAAATTGACCAAGCAGCTGGATTAAAAAGCTTGGTTAGCGATTCTAAATGAACCGCATCACAAAAACAGAAAATACGCTGAAATTTTAGAGAAAAATTTCAGCGTATTTTCTGTTTTTGCGGTTAATACTTTAAACCATAAAGCCGAGATGTGAACTCGAAAAATTAATTATATTCGGGAAAACCTGCGGAATATCCGCATCTGAAAGCCCGAACCAGCGGGCGAGCGTTGCGGCGTATTGCTCGATTGCAACCGACGGAATTATTCGCCCGCGAGTGTCTGCGTCATCGGGTCCGCTGTTAACCAGAGTCGGGAAAATTGTTCCGTTTGAGGTCGGGCTGCCGTAAAAGTTTCCGCCGTTGACTGCGCCGCCGATCACGAAATGATGTCCGCCCCAAGCATGGTCGGTCCCGACGCTTGAACCTGTGCCGGACGGACTGAGCGTACGGCTGAAATCGGACATCGTAAAGGTGGTCACTTGATTTGCGATTCCCTGCGCCACGGTTTCATCATAAAACGCTTTTAATGCCTGACTAACCTGCGTCAAAAGATTTGGCTGCGTTGTCAGTTGTCCGCCGTGTGTGTCAAAACCGACAAGCTGCACGAAAAATATCTGCCGACTCATATTTAATTGAGTGCGAAATTTCATCAGTTTTGCCACCTGCCTCAACTGATTTCCGAGCGTCGTGCCAGGAAAAGTTACGCTCAAAGTCGGATCTTGGCTCAGCTCACGGCTGACGTTGACAGCTTGTTGAGTTAAAACGCTAGTTGCCTGAACGAGCGTTTGGTTTAAATCTTCCTGCCGCAGTTTTTCCATCGCCGTCCGGCGCGCAAGCTCGTCAGAGGCAGCGCCAAAACCGTTTAAAGTCAGAACCTGATTGAGCGGCGTCGGTGCTGGCGAGATTATCAGCGGATTGCTTCCGTTACCGACGCTAAAAATCGTTGAACCGGCAATCGAAGTGATCATCGGAATTGCCGCCCCTGTATTTAATGTGGCGACGCGAGCGGCGGTTCTGCCGCCCCAGCCGCTGGTCGAAGGAGCCGATGAAATCGCGGTTAAAAATTGATCGACCTGATTCGAGTGAGAGAAAAGTTGATAAGGACGGTCAGCGCCTGCTTGATAAAGCTGCCGGGTCAACGGTCGGACAAGCGAGCCGACGTTGCATATAACAGCCATTTTACCGGCATCAAAAAGTGACTTTAATTCCGGCAGATTCGGATGCAGACCATAAATCTGCCCGCCCATTGCCGGCGGTGTAATCGGCAGCAAATTCGCTCTCGGAATTGCGAGCCCTTGCGCCTGCCTTGTAGCCGCGTATTGGTTGTAGCCTTCGTCGTAGTTGGGAACAATCGTATTGTTGCTATCGTTCCCGCCCGCCAGAAAAACGCAAACCAGAGCTTTGTATTCAGCAACAGGAGCGGCTGCCGATTCGTTTTTCATCCGTTCCTGTGCCAGCACATTGACCAATCCGAAATGCCGCATCTGCGTAGCCAGAGCCGTCATCGAAAGCGCTCGGCAAGATGTTTTTAAAAATTCTCTTCTCGTCTTTTTCATTGTTCTCTCACCTCTGCACTTGAAATTGCGATGAAGTTGCCACGAGATAAATAGCCGTCCTAACTCGTTTTACCGCATTATTGAACGAAACGGCTTGAACTGCCTCCAAAATATGGCTGCGAACCGGCGCAGACATTGTGCCGTGGAGCATTTCGCGATTTAATTGTTCGACGAGCTGATTGCCGGTCTCATCCGACTGAGCAAATTGAAGCAAGCGGTCGATATTAATTGCGGTTCCGCACGGAGCGAAACTTGTGGTTATCGTACTGAAATTGTTCAGAATCCCGGGCGGGACGCTTCCCTGCGGCAAAGTCATCTGGTTGATAAAATTCGCGCGTTTTAAAGCCGTGCCGGTCGAGAAAATGGCGAACTCAGCGCCCGCGAGGTTTGTGTTTGGGACGCTTCCGTCCAATTGATAATAATTAAAAACGGTTGGCGGATTGAAAATGTCCTGATCGAAAACGGAAGACGAAGCCCCGTTAATCACGCCATCACTCTGCTCGTTATAAGGACAACTTAACCTGCTGTATGCTTGCGGGTTAAACCGACGCAAAAAGTTGGTAACAAAAAGAACAGGCTCGCGCAGTTTTCCGTAATCGGGATCGGTTTTGACGGAGCCGCGCGCTTCGGGGTCAAGCAGAATCGCCTTTATGACTGCTTTCATATCGCCGCGCACGCCAGCACCATTATCGTTGAATGCCGCTGCCACGCGCCCGACGTAAGCCGGACTCGGGTTGCTCGTCACGAGCTGCTGAATCAACAGTTTTCCGACAAAAGGTCCGACGTTCGGATGATAAAAAATATTATCCAGAGCTTGTCGTAAATCCGTCCCGGCGTCCTGCCCGGCTGGCAAGATGGTTCCGCGCAAGAGCGTTTTCTGGCTTGTATCGTGTCTCGAAGGATTGACCACGACCATCGGGTCGCGGTAATTCGGAATCCCGCTTTGAGAATTTTCGCAGCCCGTATTACAAAACTCCCAGCCCGTAAAGACTTTGGTGAAATTGTTGATTGTTTCCTGCGTGTAAGCGGGAATTCGATTGCCGTTCTGGTCTAAAACGGGCGTCCCGTCCGGATTGAGCAAATCAACGCCGATGGTAAAAAGCTGCAAAATCTCGCGGGCGTAATTTTCATTCGGACTTTGACGCGTACTGATCGCCATATCGAGATATTGTCCCATTGCCGGATTAAGCGTCATCTCTTCCATCAGCTTGCGATAATCGCCGAAAGCATATTTATCGAGCACTTTGATATAAGGCAGCATTCGCCCGGACTGCACGATGTCGCGCCCCGATACGACCCAAATCTGGCTCAACGCCCACGAAACTCGGCGGCGCAATTGCTGATCTTCGCCATAGAGAGCCTCGCGATAAAACCAATTTTGAAGCGGGTACATCGAGTAACTATCGCGCTGACAAATCGCTCTATTCGGCGTTCCCGTACAGCCAATCAAGGAATCGGTATGCAGCGGAACCACGTTCGGATAAGGAAAAGTCGAAAAACGGGGCGCACCGTTTGAATCGGTTTTGTCCTGCATCTGCTCTTCGATCCAGCGCCGAAAACCAACTTGCCGCAAACGCAAATCGGTCGCCGCGTTCGGTCCAAAAGCGGCTTGCTCCATAAAACGAATGCGGTCTCCGCCCGTTTCCCCCGCCAGCGAATTCATTGTTACAGGCACGAAAGATTTTTCCGGCATCGGCGTCGGAGCCGCGCCTTCATCATCCTTCAAACCGTCACCGATGTGTCCGATTGCGACGCGAACTCGATTGCTCGACATTCCGCGCCAAGCGACGCGCGTTAAAACGTCACCGACATCGCCGAGCGCGTCGTGCAGCCGAACCGTCAAAGCGTAAATGCCTTGGCGTTCGGTTTTGTCCAGAGAAACTACGCTCAATGGGTAACGGCGGTTGAGACCGTCTTCCATATCGGCGCGAAAAGCATTTGCGCCTTCGCCGGGCAGCAAATCCAGATTCGTCACAAACAAAGTCACCAGCGTATTTGCGCCGGGTTTAAAAACTCTGATTTTTGTGTCCAAACCTCTTTTCGTCTGTCGAGCCGTCAAAGCGCGTATCGAGTCTTTTTCGCTGATTAGCACCGGAGCTTCGGGCAGCAAATTGGCTGCCAACGAGTTAGCTCCAAAAATAACGAATAAAAATAAACCGAAAAACAATATCGAACATTTAGACCGAAATCGCCCGGAATTTGAAATTGTTAACATTCGTGATTTCCTTCTTTTACTTCGAGATTATTTGTGTGCCCGTTTGAATCTCTGGTTTGAAACAGAATTGTTTAAGTGCTTTTCGTTTATACTCTCGGCGGCAAAAAAAATCAATTTTTTTGGGGCAAAGCAACTTTAAGAAAATAAGCGAGAAAAGCTTTTTTTCTTTAAGAATAGTTTTTTCAACATTGACTCATTTTGGCTAAAATTCCATTTGGATAAAATCGTGCAGAAAATGAATTAGGTTATTCAGGAAAACTGCGCTTTTGGATTTGTCAAACCGATTAACACAAGTTAAAATTGCGGGAAAATTGCGAAAGCAATTCCTTACAAAGTTTCAAACTTAACAGATGTATCAGCCAATTTCCCCGGCGCGAAAATTACTGACAATTGCCTGCGCCTTCGTTTTTTTAATCAACAGCGCATCGGGTTTTTCCCTGCTCGCGCAAACGGCAAACAAAGGGCAATTGGCTGAGGGTCAGCGTTTAAAAATTATCGAAGATTTGTCCGAATCGCTGGCAAACGATTTGTTAGAGCTCTCAGTCGCCGCGCGCGACCGCGATTACGCCGGCATTTCTGAGTATTTTCCCGTTCGGCTGTCGGCGAAAACGTTTCCTTCGCATCCAACTTCAACTGTCAATCAAATCAAATGGATCGGTACGCATAAGTGGGAATCTGTAGCTAAACCGGCTGCGGCTGCCGCAAATCAATCGGCAAGCCACTACCCGATTTTGCGTTAAAAACAATCGGCGGCGGCGCGGCAAAATCGCTGCAAAAACAATTCAAAGCCGGTCGCCAAACGTTGATTAACGTCTGGGCGACTTGGTGTTTGCCGTGCGCGAAAGAAATGCCTGAGCTCGAAAAACTTCGCCCGCAGCTCGCTGCGCAAGGAATTGATTTAATCGGTCTGAACGTTGACGCACAAACCGATGCAGACATTCGCGGTTATGTGCTGAAACGGCGTGTTAATTACCCGATTTTTGTCGGCGGAGTCGCAGCAATTGAACAGTTGTATGCGACGGATGATTATTCGGTGCCGCTTTCGATTTTGGTTGATGAAAAAGGAATCGTAAAAGATTTAATCCCCGGCTGGTCGGCGGAAACTCGGCGTAAGTTTGACCAATTAATCGGCGAAGGAATTATCACACAGCCTTCTGCGACCAAAGCGAACGAATAATTACAAATTCAGTTTATGGTTTGATGTTGCGCTCTATCTGCTTACATTTACTACAACGGCGGAAATGGCTGGAATTTCCCTCCTGATGGGCGGTTATCACATTCAATGCGACAATATCGCCGGTCTTGAACTCGGTCGCACAGTGGCAATGTACGTTTTTCCGAAAACAACCGCTTATTTCGAAGGAACAGCGAAAAACAATCAACAATTAACTGCACAACAAATGAAAGAAAATTACGGCATAAGCGTACATGTTTCGCTTATAAACAGATAAATACATGAAACAAAGTATTGCCCATATTGCTTTAGTCGTGAATGATTATGATGAAGCCATTAAGTTCTATACCGAAAAGCTGGATTTCACGCTCCTTGACGACACTCCGCAAAGCGAGACTAAACGATGGGTTTTGGTTGCTCCTAAAGGAGCGCAGGAATGTTGTTTACTGCTTGCCAAAGCTGTCGGCGAAGAACAGAAGAGCAGAATCGGGAATCAAACGGGCGGTCGAGTTTTCTTATTTTTGAAAACCGATGATTTTTGGAGAGATTACCAAAATATAAGACAAAAGGGCGTTACTTTTGTTCGTGAACCAAAAATGGAAGATTACGGAACGGTTGCCGTTTTTGAAGATTTATACGGGAATCTATGGGATTTGGTTGAATTTAAAAGGTAGGGGCAGATGTGCTTTTTTATTGTCCAAATTATGAATTTAACAAAACGTTATTTTGTTCATTTTGTTTTGTTTTTGGCGTTAGTTTCGTTAAGCCGCTTTGAAATTCGGGCGCAAGGTAATCTAACTGTTTTGACGGGTGCGGAATTAACGCGGGGGGTCCGGACCGGATTTTATTTTGAAGGTCAAAGCGCGCCGTCGCAGATGCGCAATGCGGCTGTCACCCGTCTTGGCGGAAAACGCCGCGTTATTGCCGGACTGGTTGACACTTCCGGTTATTCGACCGAAATTCGCGCAAAATATGAAGGCTTTTTGATCACGGATTCAATTATCGAAATCGGCGGCGAAAAGCTCGGCATCGGAGCTTATGGTTTCGGTTTTACCGATGACGGGAAATTAAACGTATTTGACATCGGCGGCAATCGAATTTTGTCGATTTCCACTGCAAACGACAAAAATTTGCGCCGCCCGCGCCCGTTGATGATGGCTGCCGCCCCAGATGGCTTAAGATTTTACAGCGGGCGCAGTTATGCTGTAATCTCAGCAAGATAGAAATGAATTTTGAAAGAAAATGCTCGGCACGCTTTGGTTTTTATCGAAAAGCGGCGGGCATTTTAATTTAAAATCGGCATTTGCGCGACATTTTGCGTACAAACTTAGTTCGTACGTTCGCCTCAATCGCAGCTCGGTGAAACTCTGAAGCGTGAACTTTAAGCTCCTGTAAATTTACAATTGCTTTAATGCGCAGCGAACAAGCAGTATTTATGAAAATCAGTTTTTGTTTTTTCCGTTTTTTTCTTCCGGCATTTTTATTTTTCGCTTTGTTCGCCACAGTGCATTTGAGCTTTTCCCTGCCGATTTTCCCGAAGGCTTCTGCTCAAGATTCCATTAAAAAACGTGAAGACGCATATCGCTCCAATAATTTGGGCGTTGCACAGCTCGAACAGTTTAATCATCGGGAAGCGGCAGAATCGTTTCGTCGCGCTTTATCAATCCAACCCGATTTGAAAATCGCGCAAATCAATCTGGCAATTGCGCTTTTTAATGTGCCGGATTATGAAAACGCTCAAAAGGAAGTGCAAAGAGCCGCCTCTATTGCCCCGACGTCGCCGCAGCCTTTTTATATTTTGGGATTGATCGCGCGCACTCAAAACCGTTCGGAAGCCGCAGTTTCCGCCTTCAAACGAGTTTTGGAAATTGACGCTGCAGATGTCGGCGCAAACGTAAATCTCGGGCAAATTTATATGCAGGAGCGACGATATGATGAAGCAATCGCCGTTTTTCGCGCGGCGCTCGCCTCTGAACCATACAATTCCACAGCGCTTTACAATCTGGCAACCGCCCTTTTGCGCGCCGGCAAACGTGAAGAGGGGCAACAATTGATGACGCGGTTTCAAAGCTTGCGGCAATCGGGCGCGGCGACAAGCATCGGGCAAAATTATCTAGAGCAGGGACGCTACGCCGAAGCGATTGTTTCCACCGGCGCGGAAAGTGAGCTTGTTGATAAAACGACGCCCAATGTGGTTTTTCAAAACAGCAACGCCAGCTTGCCGGTTCAAAAACCCCAAAACGAAATACCGCTCGGAAATTTGTTTCATCTAAAACCTAAATCCAAATTTGAAATTTTGCTGCGTTTTGCGCGGGGCGCGACGCTTTTCGATTTTGACAACGACGGGGATTTGGACTTGGTGAGGCTCAACAACTCAATCGCCGCGCCTCGCAGGATTTCTAACAGAGAATCAAATGCCAATGTCACCGGTAGCGTCTCTCTTTATCGAAACGACGGCGGCAAATTTGTTGATGCGACTAAAACGTCAGGCGATTTGGCGAAAACCGTCAAAAACGTTTCGACCGGAATAATTGCTGGTGATTTCGATAATGACGGCTTGGCGGACTTATTTGTTAACGGTTACGAACAGATGCGGCTTTTACGCAATCTCGGAAAGGGCAGATTTGAAGACGTTTCGGAAAAAGCGAAGCTCCCGAAATATCCTTATCTTTCCATTTCCGCGGCTTTTCTCGATGCCGAACACGATGGCGATTTGGACATCTTCATCGCCGGTTTTACCGATCTTGAGGTTGAAGAAAACGCTGAAACCAAGGAGCTTTTGTTTCCGCTTGATTTTGCGCCCGCTCCAAATTGGCTATTAAGAAATAACGGCGACGGAACTTTCGCTGAAATCGGCAATGCGGCAAATCTTAACAACTCAAAAACCAAAAACGAAAAATTTCAATCCGAAGGAAATTCGATCGCAGTCATTCCGACCGATTACGACAACCGCCGAGACATTGATTTGCTGGTTTTAAATTATGGCGGCAAACCGAATCTGTTTCGCAATTGGCGCGATGGATCTTTCCGCGATGTTGCCGCGGAAGTCGGATTGAACCAAACAGGAAACTGGACTTGCGCCGCGGCGGGTGATTTTAACAAAGATAATTTTGTTGATTTCTTCTTCGGAAAGACGGGCGGCGCGGGTGTTTTCGCCGTCTCGGACGGACGCGGCAAATTTGTTTTAAAAGACGCGCCGCCGGGAACTGAAAACGCTGCGTCGGCGCAATTAGTTGATTATGACAACGACGGGTTGCTTGATTTAATCGTCAACACAGACAAAGGTTTTGCCAACGTTCGCAATCTCGGAGGCAGTTGGTCGGACGCTGATTCGTCCGCTTTTAAAATCAAAACCGATGAACTTGGCGCGCTTGAAAACTCTCGTTTTACGCTGGCGAGCGATGTTGATTCAGACAGCGACGAAGATTTGTTTGCATTTGCCCGAAACGGAAATTTGGTCTTAGTCAAAAACGTCGGCGGAAACACAAACAATGCTGAAATCGTCAAACTTGCGGGGCGCGCCAGCAATCGGACCGGAATCGGCGCGAAAATCGATCTCCGTGCCGGAAGTCTCGCCCAAAAGCTCGAAACTTATGCCGCCAGCCCGATGCCTGCGCCGTCGGACATTCATTTCGGTTTGGGTAAACGCGAAAAGCCCGACGCCGTGCGAGTCGTTTGGACTTCGGGAATAATTCAGGCAGAAACCGATTTTCCACAAAAAGCGAAAAATCCGACGGCAAAGAATTCCGCCCCGCTCAAAATTGAAGAACTAGACCGCAAACCTTCGTCGTGTCCGTATCTTTATGCATGGAACGGCGAAAAATTTGAATTTGTGACTGACTTTCTCGGCGGGGGTGAAATGGGCAATTGGAAAGAGAGTGGCGGCGTTTATCATTATCCAGATTCGGATGAATTTGTGCGAATCACATCCGACCAGCTAAAGCCAAAAAACGGACGCTACGAAATCCGCGTTACGAATGAACTCGAAGAAGTTTTGTTTGTTGACAATATTAAATTAATTGCAATTGAACACGATGCAAGTCGCGAAGTTTATCCGAACGAAGGTTTGGGAATTCCGACCGCCGGAAAGCGTATTT
>JALZCH010000086.1 GCA_030863175.1 Acidobacteriota bacterium | reverse complement strand
TTCAAATCCTCGGCAGCGTCCCAGAGCTTCTGAAAATTTTCCTGATTGACGGCGAAATCGGCTTTGGCGCGTTCGATTTCTTCCGGTTTGTTGCTGCCGAATTTGTCGCGCAAATCTTTGGCGACTTTGAGACGAAATTCGTAGGCGTCAATCTGCTTTCTCAACGCTTCTTTTTTCAAACGCAGATATTCCGAAAAAATTTCATCGGTCTTTTTTCCGGCAGCTTCGTTGACTCTTGTATAAGCGACTTCGCCGAGGCTTAAGCCTTCTTCAATCGCTTTTATTATTTCTTCCAAAATCTGCTGCGTCCTTACGGTGTCGCGCTCGCGCATTGCCGACTGCAAATCGTCGAGCTTGCGGGCGTTGGCTTTGTGGATTTTGCCGATTTTTGATAAATTTTCGTTCGCTTTTATCGCAAGCTGATTTGCTTCTCCAGTTTCATCGCCAAAGGAAAAAATCCCGCCACCGCCACTTTCGCCGCCCGAATCAGAACCGCCGCACGCAAGAGCAAATGCGGCTAAAATCAAAATTGTCCAAACCAGGTTTTTCATTAAGATCAATATCATCTGCGGCGGCAAATGGTTTAAGCTGATGTATATTCAACCATCCGCAACCGCAGATGGTACTGACTTTCAAAAGCGCAAATTCTGATTTGACTTCCGCCGCCAGATAAAACCGTCCAAAACATAATGCGTGATTTGCGGCAAAGCAAGAAGAGGCACGATATACATTTTCCAATCTTCCAAATCCAGAGGCGAGCCGAAAAGCCATTCGCGCTCGTGCCAGATTGAGCGATGCCATAAAATTTCTTCGGCGTAAGCGAGCAGCCACAAAATCGAAAGAAAAAAGACGATGTTGCTCGAAAACAGACGGTAAGATTTTACCGCCGTTTCGCGTTTCGCTTTGGCGTAAAACCAGACAATCGCAAAATACGGAATGCCGTGAATAATGATGTTTGTGACCGTAAAAGCGTAATCGGAATCGAATTGAACGATTCCCAAATACCAGCAAACAGCGGTCGTTAGAACTACGATGTCTTTGCCCGGATTGTAAAAATTTTTGAAAAGAGCCAGATAAATTGATTTCAGTGCGTAAAGCGTGAGCGCGAGAACATAAATCGGAAAAGCGACTTTTTCCAATATCTGCGGCAATGCGGTGAAATCGTTTTGCACGAACCATTGAAAATTGCGCGGCAAATTGGCGTGCCAGTAAATCAGCGGATAAACCGTGGCGAGATAAATCGCCGCCGTATCAATGTATTTTCCCCAATCGTTTTGCTCTTTTAACTTCCCTCGATAAAGTCTTACCCAACCGTATTGCTGACGCACAAAATGAAAAACCGCCGTGTAAGCCAGCACGCGCCAGAAAAGACTTTGGCTTTCCGAATAAAGCGCGACTCCCACCAAATAACCGAAAAGCGGCACGAGGGAGTAAAGCCAAATGCGGCGTCGTAATTCCGCTGGATCAAAATAAACCCGAAATCCGGTCGCCCAAACGTGCGCCACATCAACCAGCAAAACCGCCGAAATCCAAGTCCAGTCGGGCGATTCGTCGTTTAAAATTCCAAACTGAGCGCCGATCGCCAAAAGCAGAAGAGACAAAACTGCGCTGCCCGCAAAGACGCTCAAATCAACAACGGGCGAAAAAAGCCAGAGTTTCCGCTCGCCGGTTGTTTCGGTTTCGGCGGTTTGAGAAGGAAAAATTTTTGTCGCTTCAGCACTCATTACAAGCGAGAAAAGATATAAAACTTTTTTTCACCGAGCGCAACAGCAAAACAAAATCGCAAAGCCACAGATTTTATCAAGTGACTTTGCGATTTTGTTTTGAGCGGAAAAATCAGAATGCGGAAAAATACGCCGGAATTAGAATCGTTTTCATTGTTCGGCAATAAAGTTCAAACCGCTCAATTCTTCCGTGACATTAACAACTTGGGGCTGAAAAACGTGGCGTTTTGAGAAAACGTTTAAAACATAAGTTTCTCCCACAGCAACATCTTCAAAACGGTAATATCCGAGCGGATTGGTTAAGGCGCTGCGCGTGTTACCTTGCTGGTCGGTTAAATAAACACGCGCGTTTCCGACGCCTTTGTGGGATGGCGCGAGAACTCTTCCCGAAATTGTGACGCTCGCTGCAGTGGGTGCGAAAACAGATTCAAACGCGCCTTTGTCAACCGTTGTGCCATTGATTCGGGAAAAGCCCGCCCCGCGAGCGTCGGTTGCCAGCGGCGAATTGTTGAACCCATCAACCGCAGCCGAATTGACGCCCGTATTGATTGCGGGACTGTTAAGCATCAATGAATGCGTCATCACATTTCCGCCGTTATCAGCAAGAGCGTCGAGCAACGGGTCAACTCCGGTTTGGTCGTTTGTTTGATTAAATGTTCCGGCGGGAAAACCGTTTGTGTTGCCAATTAAATTTCCGCCGACCGAAATTATTGAACCGGAACTGAGTTGAATATCAGGATTAGCTGCCGCCAGATTTTGAGCGACAATGCTGTTGCCAATATTAAGAGCACAACCGCTCAATTGAATACCGCCGTTGGAACCTGCCGCGCCGCGATTAAAGGCAATCGTCGAATTGCGAATGTTCAGCGAGCCGCTCATGCAGAGCAAGGCGCCAAAACCGGTTCCGCCGTCAGAATCAAAGTTGAAGCTAATGGTCGTGTTCGACATAAAAAGTGAGGTCTCCTGGATGCCGATGCCGACAGAGTTTTTCGCCGAATTGCCGGAAATTGTTGAATTAGTAATGCGCTGCGTCGTGCCGCCGGTCATATAAAAAGCCGGATATGCATTAGCTTCATTGCCTGTAATCATTACTCTATCAAGCGATAGATTCGACGAATTACCGATAATCGCACCGCCGATTCCGTTGGGATTTCCCGCTTTTCCACCGGTCAATGTCATCCCGGAAATGCTGACAGAAGAATTATCCAAGTTAAAAATGCGGCTGGCATCGCCGCCCGAAATCGCCAGCGTATTTGCTTTCGTATAGCCGACGATATTAACGCTTTGATTTTTAATTAATATTTCCGTGCCGCCCAGCGTGAGCGTGCCGAATACATTCGGCGCGAAAGTTATTGTGTCAGTTCCGAAATTGAGCGAAGCCTGATGAACCGCTTCGCGCAAGCTACAATCAATGTCGCAAACCAAATCATTGGTATCCGGCTTTTTGGTGACAACAAGCGAAGTGTTGCCGCTCTGATCTTCAAAAGCGCCGATATCAACCGTGCCATCGGCGGTACGCGGAAAGCCTTCGCCGCGAGCGTCGGTAAATAAAGGCGCATTTGTCCCAGGATAAACGGCATTGGCATTCAAACCGCCGTTTCGCGCTGGACTTCCGGCTTGCAGCGGATGCGTAAGAACCGGAAAACCATCGAGACTAGAGTTTGTCGGGGCAAGCAGCGGATTGACTCCGTAAATATCATTCGGCTTATTAAATGTATTAGCGGGAACAGTGTCCAGATTACCAATTAAATTTCCGCCGACAGAGACGATTGTGCCGTTTACATAGCGAATATCAGGCGCGGTCGGCGCTGTGTTTTGCGCGACGATCGTGTTGCCGAGATTCAAATAACCATTGAAGCCATTAAAAATTCCGCCGTGATCACGATTATAAGCAATCGTCGAATTGCGAACATAAGTGTTGCCTCCTTGGTTACAAAGCGCACCCCATTCCGTTCCGGTTTCTTCGTCAACATGATTACTGCTAATCGTGACGTTCGCCATATAAAGATTGCCGTTTGAATTGACGATTGCCGTACAGTTTCCCGCCGCGTTTCCAGTAAATGAAGAATTTGAAAAGTGATGGTTTCCTTGATGAAGTGAAACAGCCCCGCTGTAAAGCGCCCGATTGCCGCGAATCGCTACGCGTGTAAGCTGCAAACTGGCGTCGGGTCTAACGTAAATCGAGCCGCCTTCAGTGGAGCCGACTTGCCCGTCAAAACTTGCGCCGTTGCCCTGCACGAGCGTTATATTTCTCAAATCCAAAGCGGCGTTTTCTTGAACATAAAAATGGCGGCTTGTGTTGCTGCCCGAAATGAACGCGACGTTCGGATTGTTCAAATATCCGTCAATCGTAATGCGTTTTGTGATGACGATATGCGAGCCGCCGAGCGAAATGGTTTGCCCGACGAGATTTGAGCTAAAAACAACCGTATCGCCTGAATCCGCGTTGAAAACGGCTTCGCGCAAAGAGCAATCCGCATCGCAAACACTGTCATTGCTGTTTGTAGATTTTGTAACCGTCCAAGTCACCGCATTTGCCGTCGTTGCGCAGATGAATAAAATTGTAAATATGCCGAAGATAAACGCCTGTATTTTTTTCATAAAAACTCTCCTTTTTAAGTCCCGTTTTTGCCGGTTCGTTTATCAAGGCGAAAATTGACAGCAGAAACTATCATTCGAGCGAAACTTTTAAACAAAAAAACACACGAAAAGAAAATCGCGCCTTTTTTTTGTTTGTATGTCGGAAACGGTAACTAATTCGGTGTGACGAATTGATTGTTCGCCCGATATGCGAGCGTGACGTGGGCGTCTTTCGCCTCAATAATCTTCATAATGTCGGCTTTGACTTTGCCGTCAGATTAGGCGGGGAAGCATTAGGCTCAAAGCTGATTTGAAAGATGGCGCAGGAAAATTTCGGTCTGCAAGCGAACATGAAGTTTCGCTTGCAGACCGAAATTTTTTATCAAAGCCGCTGCACCGTTCAATGAGAGCTAATCTATCGGACCTAATGTTATG
The DNA here is from genome assembly GCA_030863175.1 of Acidobacteriota bacterium. Taxonomy (GTDB): domain Bacteria; phylum Acidobacteriota; class Blastocatellia; order Pyrinomonadales; family Pyrinomonadaceae; genus JALZCH01. The sequence goes on along the minus strand of JALZCH010000086.1, from coordinate 10,659 downwards.
CCGGGGAGATAAATTGCTGGAACTGCTGTGTCAAAAAGATTTCCACCAAAATGGATGGCATTGAAATTGTTGTTTGCAATGTTCAAGATGTACCAAAAGCCGTTGCTGCGACGATATACAGCGATGTCGGCGCGGCGATCACCGTCGTAATCGGCGGGAACGCTGCTGTCATCTGCCAGTCCAAAGGTAAACGCCCGGAAATTGCCGTTGCTCGATTGCGAAATGTACCAGTCGGGTCCGCGACGAACCGCGATGTCAGTTTTGCCGTCGCCATCATAATCTGCGGGAACAGGACGATCTCCGGCGAGACCGAAGTTGATGGCGCGGAACTGATCGTTGGAAGACTGCTTGATAAACCAATCGCCATTGCGATAAACGGCAAGGTCTTGACGAAAGTCGCCGTCGAAATCACCGAGAACCACTCTGTCGTCGGACAATCCGAACTGTTCTGCGCGAAATGAATTGTTGGAGCTGTTTAAAATGTACCAAAAACCGGAGCGAAAAACCGCGACATCGGCTTTGCCGTCGCCGTCGTAATCGCCGGGAACAAGACGGTCTCCGGCGAGACCGAATTGAACAGCGCGCATAGTGCCGGTCGCAGATTGCAGAATGTACCAGATTCCGCTGCGAAACACTGCAAGGTCGGAACGTTGGTCACCGTCGTAATCGGCGGGCGCGGGTTGATCCATTTCGTTGCCCCACTGCGCCCCGAAAAACGTATTGCTTTGCGAGTTGATTCGATACCAAAACCGGGAAGCGCCGCTTCTGCGTGTGACAGAAATGTCAGTGCGTCCGTCACCGTCAAAATCAAAAGACGGCGTTGCGGGTGGACGATCCCCGCCGCTATTGAACGCGAAAATTTGAACTGAATTTACGAATAAAAAGCCGGCTAAAATCGCCGTCGAAATAAACTTGCGATAATTCAACATTTTCTCTTTCACTTCCTTATAAATTGTCAGCACTTTTTTATGAATCGCTGCCGTTCATATTTAAAGGCGGAAGAAAATCGAAAAAACTATCATCGTCTTCAAAAAATTTTCATTTTTATTTCTGATAGTGGAAAACTTGCGCTAAAATCCCGATTAGCGCTTATCTTCCCCATTGGCGTTTCCGTCAATGTCCGCAACACCATCACAAAATTTGACCGAGCTTCTCGTTGCCTGGAGCGACGGGGACGAGCTTGCGCTCGAACAGCTTGCGCCGCTCGTTCACGCAGAACTGCACCGTCTGGCGCGTTCGTTTATGAACAAAGAGCGCGAAAATCATGTTTTGCAAACCTCTGCCCTGATTAACGAAGCATATCTAAGATTAATTGATTGGAAATCCGTCAAATGGCAAAACCGAGCGCATTTCTTCGGCGTCGCGGCGCAAATGATGAGAAGAATTCTGGTTGATTTCGCCCGCCAGCGCCCGCGCGTTGACGCCAAGAACGAGGCGCGGCATATTTCGCTCGAAGAAGCACTGACGGTAACGAATGAAAAAGACGCAGATTTGCTGGCACTTGACGAAGCTTTGCACTCTCTTGCGGCGCTCGATGAGCGCAAAGCGAAAATCGTTGAGTTGAAATTTTTTGGCGGGCTTTCAGTAGATGAAATTGCCGAAATTCTAAAGGTTGCTCCGATCACCGTAATGCGCGAATGGAACAAAGCTAAAATGTGGCTTTACCGCGAGCTTAGCCGCACAAATTAAAAATGAAAGCCGACCGTTTTAAACAAGTAGATGAGATTTTGGACGCAGCGCTCGATCTTCCCGCGAGCGAGCGTGAGGCGTTTATCTCAACGATTTGTAGCGGTGATGACAGTCTGCGACATGAAATTTTAAGTCTGCTAAGCGCCGAAAAAAAAACAAATGATTTTCTCGAAAATTCGGCGATGAATCTGATGGCGCATGAACTTGCCGCCGAGCGGAAAAAAGATTCAAGTTTTTCATTTGTCGGCAAAGAAATCGGCGGCTACAAAATCGAAAAACAGCTCGGCGCGGGCGGAATGGGCGAAGTTTATCTGGCACGTGACCGAAAGCTTGAACGCAAAGTCGCCCTCAAAATCCTGCCCGCCGAATTTGTAGTTCAACGCGAGCGCGTCCGCCGTTTTGAACGAGAAGCGCGCGCCGTTTCCGCGCTTAATCATCCGAATATTGTCACGGTTTACGATGTCGGCGAGTCGGATGGCTGGCATTTTATTGCGACCGAATTTATCGAAGGCAAAACCGTCCGAGAGTTAATCAGCGAAAATATAAAACTCAAAGAAATTTTATCAATCGCGGCGCAGACCGCCGAAGCTCTCGCCGCCGCGCACAGCGCCGGAATCGTTCACCGCGACATCAAACCCGAAAATATAATGGTGCGAGCGGACGGTTACGTCAAAGTTTTGGATTTCGGGCTGGCAAAATTAACCGAAACCAGTAAAAGCGGTTCACCTGATCATTCAATTCATCAGACGCAAGCCGGAATCGTAATGGGAACGCTCGCTTATATGTCGCCCGAACAGGCGGCGGGCGATTCGGTGGACGAGCGAACGGATATCTGGAGTCTTGGCGTCGTGCTGTACGAAATGGCGACCGGCAAAAAGCCTTTTTCGGGCGGAAACCAGCGTGACGCCGTTAATCAAATCCTAATGGGCGAGCCGTGCGCAGCCAGCGAATCAAATCCGAATCTGTCCCCCGAATTTGATCGCGTTTTATGCAAGGCGCTCGAAAAAGACCCGGAACTGAGGTATCAAACCGCGGGAGATTTTCGCGCCGATTTAAAACGCCTGAAACGCGAAATTGATTCTTCGACTTCGCTGAACGCTGTCAAACAAACGCCGAAAACAGAGGAAGGAAAATCAAAAAAACGTTGGCTGCGTAGCGCAGCAATTGCCGCCGGTTTGCTCGTTTTGTTTGCAGTAGCGGGTTTTTCGCTGTATCAGTTTTGGAAAACAAACACGGGCGCGCCCGATTGGACTAAAGCCAGTAATTTGCAGCTTACCGACCACGCCGCCACCGAATTTTATCCGGCGCTTGCGCCTGACGGAAAAACGTTTGTTTACGCGTCGGATGCCGATGGGAATTTCGACATTTACTTGCAGCGCGTCGGCGGCAAAAACCCGACGAATTTAACCCAAAACTCGCCCGCAGACGATACTCAGCCAGCTTTTTCGCCTGACGGATTACTCATCGCTTTCAGGTCGGAACGCGAACCGAGAGGAATTTATGTAATGGAGGCGACGGGCGAAAACGTCAGGCGGGTGTCGGAAGACGGATTTCAGCCGTCGTGGTCGCCGGATGGAAAAGAAATTGTTTTCAGCACAGTCGGGCGCAGCTTGCCGGATTTTCGCAACTCCTTTCCGAGCGCTTTATGGATCGTCAATTTAGAAACCAGAGACAGGCGAATGCTGACCGAATCTGACGTGATGCAGCCTGCGTGGTCGCCAAACGGTCACCGCATCGCTTTCTGGTTTACATCGCCTGAAGGCGGCAAGCGTCACGTTGCAACGATTCCATCCGGCGGCGGAGAAATTTCCGTTATCCCGAACGATGCAACGACAAATTGGAATCCGGTTTGGTCGCCCGACGGAAAGTTTTTGTATTTCGCTTCGAATCGCGGCGGAAATATGAATTTCTGGCGAGTTGCGATAGATGAAACGAGCGGGGCTGTTCTGTCGGAACCCGAAGCAGTAGTGACGCCTTCGAAATACAGCCGACATCTTAATTTTTCGCGCGACGGCAAACGTTTGATTTACGTCAGTACGAACAACAAATCAAATGTGCAGGCTATCGAATTCGACCCTAAAACCGAGCGGACAATCGGCGAGCCTTTTTGGATTACGCAGGGCGACCGCGAAATTCTGCGCCCGGAACTATCGCCTGATGGAAAGCAGTTCGCAATGAACGTCGTGCGGAGAACACACGAAGACATCATAATTATGAATCGTGACGGCTCAAATCAGCGCGATATTAAAAGCGATCAGGCGTTTGACCGTTATCCGCGCTGGTCGCCCGATGGAAAAAAACTCTCATTTATCTCAGATCAATCGGGAAAATATCAGATTTATATTATCAACGCCGACGGCAGCGGCTTGCGGCAAATGGCTTTGAACAACGATCACGAAACTTCACTACCAATTTGGTCGCCCGACGGCAAAAAGCTTTATCTACGCCGCGGTACTGAACAATTCATAATTGACTCCGACAAACCTTTTGACGAACAAACGCCGCGCCGACTTCCACAGCCGCCGGATCCGCAAGCGGTTTTTCACGCTTGGGATTGGTCACGCGACGGCAAGCGTCTTCTCGGTCTTAATTTCAAAAAGGGAGCACAAACGGAGGTCACGGCTTTTTCGCTTGAAACAAACAGTTACGAAACAATCTTTAATTCGGGAAATGCGCCAACATGGTTGTCCGACGGCAAACGCTTTGTTCTCTCACACGAAAGCAAAGCATTCCTCGTTAACGCCGAAACAAAAAAGGGGCGCGAATTGGTTTCCCGTCTACCCGACAGAATTATAAATGTCCGCATCAGCCGCGACGACAAATTACTTTACTACGTTGTTCAAATGTCGGAAAACGACATTTGGATGCTTGATCTGGAATAAGTTCTAATCAGGTTTTTCCAATTTAAATAAGCGTTTTTCAAGTTCTCTTAACGTTCGCGCCAATTCTCCCAAACGCCGAAAAGCGGCAATTGAGCGCAGCCATTCGCGGTTGTCGAAAGCCGGAATGCCGGAAAGAATTTTTCCAGGCGCGACATCGTGGCTCGTCGCGGATTTTGCCGTAATTACGGCGTCGTCGCCGACTTTTAAGTGTCCGGCAATTCCGACTTGTCCGGCTAAAATCACGCGCTTGCCGATGACGGAGCTTCCAGCCAAACCTGTCTGCGCGCAAACCAGCGCATCTTCATCAATTGTGCAGGAATGACCGATTTGGACGAGATTGTCAATTTTCGCGCCGCGTCGGATTCTGGTTTCGCCGACCGAGGCGCAATCAATCGTTGTCCCTGCACCGATTTCCACATCGTCTTCAATTACGACTCTCCCGGTTTGCGGTATTTTGAGCCAACGGCGATTTTCGTCTTTCGCGTAGCCGAAACCGTCTGAACCGATCACGGCGTTGTTGTAAATGATGACGCGCTCGCCGATTTCCGAGTTTTCGCGGATTGAGGCGTTCGAGTGAATCACAGAATCTTTGCCAATCGAAACGTTCTCGTAAATTGTAACGTTCGGCAAAATTTGAACTCCTTCGGCAATCCGGCAATTTGCGCCGATAACCGAGTTTGCGCCAATGAAAACGTCCGATGCAATTTCCGCCGTTTCGTCAACGATTGCCGAAGGATGAACGAAAGCGGCGCGTTTCAATTCGGGATGAAACAACCGCAAAGCGCGGGTGTAAGCCAGATACGGGTCTTTTGCACGCAAAACCGCAATGTCACTGCGCTCGATTAATTCAGTTTCGCGTAAAAATATGGCGCTCGCGTTTGTCGTTTTTATCTGCGGAGTATATTTCGGATTTGCCAGAAACGTGATTTGTCCGGCTTGAGCAATGTCTAAACCCGCTGCGTCGGTGATGTCCAAATCCGCTGCGCCTTGTTCAATTCTTGAATCGGTTTTTTCTGCCAGTTCGGAAAGTTTCATTTCTCGAAAAGCATAAACTAATTCTTAAAAGCGGCAAAAGCCCGCTCGCAAATGTCATAAAACTCGTGTAATATTCAGCCAATTTCGCCCCTTTCAGTTTTTTACAGACAAAATGACTGAGATTCACGTTTCGCAAATTTCCGAAATACAAAAGAAAACCGATTATCCGTACTACACCGAAAATCTGCCGGAAGACGTAATCGAAGAAGGCAGATACATCGCGCGTTTTGCGCGGGAACCGGAAGAAATTGACGCGGCTCTGCGGCTGCGTTTCGAAGTCTTCAATCTCGAATTAAACGAAGGTCTCGAATCCTCTTACATCACCGAACGCGACGAAGACGAGTTTGACAGCACTTGTCATCATTTAATCGTCGTCGAAAAAGAAACGAACAATGTCGTCGGCACTTATCGACTTAGAACCGGCGAAATGGCAGGTATTGCGCACGGTTTTTATACCGAAACCGAGTTTGATTTAAGTCTTTTGCCGCCGGAAGTTATTGATCGGGCAGTGGAAATCGGGCGCGCCTGTATTGACCGAAACCATCGCAACGCGCGTGTTCTGTTTTTGCTTTGGCGCGGTTTGGCTCTGTATCTGACGCGGATGAAAAAGCGTTATATGTTCGGCTGCTGCTCGCTGATGTCGCAGGATTGCGCCGACGGAAAACGTGCATTTCGCCAATTAACGCGTGATGGGCATCTGCACGAAACTCTGCACGTTCGACCGCGCCCCGAATGCGCTTGCCTGCCGGAAGATTATCATTCGCCCGATACGGAAGAAGAATTGGAATTGCCCAGACTTTTCAACACTTATCTGCGTATCGGCGCGAAAGTCTGCGGCGAGCCGGTAATTGACCGGCAATTTAAAACGATTGATTTTTTTGTGATTTTCGACGCCAAAGAGATGCCCGAAAAATATCGTGAAATGTTTTTCGGAGTTTTAACGGCAGCCGCAGGTTTCGAAGTTTCCGCGCAAAATACCCAAAATCAATGAGAACCTTCCGAGCCATTTTGCGCTTTGCCGCTTTTGTCGTGTTGACATTCGGAATTTACGCGCTCTGGTGGACGGGCGCATTTTTTGTTACAGGCGAAAAACGGAAACTCAACTGGCGGCGATTCATTTTGCGAAATTGGGCGCGAGGTTTTGTCCGCATTGCAAATCTTCATCTCGAAATCAAAGGCACTCCGCCCGAACCGCCATTCCTTCTCGTTTCAAATCATTTGAGTTATATGGACATTGCTGCGCTCGGCTCGGTTCTCGAATGCGTTTTCGTCGCAAAAGCCGACATCGAGGGCTGGTTTACGGCGGGAACGATGATTCGGAATGTCGGAATAATTTATATCAATCGCGAAAATCGCCGCGACATTCCGCGCGCCGGAGCAAAAATCATCAAAGCATTGGAACGCGGCGAAGGCGTCGTCGTTTTTGCCGAAGGCACAACCAGCAATGGAAGCCGCGTTTTGCCGTTTAAATCCTCGCTTTTGGAATTCGCCGCCGCGCAAAATTTGTCGGTTTATTATTCAACCGTTTCTTACGAAACCTTGCCGGGGGAAATTCCGGCGTCGGAATCTGTTTGCTGGTGGCGACCCGAAACGGATTTTGCGTCGCACGTTTTTGAGCTTTTCAAAATGCCCGGCTTTCACGGTTCAATCACTTTCGGAAGTACTCCGATTGTTTCATCAAATCGCAAAGAACTCGCCGAAAAACTGCACCAAGCCGCGACCGCGCAATTTATTCCAGTTAAATAAATTATCGTTTTTGAATTAGTTTAACGAGTGGTGTTAGCTTTTGAGGTATTTAAAATAAACTAGGAATACGTCCGCGAAGAAAATATAAACCGCCGCTTAGCAACAAAATGAGCAGAATGAAACAACTGATTCTTAAATAAGCCGGTACATCTATCGCATAACCGATTTCATCTTGTTTCGTCCAGAAACCGATTCCCGGCACAAAAACAATAAGCATCAAGCAGAACAAAGCTAAAATGTAAACGATACCAAGAGTCAAGTTTAAAAGTGTATTCATTTGCGGCTCCTTAAATTTCTCTAAAAGCAGCATTAAACTACTTGTTTTCGACGTTCCAACAGTAAAATTTTATTTTTCCAATTCGCGAATCTTCCTGACTCGCTGCTCGTGCCTTCCGCCCGCAAATTTCGTTTCAAGCCACGTGCGGACAATTTTCGGGATTTCGTTTTCCGGCGTCGTTCGCGCGCCGAGAGCCAGAACATTGGCGTCGTTGTGCTCGCGGGCGAGGCGGGCTGTTTCTTCGTTCCAGGCGACGGCGGCGCGAATTCCGTGAACTTTGTTTGCTGCGATTGCCATTCCCGTTCCGGAACCGCAGACTAAAAGCCCCTGGTCAAATTCGCCGTCTGCGACCTTCTGCGCAACTTTTGCGGCAAAATCCGGGTAGTCAACAGAATCGGTCGAAACCGCGCCGAAGTCTTCAAATTCGACGCCAAGTTCTTTTAAAACGGATTTGAGCCGTTCTTTTTCTTCATACCCGGCATGATCCGCCCCAAGTGCAACTTTCATAGATTTTTGTCCGCTTGATTATTGTTTTAACGATAAGTTCTTTTTGTATTCGTCCAGAAGCCGATCTGCACGGTCGAACTCGCTGGTTTCAAACTGTAAGTCGTTTTTGGAATCAAGCCGTTTTGCGCTCTTTTGCGGAGCAAATAATTTATAAGCTCCGTAAGCCGCCGCTCCTATAAGCGCAAAAACAAACAAATACCAAAGAATGTTCATAACTACGCCGACCAGCATAAACGCAAAAATCGCGGCGAAAATGATAACGGCAACGACAGCGAGGAGTTTGGCGAATTTCATACGCAATAATCTCAAAACCTTTTTTTACAGAATAGTTGAGGTGCGAAATTTCTGCAAAAGAAAATTCATTTTAAAGCCCGCCATGTGAGCCATAAAACCAGAGCGGTGCGCAGAGTCCAGGCGATGGTGCGAATCCAATTTGTATTGACCAACGAAAGATGCGCATCGGCGTCGAAACCACCGGCGAACTTTTCGTGCAGCGGAACTTGCACGAAAAAAGTGGAGAGCCAAATCACCAGAATTAAACCAATTCCGATCAGCAGCAGTCGAAAATCGGCGTTCATCAGCGGATAAAAAACGAGCAGCGCAGCGGAAATCGCCTCGATAATCATCAGCGGCGCAACGATGTAAGCTATTAGGTTCATATGCGCTGCGTGAAAGTAACGATATTTTTCGTCGCCGACAAAACCAAAGAGCGGATAATGAACGATTTGAACGAGCCAGATAATTCCCGTCAAAGAAAGCGTCGTTGCAAGTTGAACAATTATTAAAATCTTTTCCAAGTTTGATAATCTCCGCCCGGCGTTTTCACCGAAAAATAAGAAAGCCGCCGAAAACATTGAGGTTTACGACGACTTTCTTCCTGCCCCTTGCTCGTAGTGTCTGTTGCTCGCTTTGCTCTGAGCTATCTAAATCAGCGGCTTTACGGTTAAATTTGCCGAACAAATTCAAATATCATTTGAGCGGTTTGAGCGTTTTTAGAATAGAGTATAAAAAGCCTGGTGTCAACTTATTTCGGCAGGAAGAAATATTCGTTGCTCGTTTTGAGCGTTTTATAATAAAATCAAACGAGCGTTTCATCATTAATCAAGCGATTTGATAAAGTTTTACGAGCAAGGGAAGATGCCGGGGGCAAAAAATCTAAAGACAAAAGAAGTAGCGCGAATCTGCGGCGTCAGTGATGCAACCGTCAAACGCTGGGCGGAAGCCGGAATTTTGCGCTCCGAGAAAACCAGCGGCGGTCATCGCCGTTTCCGAGCCGAAGATGTTGCGCGTTTTCAGCTCGAATCCGGTCTAGGATTAAAACAAACCGGCGCGGTTCAGCCGATTTTAAAAACTGTTTCGGCGCGCCTGGCGCGGAAATTTCAAGACGAGTCGGCGCTTTTCCGGGCACTTGTTGCAGGACATGAGGACGAAACAACGGCGCTTTTGATTGACGCTTTTTTGCGGGGTAAATCGCTCGCGCAAATCTTCGACCGGGAAATTTGCCCTGCGATGACGCGCGTCGGCGAGTTGTGGTTTGAAAACCAGCTTTCGGTTGCTGACGAGCATTTGGCGACGAGAACGGTTTTAAGTTCCGTTCAGAAACTTCAAACTATAACTCCGGTAGCTGAATCGAACGGAAAATTGGCAATGTGCTGCACGATTGAAGGCGATTTTCACGAGTTGTCGGCTCATCTTGTTCAAGTTCTGCTTGAAAACGCAGGCTGGGAAGTTTTAAATTTCGGTGCGCACACGCCGCTTTTTGCGCTTGCCGAAAAAGCCGTCGAACACAAACCCGATTTAATCTGCATTTCCGCAGCGATTATGCCGGATGTCGAGCGCGCAGCCCGCGATTTACGCAATTTTCGCGCTGATATTGCGAAAATAAACGCCGCAATTGTCATCGGCGGACGCGGTTTTACGGACGAAAGAGTGCGTTGCCGTTTTGAAGCCGTTCGGATTGTCGAAACCTTTACGGAATTGTCAGAAATCGCTGCGAATTTGAGCTAAACCTACTTTGTAAAGAGTTTAATTCGTTCCGAAATTGTATTGTCAAAAACGCGAATTTAGGTCAAAATATAATTGTCTTATTTACATTGCCAATTTCAGAAATCGTTGTTTTATGGCGAGCAAGCGTCGAATTCGCGCCAATGCGTGCGAAGGCAAGGTGCGTCACATCTCGGAGTCGCACGCCAAATATGCTTGTTTTCTGGAAAAGCAGCGCTTGGGTGAATGGCTGATTTACTACAAATGTAAATTTTGCCGCCGCTGGCACATTGGACATCCGCCGAAAAAAATCCGGCGCGCCATCAACGAACGCTACTTCGGCTCTTAACCTGCTTTCACTCATTTCAGTCGGCATCAAAAATGCGTCCTTTTCGGCTAAGTTTTTGTTTTGAACTAGGCTCTGTTGACATTTTAATTCAGTCGAATAATCTAACAACTCAATGACAGTTAGATTAACCGACGATCAATGGCAGAAGATACTGCCGTTTCTGCGAACTTGCCCGAACATTTATATCGGAC
>JALZCH010000062.1 GCA_030863175.1 Acidobacteriota bacterium | reverse complement strand
ATTCACGTCGGTTCAACTCGGCAACGGATCTGACATTGCCATTCCGGCTTCGCTGCAATAGATTTAAAAATCTTTTGTAGAGAAGAGAAACAGATAAAAAGGGAGCGTGATTCGTCACGCTCCCTTTCTTTTTTTAGCAATTAAGTTGCAATTTATTGTGTTATCTAACGGTTTAATAGTGAGTGAGCTTGTTGTGGGGAATTTTCTTAACTATCACTTTACTACGTTATTCCGTTACGTTAAATTACTTGGCAATTTCTGAATTTCGCTCAGAAGTTTTCAATTATAAATATATTTCTGAACTCTTGAAAATGTTCAGATCCACTGGTTTGCACGTTTTCCTTCCGATGTTTTTCAATAATCGATCATGTTTTGCGGGGTTACCCATTTAGTTTTGTCACAACCGTCGGCTTCTGGTTTTTTCTAACTGTAAGCAATTCAGAAGTGTTTTATGGAGGATCGATTATTTCAGAGGGGCATTCGGCGAAGGAATTTACTGTCTTTCCCATCATAAATCCGCATTTTCAGTAATATGCGCCATCTTTATGGGAATCCGCTTGTAATTAATCCGAAATACTCTGGAAGTGATTTTTTGTCACATTTTCTTATAAATCTTGAGAAAAAAAACTCATCCTCTTGACAATGACGAAGCGCTTCGTCATTATTAGCGATGACGAAGCGCTTCGTCATGAATTTTATGCCTTCCAATCAAAGAAAATCTTTGCCCAAACCGACCGACGCTGAATTAGCAATTCTGAACGTCTTCTGGCAGTCTGGACCGAGCACCGTTCGGGAGGTTTTGGCGCGACTTCAAGAAAGCCGCTCGCCCGATATCGGATACACCACCGTTTTAAAACTGATGCAGATTATGACTGACAAGGGGTTACTTGATCGTGACTCCACACAACGACCGCAGGTTTACACGGCTCTGGTTTCGCAGGATGAGACCCAGCAGAATTTTGTCAGTGAACTTCTCAATAAGGCTTTTGGAGGTTCTGCGAAGAGGCTCGTGATGCAAGTTCTGGCGTCAAAGGAGGCTTCCGACGAGGACTTAGCAGAGGTCGAACAGCTTCTCGACCGTTTGGAAAAGGAAAAGTAATGATTTTGTTTGAATTTGAGAATCCATCTCCTTTTTTGAACTCTCTTGGTTGGACGTTGCTGCATTTTCTTTGGCAGGGAACGCTGATCGCGATTCTAACGCGCGTTACAATGATTTTGCTGCGAAAGTGTGAGTCAAATGTCAGGTATTTGGTGATGTGTGCGGCGCTCCTGCTGATGTTGCTCGCGCCTGTAATGACATTCACCTTGATTCACAACAGGGGCGAACATTTCCTGGCTGTTGACGAGACGCGCTTCCTCGGCAGCGACTTTCAAATCTCGCCGGGAAATAATTCCGGCGGAAATTCAACGGTCGCGCAAACCTTCCAACATGGCAGCGGCGGAACCGACGAGAACGAGCAATTATTTGGCTCGCCCATTCTTATTAACTTTGAAGCGTCATTTCCATGGCTCGTTTCTCTTTGGTTCGCGGGAGTTTCGATTTTGTCGTTGCGGCTGATGATTGATTGGCTCTCCGTGCGAAGACTAAAACAATGTGCGGCAGAACGGCTAATCGAGTGGCAGCCTACCGTCCAACGGCTCGGCGAGCGGCTCGGAATTAACAAATCGGTTCAACTGCTTGAATCTTCGCTCGTAAAAGTTCCAGTCGCTGTCGGCTGGCTGAAACCGGTGGTTTTGCTGCCCGCCGGTATGATTCTTGGTTTGACGCAGCAGCAATTGGAAGGCATTATCGCCCACGAACTTGCCCACATTCGCCGCCACGATTATCTGGTAAACATCTTCCAAGCAATTGCCGAAATTCTGCTTTTTTATCACCCAGCGGTTTTATGGCTTTCAAAGCAAATCAGGAACGAGCGTGAATATGCCTGCGATGATCTGGCGATTGCGGCTTGCGGCGGCGATGCTCTCTGCTACGCCCGGGCTCTGGCAAAAGTCGAAAGAATACGAAAAGCCGCTCCGCTTTTGGCGAATGCGGCAACGGGCGGAAGTTTGGAAAACAGAGTGCGGCGCCTGGTGGATGCGTCTTATAGGCAGCCGGCTGTGGGCGGGGTTTCGGGCTGTTTGATTTTTCTGACGATTTTCGCTCTTATCGCCTTCGGCTGGCAGACGACATCTTCAGGCAAGTCAACCAATCAGCTCGACAGAGATTCGGTTGTAATTTCTTCGGAAATCACTGAGAAAATTCAGCGTGAAGATAAATTGATCGCCGCTAAATCTTCAACCTCTTCTGACTTTGAAGCTTTTCCCGGCGAAGATGCGAATTTGCGCGAAATCGCTCTTTCTGCTTTGAACGGGCGTCAGGGATCAGTAATTGTCATGAATCCGCATACCGGGCGGCTCTACACAATTGTTAATCAGGATTTGGCTTTCCGCAAAGAATGGTTTCCGGCTTCGACTTTTAAGATTATCACGAGCGTCGCTGCTCTCAACGAAAATAAAGTCAAAGCCGACGAGAAGATTTCGGTTTCGGGTTTCACCAATGGCTTGACTTTAAATGAAGCTGTCGCCATTTCCCAAAACGATTTTTTCGAGCGTTTAGGCGAGCGCGTTGGAGCCGATAAGCTTATCGCTTATGCCCGCCGATTCGGATTAGGCAGGCGCACGGGAGTAAATCTTCCGGGCGAAATCGCCGGTAATTTGCCGCGAAAAGGATCACAGGTTGATGCCGGACTGCTCGCTAAATACGGGCAGGATGTAAAGGCGACTCCGTTGCAGCTTGCAGTGATGATTTCGGCGCTTGCCAATAAGGGACTTTTGGTTAGACCCTTTGCCAGTCAGCCGGAAAATCCGCCCCATTATCTTCCAAAGCTAATGGCGTCTCGCGAATCAGTTTTGCAAATTGTTGGGGGAATGCGAACGGCGGTTGAAAAGGGAACGGGCAAAGGTGCGTTTAATGCTTCATTTACTGTGGCGGGAAAAACCGGCACTGCTGAGACTGATGACGCAGCCACAGGGTTGTTCGCCTCGTTTGCGCCGCTCGATAACCCGCGCTTTGTTGTTGTCGTCGCTGTTAAAGAACCTAAAGCGAACGGACTTATGGCGGCGGAAATAGCGGGGAAAATTTACCGCTTTCTGGGAGACGGCAGTTATCGCCTAGAAAATTAATTGTTTGCTCTTGTTCCTATAAATTCGGGAACAGACGAAAAAGATTCACAAACATTTCTGAATTAATAAAGAACGCGATTAATCGCGTAACGATAAAAGTGTGTCTGTAAAGGCAAAAGGGAAACGAAATTTAAAAAGGAGCCGAAATCTTATGAAAAGAAAACAACTTGGAAGTTTATTATTTCTCTTATTCATGGTTGGGTGCGCTAGTGCTCAGGAGAGCAACATTAAAAGCATTAACCGCCCAAACGCATCGCCAAAATCGGTTGACCGAATAAGAAACGACAGTCAAAAGACTGATTTAAATGAGCAAATTGAACGCATTGCGGAAAACTCAGGCGGTCGCGTCGGCGTTGCGGCGGCAATTCTCGAAACCGGCGAAACAGTTTTCTCGAATTCCAGAGACCGTTTCCCGATGCAGAGTGTTTATAAATTGCCTATCGGAATGGCGGTTTTAAGCCAGGTTGATGCCGGAAAAATAAAGCTTAACCAAAAGCTCCGAATTGAAAAAGCCGATATTCTCAAAACATCCCGCATTCTAACGGTCGAGAATTACCGGAACGGAACTGAACAGACAATCGAAGAATTGCTCCGCCTGATGGTTTCGGAAAGTGACAACACGGCGAGCGACGCCTTGCTCAAGCTCGTCGGCGGTCCAGATTCGGTAATGCAATTTCTGAATAAAAACAGAATATCGGGAATTGAAGTCGCCAATTACGAGAAGGAGTTCGCTGGCAACTCGAAGGTGCAATACAACAACTGGGCAACGCCAGAAGCGGCGGTTGAATTGTTGCGCGCTCTTCATGAAGCGCGCGGTTTATCCCAGCGAAGCAGGTCATTGCTGCTCAAATTTATGACCGATTCGCCAACCGGTCCGCGCCGCCTCAAATGGCTTCTTACGAAGGATGCCATTGTCGCCCACAAAACCGGCACTTCCGGAACTAAAAACGGCTTGACGGCAGCGACCAATGACATCGGGATTATAACTTTACCGAGCGGGCGGCATCTGGCAATCGCTGTTTTCGTATCGGATTCGCGCGCAGACGAAGCGGCGCGCGAAGAAACTATCGCCAAAATCGCCCGCGCGGTTTGGGATCACTGGAGCAATAAATAGCCTATGAATGAAACAACCCTGAGTAGGAAAAACGGAATTATGAAAGCAATCGTTTTGATTTTGTTAGTTCTAGCCGCTTCACCAACCGGCTTTGCACAAAAAACCGAAGAAGACCGTAAGCGGAATCAACCGGTTGAGCCGTTTCGGATAATCGGAAACATTTATTACGTTGGTGTATCTGAAATCACTTCATTTTTAATCGCGACGCCAAAAGGTCACATTCTCCTTGACGGCGGTTTCGCCATGACCGCTCCGCAGATTAAGGCAAACATCGAAAAGCTCGGCTTTAAATTGAAGGATGTAAAATTTCTGCTCAACAGCCAAGCGCATTACGACCACGCAGGCGGCTTGGCGGAATTGAAAAGACTAACCGGCGCGAAATTGCTGGCGAGCGAAGCCGATAAGATTCTGCTGGAAAACGGAGGGAAAGGTGATTTTAGTCTCGGCGATTGGGGAGATTACGAGCCGGTCAAAGTTGATAAAACTATCAAGGACGGCGAGAAAATCAGCTTGGGCGGCACTACTATAAAAGCTCTGATCACGCCCGGGCACACTAAGGGCTGCACGACATGGACGCTTGAGACGGAAGAAAATAACCGCGAATATAAAGTCGTCTTCGTCGGAAGCACGACTAGCCCCGGCTACAAGCTGAAGGGAAATGAAAAATACCCGAACATCGTCGCGGATTTCGAGAAGACATTTCGCGTTTTGAAGCAACTCAAGCCGGATATTTTTCTCGCTTCTCACGGCTCGTTCTTTAACCTGCTCGATAAAACCCTGGAACTCAAAAATGGAAAATCTCCCAATCCATTTATAGATCTCGATGGTTATCGAAAGTTTATCGAAAATGCTGAAAAAGAATTTTATGAAAAATTGGCGAAGGAGTAAGACTTTTCCAAAATAAATTGGCTTTACCTGTACTGAAAGCATTCTGCCTTTTCGCCTATTGGTGAAGTTTCGCCGTAGTTATTGGGGCGTTAATCGGCTATTGCTAATAAAAAGGAGCGGCAATAATTGAGCACATGCTTCAAGCGCCAAATCACACAATAAAGGAGAGTAAAATGAAAATCCTAACTTCAAGTGTAATCTCTGCCTTGATTGCTTTTATTTTGTTTCAAGCGGAAATTTCGTTTCCGCAAACGAACAGCTCGTCGAAAAAATCTGAGCCACCGACGGTTATCAGAACGTCAAAACAGAAACAGACAAAGACTAAAAGAAAAAACAACCACCGAAAGTCGAATTACCCATATTCTGTTACGAAACGAAAGCCCAATTATCCGTATTTCGTCCCCCGCGTAAAATCAGCGAAAGGGAAAACATCGAGGCGAAGAGTTGATTTATCAAAAGTTCCGCGGGTGATTAGAGTTATGAAATAAAAGCAAGAAGGGAAATGGAAATTGGTTTTAAGATATTTTTGATGACACGTTGAATCTTGATTTATTGCTGATGAGACGAATAAAATTCAAAATATTCTACTCGGCGAGTATCACGTATTGGAGTAATAATCTCGATGCAATCTGATTCAACAAAAAGTGAAAAAGCTGAACAACTCGCACTTGAGTTTTTCAGACGTGTATGGACTCCGCCACATAATTTAGCTGCGGTAGATGAATTAATGACGCCGGATTATAAAATCACTTCCGGAGGTAAACTTATCGAAGGACGCGAGGCATTCAAGAATTGGATAAAAGAATTTCAAACGCGCCTTCTTGAGGCGAGAACAGAAAATATCGAAGTCTTTGCCAATGCCACTGGTGACCGCGTTGTTTCGAGATGGGTCTGCACGGGATTTAATAACGGTTTTCTAGGATTTGCTGCCGATAAAAAATTCATCTCATTTACCGGGATCGCTATTTGGAGAATTGAGGACGGAAGGTTGGCAGAATGTTGGGTGGAGCGTAGCGCTTGGGAGCTTTATCAAGAACTTTCAGCTCAAAATTCTTACTCTTCTAATTAAAAGAAGAAGTTAGTCGGGGTTAAGTTTTTAATAAAAGGCTCGTTTCAAAAAAAAGACGAGCTTTCTTATTACACTTTTTTGATAGCTATATTAAGAATTGCTGATCTCCATTTTGAAAGCAGTCTTTAAAACCAAACACCAAATAGTACAGACATTGCACTATATCGTTACAAAAATCTGCTTCATGCCGGTTAAATTCATTATTTACGACCTTCGAAAGTGGCATCCTAGTTGCTTGCAACATGACGTTGAAAAAGCAAAGCAAATTAATTTGCAAAAAACTCAAGGGAGAAGGGCAATAAAATGAAAAAATATTTAGTCTCATTCATGATGATGGCGCTTTTGGTTGGATTGATTCCTCTATTAATGCCGACCACAGCGGAAGCTCAGCGTAAAATATACGCCAGACGGGTTATTGATAGAAGAGGGCGGGTGCGCTATGTCAGAACCGCAAAACCAAGTTTTTATCGTCGGCACCGCAACCGAGTTAATATGGGTCTCGGAACGGTCGGTGGCGCTGTGCTCGGCGGTCTTCTCGGCGGCAAAAGAGGCGCTTTGATCGGCGGCGCTGCTGGTTTGGGCGGTTCGGCTCTTTACACCTATAAACTTAGACCGAAGAAAAAGAAATATGTCAGAATCAAGAGATATTAATTTTTCTTTGAATAACTAATTTAAAAAGGTGAAGTGTTAAAACTTCACCTTTTTTATTTTGCGTTTAAGTATTTAAGTTAACGTCAGTTCGGGATAAGAAATTAAATAATCAAGCCCACCTCTTTGACATTGTAATTTAACATTGGCTTTTTTTCTCGCCAGCAGTAAGCTGTTAATCCGGCAATTATGTTAACTAAGAAATTCCAGAATGATCGGTGCCGCGAATGCTCAATTTGTGAAATGTTCTTTAGCTGATCAAAAACGGTTTCGATAATCGCTCGCTTGCGTAACAGAATTTTATCAACTGCTGATAAAG
>JALZCH010000052.1 GCA_030863175.1 Acidobacteriota bacterium | reverse complement strand
CGGATTGTGTTTGGCAAGCACTTTCGTAATGGCTGCCGTTAAAGTCGTTTTGCCGTGATCAACGTGTCCGATTGTTCCGATGTTGACGTGCGGCTTTGATCTATCAAATTTCTCTTTCGCCATTTTTCACTCCAAAAACTGTTAAGTTCAAAAAATTACTTAGCTGCTTGCACCTTTAACTTTAGCAATGACTTCATCAGCGACGTTTTTCGGCGCTTGGTCATAACGCTCAAAGTGCATTGTCGAAGTAGCGCGTCCCTGTGTTGAAGAACGCAAATCCGTTGTATAGCCGAACATTTCCGAAAGCGGAACATAAGCCGTAACGACTTGAACGCCGCCTGGACGCGGTTCCATTTTCTCGATTTGCCCGCGGCGACGGTTTAAATCGCCGTTGACTGCGCCCATATATTCTTCCGGCGTAACGACTTCGACCCGCATAATCGGCTCGAGCAGAACAGGTTTCGCTTTTCTAACGGCATCCTGAAATGCGAGCGAACCGGCAATGTGAAACGAACGTTCGTCCGAGTCAACTTCGTGGTATGAACCGAAAACCAGCTTGGCGCGAATATCAACCAATTCGTAACCGGCGAGAAATCCGCGACGCATCGCATCTTCGATACCTTCCATAACCGGCTTGATAAATTGACGCGGGATAACACCGCCCGTGATTTTGTCTTCAAAAACGTAACCTTCGCCCGGTGCTGGTTCGATTTCGAGCTCAACGTGCCCGAATTGACCGCGACCACCAGATTGTTTCTTGAAGATTTCCTTACCTGGTGCCGGAACTGTAATGGTTTCGCGGTAAGCGACCTGCGGTTTACCGACGTTCGCTTCAACGCCGAATTCACGCTTCATTCGATCAACGATGATCTCAAGGTGAAGTTCGCCCATTCCGGCGATAATCGTCTGACCGGTTTCGTGGTCTGTATTAACGCGGAAGGAGGGATCTTCCTGAGCAAGACGCGAAAGCGCGATTCCCATTTTGTCCTGATCCTGGCGCGTTTTAGGTTCGACTGCAACACGGATAACCGGATCGGGGAATTCCATAGACTCGAGAACGACGTGCTCCTTCTCGTCGCAAACCGTCTCGCCCGTTGTGACGTTCTTCATACCGCCGATGGCGATAATTTCACCTGCTGACGCGCTTTCAATATCCTCGCGTTTGTTCGCGTGCATACGCATCAAGCGACCAACGCGTTCTTTCTGATTTTTAATCGGGTTGTAAACGTAGGAACCGGATTCAACCGTACCGGAATAAATGCGGACGAACGAAAGCTGTCCGAGGTGCTTGTCAGCCATCAGCTTGAAAACGAGACCGGCAAACGGCGCTTTCGGATCAGCCGGACGTTGAACAATTTCGCCGGTTTTCGGATTCGTGCCTTCGACCGCCGGAATATCGAGCGGGCTGGGCAGAAAATCCACTACCGCGTCGAGCATTGTTTGAACACCTTTGTTTTTGAAAGCGGAGCCGGTAACGACCGGAACGATTTGCAGAGCAATCGTGCCTTTACGAAGAGCGGCGCGAAGCTCGTCTTCGGAGATTTCCTCGCCTTCGAGGTATTTCATCATCAAATCGTCGTCAATGCTTGAAACGGCTTCGACTAATTTGTCGCGCCATTCCTGCGCCTCAGCCTGCAAATCAGCCGGAATATCGGTCGTTTCGTATTCAGCGCCTTTGGTTTCGTCCTTCCAGAGAAGCGCCTTCATTTGCAGCAAATCAACCACGCCCAAAAATTTATCTTCAGCGCCAATCGGGATTTGCAAAGCGACCGCATTTGCGCCCAAACGAGTTAAAATCGAATCGAACGAGCGATAGAACGAAGCTCCGGCGCGATCTAATTTATTGATAAAGCAGATACGCGGTACGCCGTATTTATCGGCTTGACGCCAAACGGTTTCGGATTGCGGCTCAACGCCGGCAACCCCGTCAAAAACCGCAACCGCGCCGTCGAGAACGCGCAAAGAGCGTTCGACTTCCATCGTAAAGTCAACGTGACCCGGTGTATCAATAATATTAATGCGGTGTTCAATTTTGTTGCGTGTCCAGAAGCAGGTCGTCGCAGCCGAAGTGATCGTAATGCCGCGCTCTTGTTCCTGTTCCATCCAGTCCATCGTGGCTGTGCCTTCGTGAACTTCGCCGATTTTGTGCGAAACGCCGGTGTAATAAAGCACGCGCTCGGTTGTCGTGGTTTTACCCGCGTCAATGTGCGCCATAATCCCGATGTTTCTAAACTTATCTAAAGGAATCTGTTTCTCAGCCATTGCTTTTTGTCCTTTACATCAGTCCCTTGCTCTTTGCCAAACCCGACAAAGGACAAAGGACAAAGGACTAAATACTAGAATCTGTAATGTGCAAACGCTTTGTTGGCTTCCGCCATACGGTGCGTGTCTTCTTTTTTCTTGACGGCGTTGCCGCGATTCGAAGCGGCATCCATAATTTCGCCGACCAACTTTTCTTCCATTGATTTTTCGCCGCGATTGCGCGCGTAATTGACAATCCAGCGAATCGCCAGCGTGTTGCGGCGTTCCGAGCTGACTTCAATCGGCACCTGGTAGGTCGCGCCGCCGATACGACGGGATTTGACTTCCACTTGCGGTTTGACGTTGTCAACCGCGCGCTTGAAAATCTTCATCGGCTCTTCGCCGAGTCTTTCAGCGACGCGCGTCATCGCGCTGTAAAAAATTTTTTCGGCGGTTGATTTTTTGCCTTGCAGCATTACGCCGTTGATAAACTTCGTGACCAGCACATTGCTGTAAACCGGATCAGGTAAAACGTCTCTTTTTGCGGCAACTCTTCTTCTCGGCATAATTCAATAACTCTCAGTTAAAAACTATTTTCTCTTTGCTCCGCCCTTAGCTGCTGGCGCACCTTTTCCGCCGGCTTTCGGGCGTTTCGCGCCGTACTTCGAACGACCCTGGTTGCGATTGGCAACGCCGGTCGAATCGAGCGTTCCGCGAATAACGTGATAGCGCACACCCGGCAAATCCTTAACACGACCGCCCCGAATCAACACGATCGAGTGCTCCTGCAAATTGTGTCCGATGCCCGGAATGTAAGTCGTGACTTCGATTCCGTTTGTTAGACGAACGCGGGCGACTTTGCGCAGAGCCGAGTTCGGTTTTTTCGGCGTTTGCGTGTAAACGCGAGTGCAAACGCCGCGTTTTTGCGGATTCGACTGCAACGCGGGACTCGCGGTTTTGTATTTAACGTCTGTACGACCTTTGCGGACTAACTGTGAAATTGTCGGCATATTTTTCTAAAATCTTGTTGCTGTTTCCTAAATAAAAACGAAAAGCAACCTTATACCTGCCTCTTACCGAAACTCGTTCGGCAGTCAGCGCAAGCGGTTTGCTTTGCTTGCTTAAAATTAAAAACTTTTTACTTGAAGGGTTCTTCCTTCAATCAAACTCTCGACTTTTCTGTGGCGTGGCTCTTTTTCTTACTTGAAAAGGCTTCTTTTTGATTTGGCTCATTTGCCGCCGGACGTTGGTTCGCCCGATTTACGCCACAATAATTGTCAACCCCAACGCTTCCCTGCTTTCCAGAATTTTTAAGCGTCGCTGTTTGTCTGCTCCAGACGTGCTGTCCGAAATTTAAGACTATACAAGTTTGTGAAAATGTTGTCAAGCGTACAAAGCGAGCCCGAAAACATTGAAGTAAAAGTAAATTATTACTTTGGCTCGATAACATAGCTTTCCCTCGCTCTAACAACTAAATTCGGCTGACGAACTTTGACTTTGATTTGTCTTACCTCTCGTTTTTGTCCGGCTTCTATTTTCGGGTAATAGCTTAAGCTGTATTGCTGACCAAGTTCGTTGGCGATTAGACTGAAGGTTTCATCTAAGTTTGCAATATCTTCTATGTTGTAGCTTCGTCCGCCTGTTACTTGCGCCAAATCTCGCATATAATTGTTAGCAACTTCAACTGCTTTATAAAACGCCTTCACATTTGATTTTGGATGTGGTGCGGTGAACGTATTGAATTGCACGGTATAAATAAATGCTTCTTGTTCTTCTGCATCGCGTAGATTACTTTTTGGTGAAGCCAGAAGTTCCGTGCCAGCCCCGTCTGAAAACAAAACGATAGCTTTGCGACCGCGAACTTTCTTCATTTTTTTTAGAGCAAAATCAACGGCATCATAAATCATTGTGTTATTGTCTGCCGGATGTGGTCGGAGTTTGATACCTTTTCCTAAATCCTTGATTTTTGTAGCCTGAAACAGCACGTCAACATTATTTGCAAACGTGGCGGCAATCAACTGATCGTTCGGGCGAAGTTGTTTAACAAAAGTGCTGGAGGCATTGGCTAATTCCTCCATATGTCTGCCCATCGAGCCGCTTCTATCAAGCAAAAGTAGAACGGTAAAAGGTTGCTCTGTTGGCTCAAAAAGCGAGACCTCCTGCTCGATGCCATCCTCGAATATCTGAAAATCTTCTTTTTTGAGATTAGTGACGTAACGACCATCACGATCTAGTACGGTTGCGGGAATCAAAACTAAATCCGTATCAACACGAATTACGTCGTCTTGTGCATAGCCAGTTTTGAATGAAGCAATTAAGATAAATAGTAAAAGAAGGACGATTATTTTGCTTATATTTCCGAATTGTCCTTTCTCTTTCATAATTTTGCTTCTACTTCAAAAGATTTTTTTGCTAATAAATGAAACACTTAAAAGCACAGCCTTTAATTATGCAAAGGCTGTGCTTTTTACAAATTACCGCTTTATGGACTTCTGAAGCCGCGAAACTGAAACCTCGACTTCTTGAACCATTTCTTCGATTGTCCATTCACGATGTAAATCGGAAAGTATCTGTTTTTTAAGGAAGGCGATTCTTCTATCCATTTCAAACACTCCCACTTATGCTGAAATTGAAATAGCAGCGCTAACTTAACACAAAACGGATTTGAGCAAAAGACAAAAGCCTGCTAAATTACGGCTTTTGTCTTTCTCTAATCTTTTTAATCTGAATTTATTTACGAGGCTTTTATGAAAACGACATTTGAACAATTTTTAGACAAACACGATGAACAGGCTTGGGAAAAAGTCTTAAACGATTTGCTGCCCGAAATTCACGAAGTTGATCGTGCAGCTACCCAGATTTGGTTTAAGTTTTTTCCTCTCTCACTTTTCCGCGCGCTTTCTACGGCAGAAGACAAGCAGGAATTGATTCGCAAGTTCCTGCTGCAAGGTAAATTCGAACTTTCGGAACAAATTGACAGCTCGCATCATTTTCTTTACGGGCATCGCTTCTGGCGCGAAACCAAAGACGCGATCGTCGCCCGCGCCCAAAGCGCAAACGGTTCGATTTCCGATTTGGCAACGGAAATCCGAAACATCGCCAAATCTGTCGCTGACAAAATTGCCGTTGATAAATCGTTGCTCGTCGGCATTACGGCTGTCGGCTTGATGACGCTCGTTCAAGTCGGTCTGGAAAAACTGAAAGCTGCGCCCGGAACTATTTCGATTGACAGTCAAAACGCGAAAAAATCGGCGAAATCAGTTCTCGCCGAGCGCGCCAAAGACGATTCGCAAGGTTTCTTGGGTTTTCTGAAAACGGTTGACAAACAATGGACTGTTGTTTGGGACGAAAACCAAAACAATGCGAAATTTAGAGCGATTAATGAAGAAGAAATCGCTTCCGCCGCGCAGCGTGATCAATCGCAAAACTGGCTGGAAAAAGACCCGCGCTGTATCGAAGGCGTGATTCCGGTCGAATGCCGTTCGGCGGCTTGCGGAACCTGCTGGGTCGGCGTGCTCGGCGGCGCTGAAAAGCTCTCGGCGGTTGAACGCAAGGAAGCTAAATCAATGCGGCGTTTCGGTTATCTTTTCTCGGACGAACCAAAACCGATTATCCGTCTCGCTTGCCAAGCCCAAACAACCGGCGCGGTTTCAATCGTCATTCCGCCCTGGAACGGCGTTTTCGGCAAACAGCTTTACAAAGAAAACGTGCCGGAAGAAATTCTCGAACCGGCAACGACGACCGCCAAACAAACGCGCACAATTGTCCAGGACGATTCAAAGAAAAATCAACTTTTATAAATTGAAAAGAAACCGCAGATTTGCACAGATAGACACGGATTTTATTCGATTTGATTTATCTCGTGTTTATCTGTGTCAATCTGTGGTTTCATAATTTTTAGTGAACGAAACGACTTCAAAACTCTCCTCGCTGCCGCCGACAATTTATGTCTTGGCGGCGGTTTTTCTGTGGAGCACGGGTGGTCTTTTTATCAAAATGACTGCGGTTTCCGGCTTTGAAGTTAACGCCGGGCGCTGTCTGCTCGCGGCTTTGACGATCGGTTTGCTGACTTACAAAAAAGGCTTGCGGCTCGACGGTTTTACGCTTTTGAGCGCGTTTTTTTACGCCGGTACGCTGTCGTGTTTTGCGATTGCGACGAAATGGACGACCGCCGCCAACGCGATTTTTCTGCAATACACCGCGCCAATTTACATTTTGCTGCTCGCTCCGCTCGTTTTGAAAGAAAAGTTTCGTTTTACGGATTTATTTACGGTCGTTTTTTGCCTTGCCGGAATGTCTCTGTTTTTCCTGGACGCTGCGCCGAGCGCGGAGCTTTCCGCCGAATCGCAGTTTCAAGGCAATTTGCTGGCGCTCGCTTCGGGCGTATTTTTCGGAATTTATTTTACGCTTTTGCGACATCCCGTAATGCTCAAAAAAAATCCGGCGGTTTCGGTTTTTTACGGCAATCTGCTTGGCGTTTCGATAATGCTGCCGTTTATCATTCCAAATCCGTCGGTCTGGACGCTTCAGGACGTTCTGGGCGTCGGTTTTCTCGGAGTTTTTCAAATTGGTCTAGCTTATTATCTATTCACTTACGGCGTTTCGAAGGGCGTCCGCTCACTCGACGCTTCAATTATCGGTTTTATCGAACCGCTGCTCAATCCGGTTTGGGTTTTCTTTTTGTTGGGGGAAAAGCCTTCAAATTGGGCGATAATCGGCGGAATCGTGATTATCGCAACGGTTGCCGCGCATACGATATTTAATGCCGCACAGCCGAAAATTGAGCCGGTTACGTGATTATTCATTCAAACCAGCCCGGCGCAGCAAATCCGTAAATCTCGGATCTGAGCGGAGAGAATCAAAGAAGTATTCGGATTTCAAATTAACCATCAACGGCTCGCGCGCGGCAAAGGCGCGTTCGAGGTGTTCGATTGCCAAATCCTTCTCGCCCAGACGCGAATAAATCGCCGCCTTCCATACGCTTGTATCTTTCTTCGCAAACTCGAGAGATTTCAGCCAGTAACCGCGAATTCCCTCCTTTTCAAATTCGGCGCGTAAGTCCTTCTGATACTCTTCCGAGAAACCATTTAATCTGGCTGATTCGAGGAAAGCTGGAAACGCTTGTTCATAATCGCCTTTGCGTTCCAGCGTGCGTGCGAGATTCCAGTGAGTGTCGGCAAATTGAGGGTCTGTTTCCAGAGCTTCTTTGAATGCCGTGATTGCTTCGTCGTAACGTTCGAGATGCGTTAGCATCACGCCGACATCCGTGTTAATGCTGCGCGAAAGGGGATCAAGTTCCTGCGCGCGCCTTATTGCTTCGAGCGCTTCCCCCTTTTTTCCTTCGACGTTGAGCAGATAAAAAGCGTAGCTTTGCCACGCCTGTGCCTCGTTCGGCGATAGCTCCAATGAGCGCTCCAAATATTTCCGATTCTTTTCCCAATCCCACTCAACAGCCGCAATATGCGCCAGATTGAGGTAGGACTCAGGCAGTTCCGGATTCAATTCGACGGCTTTCGAAGCCGCGCGTTTGGCGCTTTCCGCGGCTTGTTGAGGTGGAAATCCGGCGTACCAGATTCCCATATTGTAATAATCAACCAAACCCGCGTAAGCGAGAGCATAATTAGGATCCAGCCGAACGGCTTCTTCAAAAAAACGGCGCGCTTTTTCAAGATTTTCGGCGTCTTTTTTCTTCCAGAAATAGCGCCCTTTGACATAGGCTTGATAGGCTTCCACGTTTTTGGTTTGCCGGTGCGCGAGCCGTTCTTCGTCAGTGGAAGTCAGTTTCAATCTAAGTCGAGTTGCGACATTTCGGGCGATATCGTCTTGAATCTCAAAAACGTCTCCGGGCGCGCGGTCGAAATTGTCACTGTTCCACAAAATTTGTCCGTTTGCAGTGTTCACCAATCGAACTTCAACTCGCAACATTTCGCCGTTCTCGCGGACGGTTCCTTCTAAAACAGTAGCCGCACCGAGCTTTTTACCGATTTCGCGCGGGTCTGTGTCTTTATTTTTGAAAGCGAAAACTGAATTGCGCGAAATGACTTTTAAATTTTCAATTTTCGACAATTCGCTAATCAAGCTTTCGGTCAAACCATCGCTGAAAATCTCGCTTTCCGGTTTAGTTGAGAGATTTTTTAAAGGCAAAACGGCGACTGAATCAAATCGCGCAGGCGCAAGATTTTCGTTTTGATTTGCATTTAAACGCAGCAAAATCAAAAAGCCGAGCGTAATCGAAACGATTCCAATAACAGCAACGGCACCCGCTTTCCAGGGAAATCTTTTTTGCGTGGAAAGCTGTCTTGCCGCGTTCGCGGGAATGATTTTTTCAGAAACGGGCGAATCGGTCTCGACAATTTCTTCGATTACTAACTTTGTTTCGCTGACTTTTTCAATGGCGAAGCCGGAAAGCTCCGAATAATTCGATTCTTCTGTAACCTGCCCGATAAAACGATAGCCTTCTGCCCAGCGAGTTTCGATAAAACGAGGATTTTCCGGGTTTTCGTTGAGAGCTTTACGAATCGCGCCGACGCATTTGGTCAAGGCTTCATCATAAACGTCGCGCCCGTCCCAGAATTTTTCGAGCAGCTCGGCGCGAGTAACAATGCGGTCGCGGTTTTCGATCAGATAAAGCAAAACCTGAAACGGACGGTTGGCGAGGCGCACAGGTTTGTTGTCGCGGAGAAGAAGGCGTTTTTCGGGTTCAATCCGAAATTCGTCTAAAACATAGCTTTTACTGAATTCAACCGCCATCTTACGACCTCCGGCAGTTTTTTTTCGGTTTTATTTCGGTAATTTTGCAGGATTTTTATCTGCGCAAAATTTACAATTAACACACTGCAAAAGCAAGAGCCTGTCCGCAATTTACGATGTTCAAAAAAAGAATCGAGATTACCGTAATTTAGCTCCGGCTTGTCGTCAAATTTAATCGCGCGCTTTGTTTCGTTTGCAGACCTGCTAATTAGGTCACTGGTCCTTATTTCGTTTTTTGGAGAGTCAAGAAATGTTTCGCCACCGAATTGTTTTAAAATTTGTAATCTTGATTGCAATCTTTAGCGCCGCCGTTTGTTATACGTTTTCAACCAATTACGTTGAAGGAAGCGATAATGCTCACCGCACAATTGGCGACGCGCCGGTCGGAATAGCAGCTGGAATTAATTTAAACGCGAATCAAATTCCACAAGGACCGATTTCAAAAACCGCCGAAGCTTTTGCCGTTACGCCGGAGCTAAAATCCATGCCGGAAGCGATGAATGGAATCGCGCCGCTTGAAGTTTCCAAAGAAGCGGAAACCAACCTCACTAATTTTGGACGTATGCTTTCCAAGCCTTGGGCAAAAGATTTGGAATTTGAAGACCTGTTAGCGCCGCTCAGCCGGGTGTTGAGCCAATCGCGCGCTTCGCAGGCAATGCCCACGCCATCATTCACGATAGAAGGCATTTCCGGGAGCGACGTTTACAATATTTATAACAATACCGGCGCTCCGCCGGACATTGTTGGCGATGCTGGTCTGAATCATTACTTCCAATCGGTTTACTTTGACGTATTTCGCATTTATGACAAGACGACCGGAGCGCCCGTCACGGGAGTTACCAAACTTGCCGCTTTGTTTTCCGCGTTTCCCGCAAGTAATCCGTGCCGCGCGGATACTATTAATCCTTTTGCTCCTCCATGGAAAGTAATGGTTAATTACGACCCGTTGGCTGACCGTTGGATTATCAGCCGGATTCAGGGTCCGCAGGCTCAGAATGAATGCATTGCCGTTTCGCAAACCGGTGACCCGACCGGCAGTTGGTATATTTATCATTTCAAGACGCCCGTCAATAAAGTCGTTTTGTTTACGCAGATGGGAGTTTGGACGGACGGTTATTATTTAAGCAACCTCGAATGTGCCGGAAACACCTGCGATACAATCGGTCTCTACGCTTTTAACCGCGAGAAATTGATTTCCGGCGATCCGTCCGCCAATTTTGTTTATTTTTCACAACCGCTAATTACAGGTTCAATACCGGTGCCTTCGGATATTGACGGTTATGTGCCGCCTCCGGCTGGAACTCCGCAAATATTTTTTGAAATGGACGCAGATGAGTACGGCGCGGGTAGAACCGACAGCTTGTTGAGCTACGAGTTTGTTCCGAATTATGCGAATCCTGCAAGCTCGACTTTGACGGCGAAACCGGCTGTTGCGGTCGCCGCTTTTGACGCGCGCGATCCGGCGCCGGGTCCCTCGAATCAAACCGGGCGCGCCGACATTGAACAGCCGACGGAGTCGTACAGAAATCTTAATTCACTCGCTAATTCTTTAATGTATCGCGTCGCTTACCGCAATCTCGGTTCGGCAAACAATCCGGTCAATTCTTACGTGATGAACTGGACGGTCAACGTCAGCGGTGTTGCGCCGACCACTGCCGCCGAATATCAAGCCGCGCCGCGCTGGACTGAACTCAGACGCAGCCCTGCTGGCGCACTGAGCGTTTTCGATCAGGGAACGCACGCGCCCGATCCTGATCCGGCGCCGCCCGATACGCGCGGGAATGCTGGTCTGAACCGCTGGAACGGCAGCATTGCTCAGGATAACCAAGGCAATCTTGCGCTCGGATTTTCGCGTTCGGGTCCTAAAGCCGGGCAATTTCCGAGTATTTTTTTGGCTGGGCGAACCGGCGGACAAACACCGGCGGGCGTGATGAATGAAGGAGAAGCCCTGATGTTTGCAGGCACCGGCTTTCAGGGAGGCTTTGGTTCTCACACTACCAGTCATTGGGGCAATTACAGTTTGATGACAGTTGACCCGTCGGACAACTGCACTTTCTGGTACACCAATGAATACCGCATTCTTGAGAATCAGGGAGACACTAATCTCAATCCGTTTAGATGGAATACGCGGATCGGAAAATTTAAATTTCCGAGCTGCACGCCGCAGCCGAAAGGACAAATTGCCGCGAACGTTACATTTTGCGGTACAGGAGCGCCGGTCAATAACGCGCGAGAGGCGGCAAAAGCCGGAAATTTTATTCGGACGACGGGCGCGAACGGGAATTTAATCTCAAACATCGTAGCTGCGCCGGGAACTTATGCCGTAAGTGCCGGAAAAGACAATATACTTCCGGCTTTGGCGACTTCCACCAATGTGATTGTAACAAACGGCGGTACAACGAGCGTTAATTTATGTTTGAACGGCGCAGACGTTGACGCAACCACAGCCGTGATTAGGAGCGAATCCTGCGCCGGGAACAACGCCGCCGATCCGGGCGAAACAATGACGGTTGATCTCAGCTTGAAATTCATCGAAGGCAATCCGACCACGAATTTAACGGCGACGCTTCTGCCCGGGGGCGGAGTAACAAATCCGGGAGCGGCGCAAAACTACGGCACGTTAAGCCTTGACGGAACTCCGAAGACGCGCCCCTTTACTTTTACGGTTAATCAAAACGTGGTTCCTGATTCAACGATCACTCTCACGCTTGCATTAACGGACGGGGCGGCAAATTTGGGAACCGTAACTTACGCGCTTCCGGTCGGCAGAGACGATTCGCCGGGACAAATCTTTGATTACGCCGGCGATCCGGTAACCGTCTCCGCTAACGAGGAAAGAACAACAACAGTCAACGTCAGCGGCGTTTCCGGAACAATTCAGGATTTGGATTTTATTATCACAGAAAAGCTTGGCAGCCCTTCAAATTTGCCCGGAATTTATCATTCCAGAATCGGTGATTTGGACATAAATTTAACTTCGCCACAAGGCACGACGGTCAGATTGATTTATTGGATCAAAGGTTTGTCGGGCAATTTAGCTGGGTGCGAATCGGACAGTTTCGTTAATACCACGCTCGACGATTCGGCACTAATCTTGGTTGACGACGCCTGTCCGGGAGCGAGCGAGACATCGGGACCTTTGACCGGAAAATTCAGACCGAACAGCCCGCTTTCAGCGTTTAACGGTCAAAATCCGAACGGAACTTGGACGCTCAGCGTGAAAGATTATTTCTTTCCTCACTACGGCGTGATTTATTCTTACCGTTTGAACTTTAGATCGTTTCAACCCGCCGCTTGTACGAGCGGCAAAACCATTGCCGGAACGGTTAAATACGGAGTGAATCCTGCAAAATCAGTTTCCAATGTCGCAATAGGAGCGACCGGTTCGTCAACTCTGTCGGTTAACACCAATTCAACGGGACATTATTCGCTCTCGAATTTATCGAACGGCGGCAATTACACCGTTACCCTAACAAAGACAACGGACAAAAACGGAATCACGGCTTTTGATGCAACCTTAGTTTTGCGCTGCGTCGCTGCCGGAGCGAACTGCGCTTTAACACATAATCAACGTATAGCAGCCAATACTGACGCAGACACGGGCGTGACGGCATTTGATGCGACACAAATCCTTCGCTATGTCGCAGCAAACGGCAGCAATGCCAACACCGGACAAGTCGGTAATTGGAAGTTTGAGGTTCCTTCGCGCAATTATTCGCCGCTAAACGCTTCATTTCCGAACGAAGATTACATGGCTTTTCTGATTGGAGAAGTTGACGGCGATTGGACGCTTTAATTCATTACCGGAGAAATCAAATTACTATGATTAAACGAATCGAAATCAAGGCAATCGAGCGCGAACGAATTGTCATAATTCCTTCCCGGTTGTATTGTTCCTTTTGCCAAAACTCAAGCGAACATTTGACAACGGCGCAGACAGCCGCCTTCGCTCAGGTCAAAACTCAAAGCGTCTGTCGCTGGCTGGCGCGCGGGCGGGCAGCATCGCGTCTGTAAAAACTCGCTTTTTCAAGAAAGCGTTTTGATTATGACTTCAGTTTAATTTTCAATCTGCAATCAAAGCTCAATTCTCCCGGCTTGATTCGTCAAGTGAAAGGAAGCAAAGACAATGAGAAACACTCAAAATCCCCTAACGCAAAGAACGACATTTTTTATTTTTTTCATTTGTTTATTAGTTTCAAATGTTCCAGCCACGGATATTTTCGTTACTACAGACAGCGACCGCAATACGACCTGCGTTCAAGGCGGCAATCCGGATTGCAGCCTGCGCGAAGCAATCGCGTCCGCAGCCGCAACGGGCGATACGATTAAATTTAGCTCGTTTTTTAATTCATCAAAGACAATTACTTTAACCAACGGGCAACTGGTAATTGGCAAAACCTTAACGATTCAAGGACCGGGTCCAAATTTTTTAACCGTTTCGGGCAATAACGCGAGCCGGGTTTTTCACGCTGGTTTTTCCTCCGGTAGAACCGTTACTATCAGCGGCATGAAAATAACTGGCGGAGCAATTACCGATGATCTGGGAGCGGGCGTGTTTAACGGCAACGGAATCATTTTAAATCTGACGGATGTAATTATTTCCAATAATATGGCAACAAGCACGAGCGGCTTTTTCGCAAAAGCACAGGGCGGCGGCGTCGTCAATCACGGCGGGCAGTTAAATATCACAAACTCGATAATCAGCAACAACCAGGCAACAGGTGCCAGTAGCGGCGAAGGCGGTGGCGTTTACAATTCAAATCTGACCGTTAACGGACTAAATCAGGTAACAATTAATAACTCAATCGTTTCAGGCAATACCTCCAAAACTCAGGGCGGCGGAATCAGTAACAACGGTCAATTGATTGTGACAAATTCGACGATCAGCAACAATCAAACAACAGGCGCAAACGGGGGCGGAATTCATACTCAGACTTCTGCTACCATAACGACAACAATCGAAAACACAACCATCAGTGGAAACTCTTCCAATAACGCCGGCGGCGGCATTCTTTGCGGTCAGGGAGTTGTTACCATTACCAATTCAACCATAAGCGGAAATACAACCGTTTTTGGAGGCGCGGGCATTGAAAAACAGAATCAGCAAGCATTTACTTTAATAAATGTCACCGTTACCAATAACACTGCGACCAACGGTTCAAGTTCGGGAGGGGGAATTCGGGGCGCAAACGGACCTTTTACCACTCGCAACAGCATTTTTGCAGGCAATAACGCCGTCACAAATCCCGATGTGATGGGAACGTTCACATCGCAAGGCTATAATTTGGTTGGTGTTGTTGGTACGGCTACCGGCTTCACCAGCCCAGGCGATCAGACCGGAAGTGCCGCAAATCCGCTCAATGCAAAACTCGCCCCTCTTGGAAATTACGGCGGCGCGACAATGACACACGCTTTGCTTAAAAATTCAAATCCTTCGCTTAACAGCCCGGCAATTGACGCGGCAGACCCTGCGAATCCGCCCGCGACAGATCAACGAGGCGTTTCCCGCCCGCAGGACGGCGATAATAACAATTCATCACGCGCTGACATTGGGGCTTTTGAAGTTGTTGGCGCTTCTTCAAATTACGCGGCAACTCTGCCATCCGGCATTGTCAGCCAATCCGGTTACAGCGTCACGATTGCTGCCGACAACGTGCAAAACGGAGTGACTTATAATTACTGCATATCCGGCGGGCAGCTTCCGCCGGGATTATCGGGAATCAATCCTTGTCCGAGCCAATTATTCGAGGAATACAAACTGTTTTCGCCTCAGGCGGCGGTCGTGATTTCAGGTACACCAACTCAAACGGGAACTTATAATTTTACCGTTCGAGCTTTCGATTCAAACGGCAACGCGATCGAAACAAATTACACGCTGACTGTGACAGCTCCACAAGCGTGCGTTGCGCCGCCTTCGGGAATGGTAGGCTGGTATGCGGGGGACGGAAATGCCAATGACATCAGCGGCGTTCACAATAACGGCGCTTTCTTTAACGGTGCGACAACAGCGCCCGGAATGGTCGGACAGGCATTCTCTTTCGACGGTGTGAACGATTACGTCGAAATGCCTTCTCTCGGTGTGCAAGACCCGCAGGTTGCCGCAACGCTCGATGCCTGGGTTAAATTCAATCAAACGCCGTCTCAAGCCGGAAGGATTATGGAGATTATCACGAAAGGCGACTTTGGTAATGATTTAGACCTCGCCGCGATGACTGACGATAAGTTTGTCCTTTTCATTAGAGGAGGCAGTTTCGTCAAATCAACGACTGTAATCCAGTCCAACGTTTGGTATCACGTTGCCGCAACTTGGAATTCGTCCGAATTGCGAATGTATGTTAACGGTGTTCTGGAAAACACAACTCCACTTTCGAACGTTTCCCGAACCGTTTCCACGGTACCACTGAGAATCGGAAATGGCTATGCATTCGATAGAAATCAGCTATGGTTCAGCGGATTGATTGACGAAGTGGAAATTTTCAACCGCGCATTGTCGGCAACTGAAATCCTAGCCATTTACAATGCGCAAAGTGCCGGAAAATGCAAAGGCGCTCCGACCAACGTCATCTCCGGGCGAGTAATCTATGCATTAGATACGCAGAAAGGCGTCTCCGGCGTGGCTGTATCTGCGACAGGCACAACTTCGGCAAATGTTACAACCGATAGAGCCGGCGCATATTTGTTGGAGAATTTAACCGGCGGCGGTCAATACATCGTTACGATAACAAAATCAGGCGGCGCTAACGGCATCACAGCATTTGACGCAACTCTCGTCCTACGTCATGTCGCCGCGGGCGGAACAGGACCAAATGCCTTGAACGCCAGTCAACAACTGGCAGCAGATACAGACGGTTCAAATGACATTTCAGCGTTTGATGCGACACAGATTTTGCGTTACGTGGCGGCGAACGGACCAAATGCCAATACCGGACAAGCAGGTAATTGGATACTGACTCCTACATCGAAAACATACGGTGTGTTGAACAACCCAGCTTTTGATGAAAATTACACTGCCATACTTATCGGTGAAATCAGCGGTGATTACATCGCCCCATAACAGTTTGCGCCAGTTGATGAGAAAAATATATAGAGCGGCTAAACCAGCGAATTTACTAGGTGAGTAAAGGAGCATTGATAAAGTAATCCTTGCAGATGCTTGAACGTCCTTTCTGCAAACTAAGCGAAAAACAAATCAGGTCGGATAAGAACCGCTGCTCACCACGCTTTTTATGTCAAGAATGCGGTAAAAACTATGTGTCTGAACCAAAGCAACAAGATTGCTTGAATGAAGTCAGAGAAAAAGCTATCAGATTCTATGTGCGTAGTAATCAAGTTACTCTACCTCGAAAGCCAGCTTAAAGTTAATTATCAATACATTATCAAGTGAAAACTTCCGTCAAAGCGCAAGAAGGAAATTGCTTAAAGAAGTATTCAGACGATTGCAATAAATGAATTGTGGACGTTTGTATCAGAGAAAAAAACAAATCCTATGTTGTAACAGACGGTTGCCGAAAGGCTTACAGAATTATTAGATGGTGGCTAAGTCCGGAAAAAGCTGTTGAAAATTGCTGCAATCGATTGTTGATTGAGCATCAAAAGCTGAGAATTATGACACTGATGGGCTTTTAACATATCAGTTTTTCCAGATATTAGAAGCACAGGGCGAGCAGTTGAATTGTTTGTTTAATTTTATAATGAACGAAAATTGAAGAAAAGAAGGCAGCCGAAATATTCAGAGTATTTAGCAGCAAATCTGTCAACATTCATTTAGTCTCCCCAAAAAGCTTAGCCAGTTGCATAATTCTTCTCCATTTCCTATAATCCGAATTTCGCCAGTAGCTATTTGCTAAAAAGCGGAGTCCTCTAGTATTTGCTGGTTGTGGATTTAAAAAATTGACTGGTGAGTATGAGAGAAAAAGTAAGTTACATCTGGCTTGGTAGCTCAGTTGGTAGAGCAGCGGACTGAAAATCCGCGTGTCGGCAGTTCGATTCTGTCCCAAGCCATTAACTATCATAGACTTAAGGACTTAGATTCAATCTTCATAGATGCCGTTAGCTTAATTGACTAGCGGATTAGAGGAAAGAAAATGAGTCCTTTTTCTATTGATGAACTACACGCTCAATTTATAAAAGAAAAACGCTTTCTCGATAATTTGTCAGAAAGCACAATCCGTTCCGGGCGGTCATACAATCTGGATGAAACGATCCAGCGCATGCGTTACCGCGAAGGATACGATAAACCTCCGGTCTGGGTGCAGGCGAACAAAGTTTATAAAGTAAAATTCCAGCCGATGATGACCAGCAATTATTTCGCTCCCGGACATCGGATTCGGATTGAAATTTCAAGTAGCAATTTTCCCCGCTTCGACCGCAATCTGAACACTGGCGGAAATAACTACGACGAAACCAAGGGCGTTATTGCTCACAATGCAGTTCATCACTCAAAACAGTATCCGGCGGAGATAACGATAACTGTCGTCAAAAAGAAGTAATTTCATTTGAGTGATTTATTATACTTTGGAAGTCTCAGATATAAGGAAAAAGGCTTAAGGTTTTCTGTTCTTTGCAAAAAGCTTGGACAGATGTTGCCGAATATTATGTCTAAAAACATTCGATCATGAATCTTTACTTGATCTGCATCTGCAGATTCCGGCGAGCTTGGGCAAAGCGTTGTTGCAACTTAACAGCAGGCGAGCCAGCATAACCTTCGTTTAGTCTCTTCTCAGCAATGTCCAACCAGCGCAGGAGGTCTTGCGCTGAACGGCGAGCCGCATCAACATCAGAGCTTCCTATCCGGTTAAACCAAATCGGTGCGGTGTGGGCAAACGGATAACTGTCCATCATTGGCGGTTGAACTGCGCCACCGTAAACCCGCGCCGCAATCCAGCCCCCCTGCGGTGCATTGATGCTCCCGGAGAATGTTTTGTGTCCGGCTGCCTCTAAGCCTTTTCCGCTCCACGCTACTTGACCATTAACCAGAACTTCGACTTTTTCAATTGGTAGAGAAGACCATGCATCGAGCTTCCACTGCACAGCTTGATTCGGCGGGGCGTTAACCACGCCTCCTGCTTCCGCGCCGTTTACATTAAACTTAATCATCGGACCGTTAGTTACAAAACTGCGACCTCGGCGCACGGCTTCGAGATAGTTCGGCAGATTCATCGCTCCATCCGGCTTGGCATAAATACGTGTCGAACCGATTGCCATTGTGCGATAAAAATTGTGCATCGTGTCGCTTCCGGCGGAAGGCGCAACCGGAATTCCAAGATTAAGCAAGCGATACCACGCTTCGCTTGTTCCGAGTTCATCGCTCCACAAACAAGCGACTTCCAGCGTGTCAACATCTCCCAAAACCGCATCCGGTACAAGTTCTAACGGCAAGCCATTGGGAGCGGCGTTTTGCGGAAACGGATTGCGCCCCGAAACCGGATGCACATATGAATTGATGCCACCGCGTTGTCTGGCAAATTGCAGGGCGACGGAATTTGGCAAATCCAGATTGTCATAGACCGGATAACCGGGACCGTAGTACCACGGGTTATACAGCGAATCTGCGCCGACCACAGCGACGTGTCCGAGGAAATGCGAGCGAACTTCCTGCGCAAAAGCTATCATCGGCGATCCCACGCGGCGCCAATTCCACCATTCGGAATCAATAAAGCGCGTGTGCAGATTGGCGAGCTGCGGCGTTGCCAGATCGAGCGCTTCTGCGCGCATATCCAGAACAATGTCTTCGGGCGACAAAAGATAAGGTCCACCATAATTGAGATGAGAATGAAGATCAGCCGAGTACCAGCCTTCGGAAACGGAATTCCACAATGGCGCAGGTATTTCAAGCTCAATCGTTTCAGTTTCACCGGCGCGGATTCTGCGCGTCGCATTTGCGGCAACGTAGCCGAGTCCGTGTGTCGCCTGCACGCGCACTTCGCCAGCGGGAGCTTCAAGCGTAATCACGCCCGGCGAGTAAAAGAACACAACTCCGTTTTGCCCGTCAAAACGAGGCTGCCCGCTGTCGGGTAAAACAGGATGCCCGTTGCGGTCAGTAATCGAAAGCCGGACGGGTAAATTTGCCACTTCGCCTGCGCGTCTGGTTTTCACCGTGATTCTCGTCGTCGGCTCGCCCCAGTTCCAGAACGTTGGCGAAAAATCTTCCGGCGCGCCCCCCGTTGCGGGAATGCGATAAACGCGAAGAAGCTCGTTTTCGTCCGGTTCAACAAAATAAATATGGGAGCTATCGGAACTCCAAGCGGGCATCAACGGATAACGGGCATCTTGTGCAATCTGAACTGACGGACCGCCTTTGATGTCGTTCAGCCATAATTGCCATCGACTTTGAACCGGAACATTTGCCACAAAGCTCCGTCCATCCGGTTTAAGAGCCGGGCGAAGCTGCGAGGCAATGCCTTCTTCCCGCAAAACGCGCTTTGAATTGTCTCGCAAATCAATAATCGAAACCGCATCAACGGAGCCGACCTTTGCCAGATACAAAAGCTGGGTGTCCCCCGGAAGCGGCTGCGGCTGTAGTTCAAGCCCACGATCTGTAGTTATGCGTTTTTTTTCTCCCGTAGCGATGTCAATGCGCCAAAGATCAATGTCGCCGCTTTCCGCCGAGCTGTAAAAAACCGATCGCCCATCGCGCGAAAATGCCGGATCGAGGTCAAGAGCCGGACTGTTTATGAGAATTCTTTCTCTGCCGCTTGATACATCAAAAATGATGATGCTGGTATCTTCGGTATCGTCTCTGACAAATGCAAGCTGTTTTCCGTCAGGTGACCAAGTCGGACGAGAATCAATGCCGCCACCTCTTGTTACACGACGAGCTTCGCGTGTTGTTATATCCATTAGCCAGAGCCAGCCGCGCGCCGCAAAAGCAATGGTCCGATTATTGGGTGAGATTGCAGGATCCGACACTCCCTGGTTGAGGATTGGAAGATTATAACCTTCCAGATAAACATGATGAGAAATATTAGCTACCTTCGGATAGCGGTTTGTCCATTGACCATCCGCTTCGCTTATGATTAATAGTAATAATAGAAAGCAAAGCAAAACGCGATAGCATAGGTGTGTCATAATATTGACTTCTTTTCTCAAGTTGAATATGGCGATTATAACAATAAGTGTTAAAGGTGCTACTGGCAAATAGCGATAAACAAGAAGAGTTCGCAATTTAAACTGTCTGAAAGTGCATGAAAATACGTCTAATCATGGAGTCTATCTAAGTTCGCACACATTTCGCACACAAAAACAGTGCTTTTGTCTTATTCCAAAGAGGCTGATTAACTTTAAAAACAAAATTAAAATCAACGCGTCTGATTAAATCATTTAATCTTGGATCGTCACGTATTGGATCAAGGAGCGGATCTATTTTTATGGCTGTCATATCCGATGAGCGGCTTTGATAACTTTTTCTAGGAATTGAAATGCCTGATTATTATCTCCAAGACCGTTTTTGGGCGTCAAGCAATTGTTTCCGCCATAATCTCCTTATTAAAAATTTGCTATCGCCCTAATTTCCCGGAATGTATTTCTTTTCAACATGATCTTTTAACTGCGCTGGATAGAAATACACCTCACGCAAATCACCTTTACTATAGCGAAGTGCCTGGTCGTTAAAGTGTGGGGATTTAGGATCTCCGCTTTCACCGCCTGCGGTTACTGCCTTAGCACGGACCTTTTTGCCGAACTCTACAACAGCGACAAAGCTGTTGCCACTTGTCCCGTACCA
This sequence comes from Acidobacteriota bacterium, assembly GCA_030863175.1. Classification (GTDB taxonomy): domain Bacteria; phylum Acidobacteriota; class Blastocatellia; order Pyrinomonadales; family Pyrinomonadaceae; genus JALZCH01. The sequence continues at coordinate 2,244 of JALZCH010000052.1, read as the reverse complement.
CTTTTTGGTGTTCCGAGTTGGTGCTGCGCCGAACGAAGCTAGAGAGCCCCAATTTCCCGAAGTAAATCCCACCGGAGTACTAGGTGCTGCGTCGTTAAAAGGCTGTACAATATCTCCGGTTAATCGCTGAAAACGATTGATTTCTCCCCAAGGAATTCGCCATTTTCCGAAATCAGAAGTAAGTCTATCTGAAGCACGCATCAGTGCTTCAACCAACTGGGTTGGGGTTGCTTTAGCCACAACGTTATCTTGTGACGGAACACCGGGACTTGGACCAAGAGTTCGGACAATCTCTCCCGCCCAGAATACTGCCAACGAGGTGGCGACCGAATCTGTAGACCACCGTAAATTCCAATCTTGCAGAATGCTGATTTGATCCCTTAATTTCCCCTTAAGCGGATTTTCTTGAGGCAATCTATCCCAAGCTGCGATAAGCGCCGGAACGGTCTTTTCAAACCATGGCAGATAACTGTCATAAGCTGCATCGCGTAGCTTTTCGAGCGTAAAATCCTTTCGATTCTGGAGAAGCATAATTGCATGCAGACCGCGAGCGTTCTCAATACCATTGTCGACATACTTTGGGAAATCCGATTGTTTCAAACTACCTGGACCAGCGGCTGACCATGGTGAGTTATTGGTATTGTAAACCCATCCGCTAGCCGGATTCATTAGATTTGGTGATTCATTAAAAGTTAACAAACCTTTCCAATCAGTCTCAGGATCACTGCCATCAACAGGTTTCGTCCAATCAAATTTAGGATTACGTCTCGGAATAAAATTAACGTGGAAATAAGCGATGTTTCCCTCAGAGTCTGCGTAAAGCGTATTGTTTGAGGAGTTCGCCTGAAGCTCCATCGTTTGCCGAAACTCTTTTATATTCCTTGCCTTAGTTCTCATAAAAGATTGAGTCAAAGCTTTAATTGGCTCCCTCATTAGCCCGATTGTGACCCAATCTCCGGTCGCCTCATCTTTCCTGATTACCGGACCGTGATGAGTGCGATAAATTGTAAATGTCCGCTCTGCCATTCCCTGCTCTGTCTTATACGGAACTTTGATTATCTGAGCCGTGAAAGGTCTTTCCTCATTACCAAACTTGTAGAAATACTTATCCCCTTTTTTCAAAACTGTTTCTCGCCATTCGTCTATTGCATCAGCGTTGCTAGAAGTATGCATCCAACCGAGTTGTTCGTTAAAACCTTGGTAAATAAAAATCTGACCCCATGTTGCCGCACCATAGGCATTCAAACCTTCGCCGCTTGTCACCTGCAACTCCGAACGAAAGAAAAACGAAGTGTGGGGATTAATCAGCAGCAGTGCATTTCCATTAATCGTATTTTTTGGAGCGATTGCTATTCCATTGGAACCGCTTGGCTCTTTTAGAAGATCAGGTTCTTCTAAGCTGGCAGTTGACTCAGCTCCATAAAAAGACTGAAGCTGCCTCAAATTGATTGTTTCAATATCGCCGCTAATACTGCCCTCGGTAAAGGACAGCGCCATCCATGGCTCGAATTTGGTAATGACGCGCGGCTTAACGTTTGGATGTTTAGCAAGATAAAAGTTCAGCCCATTTGCCCAAGCTGTCATCAGTTTCTGTAGCCACGCAGGACTCTCTGCAAACTTTTTCTTTAAATCTTCAGGCTGAATAAAGATTTTCATTCGCAAATCACGCCAAATGGCAGATTCCCCCTCAGCTTCAGCAAGCCGTCCCATAGCATTGAGATAATTAGTCTCAATCCGGTTAAAATCATCTTCCGCTTGAGCATAGATCATTCCGAATACAGCATCAGCGTCCGTTTTGCCTGTGACGTGGGCAATCCCCCAATTATCACGAACGATGGAAACATTTTTTGCTCTCTGCTCTAATAAAGTGACTTCCCCTCCAGTACCATAAACAGGTTTCCCAAGAAGAAGAAACGTTAGAATAAATAAATACTTATAACGACCGTAAAAGGAATTTGCTAAAATCATTTTTGCAGTGCACATGATGATCTATCTCACACGAATGTGACAATTCTATCAAATGTGGAGAGGAAGATTCATTTTGCCAACTCAGTCACTTCTGTTATGGTTTAGAGATTTTTGAGTTTCATTAAGTTCACTCTAGTTTATTTGAATTTATCTATAGCGATTCTTGATTGAGTGCGACTAGTTTATGCTGTAAAATTCCACGAATGAAAGCCTATTCTTTGGATTTGCGCCAGCGTGTGGTCGAAACTTACAAAACCGGCGTGCTGACGATTAAAG
>JALZCH010000049.1 GCA_030863175.1 Acidobacteriota bacterium | reverse complement strand
CTTTAATCGTCAGCACGCCGGTTTTGTAAGTTTCGACCACACGCTGGCGCAAATCCAAAGAATAGGCTTTCATTCGTGGAATTTTACAGCATAAACTAGTCGCACTCAATCAAGAATCGCTATAGATGTAAAACACACTGGACGAACAAAAGGAAACGAAAAAAGCTAAAATTCGATAAATGAGAGAAAGCTAGAACCAAGATAACCGTTAAGGATTGTCTGCAATGCTTTGCAGCCTTAATGCATCTTCGGTCATAAAGATATTATTGAAGAAAACGTATGCCGTTTTGTTTTTTGGCAACATCGCGGCAAGTTCTTCCAATTCGCTTTCTTCGTATTTATAACGCCAGCCGGTTCTGCCGTGCAGCCGGAAATAAATTTTGCCGGGCGTCTGGGTTTTATCTTTGAACGGATCAACGGTGTGCCACAAATCCAAATCGGCGCAGATGCTTTTGACGATTTCAGGGTTCCAGCGCCCGCGTGGCTCCCACGCAAAAATCATTTTGCCGCGTTTGATGGAAGAAAAGAATTTTTCCAGATTCTGGATGTTTTCCGTCGTTTGCTCGAAGCTCGCCGGGCATTGAAATAAAACCGTTCGGGCTTTTAACGCTTCTGCGCATTTAAAAGTCGTCTCCAACGCTTCACAGACGATTTCAGTCCATTTAAAACTGCCGGTTTCGAGTTTTTCGTTTTCGGTTAAATTCCTTTTCAAACGCCGATAAGTCGGACTTTTCGCTTCGTGAGTGATTAATTGCCAAGCCTTGAGCGCAAATTCAAACTTATCCGGAACGCTCGCGCGCCATCGTTCGAGCGTCGAGATTTGCGGCGGTTGATAAAAAGTGTGCTGGACTTCGACCGAGTAAAGTGTTTTGGCGTATTCAATTTTATTTCCCCGAAAACCGCAAGTGCCAATTCTTATTTTGCTCATCTTAAATTCGAACAGACCAGCCGGCAAATACGCTCCTGCGCCGTAAACTCCCGACTTTCAGCATTGAAATTTCTGCGTGTGCTTTCAATTCCGTTTTTTTATTTTAATTGGCAGATGTCCAGCACATTCATATCGGTGTAATCGAGGTTTTCGCCCCCCATTGCCCAGATAAAGCTGTAACTGCTCGTTCCCGCGCCCATATGAATTGACCAGGGCGGCGAAACGACCGCTTCTTCGTTGGCGATAACGATGTGCCGCGTATCTTCGGGCTGCCCCATAAAATGCATCACACGAGATTTCTCATCCAAATCGAAATATAAATAAACTTCCGAACGCCGTTCGTGGATGTGTGGCGGGCAAGTGTTCCAAATGCTTCCAGATTCGAGCGAGGTCAAGCCCAAAACAAGCTGCGACGATTGGCAAATGCCGGGAATAATAAGTTGATAAACCGTCCGCACGTTTGAGGTTTCCGGCGCGCCCAAATGCAGTTTGTTGGCTTGTTCGGCAGTGATAAGTTTTGTTTCAAAACGCTGATGAGCCGGTGTTGAAACAAGATAAAATTTCGCTCCGCTTTCCGGGTCCAGCGATTCAAACGAAACCTCGCTGCTTCCCATCGGAACGTACAAACAATCTTTCGTTCCGAGTTCAAATCTCTCGCCGTCAACAGTGACCACGCCTTTTCCCGCACCGACATTGACAATGCCTATCTCGCGGCGTTCAAGAAAAGGCTTGTCTTTTGCAGAAGCTGGTTCGGTTTGAACGGGAAGCGAAATTTTTTCATTAACCGGAGCAGCTCCGCCTACAACGATGCGCTCAAAGTGCGTGTAGTTCAAGCGAATTTCATCAGATGAAAACAAATCGCCGATAAGGTAAAGTTCGCGCAGGTCTTCGTTGGTCGCGCCGTAGATTGATTCCGGATGTGTTGCGTAATAAGTTTTGTGATACATAATTTATTTTTACTTAATTAAAAACAGCGATAAAAGCTCGCCTGATTTCACTAATTGCAAAATGCGCAGGGCACAATTTTTACCCCGCTTTATCGAGCAATTTCATTAGCGGTTCTTTTCATCGCTGTTTTGAATAAAATCTTTGTTTAGAAAATCTTCCCGAATCGGCGAAAAAATATCAATCAAAACCACTTCTTCATCGAGCATCGTCGCGCCGTGCCGATTATTGGACGGAAAATGCAGCACGTCGCCCGCGCGAACAATTCGCTCGTCTCCGCTGATAATAAATTTCACTTTTCCCTGCATAACCAGAGTTATTTGCTCGTGCGGATGACTGTGTTCCGCCGTAACAACAAACGGAGCGAAGCGAAAACGGCAAACCATTATGTTTTGCCCGACGACCATTTGCCGCTCGATGCCTTCAGCCGTCTTTTCGACCGGAATTTTGCTCCAATCCGTCACCAGAGCGGGTATTAACGTTTCTTTAGCTAACATAATTTCAAATTTCCTATAAATTGCCTATTTTGAATTTAAGGACTTTTGTTTACTTTAATAATTCCAGACTGATTTCCCAAACTATTTTCTGATTTGCGGTCGTAATATACTCCGAAATCGCCGCGAATCTCCGTTTGCCTGTCGTCAAACGTCGAGCCAACTCTTTAGTTTTAACGCGTCAAAAAAGCGCCGCCGCAAAAGCAGACGACGCTTTATTTCAAAAGACCTCTTAACGCTTTTCCATCGTTGAGACGAACTCAATTAAAAACGGTTTTGGGCATCACAACTTCAAAAGATTGAAAGATGATTTCCTTTTGTTCGGAAGTATGATTTACACCACCACTCAAACAAATTGTTTCCAAAATACGCGCCGATACTTGATAAGGATCTGCGTTGGCAGCCGGACGGCGGTCTTCAAGATATCCATACCCTTTCAAGGCAACCGACTGCGGAATACGGATTGAAGAGCCGCGGTCGGCGACGCCGCTCTTGAATTCGTGAATCGAAGCCGTCTCGTGCAATCCGGTTAATCTTTCGGGCAAACCGTCGCCGTAAACCGCAATATGTTCCTGATGCTTACCGCTTAATGCTTCAATCGCACTTTCGATTGCCGACATTCCGGTTTGCGGGTCGCGCATTGATTTTGTTGAAAAGTTCGTGTGTTTTCCTGAACCATTCCAATCGCCTTTGACCGGCTTTGCGTCAAATGACGGAATAACTCCAAAATCTTCCGCAATTCGATAAAGAAGCCAGCGGGCAATCCACAAATGATCGGAAACGCTCAGCGGATCAGCCGACTCCCCTTTGATCCCCCGGTAGCCGATTTGAAATTCCCACTGACCGGGCAGGACTTCCGCGTTGACGCCGTAAATCATCAATCCTGCATTCAGACAAGCTTTTGTGTGCGCTTCAACAACGGCACGCCCGAATGCAACATTCGATCCAACACTGCAATAATAAGGACCTTGCGGAGCCGGATAACCTTTTTCGGGAAACCCGAGTGGAGTTCCGTCTTGAGTTAATGTATATTCCTGCTCAAAGCCGATCCAGGGCTCTTCAATTCCGGCACCAGCATCCATAATTTCACGTAAACGAGCTCTATGATTTGTCCGGTGCGGTGTTCCGTCCGGATTAAGCACCTCGCACATAACCAGGAAATTCCCTTCCCCGCGAATCGGGTCAGCAACAAAATTTACCGGCTCTAAAAGCAAATCCGAGTCATTACCCGAGGCTTGGTAAGTTGAAGAACCGTCAAATGACCATTGAGGAAAGTTTGCAATTGTAACCGTTTGGTCAGTTGTAAATGAAACAATGCGGGTTTTTGATCGAAGTCTCTGTGTCGGCGTTGCGCCATCAAGCCAAATATATTCGGCTTGCCCGATGATCTGTTCCGAAAGAGCCATGTTGTCTGTTGTTTTTTCTTCCATAATTCCCTTTTAAATATTTTATTTCGCTAACCGGGAAGTTTTCTTCCTAAATATTGTTTTCGGAATTTGCTTCTCGCGAAAGCGGTAATCGAAAACTATTCTTTCAAAAGCTGTGCCGCCAAAGAAAAACGCTGCAGTCAATAATATTTTCCCGCAATTACGTGACGAAGATAGTTTGCCGAATTATTCTCAGCTCACAATTTTCTACATTTTTGTAGTAATTTGACATTCATCTTACAATTTTGTCATGAGTGTAAATAAAAAGGGAAAATTATCAACGAAATCTGAGTTAAAGATATTGAATGAAATCACCCGAGTATTTAATGAGTCCAGCGATACAGACTCTGTTTTATCCAAGCTCCTCGAAACTTGTCACGACCAGCTAAATTTAACTCGGAGTTATATTGCTTCGTTTGATCAAAAAAACGGAAATCTAAGATTAGAAACCGCAAAAGGCGTTACTGCAGCTGAATTTCGCCGTTTGGAAAATTTACTAAGTAAAAGTTTTATTGCGGAAGTAGCTCAAAACAGCAGAATCGTAATTCTACCCGGTGAAACGTTATTTTCTACAATTTTGTCAGTTAATTCCGTTGAAGATAATGAGAAAACTGTTCAAAGCTGCGTTTGCGTCCCGATTACATCGGGGCGTAAAACATTGGGCGCTTTCGGAATAGAGTTTTTGCCGGAAAATCATCACGATTATCAGAAAACGGCAGATTTTTTATCGGTGCTTGCGGCGATGATTGCACAGGCGGTCAAGGTCAATCGAATTATCGAAGGCGAGAAAGAACAGCTTCTTGAAGAAAATACAACGCTGCGCCGAGAGCTTCGCGAAAAATATGATTTCGGGCAAATCGTCGGAAATTCCAGCGCGATGCGCGCCGTTTACAATCAAGTTACACAGGTCGCTCAATCAAACGTCACCGTTTTGCTCCGCGGTGAATCCGGCACGGGGAAGGAAATGATTGCCAATGCAATTCATTACAACTCTTTGCGCACCAAAAAAGCTTTTATCAAAGTCAATTGCGCCGCCTTGCCAGAGACGTTAATCGAATCGGAGCTTTTCGGTTACGAGAAAGGGGCTTTTACAGGCGCACAAACGAGAAAAAAAGGACGTTTTGAGCTTGCCGAAGGCGGAACTCTTTTTTTAGACGAAATCGGCGATTTATCGCCGCAAATGCAAATCAAGCTGCTTAGAGTTATTCAGGAACGAGAGTTTGAACGCGTCGGTGGAACTGAAACAATCAAAGCGAATGTGCGCTTGATAGCTGCAACGAATAAAAATCTCGAAGAAGCGATTGCAAACGGCAGCTTTCGCGAAGATTTATTTTATCGGCTTAATGTTTTTACGATTTTCCTGCCGCCACTCAGAGAAAGAAAATCGGATATTTTATTGCTGGCAGAAAACTTCGTCGAAAAATACGAACGTGAACACGGCAAACATATCAAACGCATTTCGACACCGGCAATTGATATGCTGACGAGCTATCATTATCCGGGAAATGTGCGCGAGCTTGAAAATGCAATTGAGCGGGCTGTATTGGTATGTGATGGAAATGTTATTCACGGTCATCATCTGCCGCCGACTCTGCAAACAGCAGAAATAACCGGAACAGTTACGAGAGTCTCACTCGAACACGCGGTCGGAGCTTTTGAAAGGGATTTGATTCAGGACGCCCTGAAAACAACAAGCGGAAACTGCTCAAAAGCCGCTAAAATGCTTAATACAACAGATCGAATATTAGGTTATAAAATAAAGAAATACAAAATTGAAACAAGGAGATTTAAAAGCTAACTTGAGGGACAATTTGTTTTACTTTTTATGCGAATTGGTAAATGCTAAACGCCTGTTTGAAGTTCTCCTTTTGCCCGAAAGAATAGGCAATAAAGGGGACAGAAATTCCGACTGGAGAGGAATAGCGAAACTTCGAGAATGGAATGTGTAAGTAAAAGTACTGGTAAAACAAAATGACACCATTATGATTTCGGCTCGCCTTTGATTTTATTAAAGCCACCTGTCGGATTTGAACCGACGACCTTTCGATTACGAATCTCCCGCTGTTTTTTAAGCCACTTTCTCAGACTTCTGAAATCAACCGGCGCGGCGCCCGTTTTCGCATCAAAAGCTTCTCTAATTTCTCCCGTTTCTGATTTGTCGGTGAAGCTGTCAACCATCTGTCCACTATTTCGCCGCCTCGCTTCCCTGCTCCTTAAAGAAAATATCGTCGATCTTGGCGCTCGCCCGGAGCTTCATCTCCTCGAGAACGTGCGTGTATCGGTCGAGCGTAAAACTGGCGTTCGTATGCCCGAGGTTCGCGCTGATGGTGTTGATGTCGGTTCCAGCAAGCAAATTCAAAGTCGCGTAGGAATGTCGCAGGCTGTACAAATTAAAATGCGGCAAACCAGCATTCTTAATGATTTTCAGGTAATGACGATCCGACAGGTTTTTAATTCGCCAGGGCGTCCCCGTGACGGTCGGAAAGACGAAATCATGCTCCTGCCATTTTTTTGCGTTCGCCATTCGCATTTCAAGGCAACGGCGTTTTTGCATCCTGAGCAGCTCCATTTGCTTGCGGGTAAGTTTGAGCATCCGGCGCGAAGCGAAAGTTTTGAGCTCGTCGAAATAAAAACCGCCGCCGCCGATCTGAATTTTCCTGCCGCCCTCGTTTAAAACGAAATTTCCTTTTTCGTCCGTTTGATAAACGGCTTCGTAAAATTTAACGGCGCGCTCGACGCGCATGATGCCGTTTTCGAAATCTATGTCCTGCCATTTGAGAGCGCAGTATTCTTCAGGTCTCAAGCCGAGCGTCAAGGCAACGACGAACATCACGTAGAGCTTGTCGCTGCGCGCCGCTTCGAGAAATTTTTCCGCCTGCTCGCTCGAAAAGCATTCGATAACCGGTTTTTGTTTTGTCGGGCGTTTTGTGAAAGCAGCCGGGTTGCGCTCGATCAATTCCTGCCCTACGGCATGATTCAATGCGCCGCTGAGCAATGTGTGAACGTATTCGATGGTGCGGGGACTCAAACCCGATTCTTCCATCGAATCGTAAAACTCCTGCACGTGGAAGGTTTTTATTTTGACGAGCGGCATATTCGAGATAACGTGAGCGTAGACATATCGCCTGATGTGAGCCCGATAGCCGCGCAATGTCGTTAAACGAACTCTCTTTTCAGCCGTTTTGAGCCATTTTTCGAGCCATTCTTCGAGAGTAATTTTTTCGTCCAAGGGAAGCTTTCCCGTATCGCGCAATGTTTCCTGCTCGCGCGCCCACTCTTCGGCTTTGGCTCGCTTTCCGCGAATCGTCTTGATCTTGAATTGACGCTTGCCGTCGACGCGTCCCAAAAAGATTTTTACTTTGTAAGAAACCGTCCCGTCACGGGCTACGTGTTTAACAATCTCAGCCATTAATTCACCTGATTATGAAAATCTCAAAGGTCTCATCCTGATTTCCCCGCCAATTTCATCCGGAGGACAAAATGCTACGACGCGACCGAAAGCGGTAACTTCCGCGTCCTCGAGCGGAAGAGGATCCTTATCGCCGCAAAAGCCGAGCTGGTAAAGTTTCAGGTCCCGGTGATAAACGACGAAACCGATGTAGTAACAGTCATCTTTATCGCGCAGGACGGCGAAAGAATTATCGGGAATCTCCACGCATCGCTCGACCAGCAAAAGAGTTCCTTCGGAAATTTTGTAGCTGTCGAAATAGTCATTTTCAACTCGCAAAATTACGTGGTCTGCATGGGGATTAATTTCCTCCGGCAATTCCACCCGGCAGACATCCTTGATCTCGTTCGTATTTTGCGAATCCTTTTCATTTACTTGAGCCGATGATGGTTCCGGTTTAGGATTTTTCTGAGCCGACAAAAAATAGTCCCTAAAAAGTCGACTTATTTCTATCGCTTTTTCTTCACCGATCTTCGTCGCGGCTAATTCGTGCGCGACAGCAAAAATGCCGAGCGCCTCGACCTGTTTACCTAGAGACAGCAGAATTATGCATTTGGTCAAATAGCTTTTGAGCAGATCACCGTAAGAATCAGCTTTAAGCAGTAATTCGATGGCTTTGTCAATAACGGCAAAAGCTTCACTATATTTACTTTCTGCAAGGAATAATTGAGCCTTTGTTTCAAGCGTATCGCCTTCTCTTCCAACGTCTTTCGCCTGCCGGTATATTTTCAATGCTTCATTGGCGTGGAGATGCGCCGATTGATAATCTTTTTTCGCGAGGAAGAGCCAGGCTAAGTTATTTTCGATCAATCCCTGATATTTTTTATTCCCCGTAATTTCAAGATAATGCTTGCTGAGTTCAAAATGCCTCAGTGCCCGCTCATTTTCTCCTAACTTCATAAGAACGAGAGCGAATTGATTGTGATAGCGGGCTAAGATATAAGCGTTATCGCACTTTTCAGCAACGGGTTCAATTTTCTTCAGTACTTGATATGCCTCTTCGTGATTGTCCTCATAGAGATGAACAAAAGCCAGATGATTATGCGCTTGAATCCGCCAAATACTTGTTTGAGAAATAGGCTGTTCCAAGCTGATCTCAAGGTAGGCTTTGGCTTCTGCTAATCGCCCCAATCGCAGACAGCTCCAGGCAAGAAGATTACAGCCTTCAACTATTCGAGCGAAGTTATTGCACCGAGAAAATATGTCGATTGCTTCGGTTAAAAAGTCTTGCGCTCTTTCCTGTTCTGCTATTTGATAGTTACTGGCAAGCTTGCTCAAAATTGAGCCGCATCGGAGCAGTGCGACACCTGCAACTTCTGTGCTCAGTGACCTTATGGAAGGTTTTTTTCTGATGTCTGACCATACGGGGCTAAGAGCTTTTAGGGCTAATTCGTATTCACTTTTCCGTTCAAACTCAGCTGCTTTTTCCAAACAAGCCTGCGCAGTTTCATTAGTGAGTGTGATAACTGATGCCGACATAAAATCTCCCACAAAAAAATCTGGAAAAGTATCGCCATTGCGATTAAACTTAATGCGCCGAAGGAAGGCGGTCTGCCAAACTCGGACTTCCTTCGGCAAAACAAAACCTATCTTTCAAAGGAGTTAACCAAGTGAAAAAACAGATTCTGTTTTTCGTTTTGGCGGCGGCATTCTGTCTGTCCGCCGTTCCAAATTCGCTCGCCAATGAATGCGGCATTCAAGGGATGGACGTTATATGCTGCCAGCCGGGGCAAGAATGCCCGAAAGCTTCGCCGACACCGCCCATCGCAAGCCAATCATTCGACACAAAACGGGATACGGACGTTTTTATTTCAGCATCTGCTGGAGCTGTCATCCCCAAATCTAAAAATCGATCATTGTTCGAATATTTACTCAGCTATTTCTGGTAAATACGAATCTACAAATTTTTTCAAAGAATACGGGAAAATAATCCCGTATTTTTTTGACTAAAATTTCACTTCTTTTTTTCAGTTTCTTCTTTGTCCGTTTTTGATTTCGACCTAATAAACGGCGCTTCTTTAATGATATTTCCGCTCGCGGTTTTTCCAACAATACGGTTTTTCTGCTCCTTCGTTTGTTTTGCAGCTGATTCGCTTTTTTGCTTTTCGACTATTGGTAAATCCTGTCGATGACGACGGTATAAAGCTTCTAATAAAACTATTGCGTCTTTTAGTGTTTCCGGCGGCATTTCACGCAAATAGAGGGATGCATTTTCCATTTCCGTATTTGTTTTAAATTCAATCCCGCGAGCTGCCGCGTAAACTTCCCATTCGGGCACTTCAAAGCCGGCGGCAATTGCCGCAAGCACTTTAATTGTTAAAGATTCTCCCAATACTTGCCTGTTTTTAATTACGTTCACATAAGACTGCGAAAGTTTAAACCCTTTGCGTTCGGCGCGCCTCGCCAGTTCGCCTTCGGAAATTTCTTTCTCGCCCAGCATACGAGTGATATAAGCGGCAATATCCTCTTTTTTTTCGGCAATCGTCATTATGTGAGGAATTATTAACATATTAATCAATTAAGATTTTCACAGTTTTCATTAAAATATGTTGACAAATGATATTTCGCGATGTTATTAATATTTCACGTTATTAATATTTTGATAGATTTAGCCAAAATATTAATCCCAAAAGCTATGGAAAACGAAAATAAAGTAAATATTCAAATTAACCTTCAAGGCGAAGACGCACGCCGATTCAAAGATTACATGCGCAGAAATTACATACCTAAAAAAGGCGTCGCCGGTTACGGGCTAATTATCAGAGGAATTGAGCAGGACGAGCGACGAGCCGAGCCTTCTCAAATCCCGAGTCGTGCAGAAACAATAACCGAACCCGCGACCGTTTAGAAGGTTTGTGGAAAACTAGCCGAAAAATCCACATGTCAAAGCCCGTTTACAAAGATTTATCGCTTATCGATGTTGATCGTGAAATTCGTTCGTTGTTTTCAGGAAGCGGCGATCACGGCGATCAGAAGCCGATTGTTTTTCAGACGGGACACGCGCCGCAAACGATTTCATCCTGGCTTGGTGAAAGCAGTGAGCGTCATTCGCCGATAGCGACCGGTCTATTGCTGCAATGCGCAATTGATCGGGCGTTTCCGAAAAAGGGCGACCGGGTCTGGCAGATCATTCACCGTTTTCGGACCGAAATGCTCGGTTTGGGACGTAGTTTTCACAGAGCCGATGAACTTCCCGAACAAATCTTGTTCGTTGAATTCCAAGAAAAATGGACTGAATTGATGGCGCGGATGCAGCAAATGAATTTATCCCCGCAGCAGAAACAGCGTTTCTTTCTCCGGGCGCGCGGGCTGGTTCAAACGGATGAGCAAAGGATTTTCGGCGCGATTGAAATTGATGAGTTTTCACACGTTGATTAAGGCGGCGCGGGGCATTTCAAGAGCGTCTCCGGCAGAAAAGCAAAAGTGGGAGCGCGCGCCGCCATTTTTTTAGGTTTTTGAAAATTTCCGTTTCTATCGGAATTGGTTGTCGAATTTCGGCGGGCGAGCGAGAGCGTCGCAGGTGAGGAGGACATGCTTGTTCGATAAGCAACCGCTGAGTGTTCACAGCCAATTTCGATACAAGCGGAAACGCTTGGATTTTTTCGAGAAAAAGAGATTTTTATGCCTGACGATATTTTCAAAAATTTCGGCGAGTTCGGTGCGTCTTTACAGCAGTACATAGACAGCGAAATTGACCGCCGAGTCGAGAAAAAACTTGAATTCTACGCCGGTGTTCTGGGATTTGCAGCCGAAGAAGAGCGATATGAGCTAAGCCCGCAAAAATTAGCCGACAAGGTCGGCTGCGGGAAAGACAAAATCTACGAACTGGTCAGAAACGGAGCACTCAAAGGCTGCTTTATTAAAACCGGAACGCATTTCAAATTCAAGGAAAAAGCTTCGCGCCGGGCGATTGAAATTTACTCGCAAAAAGAAGTTTACGGTGACGATTCTTCAGACAATGACGGCTCGTCATCAATCCCGAAATCTACACCAACCGGCGGCAGACCGCGTCGCGGTGCCAGCCATAACAACTTGAGACAAATGCCGGCGAGAACCGCTTAAACATCGGCGGCAAAACAGGAGACACTTTATGACCCAAACAACGAATTTAACCGAGTCACGTCGCTTAGCGCGCCAGGCGGTCGAAAAACATTACGGCTACGTTTCGACATTGCCGAAAACCGGCGATAAGCGAACAAGCGAGCGCCAGATAATCGACTGCCAAAATTGCGGAGTCAACCCGGCTATTCGGGGAGAGCAAAACAATCAGTGCGGTTACTGCTTTTCTAAAAATCAGAACAATGGACCGCTTAAAACCGATTATTCCTTTTCAGCTTTCACGGGCAGCGGTCGGCGAGAAATCGCATTGCTCGAACAGGAAGTCACCGAAGGCGATCAAAAACCAATCGTTAATTTTCACATTTCCGTATCCGAAATTTGGAAAGCGCGGCTGATTTTCTTTGGATTAGCGATAGCGCTGATCATCGCGGCTTTCGTCGTCTGGCAATTCATCCGCCTTTAAGTTTGGAGCATTTGATTATGGCTTTCCAGCGAAAACTTGCAGCCACGGCAGAAATCGAACCCTTGGAGGTTCCTTCGGCGGAGGAGCTCGCGCGCCGCGCTCGGTATATCGCGGCAGTGGGTAAATTCACCAAATTGGACGATGCGACCTGGATGATCGAATCGGAAGAATTGGACGAAACGGAAACCGAAACTTTTCTAAAACAAAACGCCTTCAAGCAGATTGCCTGCAACTGCCAGCTCTTTTTGCAGGAAGGCACGGCAAAACACCGTAATTTTCGCTGCGAGCACAAACTCGCGCTCCGGATTTACAAATCATTGCCGGAAATGCCGGAAAGAGTGCGGTTTAATCCGATTGCTCAAACTTATCAGGATTTGATCGGAACCGAACAGCAAAGGCAGCTGCGGCAAATGGCGAAAAATCTCGAAATCAGGGATATGAACAAAACGAGCCGCGCCCGTTTGGGCTGCGCGTTCGATGAAGCATCGCGCGAGGCGGCGCAATTCCTGATTGATTGTTTGATCGAAATTCAAAATTCGTGAAAGTGAGACGAAATGAACTCAAATTCTTTAGCAGTGGTCGAAACGAATTCGAGCGATCCGATTGAAATGATGCTCGAATGGACTCCGGAATCGCTTCTAACGGCTATAAACAGGGAAAAGCAATTGCGCACGATCATCATCGGCTATTGCCGCGAGGCGATGCGCGAAGGGCATCATTACTACAATCTGCCGGGACAGGATTCGCGCAAACCGGCGCTCTCGAAGGAAGGCGCTTTGAATCTCTGCTCGCTTTTCAAAGTTACTCCGCACCCGGATCAGCCAGCCGAGACTTTTCACGAAGACGGGCATTACACCGTTCGCTCTCGGTGTCATCTGCTTGGGAGAAACGGAGCGATTTTGGCGGTCGGCGACGGTTTGTGCTCGACTCGCGAATCGAAATACGCCTATCGCTGGCTGTGGTCGTCGGAAGTTCCCGAGCACGTCAAGAAGGAAGATTTGAAAAAGCGCGAGTGGGAGAAAAACGGGCGCAAGAATATTAAATACTGCGTTCCGAACGAAGATCTGCCTGACCTTTACAACACGGTTTTAAAAATGAGCTTAAAGCGCGCCATCGTTGACGCGACTTTAAAGCTTCCGCTCGTTTCAGAACTGTTCACGCAGGATCTTGATGAGCAGATTTCCTCTGCCGCTTCCGCCAAAGCCGAAACCGCTACACGTCGCACGAACCAGACTGAAAACCGAGCCGAACCGCCCAGATCGTCCGCTTCAGCCGGCAACGGGAAAAGCGTCTTTCGAGAGAGAGCTTTGACTTTGCGCGACAAGCTGCTCGATGCGGGCGAAGACATTGAGACCCTGACGCTCCAACTGTTGCCGCCTGATGTCGCAACGTTCGAAGAATTAACCGAAGAACAGGCGAAAGCGGTGGTTCCGAAACTCAGCGAATACCTGAATCAGGTTTTGTCGAATTGAAAAAGGAAAAAGGAGGCGCTAAAGCGATGGCAATTATGGAAACGGTTTCTTTAAAAACAGCGGACGGAAGAACGATTTTTGATGGGACGGCTGATGAATTTCAAGAAGCCGTGAATGCCATCCGGCAAGCTGCGCCGAAAGAGCTTTATCAAAAACTCGGTCTTGAAGGTCATCCGGACGATCCGTTCGATGTTCCCGCAGATGACGAATTTCCCGGCTCTGATTTTTTGAGCGCCGATGAAGATTTGCGCGATATGTACGAAGCGCTCAGGGGGCATTTCCCCGACGAGTTCTGGTTTTTAGAACCTGCGAAAGTGATGCTTTTCTGGAAAGCCAAAGGCGGCTCGGGCGGCGGAAACGACACGCTCGGAAAATGCCAGAAACCATCGGGCTTGCTTCGTCATTATTCAACCGCAGACTTCATTATCTGGCTGGCAGCCGACCATTTGCGAGAGCGAAAGTTTACGCGCTGGCAGGTGCTCGCGCTCGTGTATCACGAAATGCGCCATACGAACTGCGACGGCAACGGAAAGTTTGTCCTTCGAGGGCACGAGTTCGAAGGGTTTGTAGATGAAATCGAGCGCTTCGGAGCGTGGAAAACCAATGCCGAATCGATCATCAAGGCGTCGCAAAAACTGCCCGGCTTCGATTAACAGGTTTTTGCCCGCGCGCGGGAAAATTATCAAAGAAAGGAAAGGAGGTTTTCAATTCACCTAAGGCTTGGGCGAAAACGCGCCTGCATCTTTGACCGGATAAAAGCGCGTTTTCCCCTTTAATTTCAAGGGCGATGCGAAACCTTTGCAAACGAATGATAACACTTAAATTCAACGAAAAATTAACGGCGGGGGCGGTGGTCGAATGCGTTTTGCACCGGGTCGCGCGGGATCGCCGGAAGAACGATCCGGGCTTGAAAAAAGCGGCTCGTTTAGGCGACGGGACAATCGTTATTCCGGTGAGCTTCACGGTTTGCAAGCGGCGTTCGCAGACTGCGCTCATCGTCCGGCTGGGCGACGGCGAAAAACTTACGCTGCCGCATTACGCAGACCAGATCAAACATGTTGACGCGACGCTCCGGCAGGCGCGCGCAATTTTTAACTGAAGGACAAAAGTGAAAAGGCTGAAATCAGCTCGCCAGCTAATTCCAGCCTGAAAGAAAAAACCGATATGCACTGGAATGAACACACCGATATGAACCAAACACTACAAACAAATTCTCCAAAAAGCAAGGAGAATTCAACAAAACCTGCTGCGACAGCCGCTAACGGGAACGGCTTGGCGTCAATCGGCGAGCCTTCGCCGCGATTGCTTGAAACCTATCGTCGCGCGGTCGTCAATCACGCAAAAACTTTATTCGATTATTTAAAAGAACACGGCTCGGCAAACGAATTCGATTTGCAGAATGCTTTGCCGGAGGCGATTCCGCTCGTCGCTTTCGAGGCGGCGATTGATTTTCTACAGGATAAATGCCTGGTTGAATTTAGCGCCCGAACTCAAACCTATTCGCTCAGCATAGGCGCTGAGTGGTTTGAAGAAGATAAAAAAACCGAAGAAAGCGTTGCTGCGAATCTTGATCCGGAAATACAGCTCTTTAATTTTTTAAAGGATACCGGGCGCACAAACCTGAAGGGATTGCTCGCTCACGAGCTGGCATTATTCGGAAAGCGGCTGGGCGCTCAGGGCATTACGGAAATTACGCTCAAGCTCGAAGAAAAAGGCTTGATCCGTTATTTTGCAGAAACCAGTTCTTATGAAGCAGTACCGGACGCTGTTTTGACTAAAACTGATTCGGTCGTTTCTGAAGAAGAAGTTTTGCCGCCGATTGATCTTGAATTGTACGAATCGGAAGTAATCGCAAACGGAGGCGAAATTCTGGACGACGAGGACGAGCAATTTACGCCCGAAGAAGTCCGCGATCAGTATTTCGGTGAAGCCTTGGCGGTCGCCGCAAAAATCCGCCAATTGGAAGCTAATCTCGATTCGTTCAACACGAAAACCAAAAAAGGGCAAAAGGAAAAATCGGAAGCTGAAAAATTCATTAAAGACCAGACCGCCGCGCTCGGCTCATATCTCGTTCAAAGCCACAATTATTTCGGCGCTCCGTCAGCTAAATACCTTGAGCGGCGTTTGAACGAATTCGGTTTTACCTTCGACGAAAACTTTAAAGTCGTTCTGCCGTCGCCGTCGGATCAAACCGAACAACCGAACGATGCTCAAGTTTTTGACGAAAAACTTGCACAAATCGAATCCGCCTATACAGACGCCAAAATAAAACGAAATGCTGCGCTGTGGAAATATTTAACTGAAGGCGAAACCACCGAATTATCACTGGCTTACTCCAAAGCGCTGGAAAAATATGCGACCGCCGAAGGCAATTTAAGAAAGTACCGGGTCGAGAAAAATTTAAGCGAATCTCTCGATTACCTTCAAATTGCCAGCGAGCAGGAAATTCGAGAACGCGCCGGAATGGAGGTAAAAGCAAAAACCGCCTCCGCTACCGCTCCGGACAATTTGTCCGAAAAAGTTGACATTTCGTCAACAAATGGAAAAGCCGCCGATGCCAACGTTTCCGCTGAAACGTTTGTTAGATTGGTTTCGCCGTCGCTATTGAATCCAAGCCCGACAAACCCGCGCAAGCGCCTTGATCTGGCGGCGCTCGATGAGCTGGCTGATTCGCTCAAGCAGCACGGTTTTATTCAGCCGATTACCGTAAGACCGAACGGCTCGCCCGAATCGTTTGAAATCGTCTGCGGCGAGCGTCGTTATCGCGCCGCCTTGAAAGCCGAACTCAAAGAAGTTCCGGTTATCGTCAAAAACTTAACGGACGAGCAGGTTCTCGATTTGCAGATTCAGGAGAATTTGCAGCGGCAGGACGTTCACCCTCTGGACGAAGCTTTAGGTTACGAGCACCTGCAAAAAACACTCAACATCGGTATTTCCGAACTCGCCTTGCGCGTCGGTCGAAGCGAAAAATACGTCGTCAACCGGCTCAAGTTGAACGATTTGACCGATGAAATTAAAGAGCTGTTGTCGAAAGACGTTTTGCCTGTCGGTCACGCGCTCGAAATCAGTAAATATCCGGCAGAAATTCAAACCGAGATTTTAAGCTTTTGCTTCGGTACGACCTGGGTTCCAGGGCAGGGACACGTTCCTGATGCCGCCAAACCCAAACCGTTAAGATCGGTCGTCGAGCAGATCGGCGAGAAAATTCTGCTCAATTTGAAACAGGCTCCGTTTTCGACCAAGGCGACAAACCTTCGCGCCGACGGATTGGCTTGCGTCGAATGCCCGCAGCGAACCGGCGCTGAAACTCTGCTGTTCGCCGAGCTGAACGAAGCAAAAGCGGATTGTTGTTTAAATAAAATCTGCTATGAAGGAAAACGCGCCCGGCATATCGAACTACAGCGCGCTGCGGCAAGCGAAGAATACCAGGCGCAAACCGGCAAGAAAAACTATAAAGCTCCGCTGATTTCCGAAAGCTGGTATTTATCGGACGATGCTCCAAAAGGAACTTTAGACCGCCATTATTACAAAGCTCTCGACGCCAAAGAAAAATGCGATAAAGCGGAAACGGGAATATTCGTCGATGGCTCGCGGATCGGGCAAAAGCAGCTCGTTTGCCGTGATCTTACCTGCAAAAAACATTTTTCGTCGAGCACCTGTTCAAGCTCTAAAACTTCCGACCCGGAAGAAGACCGCGCCAAGCGTCTCGAACGCAAGCAGGAGATTTTCGACGTTAAAGTCGGAGAAAAAACGCGGCGCCTAGCGTTGCGCGAAATCGCCTCGAAATTCGACGCTTCGAACACGATTTTATCTCAGGAAAATTTCGAGAAGTATGAAATCCGTCTGGTCTCGCGGATGTGGAAACTGCTCCGCTACGATGACGACCGGACGGCAAAAGTCATCGCCGAAGCTCTCGATTTATCGAAAGACGAAATAAATATCGATAGCTATTCGTGGAACTCGCCCGAGGATAGCGAGCTTATTTCAAAACTATCTCCTGACGTGCGCTCGCGGCTTTTGTTTTTAATGCTGTACGCGCATGAATGCCAGCTCTACCCGGAACACAACGACTCTTGGAACGACCAGAATTTGGTCATCAATCTCGCCGAAGAATTCGGAGTTGATTACCAATTGATCGACGCAAAGGCGAGATTCGACGAAACGCTCGAAAACAAAACCTACAAGAAGTTTCAGTATGCTACTCAGGATTACTACGTCCGCGTGAAAAAAGGCGAAAAAGACGCAGAGAAACCTGTTTTCTTCAAAGTCGAAACGGCAAAGGAGGCGGCTAATGGCAAAAAGTAAATTTACCGCTGAAGAACGTCGCAAAAGAAATCTGGAAAATGCGCGCCGACGCTATTACGAGCGAAAGAAAACCGGGCTCTGCATGTATTGCCCGGAAAAAGCTCTGCCGGGAAAAATCCGCTGCCAATTACATACCGAAATAACCGCCGATTACAACGCCGCTCGCCGTGACATTCGCATTTTGCAGGGACTTTGCGAGCGTTGCGGTAAACAGCCCGCCACAAACGGAAAACGCTGCCGGGCGTGCGCTTTGCGCGAATCCGATTTGCGCCGACGGTCAAACCAGAAGAGAAAAACCGAAAAGGAGGTCTCGAATAATGCCTAAACAATTAACGCTCGATTTACAGCAATTAGAAGATTTGGCTGCTGAAGGTAAAACCCAGACTGAATTGGCTAAAGCTCTTGGTTTCAAGTTCTCCACTTTTACGCTCAGGCTCAAAGTGAATAAAGAAACGCGCGAGGCTTACGAGCGCGGAAGACAGCGCGCCGAAGAGTCGGGCATTTCGCAGAAACCAATCAGGGAACAAACGACTGAAGCTGCTGCTGCCGATCAACCGATTGTCGAAGTTCCGGTGAAAGACGATCCGGCTCAAGCTGAATCGGTCGAGACAGAAACTTTGGACGAACGCTCGCTTGTAAAAAAAGCCGTACGCGCCGGACACAATCTGGTCTCTTCGATTGCGAAATCTACTAATTTAACGCGTCTTGAAATAAACGAAGTACTTCCGGAGATGTTTGCCGACGACGAGGTTGAATGGCGCGATGTCGGCACAGTCCGGGCTTGGTTTATCAAAGACGAGGTACCGGCTGGACGGTTGTATTTAAACGGTTACGGCGGCGTTTTGGGCGACACGAATCCCGAACCGAAGCTGCGACATGTTACCGCTTCTTCATTAGCGAAAGTCACTGCTTCGTCAAACGGCTCGAACGGTCACAAAAACCCATCTTCGCCGCAAATTCTTCCGCCCGAAGTTTTACCACCGGCGCAAAACACAAATAGATTGGCGCTGCTCAAAAAAGTCCAGACCGAGCTGATGTTTTACGACGCTTACGGCGAGTTTTCACCCAAATGCGACGAGCTATTAAAGGAATTGACGGAGGTTTTGAAATGAGCAAAATCATCTGTAAAAACTGCCAGACGAAATCCGAGATCGTTTCCTTCGGTTTTCGCTGCATGGGATGCGGCGAACGAATCTGCACCGAATGCGGCTGCACCGATAACGCGGCGTGCGCGCCCGCGTGTTACTGGTCAAAACCCGGAGTTTGTTCGACGTGTCATTTCTCCGCGCAAACCGTTTTCGATCCGCTCGACGCTTCGATCATCGTCGAAGACACGGCTGAAGATGAAATTTTAACCAATGAGTTCATCGATCAATCGGCTTCTGATGCGACGGCGATTGTTTTCGCCATTGACGACCTTGAGCGCACGTCGTTTTATTTCCCGCTCGAATGGCGCAACGAATCTTCTGGGCGACTCGGACGGGCTGTCAAATCTTATCTCGCGCACGTCTCGAAGGGCGCACCGCCGCCGACCATTGATGAGGTGAACCTGATTCATCGCTATCTAAGAGCTTTCATTTTCGCGCCCGTATGGTCGGACGTTGCCGTCGAAGCAGGCGAGCGCGGCAGGCATGGATTCACCGAATACCTGGGAGAGCTGCGGCGGCTCGCCGACAAAGAATTCAAATCTTGCAGCGATATCGGGAGTTTCTTGATCCGTTGCCTGACGATCGGGCTTGAGCCGTTTTGAATTTGAGTTCTTTGGAAGTGATTCAAGGATTTTTATGAATTCGACAACGACGAAAACCGAAAACGGAAAGCTCAATTTGAGCATTGTTCAGCGAGACATTCTCGCTCTTTTGCGAGCGAATAAAGGCGAAGCGCGCGTCGGCGTCATCGGCTCGAATCGCGGCAACACGATCCGGTCGCTCGAAATTCTGGAAAAGCTCGGCTTGATCGAATGCGTCGAGCGCCCGGTAAAGCGAGCAACGAAGCCGGTATTCCAAATCGGATATTCGTTGCAGCCGGTAAGCGACGCCAAATGCGGAGTCTGGCGATTGACCATTGAAGGCGGAAAGGTGCTGCGATGAAGATTAACGAATTAACTAAAACTCTCCTTGTCAGGCAGGCGCAAACGCTCCTTTGGCGATTAAACCGCAACCGCTCAAACGCCAAACGGAAAAAAAAGATTAGCTCGACTGATCTGGCGAAATACGACCGTTTGATTGCGAAGGCGAATCGCCGTTATGAAAGACGCGTAAATTTGCCGGTCGAGCTTCCCCTTGTTCTTCCGGGACAAGGACGCATTTACAGGATGAAAAAATAAATATGGCACTACCATTAATTTCAAAACACACAGTTGAATGCTACAAAATCCGGCATCTGCAAAACGGCGGATGGGCAGATATTACGATTGACGCCAATGGTGAAAAAGGGCGCATTCAAATCGCTTCGGATTATGGCGATTGGCAACATCATTGGATTGCTTGCGGAATGCCATTCAAGCAGTTTCTAACACAGCTTGGCATTGATTATGTCGCAGATAAGTTTCGCGCCAACGAGTGGTTCGACTCTGAAGGAACCGTCCAGTTGTACCGTGAATGCGTTTGTGAACGCCGCAGATGCGAAGGAACCAGCAAGGAAACTGCTCGCGCCGTATGGAATGAAATTAAAGCGTTAGAAGGCTTGGATAAACAAAGTTTTCGTGACGAGCTTTCGCATTCTTCCGCAATTCTCAGGTTTTTTGATAATTGCCCGCCGACGGAAACAAGCATTGACCCGCTTTTCAAAAGATTCTGGCAGGAATGCTGGCTTCCTTTTATGGAAGAACTTAAAGCCGAAGTTGCCAGGACGCTGCCGCATAAAAATTCACAAATTCACAGGATTTAAAAATGACAAACCCGGAAATATTACAGGATTTTTTAAGCGAAAAATGTCGCTGCGGCGAGCATAAAACTACCCGGCAGTCGTTTTGCCGCGACTGTTATTTCAAGCTGCCCCAAGAACTAAAACAGCGGCTTTATCGAGATTTCGGCGCTGGATACGAAGAGGCTTATCGAGACGCTCTTTCGTTTTTGGAAGCGCAAATAATCGCTTCATACCCCGTGATAAATGCCAGCGAAGCGATTGTAACGGCAGTCGAATCCGACGATGTTGATTCGGAAATATGGCTTTGTTTTTACAAGTCCCGTGCCGATCTGGAAAAGCCGAACCGGAAAGATTTAAGAGTCGGCGCGCTCAAATTCGCCCGATGGAAGGACGTTGAAGTGTTCTTTTTCTTAAACGGCAATCTGGTCAATCAGCTCGGAAAAACGAGCAAATTCAATAAGGCGAAGGATGTTTGAAACATGAGCGCACATATCGATCAGCGAATAAAAGAGATTCTCGGTCAGCTAAAACGCAAAGACCGCTTCAAGAATGGCGAGCGAATCACGCTCGAACTAACGGTTGAAAAATACGGCGCGCACCGGAAGATGTGCCACAACTGCGCTTTTCTTCCCGAATCAACCGAGCGGCAGGATTTTGCCAAAGAATATCCGTCGCAGCTTTCGACCGTTTTAGAAAACATCGATGGCGCCGTCAAAGGAGAAAATCCGTTCGAGCCGTTTTTCTGTCACCGCGAAATGCCGAGCGATGACGGCGGAAAAAGTTTCCAGCCGGAATTCGACGATGAAGGTTTGCCTGTCGGTCACAAAATCTGCGCCGGGTGGATGGCTGAAGTCAAAAACGTGCAGAAGATTTATCAGAAATTCGGAAAGGAAATTCTTCAGCCGGAGGCGCAATCTTGAAAAACCATACTTGCGTCAACTGCAATCACGATCGCACGTCGCATAACCGAGTTGGCAAATACTGCCTCGATTGCTGGGGCAAATGCGATTTTCTGGCTGAGCGCGAAGAATACGTTCGTCGCGATCAACGTTTGATTGTCACGCGCTTTGCCAATCGAGTCGTCGTATTTTCTATTTTTTCCGAACGCAGCGGCGAGTCGAAGGAGTTTCGTTACACGCGCAAATTTTTCGACGAGGTTTTTCTGCCCAGTGGCGGCTGGCAGCGAGTTGTCGAGCAGGAAGTATTCGATCCGAACGAAGCAGTCGGGATGAATGCAAATCAGGCGGCTCAATGGTTCCAGCAGTTCGGTTATGCGATGCGAATTACCAGAAAAAACGGAGATGTCTGCATTGTGACAAGAGATTACAGGTTAGACCGGATCAACGTTGCGGTAGAAAACGGAAAAGTGGCTGGCGTTTTATCGGTCGGTTAGGAAACAACGGAGAGCGAAAATTTTATGGGAAAAACCAACATTGAATATGCAGACGAAGTATCGAATCCGCTGAAGGCGATTCGAACAGGCGGCAATGCAGATACAGATAAAGGCACGTTTTGCGAAAAACCGGACGCCGAAGGAACTTGCAAAAATTGCTGGGCGGAAGTGTTGAACGGTCGTTTCGGCAATAAGCTCAAATTCGACAAAGCGAACAGAGACAAAATCGAATGGATATACCGCGAAACGGAAATGGTTCGCTTGTTCAAGCTGAATCGTAAAAAACCGATGTCAACAAAGTTTCCGGGCTTACCGCTGGTTGTTTTCTGCTGCGATACGTTCGACATCTTCCAGCCTTCGATTTCAGACGAGCTGCGCGATTCTGTTTTCAATGTTTACGACCATTTCACGAATCTGATTCTGCTCGTTCAAACCACGTATCCGGCGCGAATGAATCATTACTTTAAAGCCAGATACGGCGAAAAAGGTTTGCCCAAGCATTACTGGATCGGAATGAGCGCAGGTGATCAGAAATGGCTTGAAAAAAATATTACCTACTTGCTTCAAGTGAAATCCTCAATTCATTACTTAATTCTCGAACCGCTCCTCAATACCGTAAATTTACGAAACATTCGTTTATCTGATGGCGGCGAGCTGGATGCACTTAAAGGCATTGACAGGAAATTTCAATGCCACTACTCCAGCAAAGTTGATCTGGTCATTGTCGGAGGCGAATCCGGCGCTGGAGCTCGTCCATGTCACGTTTCAAATATTCGCTCTGTCGTTCAGCAATGCAAAGCAGCGGGCGTCAAAGTTTTGGTCAAGCAGATGGGATCGAATTTCATTCAAATCAACGGACTTCGGCAAAAACTAAAAAGCGGTAAAGGCGGCGATATATCGGAATTCCCGGTTGATTTGCGCGTGCGCGAGTATCCGCGAATTGCTGCCCGAGGCATTGAAGTTATCCAGAATCCGACAATCACGCAGGTAGAGAAGTTTTTCACGGTATGAAAAAGAAAAAGGACGAATTCAAAATTCATAACTCAGTCTTTATTCCGCCTTCAAAGTGCAGCAACTGCGGAGAGATGCTGGACGCAACAACCGGAATTCAAGAGCAAATGCCCAACGAAGGTGATGTTTCCATCTGCGCGGCTTGTGGTCAGATTTCGGTCTTTGATTCCGAGTTAAAACTTCGCGCGGCGACGGAATCGGAAATACAAAACTTGAAGATCGACTGTCCGGATATTTGGCAAGTCATGACTGGGATTAGCGCGGCTTTCAGGGCAAAACGTGCAATGAAAAATAACTGAGACATTTAGCAAAAGAATTTAATTTATGAACGAATCGTCACAGCAAATTTTAACCGCCGGACGCGAGCTTGATTTGCTAATCCGGGACAAAGTTTTAAAACGAAAATTTCCCGAAAATCGCTGCCCGGTTTGCGGCTGGCGCTTGGCTGAAAGTCAGGAAATGGGCTGCCTGCCAAACGATTGTTCGCTGCGTCCCGCTCCCGATAGGAGAGCGGACGAACCTGCGGCTTATTCCAGTTTGATCAATATGGCTTGGATCGTCGTCGAGCATCTGCGCGAGCAGGGCTGGCTCGTTTATGTATCGGCATTGCCGGATGATTACCCATTTCCAGCAGCTAAACCGCTAACAGACGAAATGCAAATGCCCAAGCGCGCAGCTTGCTCGATGGATTGGATTGGAAAACAAACCGCTGAAGATGTGCTCCGGCGATCAAAAAATCAACCTTTTGCTATCGCTGAAACGCCCGCACTGGCGATTTGTCTGGCTGCTTTGAAGGCTGTCGAGGCTGAGGAGGAACCGGCATGAATCAATCTCAAGATTCAATAGTCAAGATTCTGCCGATGTGGCAGCCGTGGGCATCTTTCGTCGTTTGGGGCGAGAAACAAAACGAAACGCGAAGCTGGAAACCCGCGCAAAATTGGACGGGCATATTGGCGATTTTAGCTACGAAGACGTTTCAGGACGAAGCGAAATATTTGTGCGCGACAAATGAGTTTTTCCGCCGGACGCTCGAAGCCAGAAATTTCCGCTATGACACGCTCAAATACGATTTGCCGTTCGGAGCAATTATCGGTTCCGTCGAATTATTTAAGGTCGTTTCGACCGACTCCGTTAGAGATTCTTTGTCGCCGAAAGAAAAGGTGTTTGGAGATTATTCGGCGGGACGCTTTGCATGGCAGCTTCGCAACCATATCGAGCTGAAGAAACCGATTTCGCTTAAAGGTCAGCAAGGGATGTGGACGGCGCCTGATGAAATCAGAGATGCAATTTTGAAGTCGAGGGGAATTCGATGAGTGATAGACCGAATCATTTTATTTTGCTCGGCGGCAAAGCCGATTTCGGTGCATTAGACGGCTCAAAAATCCTAGAGCCGAACGAAGACGGCGAAATCATTTGGACTGTGCCGAAATCAGCCAAAACGGATGATGAAGTTTTCATTTACATCACCGCTCCGCTATCCGCAATCGTCGCCCGCGCAAAATGCGCCGAAAACAGTTGGCTGCAGGAACATCCTTTGAGCGACTGGCAAGGCTATTACATGGCGGAATTAGCTGACGTTGAAATTTTCCCTGAAGAAAAACGAATTGCGATGAAAACACTTCGTTCGCTTTTTCCGGATTGGCGCTGGCTCTCGTTTCCGAGACAAAACGTGCGCGTGCCGCAAGAATTTTTACAACCGTTTTTGGAGTTATTCGATGAGTAAAGAAATCAAACCAATAGACATTCTTTTGTTCTGTCCACGTTGCGGCGAGCAGCATATCGATGAAGCAAGCCCGGAAATCTGTGAACTTTGCGGTCATGGAAGATCAGAACATTTTAACGCCGGAGAAAGAAACATCTGCGGCGGCGGTGAACCAGGTGACGAAAACGATTGCCAATGCGATGGATTCGAGGCTTGGCTGAATCCGCCGCATAAATCTCACCGTTGCAAATTCTGCAATCATGTCTGGCGACCGTCTGATCACCCGACACGAGGCGTTGCCGCGATTGTTGCGAAAGGGAAAGCCGAACATTCAAGAAATGCTCGTCCGCGTTATCTCAAAACAGAAACGGAAATCAACAAGGAAGATTCCTTTTATAAAAAGCTCGTTACGCGCGGTCTGGAAAATAAGGACACGCTGCACGCCGCGACGAATATTTCTCAACTGCTGATTCGTTTGGCGCTCGGTCAGGTGAAATATTTCGCCGAAATCGTTCACCGCGAAGTTTTCCCGAAAATGACTGCGGAAGAAGCCGAATGGGCGGCTGCGTTTTTCCACCGCGTCGGAGTTTATTTCGAGCGCGTGGCAGAAGATAAAACGGATTTGAGCGAGTTTCTTTACAACACTCAGCCGATTCGCAACTGGGGCTCTAACGCCGCTTATTTTCAAGGCATTCAGCAATTATTTTGCGTTCTTAGCTGCCGGCAGGCTGACTGCGGCGAACGGATCGGCATTGTGAAAGATTGCTGGGAAACGAGGCGCTGGGGCTGCGGCGATCAGGATCCGTTTAAAGGAGCAGGTAAATGAAAACCTTAATTAAAAGAATCGCTCGAAATATTTATTTTTGCCATCAATGCCGCAAACGCATTGAGCCTTTGAGCGAGTATTTTTCCGCCCGGTATGGCAGAGCGCGAGTGACATATTGCGCCGCTTGCGGCGATCAACTGAAAGCGAGGCACCTTTACAAATGAAAAAACGAAAATACACCGATGAACAGTATATCGATTTTGAATATTTCCAGGATGACGACGAAGTAAAAGGAGTCGGGCAAAAAATCGTCGTTACCCGCAAAGAACACGAGTGTTCAAGTATTTTCAGTGATCCACATCCGATTTCAGTAGGCACCCGCGCAATATGCGAAAACGCGATTCACGTTGATGACGGCAGAGTTCGCAATTACATCTGCCTCGACTGTGCCGACGAATATTTAGACGAAGCTTTTGGAGATTAACAGAAATGAACCAGTTATGCGGATGCGGAAAACCAGTCCGTTATCAAGTCGGAACGGATGCCGATAGAAAGCCCATTTTCGCCTGTAACAAGTTTTTTCGCTGCCCGACTTACGAGGAACAGGAAAAAATGTTAACGGAGCGCGGGCAGGTGATTTTGTACGGATTGAGTCTTATCGCCCTTGCTCAACAATTCGATGTTCGATTGGGCGAAGGCTGGCAAAACTTTAAGGAAATGGCGAAAAAAGCCGGGTTTGAATATGAGAATCCTGAAGGAACAGGTAAATGAAAAACAACAAAATCGCTTCATCACCGGAAACCGATATCGAGCGAAAAAGCTCGATCAAAGAGCTGCGAATTGAAAAAGAAACGCCCGAAGGCGGCAGGTTCAAGCTGCACGTCGTCGAGCTTGAAGTCGAATGGAACTCGGAAGAAGGACGCCTGGCGGCAATGAACGCTCTCGGCGATGCGGTCAAAAAAATCACGGGAGGCGAAGAATAAATGCCCGATATAGCGATGTGTTCACGCGATGACTGCCCGATGAAGCGAAACTGCTACCGCTATCGAGCAGTGCCGACACCGAATTGGCAAACTTACGCCTTTTTCGAGCCGGAATCGGAAAACGAATGCGACGGATTTATGCAAATTCGAGACGGAACGCGAACGCGGACAATGACTGAAATCGCGGACGAAAGGAAACGAAATTAATAAGCGCGCCGCACTGCTTATCATCCCAACGCGACGCGCCTCAATCATTTGATTCCTTTTTTGGAGGAACAAATTAACCGGGAATTTACAACGGTTTTTATAAAGAGTCAAACCGAAATGAGCGATAAGAAATTTATTGAAATCGGGCAAACCGCAACGGGCGAGCGGGTCGAGCTGGATTTGTACAAATTCATACAAACCAGAGCGATGATCCAGGCGTCATCCGGCGGCGGGAAATCATGGCTCGCTCGCGTCATTGAGGAACAAACCATGCACGCCGGGATTCCGGTCTGGACGATTGACCCGGAAGGCGAATACACGACTCTTCGCGAAAAATTCGAGGTCGTCATTTTCGGCTCGTCCGATGAGTCGGATTTGCCCGCGGATGAAAAAACTCTCCGGCTCACGTTGCCAGATTTATTCAACGCTTCGGTTTCGGTCGTTTTCGATTTATCGGAAAGCTCGCTCGAAGAAAAACAAGCCGTCACGGCGCTGGTCTGCACTTTTCTGCTGTCGGTTCCGAAGCCCGATCAAAAACCGATTTTGCTCGTCGTTGACGAAGCGCAGGCATTGGCACCGGAGCGCGAAATCACCGCTTCCGGGAAAGCTTTATCCGATGTCGCATCCCGCGGGCGAAAACGCGCGCTCGGTTTATTGGTGGCGACGCAGCGGCTATCGGCATTGAACAAAAACCTAACGACCCAGTTGCAGAATCGTTTCGTCGGTTTTTGCCGCGAAGACGTGGAAGTTCAGCGCGCGGCGGAATTAGTCGGCAAAAAGAATTCTCAGGAATTGCCGGATTTTGAGGCGGGAGATTTTTTCGCAGTCGGCGGAGCGGTGAATTTTCGTCACGCCGTTAAGTTTCATTCCGCACTGGTCGAAACGACTCACCCGGACGCTTCGATAGTTGATTTCGGGCGAAGCGGCAAAACGACGGTCGCGAGCGAAGGATTGTCGGAATTAATCAAAGCTCTGCAAACGAAATTAGCTGAAGCGGCTGCTGCTTTCGAACCGGAAGAAACCGGTAGGTCTTACTCGCGTCAAGATATTGAGGAGGTAAAAGAACTTGAATACCGGTTACAGGAAAAACAGCGAGATTTGACTGAATGGGAGCGAGATTTAACCGAACGAGAAACTGCTGTTTTGGCAAAGGAAAAAATTCTCGAAACTTATAAGCCTCATATTTTCCGAAAAATCGGAGACCTGTTTCTTGAAGCGCGCGAGTTGCTCAGTACGCGTCTTGGCAATTTGGAAAATGAATTTGACCGACTTTTAACAGTTCCCGGATCGATATTGCCGCCTGTCGAAACAGTAGAAACTGCGGCAGAAAACTTGCAGCCTGAACCGTCAACGGTGCAAGAAAACGCGCCCGTCGTGCAAAAAAATGAAGCGCCGGTTGTGCAAAAAACTACGCCTAAATTGCAAACAACAGGAAATCCTAATTTACCGCCGGCGCAGCAGAAAATTCTCGGCTCTCTGCGCGTATTTGAAACACTCGGTCTTGCAAGCGCGCACCGGGCGAATGTCGCCGCGCTCGCCGGTTATTCGCATTCATCCGGGAGCTTCGGCTCGCATCTGGCGGAGTTAAAAAGCCATGGTTTTATCGAATACGCTGCGGGCAGCCATTTGCGCTTGAGCGAAAAAGCTCGAGAACTTCCGGCTTTATTTCCGATTCCTGAGATTAATTCCAATGAGCAGCTTCACGCAGCATGGTTCAGAATTCTGAATTCTGCCGAGACTTCAATCTTGAAAGTTTTGATCGAGTTTTATCCTCGCACCGTCAGCCGCGAATTAATCGGTCACAACACCGGTTACAGCCCGACTTCCGGCTCGTTCGGCGCACATCTGGCGCATTTAAAATCACTCGGCTTGATCGAATACGGAAATTCCGGAGAAGGCATCAGGGGCGCTCGCGCGACCTCTCTGTTGTTTCCGTTATCAGCGAAAGGAGGCAAACGAAATTGAAAAGGTTTTTAAAAATTAAATGCTCTGATGGAGCGATGTTTGTTGATATTGCGGAAATCAATGCCGTTTATATCGACGACGATAAACACGTAAGTGTCAATGTAAAAAGCGGAGAGTCATTTCACACGGATTTGGAAGATGAAGGACAAAAACTTCTAGCTTGGGCGGAGTCTCAAAGCGAATCTCTGGCTGAAAAAATACCCGTTCCGAATTATTCAATGGGGGACTGGCGATGATGGGGAAGAAATGTAAATCGTGCGGTGATAGGTTCGACACCGACCAAGAGGTCGCAGTCGAAGGTCTCGATGATGATTTAACGGAAAAAATTTACAGAAAACTCGAAGAAGGAGATACCTGCCCGGATTGCCTGTTCGATCAGGCTTTTTACGAACAAACGATGCGCGGCGCAGACCACGACGATGAAGTTTGAAATCATTTTGAAAATTGAAAAAAAGCCCGACGGCGAAGATTACGAATATCTCGTCCACGCAGATTTTTCCGATGACGCAGCGCCGCTTGTAAACGAGGTTTTAACTCATTACCGAATGGCGACGGAAAGACGCGGAATAGTTCTTAAAAATTTTGAAAATCCGGTAACGCAAAACGCGAAAAACGAAGTTAACGACATTGATTGATTCAATATTTTATGGAAGCGACACAAACACAAAGCACGAATTTAACCGAAAACGATAAACCGAAAACTCCGGAAGAGCATCTGGCTGAAGCTCGCGCCTTTTTGCAGCAAAATGCTCTCGCGAACCCGCTCGAAGAAGCTAAGGATTTCGACCGCCGGATGGCTGATTTCATTCAAATTTTCCATTACAGCAACGTGATTGCCGTTTCTCTTGCTCTGGCAATTGTTCCTAATACGCAGAAGGAGCATTTGGTCTGGGAAGCGCGGTTTGCTTTTCATTTTAAGCCGAAAGGAAACGTAAAACGCACGATGTTCTGGACGCGGCGCGACCGCGAAACGGCTGAAACCAACCTGGAGTTTTTCCTGAAAAACTGCGGCGAAGGCAAACTGCGGCTGACGCGGACCAATGAAGCTCTGCGCGCCCGCAAAGACGTAACAAAGGAAGAATTCAGGCGAATTTTCGACCCGGAGGCTGCTGTTTAAAAATGCGAATAAAAACGGCTAACAAACGACGAAAAAGAAAGCTCGGATCAACCGGTTTGCGCCCGCGCGAATTTGCAGCCTTCGCGTTTTGCAACAAGAACGCGCCCCGGTTCGAGATGAAAGTCGCCGGCATTTGGGCGCCGCCTTTTTGCAAACAGGTTTGCTCGGAAGCTGTGCGCGGCTGGTACAACTGGAGCTATAAATACGATCAATTTCAACGCCTTCCCTATTACGCCGGATCTTTGTTCTACCAGCTTAAAAACCGGCTGCTCCCACGGTACGGCAAAAAACGCGGGCTTGTTTTGCAGCACTGGTCCGAAGAAGCGTGGGACGAGCGCGGCGGCTCTTTCGAGTCGAAAGAGCATAACCACATTCTGGAAGTTTTCCGCTTAAACGGCAGAGAGTTTCACCAGCCGACCGGGCATTTCTGGTTTTCTTCCGACGACGGCTGGGCTGATTACAACAAGCGCAGCGTCAGTTTTCTGGAAATGCAAAAGCAGACGACTTCGATCATAACGGGCAAAAAACGCGAACAATTAACTGCGCTTTCGGGCGAGGAAAAAGAACGGGTGGAAAAACGATTTCTGAAGGAATTGCAGTTTCTCATCAATCGTTTTCGTTTTCTGCTGAAGCGGGAATTGCCGGAGCAGAAAATCCGGGTCGAAGAATGGACGGACGACTATGAGAACAGGGCTTATGAAGCGCAAACGAAATCCCAAAACCAGACCGCTGCGGCAACAGCAACGCAGCAGCAGTTAAATTTCGGCGAAATGCCTTTTTAGGGTTTTCATTTTGATTTTTTGGTGAAACGTTTCACCGCTTTATGTAATGGCAAAACTTCCAGCACTCTTAATTTATCCGGGCGACTGGCTGCGCAGCGCGCTGTCCGGTTGCTCTCTTGAGGCTCAAGGATTGTGGCTCAGGATGAAATTTCTTATGCACGATTCCGAACGCTACGGCTACCTTCAGATCAACGGCAAGCCTATCCCTGACGAACACGTTGCGCGCAGATGCGGAACCGACTTGCAGGCATACCTTGCTCTTATCGCGGAGCTAGACTCGGTAGGTCTTCTTAATCGAACACGAGACAGCATCATCTTCGACCCCGAAATGATTGACCAGGAGAAATCACGCTCGGATAACGCAAAACGACAGAAACAGTTTCAGGATCGCAAACGCGCTGAAACTGCGGGAGTTAAGCCAAATGAGAGAAAGAAAGGAGAAACCGAAAAAAATGAAAAAGGGATAACGGGGCAAAATCCGCCCAAAACATATAACGGCGATATAACGCCCGATATAACGCCGAACAAACGCGCTATTTCATCTTCAACTTCAAATTCAAATTCAAGAGAGTTGAATGGTAGTAGTCAGCAGTCTTCCAAGTCGCGCGCGAGAGAGCCGGCTGCTGCTGCCGATTCTTCAAATTCTTCGGTTAAACCAAGGCAATGGCTTGAACTGACAGCCGAGGAAAAAGCGATGTCCCAAGCTGACTTTACAAAGCATTTGCAATCGCTTCACCCGACAAAAAACGTCAAGCAGATTGCCGCAAAGCTTCGCCAGTGGTGCGTGGAGAATCCTGGTAAGGATTTTTCCAAAGAACGACTGAAAGGCTGGGTTGCAGGTGAAACCGAGGAGATGACGGACGAGGAATTTTTGACAGCCATAGACGGCGAAATCGAGAAAGGAGTTAAAAGTGGAAAAACAGATCAGGCGACCAAGAACCGAGTTGACCTTAGTCGATTCAACAGCCCGCAATTTGACTGAATTGGGCAGCGAAGCCCCTGCCGTCAGCGATGACGAATGGGCAAGGCAGTTCAACTGCATCCGGTGTCAGGACACAGGGTTTGATTTCCAGGCGATGCTGGCTGGACGCGGCTCGATTCCATGTGTTTGCCGCCTTGAAAAAATCCGCCTTGAGCGTTTTCAAACAGCCGTTCGATTGACGCCGCGCAAATTCAACTGGATCACGGACGGTTTGAATTCAGTGCCGGAAATGCCTGATGTTCATCCGCGGCAACCGAAAATTTTGCAGCAATTGAGGCGGGCGCAGAACTCGGAAAAATCCTA
Source organism: Acidobacteriota bacterium (assembly GCA_030863175.1). GTDB lineage: Bacteria > Acidobacteriota > Blastocatellia > Pyrinomonadales > Pyrinomonadaceae > JALZCH01. The sequence goes on along the minus strand of JALZCH010000049.1, from coordinate 10,812 downwards.
TTTTTTCTGGGGAAAAACCGGAACGCATAAAACCACTCTGGCGCTCGCTCTGATGCAGGAAGCGGGTCGCCGCGGCGAAAAGGTTTCATACGAAGTCGGAAGGTCTCTGATTGATAATATCCGCAATTTTCAAATCAACGCGGCAATACCGGCTGATAAAGCGATTTATTCGCTCGAGCATCTGGAAACTACCGAGAGATTGTGTCTTCTGATCGACGAAATCGAAGACACGGCGTCGAGTTTAACCAGCTACACGCTTTCGATTCTGTTCGGAGTCGTCGAGCGGTGCCAGGCTTTCGAGCATCAGCTTCTGATCACTTCAAACACGAGCCTCGAAAGATTGCTCGAAAAGTGGATCATTCGGGATAAAACAGGCGAAGCCGATGCGGAAAACTACGCCAACAAAATCGGGCGCAGAATCTCGGAGATGTGCGTCAAGGTTGATTTCAGTTGATGAATTGAAAGCGAGGACTAAATGATTCAGACAGCAACTAAAACCGAAATCGAACAACGACTAGAAAACGCGGCATTGCTCGTCAATCTCTGGAACGGCATCGAGCTGGACGTGAAATCGCGCTTTGCCGCCCGGATTGCTAAACAACTGGTCGAAACGCATTACCGTGAAAACGATCTGCCGGCGGATTTTGCTTTTCTGGAATCGGAAGCTGCAAAACTCGGATTTTCAGTAGCTTTCAGCCGCGATGAAAGGGCTTATATTTTTCGCTCTGTAATTGCTCAGTATTCGGGAATTACTACCGATGATCTCGAAAAGCATTTCCGAATTCACGGCGCGGCGGCAATCCAGCCGGTCGAAGTACTTTGCCCGATTTGTTTGTATTACCTCGACGAACATCCGATGCTCGGCACGATAACGCATGAAAACGGTTCGCGGTTTTTGCGGCTGGTGGCACGAGCAATGTGTTCACAGAACGTTTTGTTTGAAAAGGCGGTGGAGATTTGATGGGAGTTTACGCGCGAAAAAGTTTTGGCGATCCCTATCTTTGTCAGTTCCCGTGGACATGCTTCGTCCAGTGTGGATCGAGCGGCGTTGTTTTTAAGTCCCGGTCGATACAAGACGCTTTCGATGCGCCTGTTGACGCGATAAAAGAAGCCGTCGAAGGTGATGAGGAAAAGGTGTATCGAACGGCATTCTTCGAAGCTTTTCCGAAAAATCCGGATACTTTTATTCGAGGCGAGGGCGCTTCAATCGAAGAAGCGGAGAAAAAAGCCTGGGATGAATTCGAGCGAATTTCCAATTGCAGCAATCACGAGTTCGAGCGGCGGGGATATACGAACGGCGCTGGATTTTGCTGTCACTGCGGAATGTTTTCCGGCAAAGCCTTCGAGCCCTCCGAGGTTTGCGTCATTTGCGGCGCTAATACTTATTACACGTCGGACGTTGATAACAAATGGTATTGCGCCGAACACGAAAGCTTGATTCCCGAAGAAAAGCTCAGACCGTATCAGAAGTGGATGAGAGATTACTTATCCGCAGCAAATAAGGAGATTTTATGATTGAAGAAAAAGACAAAATCAAATCGTTCCGCAAAGACGGGAATATTGTTATCGAGATTCCCGAAGAAACTTTTATTTTTGCCGTCGAAAACAATCCGGACGCGCCTGTCAAAGTTACCGACAAAGACGAATTTTTAAACTACATCGCTGAAATGTTGGTTGAAGAAATCGGATATAACCACGATTCCGGTTTGTCATCTTTTCAGCGTCTTTTGGATGAAGCCGCCGAAGATGCGGTCGAATCCGACAAAGGCGTTGAGTTTACGTAATCGTTCTTAAAGGACACAAAAACAGGGTTAAAACAATGAAAAGAGAAATTAAATTCAGAGCGTTCAGCACGAAAAGCGGTATGTGGACTTGGGAGAAATTAACTCAAGGACATCCGTTGTCTTGTTTATATTCGCATCCAGACGGCTCTTGGAATGTAATGCAGTTCACTGGATTGAAAGATAAAAACGGCGTTGAGATTTACGAAGGCGATGTTTTGCGGATGGAGAATTATCACGGTGAAATCTTTATTGATGATGTTCAGTTTCGAGACGGTGCTTTTCAAGTTGAAGTTAGAGACGCCGAATACGACTTAACAGTTATTGGCTGGCTCGATGAATTGGATATTAAAGCCGAAGTTATCGGAAATATCTACGAAAACGCCGAACTGCTAAAAACAAAAGCAGTTACTACATAATTACAGTTAGATGAATCAGGATGAATTTAACTATTGAAGAATTAAATAGGGGCTTTGCACTAAAAGCCCGCTTTTCCACAGGCTTTTAGTGCAAGATTAAGCACTTTTAGTGCAAACTGCAATCTTTCCAGAAATCCGGCTTAACGCCAAATTCGTGCATTGATTGAATCAGGCAGCAGATATTGTGGCAAAGGATTTTTGCCAATGCTTCATTCGTTTGACTGACTCTGTTTTTGGCTCGAACGCTGCCGTTAAATTTCTTCTTTATCATCGAAAAAGTTGATTCGACATTCGAGCGTTGATGATAACGCTCAAGGAATTTTTCCTGATTAAGGGCGTAGTAATGATAGAGCTTATTCCAGAGTTCGTTATTCGGTTTGTCCGTCACTCTGCTATTGGATTTCCAAGCGATAAACGGATAAGCCTTTTTGTCAACGGCAAACTGCAAATTAGATTTCGACAAGTAACCTTTATCGGCAGAGATTTCTTTAACATCGAAATTCTGCGTTGTCGTTTCAACCAAAGGCTCAAAATAGTTCGTATCGTGTTCGTATTTGTCAGTGATTTGAACCGCCGTGACAACGTTCGTTAAAACGCCCGTGCAAATATGGATTTTGAGCCAATCCTTTTTGGCGACAAGGCGCGGTTCTTCATATTTGGCATAATGCCAAGTAAAACCGTGCGTTGCTGACAATCCACTCGCGTCAACCGCAAAACTCTTTTCCAGAGCCGACAACGGCAAACCGCTTTCTTCAATCAGCATTTGCAGATAAGGCGTCATCAATTCTTTGTCGAAATAACGAAGCACCGAATTAAAATGCGGAACGTCTGAAATAAAGCCTTTGTCTTTGGCTTCTCTCAAATCGGTTGAAAATCTGCGACCGGAAAAAGTTGAAAAGACTTTGAACACGCAAGCGAAAATCATATCTTCAAGCGGTTTTCGCGGTCTGCCGTTTCTTTGCGCTGGCTCTCCGATGCCTTTGCAAAGTTCAGCTAAAAGGCGTTGAAATTCCGCCTTTTCGACGGTTTGCGCCGTGTTGTAGCTTTTCCAATGCTGCCGATAAGTTTTGCGGGTTTTCGGCGGTTTCGGCAGTTCCGCGATTTCTTCACGCGATAGCTCGCCTAAAAATTGCTGCTCGAATGAATATTCAGCCGCAAAGATATGTTTGCATTTTTGCCTTCGGATTTCGTAATCAGGGCAAGTACATTTCTGAGATTTCAGGCAAACTTTATAACGGGTGCTTTTGCCTGATGCAGACGGAACAAACCACAGTCCGTTTTCTTCTTTCAATGTATAGCGTTTGGCAATATCAATGCCTCTAAGCTGTCTTGGATTTTCTAACTGTTCGTTCATTGTGCCTAATCTCCTTTGATTTTAAACGCGAGATTTGGCACAATATAGTTTCGGGCTAGAGCGTGCCAGAATCGCGCTTTGGTTTTGAAATGACACCGTTGGTTGTTGCTGCAATCAACGGTGTTTGCTTTTTTAAGCTAAATCCATTCTACCTCAGAACGTCTGAATACTCAAGCTAAAACACTGTTCCTTATAGACTTATACACAAATAGTTCGTGTCAATCCAATTGGTTCAATCAAATGGTTTGAATCAACTTGATTCAAACCATTTGATTGACACGAATCTTTTATTGAGATAAGATGCGCCCCTAGTGGCAATACTCTTTGTTGAAGTTCCAAAATACAGATGTAATCGGTGCGGTTACGAATGGTTTCCGAAAAACCTCAAAAAAGTTGGAGACCCGCCGCCAACTTGCGCTGGCTGTAATAACGCTTATTGGAACAGAGAGCCGACTAACAAAACATCTGTTTTGAAGAACAAAACGAAAAAGCAAAGAGTCAGGACGCAAAAGACTACCAAAAAACAACTTTCGAGAAGATAAAATGGCAAAAACTAAACAACCGCGAGATTCGGAATTTCACGCTTACGGTTTTATTCGAGACGAACTAAAAGAGCGCGGTTGGGATGTCAGAAATCCGAAAAATCATCCGACAGGTCAAGTTTATACGCAAGGTGAATGTCTTGCTGATACTGAATTAAAAGCCTGTCTTGGTTTAGACAGACCCGAAAATGTCGTCAAAGTCACGGATTCCGTTGTTTGGGTAATTGAAGCCAAGCGCGAACACAGCCAATTAGGACAAGCCTTAAGAGAAGCGGAAGATTACGCGCGGAAAATCAACCAAAGCAAAAACATCAAAGCTCTGTTTATTTCGGGCGTTGCCGGAAATCCTACCGATAGCTTTATTGTCGAAACTCATTTTTTGGTCGGCAATAAATTTAAGCCGATTACGATTAACTGCAAAGACGTTACTTCGCTTATCCGACCGGAAGAAGCGAAAACGGTTTTGTCTAGCGGTTCGCCCGTAATCAAAGATTTAGAGATTGATGAGGCTTTGGTTTTGGCAAAAGCCGAAAGCATCAACAAAATTCTGCATCTTGGTGCAATCAATAAAAGCCTGCGCGCTCGCGTTATGGCGGCTTTGATGCTTTCGTTAATTGACACTCCCGCGCCGAATGTTGATGCCGCGCCAAGCGTTCTAATCTCTGAAATAAATGCGAAAGCAAAGCGCATTTTGTCTTTACATAGAAAGCCGGAATTTTTTAGTTACATTGAAATTGAATTGCCGACAACGGAAGACAACCACATCAAATTCAAAACGGCACTCGTTCAAACCATTCAGGAACTCAACAATCTGAATATCCGTTCGGCGATGAACTCAGGAACGGACGTTTTGGGGAAATTTTACGAAGTCTTTTTAAAATACGGCAACGGCGCAAAAGAAATCGGAATTGTTTTAACGCCGCGCCATATTACCGAATTTGCCGTTAATGTTGTAAGCGTTACGGATAAGGATGTAGTGTTTGACCCGACTTGTGGCACGGCTGGCTTTTTAGTGGCGGCTTTCGATGAAATAAAGCGAAATTACAGCGAAAAAATCGTTAATAGTTTCAAAGAAAACAACATTTTCGGAGTTGAGCAAGACCCCGATGTTGTTGCGCTTGCCATTGTTAATATGATTTTTCGCGGCGATGGTAAAAACAACATTGCAGAGGGCAACTGTTTTGCAAAGCATCTCGCCAGAGAATCTGATGGTAAAATTAAATATCAGGATAAGCCAGCCAAAGAAGATGATTTGGCAATCACGAAAGTTCTGATGAATCCGCCGTTTGCGCTGAAAGACAGTGCTGATAAAGAATACCGATTCATTAACCACGCATTAAAACAAATGCAAGACGGTGGTATTTTGTTCTGCGTTCTGCCTTATTCGGTAATGGTTAAAAGCGGCGGTTATTTTAATTGGCGCAAAGACACACTTTTGCGGAATAACACGCTTTTATCGGTTATTACTTTTCCGCCGGATTTATTCTATCCGGTCTGCGTTCACAGCGTCGGCATCTTTGTTAAAAAAGGCGTTCCGCATCCGAAAGAGCAAAACGTATACTGGATTCGAGCAATAAACGATGGTTTGTTAAAAAGTAAAGGAAAACGATTGCCGCATCCTAAAACCGAAAACGATTACCCGAAAATCAGAAATTTATTAAAGGCTTTTATCGCTAATCCGACTTTGGAGATTTCGAATAAAGAGCGTTTTCAAAAGGCTTGTCCGATTGATTTTGAGGATTCAATGCTTGAGTTAGTGCCGGAAAACTATCTCGACCAAGAAGTTCCATCCGAAACGCAAATCCGAAGCGGTATTGAGCAAATCGTAAGAGACACAGCAGCGTTTTTAATTCAGGAGAGAAAAGAAAATGAACTCGAATTTAACAGAAAAGAAGCTGGACGCATTATTCCAAGTCAAGTCGGGCAACTTCCATTCGACAAGTGAACTTGATATAGGCAACACCCCGCTTATTTCGTGTGGAGATGCAAACAACGGGCTTGTCGGATATTTCGATATTCCAGAAGAATTAGCTTATCAGCACACGCTTACGGTAGCTTATAACGGACAGCCTTTAACGACTAAATTTCACCCTTATAAATTCGGCGCAAAAGATGATGTTGCTGTATTGCTCCCACGTCAACCGATGTTGGATACAACCTTGCTTTATGTGGCTTCGCAGTTAAATAGCGCGATGTGGCGTTACAGCTACGGAAGAAAATGCTTTAGGGAAAAGTTGCGTAGCGTTACTATTTTTGTTCCGATGAACGGCGATTCCGTTGATGAAAATGCGATTGCGAATCTATGTCCGCCGCATCTTCAACAGTTTTGGGCTTTCATTCAAAACGCGAGTCAGCAACTAACCGCCGATTGATTTTAGTGCAAAATGCCAAACACTTAAGCACTTTTGGTGCAAAATGTCGTTATGGTGCAAAGCCTTAAATAGGCTCTATGACGAACATCGTTTTGAATGGCGAGCTTTCACGATGAATCAGGCTTCGTATTACCGATTAAAAGCGCAAATTCCGCCGCCTGAAAAAGACAGTGTTTTAGGTTTTATGATGCACCCGATTGAGCGCGAAATAATTTGGATAGTTAATCGTCAGGTTGAGCCGTGTTTGATGTGGAATGATGAATCGTCAATGCGGGAATATCTAAAAGAAATGGGCGAAATCGAAATGGACGGTAAATCTGTTTTGCTTCGCGTTGCTGAATATCTCTCACAAAAGGTGTGGAGCGAAGTTTTTTCGCCTGATGGACGGTATGGCTTCGGCGATGATTTCTGGTATCGAAACGGCGAAGCATTTCTTAAAAACCATATAAAAATCGAACTTACATAAGGAAGATTTTCAGATGCTAAGAATAGTTTTATGGCTTGGATTTCGGTTTCAGAAGCGTTGCCGGTGCTGGGATTAAAGGTGAAAGTCAAAGGCGAATATACGCCCGAAACTTATCCTTACCCGGTTTCAAGCTTGCGCGATTACGGCAGAGGCAAAATCGAATGGTCTTCAATTGAATGGCGCGGGACAGTTGCGATCACGCATTGGTGGATGGATGTTGAATATTAAAATATTAAGCAAAAGGAGAATTAAAGATGACAGATGATGAAGCTCTGAAATTAAAACAGAACGATTGGGTCAATGTGGGCGCCTTGATCGCGACGGTCAGCCGTGTTTATCGCGGTCAAAATGATGACGTTTTTGTTTCTACAAATTACGGCGATTTCAACGCGTCGGTTTGCAAGCCGTACCCAGATATGACAAAAAATTTCAAAGTTTTCGGAAAAATCCAAATAACGTCAAATACGGATTTCGAGCGTCTGGTCGCGACGCCAATGATATTTTATGTCGATTTCGCGGTGGAGATCATAGCAGAAAACGAGGAAGAGGTTGAAATGGAATTAAAGAACCCGAATTTTGCCGAGGCGCTCAAAAAAGATTTCCCGAATGCGATGGAAGTGCGCGTCAGCGAGCTGCATATTTTTGAAGAAAACGATGATGAGAAAGCGAATTCTTAATTTAATCGACCGCCCGTCATCGTTAGATTAGTAGATATGCCAGCAAACAAATGTCCGCGTAATAAAAAGAAGTTTCTGGGTCTTATCACTTACGAAGGAAAACACCAGATAGAAAACGTCAGCGTCCGGAAATGGGAGTTCGGCGAATGGCAAGTCACCGCCAATTGTAAGTTGTGCGGCGATACGTTTAAAACCGTCGGATTAAAGAATTCCGACCTGATCAGGGCGGGTTTGGAAGTACCGCAAGGCTAATCAATAAAACCGGCAAATATGACGCTGCCAAGGAGATTTTATGATTTACAAGCTGATAGTGTTGATTAAATTTATTTACCGATCATTGACGAAAATCAACCGCGCACATATTGGACGAATAGCCGATTATCGCGGCGAAAAAGTCGAATTAAGAAACGGCGTTGGTCACCCGAAATGGTCTGTAATATCGCTAAAAACCGGCGAGACGTATGAACGAATTCACGTACTTGATTTGCAGCTGGACGACTCTTTGTTGTCGAAATACAAAGCGTTTAAATTTCATTTTCGATGGTTGATTACTAATCACTTCAAATCGGAAGTGACAAGATTAAAATACCCCCATCTTTTTGAATTAATGAGATCAAAGTAACGACTTTGGCTTTTAGAGATACTTTTTTGATGACTTAACAACTTCCGTCTGCATTTTACTACAGACTTGTTTTATCTTTTCTTCCGCAAAAAAGAGTTCGTTGAGAGTGTCTTTTCTGGTGGATATACTGCGATGCTGAAATCCTACAGATTTCATAAGGATATCGCTGTAGTCTCTTTGTGCCTGTTTTACATTATTAAGATGTTCTGTAAGTTCCGTGGCGTAGAAGTTTACAAGCATAGACAGTTTTTCATTTGGTACTTTTACCCACTCCGCTTCAGCATTCTCGGTGCCGTGAGCGGTTAAAAGTCTTTCATGAATTGAGCTTTTATAAGATTCTTTGAATTGAGAAAGAACCTCATGTATTTCCTCTAATTTAGACAAAAATAGCTTATTTCGTTCGCGTAATCTCTGTTCACGTAATTGAAAACGTGTATTTATTATCGCTATTCCTCCGCCGACAATAGCTCCGACAATAGCAGCAATAACTCCAATCCAAGAAGACATATAAACAATTTTACATTTATAAAACCGGAAAACACTATTCTCTAAAGCTGTTGCACACTGATTTATATGTCGCGCTCGCTCAAAGGTGGATTCGATTTTCGCTACGGCAATAACCGACCGCTTGAAAAATCTGCTTCCATTAAACAATCCGTTCATTCTGAAGCGGACCAGCAGACCGCATTTTTCGACATAATCCGTCAAACCGCTCCAAAACCTCCGACACAGCAACGCCGCAGAAAAACCGGCAAAAATAAAGGTCAGCTTTTCGTAGAAGAATTAATTTTAGAACCGACATTTTTAAATCATCCGCTTTATGTTTTAACTCGCATTCGCCATTTTCCGAACGAAGGAAACCGCAGCGCATTGACAGCATGGAGTCAGGGAATACGAGCCGGGGCTTTTGATATACAACTCGACTCGGTTAGAGAAGTGGAATTAAACGGCAGCAGTCGGCAATATGCCGGTCTGAGATTCGAGTTTAAAACATTGGACGGCACGGTCAGCGACGAGCAAAAAGCCGAGCGCATCTGGCTTGACCGCGAAGGATATTTCGCTCATTACGTTTTTCACTATGTTGAGGCTCTCGCTCTGCTCGCTTTTTATTTAAACATTCCGACTGAGAGGTTTGTCGGCTATCCGCGCTCGCGCCATGCATTGCGGGATTTCGCGCCTGAAAAAGCACACGACGCGCGTTGCGGATGCGAATTAAAAGTTGCTGATTTAGTCAACTTCTAAATTGCTCAATTTCTGAAACAAGTCTAATAATATTGTCTAAACTTTATGTCGCAAAAAGGAACGTTTTTGAGACAGTTCTAAGACAAAACGTGTTATCGCAAATAAATTGTCATTTACACTAGCTCGGTTATCCTTTGTGCTATAACGAACTATGTTCTTTTGGAAACTAATTCAACAAATTTTTACGACTTGTTTGCTGACTTGCGGGTTAATGGTTGTCCTTTTTGCGGCTGGCTCTTTCTTTCCATCGTTTGTTTGGCTAGTAGCTTTGACTCCTGGAATGTTACTAGCACAAAGTTTGTTCTCTGTTCTTCCAATTAGGGCAATTGACTGGCTCGTCGGTGATTTTGATAACACCCCATTAGCGTTTGCAAGCGCAAGCGTTGTTTTTTCTTTTTTTTTCTGGTGGTTATGTGTTTATCTGCTTTTGCAGACTCGCAAATTTTTGTTGCCGAAGCGTGGTCTGGCTTAAACAAATCGTCTCAAAAACGACCCTTTTTGAGACTTTTGTATTAACTCCAACGTGATTATGAATATCAGCAAAGCAGTTGTTCTTATTGTTTTTCAGATTTTATTATTTATCGTTATTCACGACGGAATGGGAAAGCTATACGAACAATTCGTTACTGTACGGAAAGTAGATATTGGTTGGGGGATAGCCTTAAAAATAGCCGTTTGGTTGTTTGCTTTAATAAGTATTGCTGTAACGGTTTTAAATCAGTTCTTACCTAAAACTCGCCAAGTCGCAATTTTACTGATTGGTTTCGTGACATTCGCTGCCTTCCACGTTCAACAAATCACGGATAGACCTTATCGAACATTGCTGCTTTTGGTTAGTGCATTCTTAGCATTAGCAGTACCTTTTCTAATTACGCGAAGCAATCTCAAAAACGACCCTTTTCGAGGCGTTTCCTAAAGAATCAAGTAATGGCACAAAGCAATGACAAATGGTTTGAAATTTGGTTTCACGATGGAAGTGAGGTAATCCCCTGTTACCTTCTGATTGTTTCACCTGATGAAAAGGGAAACGTAGTTGTCATTGACCCTCTCAAAAATAATGAAATAGCCTTTCGGGGAAAGGATTATGAAGAAGTTTGTTCTTGGTTGTGGGAAGATGAGTTTGATTTAGCCGAAGGGCGAGTTTTCCCTGATGATGGGTACTAACAAAAGTCTCAAAAACGACCCTTTTTGAGACAAGATTTTGGAAAATGATTAGGACAATGAAAAATCGTATTGGCAAAATAATTTACGGAATACTTCAAGTCGCTCTGCTCGTTCTCGCTCTTTACACTTTTAAACCAGAAAGCGGCGATTCGGGGGACGGTTTGGTAACTATG
>JALZCH010000045.1 GCA_030863175.1 Acidobacteriota bacterium | reverse complement strand
TCTCTGCGCATTTCTGCCTCTACGCTTAAGAATCAAGGCAAACCGGCAATTAGTTTTTCGATGTCTTCGCGCGTGTTGTAAATATGTGGCGAAATGCGCAGGCGGTCGCCGCGTGGAGCGACGATGATGTTTTGTTGCTGGAGATGTTTGTAAATTTGCATCGCCCCAGCGCCGCTTCGATTGCGGATGCAGACAATCTGCGATTTTTCGTTCTCACGGCGCGAGCTGACTAATTCATATTTTTCTTTGTCCAAGGCTTCGCAAAGAAAATCTCCTAAACCGATTAGATATTTGTTTATTTCCCCGACGCCCAATTCGATAAGCAATTTCAGATTCGCTTCAACCGCGTAAAAAAGCGACGAAGCGAAAGTCCCTGTTTCCCAGGCGAGCGCGCCTGCCTTAAATTGCTGTTCAAAATTTGAATAATCTTCCGGCTGTTCGACACTGATCCAACCTACAAGTGTCGGTTCGACCCGGCTTCGAGCGCGGTCGGAAAGATAAATATATCCAATGCCTTCGGGCGACATCAGCCACTTATGTGAAGCTCCGGCGGCAGCGTCAATTAAATCAGCTTCGACATCAATCGGCACGACGCCAACGGCTTGAATGGCATCAACGACTAGCAAAGCATCAACCGCGCGAGCGGCTTCGCCGATTCTTTTTAAATCAGCACTGAACCCCGAAGCATATTGAACCGCGCTGATGGCGACGACGCGAGTTTTTTCGTCTATCAACGAGATGAGCTCATCCAAATCAATTCGTCCATTTCGTTCCGGGCAAAAACGCAGTTCGACCGATTCATTGTCACGGATTCGACGCCACGGATAAACGTTTGAGGGAAATTCGTTTTGAAAAGTGACGATATTTTCGCCCGCTTTCCATTTTAAACCGTTAGCTATTGTCGAAAGCGCGTCGGAAGTGTTACGCAGAAAAGCGATTTGTTCCGTGCGGGCGTTGATTAAACTGGCGAGCAGGCGGCGGCAGTTTTCTTTGCGCCCGACCCATTGGCGATAGTTGCGCGAGCCATACATTTGCACGTCTCGAAGCTGTTCGTTGATTGCTTCGACGGCAATTGTCGGCGGCGGTGACACAGCCGCGCTGTTTAAATAGACAATTTGTTCGGTGATCGGAAACAACCGACGTATTTGTTCATTCATCTGAAAGTGCCGAAAGGCAAAACTTTGTTAAAATAATTCTTTTGACAAGTTGGCACGAAAATCGCTAATTTGGCAAACTGTAAAGGCGCGGCGTATCGAGTTGAAACGCCGGATTTTTAAGAAGATAAAAGTTTTATGTTTAATACCCCAAAAGACCGCTTTCCGCAATTTGGATTGCTCGCGGCGGATGACGACCAGATTATTGAAGTTCAACAACTGCGTCGTGAAACCCGTCGCAGTTTGTGGTCTGAAGTTGGCGTCTTCGTCCGCGATATTTTGTTTGCGCTCTGCGTGATGATTTTAATCGGCGTGTTTATCGTCCAGCCAGTCGCGGTCGAGGGCACTTCGATGCTGCCGGAACTACACAACGGCGAACGCCTGCTCGTCAATAAATTGATTTATTACAAATCCGACACGCTCAAAGAATATGGTTTCCCGTCGCTCGAACGCGGCGATGTCGTTGTTTTCTGGTTTCCGAACAACCCTGATCAGAGCTTTGTCAAACGAGTGATCGGTTTGCCCGGCGAAACGGTCGAGCTGCGCAACGGCGTGTTTTATATTGACGGAAAAGAATTGAAAGAGCCGTATTTAGACCCGGAACACAATACGACGCATATCAATATGCCCCCGAAAAAGGTTGATGCGCATTATTATTTCGTGGTCGGTGACAATCGGGATAATTCTTATGATTCGCGCAATTGGGGACTGGTGCCGGAGAAATATATTTATGGCAAGGCGATGTTTCGCTACTATCCGCTCAACGGTTTCGGATTTATCGCACACGGGAAAAGTGAATTCACTTCGGCATCTGCCGCTTCCGGCAATCCGAAATCCTCGGATGATTCGCCAAACGAATACGTTTCAAGATAAATTAAAAAAACAACGCCGACCGAAAAAGTCGGCGTTTTTAGTAAAAAATGAACTTATCAAAAACTGCTTTGCTTGTTTTGGAAGACGGTCGCACGTTTCGCGGTCGCTCATTCGGATTTGACGGTGAAATGTGCGGCGAAATTGTTTTTAACACTTCGATGAGCGGTTATCAGGAAGTTTTAACCGATCCGTCCTATGCCGGACAAATCGTTTGTATGACTTATCCGCTGATCGGCAATTACGGCGTTAACGCAAATGACGCAGAATCCGCTCGCCCATGGGTTTCCGGTTTTGTGGTGCGCGAGGCGAGCCGAATCGCTTCTAATTGGCGAGCGGAAGAAACGCTCGATTCGTATTTAAAACGCTGGAACATCGTCGGCATCGAACATATTGACACGCGCGCTCTCGTCCGCCACATCCGCGATAAAGGCGCAATGCGCGCCTGCATTTCTTCCGTTGATTTGGACGAAGCCAATCTTTTGGAAAAAGCCAGAAATTCCTCCTCAATGACAAATCGGGATTTGGCAAGCGAAGTGACAACGAAAGAACCTTACGAAATTGCTGCAAAAGGCGAAGAGCGTTTTCACGTTGTTTGTTACGATTTCGGCGTCAAGAAAAACATTCTGCAGGAGTTAGCCGGCTTAGGTTGCCGCGTGACTGTTGTTCCGGCTGACACTCAGGCGCAAACTGTTCTCGAATACAAACCCGATGGGATCTTTCTTTCAAACGGTCCGGGCGACCCTGCGGCGATGAATCAAGCCGTTGCGGAAATCAGTAATCTGGCAAATTCCGGAACGCCCACTTTTGGAATTTGTTTCGGGCATCAGCTTTTAGGTCGCGCTTTCGGCGGAACTACACACAAATTGCTTTTCGGGCATCGCGGCGGAAACCAGCCGGTCAAAGATTTGCGCGCCGGAAACGTCGAAATCACTTCGCACAATCACGGTTTCGCTGTTGACGCCGACAGTTTGCCGCCGGATGTCGAAGTCACGCACATCAATCTCAACGACAACTGCTGCGAAGGAATGGAGCATAAAACCTTGCCGGTCTTTTCGGTACAATATCATCCTGAAGCCGCGCCCGGTCCGCACGACGCGGCGCATCATTTCCGCCGTTTTATTGAATTAATGGAACGCTCCCGGTTGTGAGAAAAGGAGAACAGGAAAAGAGGAGAATTTTCGTCTCCTCTTTTCCTGTTGTTATTCTTTGTTTTCCTCAATCTGAGCTTTCATCCCAATTTCTTTTAATTTTCGCGCTGCCACTTCAACAGCCAAATCGGTTTTTCCTTCGTCGAGCAATTCCGCGACGATCCCGCGGCTCCCGCGATGTTCGAGCAAATGTCTGTAGGTAACAGTGACGATAGCTACGACAGGAATCGCCAAGAAAATCCCGGTTGCGCCAGCCAATTCGCCGCCGCCCAAAATAGCCAGAATAATTGCCAGCGGGTGCAGATGAACTCCTTCACCGACAATCCGCGGATAAAAAACGTAATCCTGCAAGATTCGCAACACGCCCAGAAAAATAACAACGGCAATGGCTTCCCCGGACGATTCAAGCCCCGCAATCACGGTTGCTAAAATGGCGATTGTGAGCGGTCCGACCATCGGAATAAATTCAGCGGCGGCAGCAAGTAAACCGAGCAGAAGAGCATAATTAACGCCGATCGCGTAAAAACCGACGGTGCAAATCGTGCCGATCAGAAAACAGGAAATAAGCTGCGCGCGCATGTAAGCGCGCAACGTTTTGTTGATGTCCTGAAAAAACAATTCGGCGCGCCCGCGCATACGACCGCGCGGAAACGCCCGAACTGCGGCAAGTCGAAAAAGTTCTGCATCTCTCAATACGAAAAAACTGAGAATCGGAATTAGAATCAACCAGGGCAAATACGCCGCCAAACTGAGCAGGATATTTCCGATTTCGGCTGTCGCATATTCGCCTATTGAAGACGCCATTCTGGTTACACCGTCCTGCAATTCCTGCCGAATCGCGGGCGGGATTCCGAGGCGTTGATAGCGTCTGTTTACTTCATTGAGGCGGGTGCGAATCGTCTCTGCGTAAGTCGGCGCTTGTTGTGCAAACTGCGTTACCTGTTCGCTGACGAGCGGAAAAAGATAAGCAGCCGCAGCCCACAAAAACGCGAAAATAAAAAGATAAATGATTCCGATGGCGAGCGAGCGCGGCATCCAGCGACCAGCGTTGCGTACCACAAATGGACGCTGAAGCATCTCGACCAGCGGGGCGACCAGATAAGCGAAGAAAATCGCTAAAACGATGAGCAGAATCAGCCCGCTTAACCAGTAAACCATCAAGCCGAGAATCAAAACGATCAGCAAAATCCCCAAAACCGTCAGGACGATCCGTGTAACTGTGCGTATTGACGGATTAAAATCAGCTTGTGCGAGCGGTGGAAAATCCTCTGTTTCGCTTGTTTCGTCCGCGACTCGCGGCTCCGGTCTGTCGATCATAATTGTGAGATTTTAATGATTTAATCATCAAATTCTTCAGGCGTGCCGACGGCGGCAATTCTTACGTCTTCGCTTTCAAAAACCTTCACTCGCCAATCGTCGAGCGCATCAACAAGCCGCAGAGCGGCTTGTTGATGCGCTGGATTGCGTTCGAGACGCAAGACTTCGGCTTCGGCTGCGGCGATTTGCCCTTTTCCCTCGACTTCATAAACAGCCAGTTGCACTCGCGTCCCGACGCTCGGCAAACGTTTGGGCAAATGAATGAGAGTGCCGTCCGCGCCGACGTTTTCCGTTAATCCTTCTTCAAGCACACTGTTTCCGGTTTCATCCTTCCATTCGACTTTGATCGGCAGGGAAACGACAAATCGTGCGCCTGTTCTTCGTTCTGCTTCCAAATTTTTGGTCATCTTTTTTGATTTGTCGCCCGAACGGGAGACGCTTGCGAATATACGCGAAAGCAGTGGAAATAGTCTATTGAAAATTGCACCCACAATTAGTAGATAGTAGTTTTGTTATTCATAAATTTGGAGACTGCAAGGTGTCATTAATCAAGGGCTTGCAAAAAAATGGATGAGGTGCGCTGGACAGAGCTCAACTAATTGTGGTACGTTCAAAAAGTATTTTGTGGACTGGAACGGTTCGCGGGGTACATTCCTAATCTCGACACGACAATCAGAGACTTCTTCGTTTTTTAAGAGTCTGGCTTTGGCTGACCCGATTAACTTCCTATGAGCCGAAGCTGCAACTGCTTTTTTAGCGGTTTCCTGTGTTGATTCGCGTCGTTGGAAGTTCAATTAACCGAAAAGGAGAAAACCCGATAGTGAAAACGACCAGAAACTTTGTATTTCTGACAATTACCTTTGCAGTTCTAGCTGCATTGCAATTCCCTCAAAGAGAATTGGCACAAACTTTAAACGGCGAAATCGCTAAAATCGAAGCAAAAGCTACAGCAGGAGCGACTTTCGTAAAACCCGTAATTAAAGACACTTCTTCCAAAGCTAAACCCGTCAAAATCAAAAATAGTAATGAAAATCTAAAAACCGAATCAGTTTCGGCTGGCAAATCTGCGACTGTTTTTAGAACTTATTCATCCGCTGCCGGACCTTTTTCCGCAACCGCCTATTGCTTAAAAGGCAGAACCGCATCAGGTTCGGGCGTTCGCCGCGGAATTATTGCCGCTGATCCGCGTCTTTTGCCGCTCGGCACGCGCGTTCAATTGACCGCCGGTGCTTGGAGCGGAACCTACACCGTCGCCGATACTGGCGGCAAAATCAAAGGGCGCAAAATTGACCTCTGGGTTCCGAACTCATCTGAAGCTCGTCGGTTCGGTCGCCGCAACGTTCATATTACGGTTTTGGGCAAGAAGTAAAAAAACTGGTTTTTATTAAAACTTTAATTACAGCCGCTTCCCTCGGAGCGGCTTTTTCATTTTCCGGTAATTTGTTTTAAATTTAAAATTCGATGAGCCAAAAAACAGGAAATCAAATCGGCGAGACTGCGCCGGATTTTGAATTAAAAAATGCCGCCGGCAAAGCCTGGCGTTTGTTTGAACAGCGGGGAAAAACTGTCGTTTTGCTGTTTTATCCTGCCGACAATACGCCCGTTTGTACAAGCCAGCTTTGCTCTGTTCGCGATCATTGGTCGGATTATCAAGCAACGGGCGCCGAAGTGGTCGGAATTTCTACGGATTCCTCGCAATCGCACGAAAATTTTGCCGCCAAACACCGATTGCCGCTTCGGCTTCTCTCTGACGAAAAAGGTGAGGTCGTTGATTTATACGCCGTTAAATCGTGGATCCCGAATCGCTCGGCGCGCGCCGTTTTCGTGATTGATAAACAAGGCATAATTCGATACCGCAAAGTGCAGACTTTGAACATCTTACGTCCGAAAGATGATGACATTTTGGCGGCGATAAAGGAAAGTGAATCGTAAATTGTTAATAGTGAACAGCCGCTTTCTTTTGGTAAACTACGATTAACGATTAATAATTTACGATTAATGAGGGAAAAAGATGGGAATATTTTCAGGCAATAATTTTAAATGCGCGCGGTGCGGGCGTTCAGCCCAGCCGCTCGGTTACGCGCCGATTCCGACCGATCTCGGAAAGCGCGTCGGTGCGGAAACCTGCGCTGATTGCTATCGAGAGTGGCTGCAAAAACAGCAACAGCTTATAAACCATTTCGGGTTGGACGTTTCCAATCCCGATACGCACACTTTTTTGTTTGACCAAATGAAAATTTTCTTTTTCGACGAAGGGGTCAACGTCGCCGAAATTGATACGAACAAAGAAGGTTCCGTTAAGTGGTAAGGAGAAAGTAAAAAGGCGAAAGTGCAGAATTTATTTTGCCTTTTTACTTTCTCTCTAAGAGCATTTAAACCCAGACGTAAAAATTGAGCGGCGGCGACAAACCGCTGGCGCTGATTTTGAATGAAATTTATTGCAAACTGCCAATTAACAAGATAAAAATCAAAGACTTCTTTATCACTTACAACACCTGCGAAATCATTTTCTCCCGATTCTGTTTTGCTTTAAGCCAAACTCTTTGCGCCGCGATAAACGTAGATTCCTTGGATGGAATTTTCCATCGAAAATCCTGATTATTACGTTTGAGCAAAATTTATGTTTTGGAAGAAATTATTTTTACTCGCTTTTTCACTTTTTCTGATCGTAGGCGTCAAAGCTCAAAAGGCAGCACCTGAACTTACGGGAGCAAAAGGCTGGCTCAATTCTGACAAGCCTTTGACGCTCGCCGAGCTGCGCGGCAAAGTCGTCTTGCTGGATTTTTGGACTTACGGCTGCATTAACTGCATTCACATCATTCCTGATCTCAAAAAACTCGAAGCCAAATATAAAAATGAGCTGGTCGTCATCGGCGTGCATTCGGGGAAATTCGACAATGAGCGGGACACGGAAAATATTCGCCGGATAATTTTGCGTTACGAGCTTGAACATCCGGTCGTCAACGATGCCGATTTTAACATCTGGAACCGTTACGGCGTTGAAGCTTACCCGACGCAGGTTTTGATTAATCCGGCGGGAGACATCGTCGCAACGGCAATTGGCGAAGGACAATTTCGCGGATTGGACGAGAGAATTCAAAAAACAATCAGCGAATTTCGCGGGAAAATAAACGAAAAGCCTTTGGAATTTAAAACTGAATTGTCCAGGCTCGCTGATTCGCCGCTGCTTTTTCCGGGCAAAATTCTGGCTGATGCCAAAGCAAATCGGCTTTTCGTCGCCGATTCAAATCACAACCGAATTGTCGTCACCACACTGGACGGCACGCTAATTCAAACAATCGGCGGCGGTGACGCCGGTTTTGCCGATGGCGGTTTTGAAACTGTGATGTTTCGCAAACCGCAGGGCTTGGCTTTTGACGGCACAAATCTTTATGTCGCCGATACGGGAAATCACGCAATCCGGCTCGTCAATTTTGAAACCAAAACGGTCGAAACAATCGCCGGAACCGGCGAGCAGGGACATTTTCAACCTGCTGGAAAAGCCCGAACTGTTTCGCTCAATTCGCCTTGGGATTTGCAACTCGTCGGGCAAGAACTATTCGTTGCCATGGCGGGCAATCATCAAATCTGGCGATTGGATTTAACGAAAAACGAAATCGGCGCGTTTGCCGGTTCCGGACGCGAAGAGCGCGAGGACGGCAGTTTGACCGAATCGGGGTTCGCACAGCCGTCAGGTTTGGCTTTCGACGGTAAATTTTTGTACGTCGCCGACAGCGAATCGAACATTATTCGGCGGATTGATTTGCGGGCAAAAAAAGTTGAAACGCTGGTCGGCGGCGATTTGTTCGAGTTCGGCGACACGGACGGCGAAGGCGATACAGCGCGGCTTCAGCATCCGCTCGGAGTTGTAGCAGTTGATAAGAGAATTTTTATCGCCGACACCTACAACCACAAAATCAAATCTCTGAACCCTGCATTTCGCAGCGTGCGAACTTTTGTCGGACAGGGAAAGCCCGGCAACGAAAACAGTGTCAAAGCGTCATTTTATGAACCGGGCGGGATAAGTCAGGCAAACGGAAAATTGTTCGTCGCCGACACGAATAATCATTCAATTCGGGTAATTAATTTAAAAACGCGCGCCGTTTCGACTTTGACAATCAAAGGTTTGGAATCGCCAAAAAATAAAAAACAACTACAAAAATGAAAGAACTAAATTATCAACTATTAACTGTATGTCATTGGAAAATAGTTGATAGTTAAAAGTTTATAGTTGATAGTTCGATTGAATTTCTTCGAGCGGTTTTAATTGGTTGAATCAATCTTTGCAAAAACGCTAAACTAAAATTCATACGAACTGTTTTGCCG
>JALZCH010000013.1 GCA_030863175.1 Acidobacteriota bacterium | reverse complement strand
GCAAGCATTGTTTGAGAAAGCAGAAGTCGAATTATTGTTTCTGCCGCCATATTCGCCGGATTTAAATCCGATAGAAATGTGTTGGTCGAAACTGAAAACATATCTGCGAGCGAAAGCCGCCAGAACTTACGAAAAACTATCGGAAGCAATCAGTGCGGCAATCAAAGAGATCACCGCACTGGATGCACAGAATTGGATAAGACATTGCGGTTATGTATCGCATTTACTTTAGATTTGCTCTAGAAAAATGAAAATTGCCGCCGAATCGCGCCGAAAAATCGAGGAATTTTTCCGAATTTATTTCAAAGACGAGAATTTGGTTTTGCCCGAATTCAGCGTTTACTGCGGTTTTTGGGCGCGCTGTCTTTGCCGCACTTTTAAAATCAACGGAATCACATTCGGAAGGCGCGTTTTTATTGACCCAGCTTTCGTCACGGTTAATCTCGCCGAAGGACGAATTTATGCGCCGTTTGAATTAATCGTCCACGAAGCGACGCACGTTTTGCAGTACGCGCGCGAGGGTTTTTTCGGTTTTTTAGTTGGTTATCTAAAGGAGTGGTTCGCCTTTTTGCGCGAACAGGGAAAACGTGATTTGCAAACCCGTTGGCAGGCGTATTACGCCATCAAACACGAGTTGGAAGCGAGAGAAGCCGCAGCCGCTTACGCTGAATGGAAAACAGAATTAGCGAGTGCAAAAAAAATGAGCCGGCAGATTGAACAAATCTAATCCGGCTCATCTTCTAAACCTTTCGAATTTCGGCTATTCTTCGGTAACTTCAAAATTAACGAGATGGTTTTTTACTTCTTCCAGTGCAATTCTGGTCGGTTTGTGTTTACTCGCATCCATCCCGACACGCGGGCGCGCGTTGCGCTGAAGCTGTTTGCTGCGCTGTGCCGCGACTAAAATCATTCGATATTTCGAGTCAAGCGCCGGTGGTCCCTTCCGTTCGTTTCCATCAATATTTTCGTTTACATCCATTACTATCACCTCCAATAATTCAATTTCAAATAAAGCTCAAAAATCAAAGTTCAAATGTTTTCGGAAAAAGTTTCTAAAACTTGTAAAGCCGCCACCGTCATCCGTTCTATCCGAGCGCGCTCGGCGTAAAAAATTGCGGCAAGCTGACGGGCGGCGCGTTCCTTTTCGTCATTGACGATCACATAATCGAATTCGGTAAAACGACGAATCTCGCCAGGCGCATTTCTCAATCTGACTTCTAAAACCTCCGGATTATCCGTTCCGCGCCTGATTAAACGTTCACGCAGAGTCTCAAAATCCGGCGGCAAAATAAAAACCGAAACCGATTCCGGAATCAAACGCTTGATGATCTCTGCGCCCTGCACGTCAATTTCCAGAATTACGTCGCGTCCGAGCTTTAATTCTTTTTCAACTTCGCCGCGCGAAGTCCCGTAAAAATTGCCATGAACATTGGCGTATTCAAGAAATTCGCCCGACGCGATCAAATTTTCAAACTCTTCCACGCCGACAAAATAATAATGCTGCCCATGTACTTCACCACGTCGCGGCTTTCTGGTGGTGAACGAAATAGAATAACCGACATCAGGCACTCTGTACAAGGTTTCACGAATCAAAGTGCCTTTTCCGCCGCCGGAAGGAGAGCTGATGATGAATAAATTACCCTTCATTCATTTATCATTAATCATTTAACATTTATCAGAAGAGCAACAAATAAATGATAAATGTTAAATGATTAATGCTATTCCACGTTTTGCACCTGCTCGCGGATTTTCTCGATTTCGGCTTTGACTATGAGGGCAGCCTCTTTAATAGTGAGGTCGGTGGCTTTGGACAAAATCGTGTTAGCTTCGCGATTTAATTCCTGCGTTAAGAAATCGAGCCGCTTTCCGATTTCGCCTGCCCCGTCGCAGATTTCGCGAAACTGCGAGATGTGACTTTTGAGACGCGCCAATTCCTCGGAAACATCGCTTCGTTCGGCTAAATACGCGACTTCCTGCGCCAGACGCGCTTGATCCAGTTCAATTTGCGCGTCGGATTTCGAGAGAAAATCGGTGATTTTTTTCTGCAAGCGTGTACGATAATTTTCGGTGATGCTCGCAGCGTTTGGCTCGATGATGGTGATTTGCCGCTCGATTTCCGCAAGTCTGGAAAACATTTCGATTTTTAACGCTTCGCCCTCAATCTCGCGCATTTGTTCAAGCTCGGTCAGAGCCAATTCGAGCGCCGCTTCGATTCCGCTTTGCGTTTCGGTGTCAAGCTCGTCTTTCGAGGTTTGCAAAACGCCTGGAAGCCGCGCGATAACGTTTAAATCAGGCTCGCCCGAAAGCGAAAATTCCTGCTGCAACTGGCTCAAAGCCTGCAAATATCCAGTTATCAGCAGGCGGTTTAACTCATAAGCAATCTCGCTCGTGCGTTCGACTGAAAGCGTTACGTCAACGCGTCCGCGAGAAAGTCTGGCGGAGATTTGCCGCTTTAAAACGGCTTCGAGCGGCTGCAAATCCGAAGCGAGCCGCAAATGTATGTCGAGAAAACGATTATTTACTGTTTTTAATTCTACTGACGCCGCGTAATTTTCGCCCGTTGACGCGCCGCGCCCGTATCCGGTCATTGATTTCATCTTTTCAGTTATCAGTTATCAGTTATCAGTTATCAGTCAACAATTAACTACTAACTGTTGACTGTTGACTGTCAAATTGTAATTCGTAAAGCCTACGATAAATTCCGTTTTTCGCCAAAAGCTCATCGTGCGTTCCACTTTCGGCGATTTGCCCGCGCTCCATAACGACAATTTTATCAGCGCGTCGGATTGTCGAAAGCCGATGCGCGATGACGATTGCCGTGCGGTTTTCCAAAAGATTTTCGAGAGCTTTTTGTACGAGGCGCTCGCTTTCCGAATCGAGCGCGGAAGTCGCTTCGTCCAAAATCAAAACCGGCGCGTCTGCCAGAACCGCGCGGGCGATTGCCAGTCTTTGGCGCTGCCCGCCAGACAGAAAAATGCCGCGCTCGCCGACGGTTGTGTCGTAGCCGTCGGGTAAATCGGCGATAAAATCGTGCGCGAAAGCAATGCGCGCGGCTCGTTCGATTTCTGCGTCGGTTGCGTCCGGTTTTCCGTAAGAAATGTTGTAGCGAACCGTGTCGTTAAAAAGCACTGTTTCCTGCGTAACGACTGCAATTTGTTTTCGCAGGCTGTCGAGGCGCGCGTCTCGAATGTCCGTTTTGTCCCATATAACCGCTCCAGCGGAAACATCGTAAAAACGCGGAATCAGTTTGGTCAGTGTTGATTTTCCGCCGCCGGATTCGCCGACCAAAGCGACGATTTTTCCCGCTTCGATTTCGAGATTGACATCGCGCAAAATAGTTTTGTGCTCTTCTTTGTAATTGAAAGAAACATTTTTCAATTCGATTTTATCGCGCAAAGGGGTGAGTTCAACCGCGTTTGGTTTTTCGGGCAGTTCGAGATGTTCGTCCATCACTTCCCATACGTGACGCGCGGCTGCAAATCCCTGTTCGAGCGAATTGTGCAGACGCGACAATTTTCGCATCGGGTCATAGCAGCTAAAAAGATAAAGCAAAAACGTAAAAAACTGACCTGAATCGAGCCTTCCGGCAAAAACCTCGCGCTGTCCGAAATAAAGCAGCGCGACAAAGCTCAAAACGCCGACAAACTCGATTGATTGCGGCGACAAGGCGGCGATTAGCGCCGAGCGCAGATTTGCGCGTTTTATAAGTTCGGCAACGGCGGCAAATCTCTGTTTTTCGCGCTCTTCGGCGCGAAACGCTTTGACGACCGTGTGATTGGCGAGCGATTCCTGCGCCGTATCGGTCAGAATTTTGCTGCCTTCGAGCGATTCGTGAGCCAGATTTCTGAGAGCTTTTGAAAATTTTGCCGTCAGAAAACCGATCACCGGCGCGACAACCAGCGCGCCCAGAGTCAAACGCCAATTAAAATAAATTGCGGCGCCGAGAAAGCAGGCGAATTGAATGCCTTCGCGCAGCATATCGCGAATTGTCGAAGAAACCGTCAATTCAATCGCCGCCGCGCTTGTTACGAGCCGCGAAACGAGAAAATTCGTCCGATGTTTTTCAAAAAACGACGCCGATTGTTTTAGAAGATGCGAGTATAAATCGAGCCGAAGCTGCAAAACAGCAGTTTGCCCGATGCGAGCCATCAAATATTGCGCGAAAAAATCGGCGACGGCTTTTAAAACCGAAAACGTGACAAGAAAAGCGGCAATCGTCGCCCAGGCTTCCAAACCGGATTCGGGAATATAATTTTGCAGATTAAAGAGAGTCGCCGAGCGTTTGGCGGTTTCGCCGCCGATTGCCAGAGCTTGATTGAAAACCGGAACAATCAGCGCCAAACGCGCGCTTTCGAGCAGACCGACCGCCGCCATCGCCGCAAAAGCGATCATAAAAACGCCGAAATGCGGTTTTAAATATTTGAATAAACGGCGAAAATCCTGCATTTGTAGAAAATTAAACTTTAGCGAGCACCGAAAGAAAGCGTCAAGCGAGCGAAAAATAAGGTCTAAAATGCTTTTGCGAAACTAGCAACGGCGTTTTATAATGAAAGACGATCCCACGGCGATGAAAATCTTTAGTTTCATTTTCGGCTTTTATTTGCTGCTATTGTCCTTGCAACCTTGCCAGGACTTGGCTGCGAATCAATTTTTCTCTCCGCAAAATGAAAATGAGCAAACGCAACTTGCCGATTGTAACGAAGATACCGATTCGGAAACTCATGAATGTTCGCCTTTTTGCATCTGTTCTTGTCGGCAGATGCCCGTAGCAGATCAATTTTCTGTTGTTTTATCGGCAAACGAGTTTTTAGTTTTCGCAGAATCGCCTCAAAATTCCTACCAAAAGAATTACTCGCATCTTCATCTCGATTCGATTTGGCAGCCGCCGAAATTTAATTTCACAGTCTAAGTGTGTCTTTTTTCAGCTAAAAGGCATTTGTTTTTGCACGCCGCCGATTTGATTAAAAATCCGGGCACGTGCCGGTCTTTGTGAAATTAAATTTTTTTAGAGGTTACAAACAAAGTGAAACAAGTCATTTTATTTCTCGCAGTTTTACTAACGGCGCAGATTGCATACGCGCAAAATACGTTCAAAGCGATTATCAAAAACGAAGAAACAAAAGAAGCGGTTGCCGGGGCGAGAGTTTCCGTTAAAGATACGAAAATCTCCGCCACGACAGACACAAACGGCAGAGCCGAATTAACCGGAATTCCGGACGGCGAGCAGATTATTGAAATATTTTCCGCCGGTTATGAAACCAAAGAATTAAAAATCGTTTTTCCGCTCGCCGACCAGAGCGAAAGAACGGTTTTTATTAGAGTCACTGAAGAGCTCGGCGAAGTAATCATTACTACAACTCGCGTCGGGCGCGAAATTGACGACGTTCCGACGCGAGTCGAGGCGATTGACGAAGAAGAAGTTGACGAAAAAAGCAGTATGCGCTCGTCAAATGTCTCGATGATTTTGAACGAAAGCACCGGAATCAAGGTGCAGCAAACATCGGCAACTTCCTACACGCAGACGATTCGGATTCAGGGGCTTGACGGCAGATATACGCAAATCTTAAAAGACGGCTTTCCAGCGTTCGGCGGTTTTTCCGGCAGTCTCAGCCTTTTGGACATTCCGCCGCTCGATTTGAAACAGGTGGAAATTATCAAAGGTCCGGCAGCAACTTTTTACGGCGGCGGAGCGATTGCCGGAGTCGTTAATTTCGTGAGCAAAGAACCCCAAAACGAGCCTGTTACATCAATGATCTTTAATCAAACTTCGGCGCTCGGAACGGATTTTTCCATTTTTAATTCGCGTAAATTTGAACGTTTCGGTTACACGTTTTTAGGCTCGATTAATTATCAAAAAGAATACGACGTAGATGACGACGATTTTACAGAACTGCCGAGAACAAGATCGTTCAACATCAATCCGCGCGCATTTTTTTATCTTGACGAAAAAACTCGTTTAATGATTGGGAACTCGACGACTTATCAAAACCGGAAAGGCGGCGACGTTTTCGTTATACGCAATCGAGCGGACAATTTTCATCAATATTTTGAAAACAACAGTTCGCTTCGAAACATCACGACTTTGCAGTTTGACCGCGATTTTTCGGGCGGAAAAAGAATTGTCGCGAAACAAAGCGTCGCTTTTTTCAACCGCGAAATTGAAATTCCCGATTACCGTTTCAAAGGTCGTCAATTCAATTCTTACACGGACGTTTCGTATTTTCACCCGATTAAAAATCACGCGCTCGTTTTCGGATTTAATGCTGTTTATGACGATTTCAAGGAAAAACAAATGAACTTGAATTCGGCTCCGCGCGATGAAACGCGGACGACATTCGGCGGTTATGTTCAGGACAATTTCAACATCACCGATAAACTTTCGCTCGAAGCCGGATTTCGGCTCGATGCAGTTAAAGACTACGGCGCGTTTGCGTTGCCGCGCGTGTCGCTGCTTTACAGATTTACCGAAAATTTGAGCAGCCGTTTGAGCTTCGGTTTGGGCTACAAAACGCCGAGCATTTTTACTGAAGAAGCCGAAACTCTGCTTTTTCAAAACGTGCTGCCGATTGGCAATCGTCTGAAAGCCGAGCGCAGCCGAGGCGGGACTTTTGATGTAAATTACCGCAATACAATCGGCGAAAAGTTTTCCTACTCGCTCAATCAGATGTTTTTTTACACGGAAATCCAAAATCCGCTCGTTTTGTTGGGACTCAGTAACGGAACTTTCGGTTTTGAAAACGCAGATCAGCCCGTCAAAAGCACAGGTTTTGAGACGAACGTGCGGCTTTCCTACGACATTGTAAAATTATTCGCCGGTTACACTTTTACAAACGCGAAAGCCGAATATCTTGCGGGAAATCAATTTCTTCCGCTGACGCCGAAAAGCAAATTAAATTCTGCTCTGCTGTTTGAAAAAGAGGAAGCTTTTAAGGTCGGTTTTGAAGCTTATTACACGGGCAGCCAATTTCTGAGCAATCGTTCTAAAACGGAACCGTTTTGGGTGTTGGGCATTTTCGGCGAAAAGATTTTCGGTAAATTCAGTCTTTTCGTCAACGCCGAAAACATTACCGACACGAGTCAGAGTCGTTTCGGGACGGTTGTTTTTCCGCCGCATCAGCGCCCGACTTTCAGCGAAATTTACACGCATACGGAAGGGCGAGTTTTCAATGGAGGGATTAAAATCAGATTATAATCCTGAAAAAGCGGTTCGACATCTTAATTGTCGGATAAAATTCGTCAAATTATTTTATGAGTGCTGAAATTTTAGAACAATTTGATGTTCGGCAAACGTTTGTGCGGCGCGGTCGCAATCTTGAATATTTAACAATTGGGTGGAACTCGCTTGAAGCCGTTATCGCTATTGCCGCAGGGATGTTTGCGGGCAGTATCGCGCTCGTCGGTTTCGGCGTTGATTCAATAATCGAAGTTTCTTCAGGCGCGATTATTCTCTGGCGGCTCTTTTCCGGCGAGCACCGAGAAAAGCTTGCTTTAAAGCTTGTCGGCATAAGTTTGGTCACGCTCGCTTGTTACGTTGGTTTCGACGCCGTCAAATCGTTAATCTTAAAAGAGCCGCCCGAAGCTAGTTACATCGGCATTTCGCTTGCCGCCCTTTCGCTTGTTGTGATGCCTTTGCTGGCGCGGGCAAAACGAAGCGTCGCCGCGCAATTAGGCAGCCGGGCAATGATGGCGGATTCAAAACAAACAGATATCTGTGCTTATCTTTCCGCAATTTTGCTTGTCGGGCTTGGATTAAATGCTTTGTTCGGCTGGTGGTGGGCTGATCCGGTTGCCGGTTTGGCAATGATTCCAATTATTGCAAAGGAAGGTATTGACGCCTTGAAAGGTAAAACTTGCTGCGGCGAAGCGTGTTGCTGAGCGTAAAAATAAAAAATAAACCGATTCAAGAATTAATATTCGAAAACAATAAGTCAGTATCGCCTGCGGTACTGACTTTAAACGCAAAACGGAAGAAAATTTTGCAACCGAAACTTAAAATTGCCGTAAAAACAAACAGACGTTTGCCAGAGAATCGAAGTCGTCGCATACTATTTGGCGGGCTGATTTAAAAAGCGTGATAAATAGCCACAGCGGGCAACAGCCCGACTCTTTTAAGGCATCAAGGAAATTAGTCACTCTCTCGGTCGAATATTCCAGAACAAAAGGCATCGCAATTATGAAAACAAGCAGAAAACTTGAAGTTCGCAAAGCTCATTCGGTGTTTTGCATTTTTTGCACGCTTCTCGCCGCGCTAGTTCTCGCGGCTTTGTTAAGCGTTTCGGTCGTCGCTCAGTCGGACGTGCCGCGCAAAACAGTCGCAGTCACTTATCCACTCGGCGAGGAAGTCAAAATTCAGTTTCGCGGGACGACTCGTTTTCCGCGTCTTCGCGGCTCGGCTACGATAAAACGAATGAACAAAAGCGGCACGAAAATAGAATTAACGCTCGACAATATGCCGCGCCCGTATGAGCTTGGCGCTGCGTACACCACTTTTATTGTGTGGGCGATTACTCCCGAAGGCAGAGTTGACAACATCGCCGAAGTCAAACGCCGAACGGGAACGATTTTCGACACGCGAATCGTCGCCACCACGCCTTTGCAAACTTTTGCTTTGATTGTCACCGCCGAACCGCATTATCTCGCCAAGGAGCCATCAAAAGCGGTGATTTTGGAAAACATCACGCCCGTCGGAAACGTCGCTTCGGTCGTCAATGTCCAGTATTTCGGCAATTCGTCGGATTATTTCCGCGATCCACGCGTACCGGAAATTGCCGAAACCGATTACGTCCGCACTCCCGTTTCGCTTTTGGGCGCGCGGCAGGCGATCAATCTCGCAAAATATGCCGGAGCCGAACGCGATGCGACCGTCGAGTTTGAATACGCGCAAAAATCGCTCGAACAAGCCGAAAACGCCTGGCGCGGCAATCAACCGGAAGAACAAGTTGATATTTTCGCCAGACAGGCAATCGCCGCCGGCGTCAGAGCCGAAGAAACCGCTGTAGTTCGCAAAGAAGCGCGCGAAAAACGCAACGAAACTCAGCGCCGTGACGCTGAAGTCCGAAAAGCTGAAGACAAAGCCGAAGATGCTCTGCGGCAATTACAGGAATTGCGCACCGAACTTGAACAAGAACGTCGCCGCCGCGAGCTTTCAGAACGCGACTCGAACAATTATTCAAAAACGATTTCCGATTTGCGTTCTGAAAATCAGCGCCTGCGCGATGAACTCTCAAAAATGCGCGGCGAATCGGAAGACGCGAAGTTACGCCTCGCTCGTATGGAAGGCGAACGGCAGGCGATGGAAGCACAACGACAAGCTGAAGAACGGCTTCAACGAATCCGCGACGCACAGCCCGTCTTAAAACAGTCGCTCAAGCAATTCGGTGCCGTGCGCGACAGCGGGCGCGGAATTGCCGTCGCGCTTCCCGAAAACATTTTTGCAAATCCGCGCGAAACGGCTTTGACCGCCGCCGGAGAAACAAAATTGCAGCAACTGGCTCAACTTCTCGCCAATAATCCCGATTATCGTTTTGTCATCGAA
Source organism: Acidobacteriota bacterium (assembly GCA_030863175.1). Taxonomy (GTDB): domain Bacteria; phylum Acidobacteriota; class Blastocatellia; order Pyrinomonadales; family Pyrinomonadaceae; genus JALZCH01. Next base: position 27,966 of record JALZCH010000013.1, on the reverse strand, counting down.
TCGCACACCGACGACAAAGGAAACGCCGACGAATTGATGGCTTTAACACAAGAGCGCGCCAGAATAATCGCCGAAAAACTCGTTTCATTCGGCATCCCGCAAGGGCGGCTGCAAGCTAACGGTGCGGGCGCAACTTTCCCGCTCTCTCCGAACACGACGGTTGCCAACCGCGCAAAGAATCGTCGCGTTGAAATCACTTTGTTCGTGATTGAAAATTCTAACGCCGACGCTCAAGCAAGCCAGTAAATTTAAAAGAAAAAAAAGCAGAGATTCAGAGAAAATATTTTAAAATTTCTCTGAATCTCTGCCTTTTTGCTTTTTGAAATTTTTATGAAACTCGGATTTGATAGGATTTTACAAACAGAACAAGCCGTTTACCTAGAGAAATTATTACCAGCGAGCACGGACATTTTAGCTGAAATGGAACAGCTTGCGGCGAAGCAAAACATTCCGATTTCAGACAAAGAAACTGCGCTCTTTCTGGAAATAACCGCAAGTGCGATAAAAGCAAAGAAATGTCTGGAAATCGGAATGGCAATCGGTTATGGAGCGTTTTTTCTTTTACGCGGAATGCCGGAAAACGGAATCGTAACGACCATTGAGCCGAGCGACGAAAGAATCAACCAAGCCGAAGACTTCCTGACGCGAGCCGGTTTGCGCGAAAGAATCGAAATCAAACGTGGAACCGCTTTAGAAATCTTGCCAGAGCTTTCACCCGAAACTTATGATTTGATCTATCTGGATGCGGTCAAAGAAGAATATTCGGAGTATCTCGAAAAATCGCTGCCGCTTTTAAAGACCGGCGGAGTCATTTTAGCCGATAACGTTTTATGGGGCGGGCAAGTCGCCGGAGATGTGCGCGAGGAAAGATACGAGAATTCAACGCGCGCTCTTCGGGAGTTTAACGAATTATTTGTCAATCACCCGCAGCTACGAGGGCAAATTTTGCCAATCGGTGACGGTTTGGCTTATGGCGTCAAAATCAAATAGATTACTCAGCCAGACTTTCGAAGAACAAGTCAGTACCGTCTGGCTGAGTAATGACTTGAAACTGCAATCTTGAAATAAAAAAAGAGGCAAACATTACTTGCCTCTTTTTTTATTTAGAAATTAACTTCTAGTTTGATTTTCCGCCGGTAAAAGAAATCGGCGGCAGTCCCGGACCCGAAAATGTTCCGGTTATTTTGTCGCCTTCAATTGTGCCTTCCATTTTTAATTCCATTGATTGACCTTGCACCTCGACGCGAGCGGTGGCGACGATGTTTTTGCCGCTAACTTTGCCGCTTTCGACTTTTCCGCCGCCCATCATTGAGCTTAACGAACCGGAAAAGCCGCCGCCGGTTTGAGTCAATTCCATTGTAATCGGCAATTCCTGTCCGCCTGCGTTAGCAGTTAAGCTCCATTTGCCGGAGATGTTAACGGCAGGAGCAGCGTTCATCTCCGCTTTAATCGCGACCGTGACGGTTTTCGGATCAACCGTGATTTCCTCCAAACGCTTGGCAACTTCGGGCGTCATTGATTCCTGATAACGCCCGCCGAGATGTTTCGCCAAAAACTTTTCCGCCTTTGCAATCATTGCCATATTGTTCACGGGGCGCGCAAAGCCGTGTCCTTCGTCGGGGGCAACGAGGTATTCGACAGGAAAACCGCGGTCCCGAAGAGCGATGACGATTTGATCGCTTTCGCGTTTGTTGACGCGCGGGTCGTTTGCGCCCTGTACGACGAGCAGCGGCGTTTTAATCTTTGCGACGTGCGACAAAGGCGATTGTCGTTCAATCTGCGCCCTGCCTTCGGGAGTGTTCGGGTCGCCCATTCGTTTGTAGAAAATTGTTCGTCCGGCTTCCCAGTACGGCGGAATTGTTTCAAGCAGTGTTCTCAAATTCGACGGAGCGACAATTGCCACTCCGGCGGCATAAAGATCAGGAGTAAACGTAACTCCCGCGAGCGTCGCGTAGCCGCCGTAACTTCCGCCCATAATTCCGACTCGTTTCGGGTCGGCGATGCCTTGCTCGACAAGATATCTAACGCCCCAGGTCAAGTCGTCCTGCATTTTTTGACCCCATTCGTTGTTTCCGGCGTTGAGGAATTTTTTGCCGTAGCCAGCTGAAGCGCGAAAATTCGGCTGCAAAACGGCGTAACCGCGATTTGCCAGAAATTGCGCCATCGAATTGTAACCCCAAAAATCACGCGACCAAGGTCCGCCGTGCGGAACGATGACTGCGGGCAGATTTTTCGACGCAACGCCTTTCGGAACAGTCAAAAATGCCGGAATTTCCAAACCGTCCGAAGATTTATAGCGGACAGCTTTCATTGGCGCGAGATATTCGCGGTTCAGTTTTTCGCGGACTTGATAAAGCGTCGAGAGATTTCTGGTTTTTCGGTCGAACAGCCAAACCGTTCCGGGATCAACGTCGCTCGAAGTCGCAACAATAAATCTTGATTCATCTTTAGTTGAGGAAACAAAGTTTACGTCGCGATCACCGAGCTTTTCCTTGATGTATTTATAGTCTTTTTCAAAATCCTTGTTTTTGAAATGATATCGAATCCGCTCGTCGTTATACGTCGTAGCAATCAGTTCATCCGTTAGATCGGAAAAAATCGCGTTGCCGAAATCAACTTTTTTAAGCGGATCGCTTTCGACGTTTTCTTCCCTTCCGGTTGTCACGTCGAGCAAAACAAGCTGTGACAAATCCACATTGCCTTTGTTGGTTTCGAGATAAACGCGCTTGTTGTCTTTGTGAAAACGGACGGGCGAGCATTCCTCAAAAACGTTGCACGAATAAATTACGCGCGGTTTTTCCCCGTCGAGCAGCAGAATTTCCGTATCGCCGCTTGGCGGAACGCGCGTAGCCAATCGCATTTTGTCGGCGTTATCAAAAACGACGCCCTGAAGACGCTCTTTGTTTTCCATTACCAGCGTGCGTTCGCCCGTCGAGATTTTGACTTTGTAAACGTCATGCCAAGCTTTGTCACGCTCGTTCAACCCGACGTAAATCGCATCCGGATCGGTTTCCGGCACGCCGTAAATAAAGGCTCGGACTTTTTGAGCTTCGGTCAGATTCCGCGCCGCCGGCACTTCCGCTCCGGAAGCGGGATTTTCTGCTGGATTAACGGCATAAACGTTAAAGTTCTCGTCGCCGCCTTTGTCCTGCACGAACAAAATATATTTTCCGTCGCGGGACCAGAAAAAGCTGGGAATCGGACGGTCTGTCCGGTTTGTCAGCGGGCGGGCTTTGTCAAACGCCTCTTCGGTTCGTTTGACCCAAATGTTCATCGTACCTTTAAGCGGTTTGCGAAAAGCGATAAATCTGCCGTCGGGCGAAATCTGTGCTCCGGCGATTTCCGGGTTGTCAAAGAAAATCTCGCGGTTAATCAGCGGCGGCAGATTGTTTTGCGCTTGCGCGTTGTGGTTCGAGATTGTCAAAAACCCGGCGCAACAGATAACGCCGAAGACAAAAAACTTTAAATGTTGGTGCATTTTACTTTCCTGCTTTGTCGAGAATCGTAGGTCGTTTTAAATACGGCAGGCAGAGTGTAAATGTTCGCCATAGAATTGTAAAGCAGTAAAGGATCTAGGCTGCGTCCCAATAATGCGGTTCTGAAAATAGTTTTTTAAAACATAAAAAGCGTGATTTAAAAGTGTCTCTGAAACCAACAAATTTGTACGGAAAAGTTGGTTTTTGAGACGAGAGAGAGAAAAAGGTAATCTCCTGAATAATATTTGGGGAGACTTTGTTTTCTTTGATTTTTTATCTTGACCCTGTACTTAGGTAGAGGGTTTACCATTAAAAATATGGAAAGAGAATATGCGAATTGGAGAATTGGCAGCAGCAACTGAAACAAGTTTACAAACTTTGAGATTTTACGAACGGCAAGGACTTTTAGGAAAAATTAATAGACTTTATTCCGGTTATCGTGATTTCTCGCCAGAAACAGTGCGTATTGTTCGCTACATTAAACAATCCCAAGAATTGGGTTTTACTTTGAGTGAGATTAAGGAATTTCTTGAATTGAGAAATAAAAAAGGCAGCAATACCGCAGAAGTTCGGAAATTGGCTCAAGGAAAACTTGAAAGTGTCAAAAGCAAAATAAAAAGGCTTGAACATATGCGAGATGAGCTGGAGCACTTTCTTGAAGCCTGTTCGTGTGACGATAAGGTGCGCTGTCCGGCTCTCGAAAATCTGGATTATGACACGGTTTAATAATTCACATTATCTCTTTTTCTATCAAAACTTTTGAAGAATAGTGAAGGATGACAACTCTAAAATGCAGACGATTACTGATAACGAAACACCTTTTGCGTGCAATATGTCGGCTCTCAATGCTGATGAGAAAAAACGCACTCTTGAATTGCTTGGTTTATTGAAAACAAAAAGGCAGGAAATAAAAGAGCTGCCGGATGGTTATGCTTTTCGCTTTGCAACAGATAACGAAATCATTAAAAACGCGGCGGAATTCATTACTTTTGAGCGCCTTTGCTGCCCGTTTTTTGAATTTGAGTTAGCCGTTAAAGAAAACGGCTCCACCTGGCTAAGATTCAGAGGTAATGAAGGAGTAAAGGATTTTATCAAAATCGAATTTGATTTTTCTTAGATTCCCGCTAACACCTATTCCTGATTAAAAGATTTAAATCTATTGGAGGTTTGAAGTAATAAAACAATGGAGGCAATGTTTTACAGCAAAAAAAATATTCTGTTCAAAAGAAAGAAGGAGTTTGTTTTATCAAGCATTTTCGGCTCCCTTTTATTATTAATTTGCATCTGGGGATTTCCAGCTAAACAGCAGGTGCTACACGTTGACTTAACCGGTGAGGCGGTTAAAGCAAAGCAATCTTCATATGAACATGAGAATGCGATCAAGCAGTTGAAGGCGACAAGCGAATATCAGTCGTTTGTGGATGCTCTGACAAAAACCAAATATAAAGTCGAACCGGACGTAAATCGGCTCGGGCACTACCGCGCGACAAATTATGCACATGATTTATCGGCATTATTTACATCCAAAGGCATAAACTTGTCAGCCAAAAAAGGCGCGGAAGAACACCAGTCGATTTGGCAGCTCGAAAGCATCGGCATCGGAGAATACCAAGCTACTGTTTCAGAAGGTTTTGTCAGCACAAAAGGTCAGCGAGTCGAGATTGTTCGTCAAGAACTGGGAGTGACCGAATGGTACGAGAACAAACCTGAAGGATTGGAGCATGGTTTTACCCTGTCAGGACGCCCACTGTCTCCGGCTGCTACCGGAGAAACAGATGCATTGCGTTTGGTCATCGCAGTCAGCGGAGAGCTGACGGCTCGCGCGTCGAAGAACAAAGAGGCTATTGAACTTATCGGATCTGATGGGCAGGAGGTAATGCAATATTCCGGATTGCGCGTCTGGGACGCTAAAGGGCAGAAACTTCAAGCTAAAATGGAGGTTGTAGAAAATAGAATATGGCTTGAAGTTCAAGACCAAAACGCTTTTTACCCGGTGACAATTGACCCGACGTTTGTCCAGAGGAGCAAATTGTCGGCAAGCGATGCCACGACGAATAATCTGTTCGGCGCCAGTCTTGCCATGAGCGGGGATACAATCATTGTAGGCGCGCCAAACACTACAATTGGAGAAAACTACGCACAGGGAGCCGCATATGTTTTCGTCCGTCACGGAACAGGCTGGGTGGAGCAAGCCAAATTAGTTGCGAGCGACGGCAGAAGAGGGGATTCATTCGGAGTAAGCGTCGCTCTCAGCGGCAGCATTGCAATTATAGGTGCGTATGGTGTTGATCTTATGCCTGGTTGCCAGATTCTGTGTGATGAAGGAGCGGCTTATGTTTTTTCTCGCAATGGCACCACTTGGACTCAGGTGCAAAAGGTCATCTCCATTGATCCGATTCCACTTGAAAGATTTGGTTATAATGTTGAAATCGAAAACGGAACGGCTTTTATCAGCGAGCATCTCGCAGATATTGGAGAATATAGCGACAGAGGTTGGGTGAACGTTTATCAGCAAAACGGTAATGCTTTTTCCCTTCAGCAACGTTTAACTACTGATACACCCGAATTGTGGGGCTTCGGAGTTGGTATGGATTTTCAGGACGATACCTTTGTCGCGAGTGCTATGGGCAATAATACAGGCGGTGTTGTTTATGTTTTCGTACGAAGCGGGACAGGTTGGATCCAACAGCAAAGACTGCAAGCGAGCGATCCGGAACCTGCAAATCATTTCGGCAAAAGCGTGTCCGTCAGCGGCAACCTCCTAGTTGTAGGCGATTACTTCGACGACATTGGTGGTAAAGCAAATCAAGGTTCCGCTTATATTTTCACGCGCTCGGGAAATCTTTGGAGCCAGAGACAAAAATTAACTGCGGGCGGCGGCAGAGCCGGTGACAAATTCGGCAATGCCGTTGGAGCAAGCGGCAACACGGTTGTCGTCGGTGCTATCGGCGAGCGGATAGGAACAAACGATTTTCAGGGCGCTGCATATGTTTATCTTTACAACGGCGCTAGTTGGACGATGGATCAAAAATTGGTTGCGGCTGATGGCGTTGAAGATTCATTATTTGGCGATTCCGTTCTTGTCGCCCCGGATACAATTATAGTCGGTGCCTATAACAGCGCCAGTCCAAGTTCCGCAGGCGAAGCCGGCGCAGCTTATATTTTTAATACGCCTTCTTCACGTAAAGCGCCCTACGATTTCGATGGAGACGGCAAAACCGATATTTCGGTATTTCGCCCCTCAAATGGTTCATGGTACTGGCTCGCTAGTTCCGACCGATCGTTTAGAGCGCAAAACTTTGGTTTAGATACGGATTTGCTCGCACCTGCCGATTACGATGGCGATAACAAAATTGACATTGCTGTTTTTCGTCCTAATAGTGCGACCTGGTTTTGGCTAAACAGTTCAACGAACACTTTCCAAGCATTCCAATTCGGAGTTAATACCGACAAGCCCGTTCCTGCAGATTACGACGGAGATGGACGAGCTGATATTGCGGTTTTTCGCTCTTCAAATGGGACTTGGTACCGAAGGAGCAGCATGACGAATACGCTACAGGCAGTGAGACTAGGGACCAACGAAGATATTCCCGTTCCGGCGGATTACGATGGCGACAACCGCATTGATACAGGCGTTTTTCGCCCTTCTACCGGAACCTGGCATTACATTAACAGTATCAATAATAGTTTCGCGGCATTGCAGTTCGGTACTCAGGGAGATTTACCGATTCCGGCAGATTTTGACGGGGACGGAAGAGCTGACGTTAATGTGTTCCGTCCATCGAACGGAACCTGGTATCACATACATGGCTCAACTGGTTGCGTAAATCCTTCGACTGTCGGAGCAAATGAGAACTTAACTCTCAACGACCAAGGCTGTCTTGTCGCAACGCGATTCGGCTTGGGTGACGATAAACCCGCTGTTGGAGATTATAACGGTGATGGAAAAGCGGACATTGCTGTTTTTCGCCCGTCAAATGGAACTTGGTATTGGCTGTATAGTCCGAATAACAGTTTTGGGGCTATGCAATTTGGAATGAGGGGCGATTTGCCTGTTCCGTCGGCTTTTGTTCCCTAATTATCGGTTAGGTTTCTTTACTTAACCGATAATTTAATCGGCGAAAATCATTCCCGACCAATGTCGTTTGCGGAACTTGGCTTCAGTCCAGAAATTTTCAAGCAGATTAATTTTGGGTTTGCTTTTTTCATCGGGCAAAACGATGCTGACGACATCATAGCGAAACGCTCCTTCGATTCGGAAGATGCGCCGGTACGCTCGCGCCGCGCGCGTAATCTGTCGCTGTTTGCGCAAGTCAACCGCCTGTTCCGGCGCGGCAAAATCATCCGAGCGGCGGGTTTTAACTTCGAGAAAAACGAGCGTTTCGCCGTCGTAAGCAATCAAATCTATTTCGGTATTAACAAGCGCGCCGCGACGATTTCTGCCTACGGGCACGACGAAATTTGCGGCTACCAGCCGAAAACCCTTTCTTTCCAGAAAATCGGCAGCCAGTCGCTCGCCCAGCGCGCCGAGCCTTGCGGCTGCCGATTTTCGGTTTGTTGTTGAAAGATTAAGCAGATTTCGCATTGCCGCTTTGCAGGAAAACGTGCGCTTTTAAAATCAAAGTCGCGCTTGGTGCATGCGTGATTTCGCCGCGCAGAACTTTTTCGACCGCTTCTTTTAAAGGCACTTTGACGGCTTTGATATTTTCCGAGCTTTCTTGTTCGGGTTCTTTAAATTTTAGTTTGCGCGCTAAAAACTGATGAGCCGGAGAATTGACAATCGAAGTATCAACGTCGAGCTTGCCGAATTCGTGCCATTCTTCCGCTTCGATGCCCAATTCCTCGCGAGCTTCTTTCTTTGCAGTTTCGAGCGGCGTTTCACCTTTCTCGATTCCGCCAGCGATTACTTCAACGCATTCGTGTTCGAGAGCGTATCTGTACTGTGTCGTTAAATAAACATTGCCTTCATCATCGAGCGGCAAAACATTGACGCCGGGTTTCATTTTGATTGTCTGGTAAGAACCGTCTGAACCATCTGGTCTGATAACTAGGTCTTCAATAACCTCAAAAAACTCGCACTCGAATTTTTGCGCCGATTCTTTTATCGTCCATTCGCCTTTTTTCTTCATATATTCAAATAAAAAAGCCGGAAAAACCGGCTCTAATTCCAAGCATGTGGTTTCATGTCAATCGTCAAAACCAACTGCCGATAATTTTGATACAGCTATTTATCTGCCGCTTTTTCTTGCTCCCCTTTGTTAATCCAAGCGACGAAATTTTCAAACTTATTCACAGCAGACCGCCATTTTTCCCGATCAATAAGAGAATAATATAAAATTACCGTATTCTCTGAATGTCCGGTAATGGACTGAACTGTCGGAAAATCAATTTTCTCTGCGTTCATTTTGGCGTTAACTCTTTTAACCGATACAAAATTGCCGTTGCTGTCTTGAAAGACAGGCGGTTGCCTGAAGATTAATGTCGCATTATCCGAAGCAAAATTTTGCTTGCCGATAACTTTAAATCGTAAGTTGAGAAGAATGCCGGAAGTTTTAATGCCATTTGAACAAGCTCCGGCGATGCCGATTCTTCCGCGCGTGAATATATCAGAGACAATCGAACAGTTACCGCTCAAAGTGCCGTTCGTATCAACTGCTGAATTAACAGTCTGCAAAACAGCAGTTGGAAAAGCTACATCAAAGTTGAATGAAGAAATTTGTGCGCCAGTTTTGTTTGTAAGCATTATGGGAACCAAAATAATGTTTCCCTCGATCTCTGCCACATTTGTCGATTGAGAGTCTTGAAACTCCATCGCTTGCAGTTCGCTGTTAAAGTTTTTCCCTTTTTGCGGATGTTCTTTCAGCTCAAATTCTTTATTTTCGGGAGCGGGTGTCTCCGACCAATCTCCGGTTACTTCTCCGATTAAGATAGCCGTGTAATTCTCACCTGAAAGCGAATTATTTAGCGGAGTATATGACTGCTGATCAGGCAAAAATTTCCAATTACCGGTTTGTCCGGTGTTAGAATTTGCTCCGTTTGCCGCAACAAAACGCAGGATTTGCGTTGCATCAAACGCTGAAACGATGTCGTCGCCATCTGTGTCGGCTGCCTTTTGTTGATTTTGATTTAAGGCATTCGCGCCTTGTCCTCCAGCAGCAACGTGACGAAGCACCAGCGTGGCGTCAAATGCCGTAATACCGTTGACGTTTCCTGTTTTTGTCGGTTTGACTGTGTAATTGCCGCCAGCAGTTAAATTCTCAAGCAAATAAGCGCCCGCAGAATCTGTTGCAGTAAAAGCGGAGTTGGCGCCGGTAGCAGATATTGAAACATCCTGAACAAATTTAGCAGCTTGATTTGCAGGAGTTATTCCATATATGACTGCACCTGAAATGCTATGCGACGCGCCTGATTGCGTAACGATGAAATTTTGTCCGGCAGCAGTGATTGTTCCGGTGCGTTGTGCTCCGGTGTTTGTGGCTACGGAATAATTAACCGTGCCGTTTCCGTTGCCCTCTGATCCCGATGTAACGCTTAGCCAGTTCTCGTTAGCAACAGCCGTCCAGGTGCATCCTGCCGGGGCTGTGACGGTAAAGCTTCCCGTGCTACTTGTTGCCGGTGCGTTGACACCGTTTGGGTTGATTGAATAGGAACACTGAACGGCAGTAAAGTTGGCGGTTTTATTTGCCGTTAAGTTGTTGAAAGTTTGCGAAGACGGAGTAAACGCATGATTGGCAAGCATTGGAAAAACCGTGAAGTTTCCGCCTGCCGGTAAGTCTGCGAAAGAAAAGTTACCGGCAGAATCGGTTGTCTTTGAATTGGTTGCCGAACCTGATAATGAAACCGTCACGCCTGGCAGAGCGTTTCCGTTGGAAGTAATTTGTCCGCTGATTGTGAGTATTCCGCTGGAAGCAATGGAACGACAGGCTGAAAATTCGGAAGTATCGCCGGTAGCAGTGTTAGTTGCCGTTGCCGTAATGAATTGGCTGCTTGAAGTGGTTGAAAATGTCTGGTTGAAGCTGGCGTTGCTGCTGTTGTCAGTTGTTACCGTCGTTGAGCCGAGATATGTCGCGCCCTCTCCATTTCCCGAATCATCGCAGGCTGTGTTTGCATAAAAATCAATAGCAAATTGAGTGTTTGAAAGGCTGTTAAGCGAGCCGGAAATGGTTGTGCTGCCGCCGGAAATTCTGTTGGCGGAAGTTAGGACGGGAAAGTTTTGCAAATTGTTTGCGCCCGTATCTCCGTCGCCTGAATCATTTGGTGTAATGCCGATGCTGCCGAGATCAATGCCTAAACCATTATTGTTGCTGATGGAATTGCCGCGAATCAAATTACCAGTGCCCGAAGCTACTGAAATACCGCTGCCATCCAGTGAAAACGCGATAAGATTACCGGCGCCGCTCACCGTTCCACCAATTACATTATTTGAGGCAGATGATGTTATTAGGATACCAATATTTCTGTTGCCTATTACATTGGTGCCATTGACATCAGTGCCGATGTAGTTTCCCTGGATGATATTGCCAGCAGCTAAGGTAGTGTGAAGAACAATTCCGTTTGAGTTCGCACCGGAGATAAGATTACGTGCCGCCGGTGTTGTCCCGCCGATGACATTTTCAGGAGTGCGAATAAATATGCCCGAGGTAATACCGAAGTTGGTGTTGATAGGATTCAACCCGCTCAAATCAGTACCAATATAGTTCCCGCGAATTAGGTTACCGCCGAAAGTGAGCAATGTAATGCCGTCTACGCCTCTATTAATGATTAGCCCTTGTACGGTGCTGCTTCCAGCATGAATTGTTAGAACTTTGTTGAGTTGAATTAGCGGGCGACCAGTATAACCTGTTCCGCCCTGACTCCAACCGTCGATTACTACAGGAGTAATAATGTCTTGCAATGCCGTCGGCATCACAATCGAACAAACGTTTGTCGTCGCATCGCAATTCGGGTCGGACGCCGGAATGTTAAAAGTGATTGCTTTCAGCCCGCCTAAGCTGTTGGATTTTCTGATTGCCGCACGCAGAGAACCCGGCGTCGGAGTGGTATTGTCGCCGTTGTCGGCTGTTGTTGTGACGGCAATTTTCTGCAATGCGCCTACGGCGAGGCAACCGGAAAACTCCGAAGTGTTATTAGCGGAATCAGTCGCCGTTGCGGTAATGGTCTGTCCTGTCGTATTAACCGGAAGCGTGGCGCTGAAAGCAATTGTTCCCCGGCTGCCGGTGGTCACAACGGTCGAGCCAATGTAGGTTTGACCTTCGCCATATCCCATGGTATTACCAAAAGAATCGGTGTCACAGGTCGGATTGGAATAAAAATCTATGTTAAAAGTTGTGCTCGGCGTGCTGTTCAATCTGCCTTGTACCGTTGTGTTGTCGCCGGAAACAGTAGCGGATGTCAAATCGGGGAAATTCTGTAAGTTGTTTGCTCCGATGTCAGCGTCTAGAGCATCATTCTGACTTGTGCCATTTAACACATTATCAATCAAATCAATTCCTAATTGGAAGCCGCCAACGCCTGGTACTCCGTTGTTGCTGTGAATCGAGTTACCGCGAATCGAATTTCCGTTTCCGTTTCCAGCTTGAATCCCAGTTCCCGAATTAAAGGCAATGACATTGCCAGCGCCGGTTACCGTTCCGCCAATCGTATTATTCTTCGTCCCTGATGAAGTAAGGAGTAATCCTATGGTATTGCCGAGCGCAGAGGAGCCACTCGCAGTCGTTCCGATAAGATTCCCTTGAATGGTGTTGCTGATTGCGCCAAATAATTCAATACCGTCTCCGTTACCGGAAATCAGGTTGCGGTCCGCCAGATTGAGACTGCCGATAGTGTTGAAGCTGGAGCCAGAGACAATGAGTATGCCGTCAATGTTGCCAAGGTCTATTGTTCCGGTAGCATCCGTCCCGATGAAGTTCCCAAAGATGCTGTTGGAGTTACCGGACTCCAACCGGATCCCGCTGCTGCTGAAACGATTAATGATAAGCCCTTTGATAACGCTTGCATTGGCTCCGCCGGTAAGCGTCAAACCGTTTGCTCCCGCGCCTGCGCTTGCGCCGCTCAGCTCGATTCGCAAAACGGCATTCGTGCCATTTGCGAGCGTGTTGGGACTTGCGCCCGGTTGTGTGTAACCGTCTATAGAGACCGGAGCAGTGATACTCGGCAAAGGAGCAGGCGGCGCTATCGTACAAACATTGGTCGTCGCATTGCAATTCGGATCAGACGCCGGAATGTTGAAATTAATCGTGTCCGCTCCGCCTGTGCTGTTGGCTGTAACGATTGCCGCTCGTAATGAACCCGCTGTCGGAGTCGTATTGTCTCCGTTGTCGGTTGTCGTCGTGACAACCAAAGTCGCCGCCTCTGCTCGCCGAACGGAGAGCGATTCAACAAGAACCAAACTCGCTGTTAAAAGTATTACCAAATAAAGAAAGTGTGTGCGTTTCATCTATTAATCTCCCTTCGAGCGGCTAAGGCTTAGCCATCAGCCAATCTTTGTTAAGTTTTTAGAAATTGTTCTGCTGTCAGAATGTGGCGCAATGCGAACAGATTATCTTTGACGACGTATTCGGCAGCGCCGGCTCCAAACGCGGCTTTGCGCAAATCCTCATCGTCATAATCGGTAACGACGCAGATGCGTGCGTCAAACCATTGCGCTTTTATTTGCCTGGTCGCAGCAATGCCATCTGTCTCTTTCATCTTGATGTCCATCAAAACCCAGTCTGGAAGGCAACATGCATAGGCAGCGACGGCTTCGCTTCCGTCTTCACATTCGGTAATCGAATTTGCCACCCCGTCGAGCAAACTCCGCAAAAGTCTCCGCATCGTTAAGTTGTCTTCCACAATCAAAAGAATCATTGTTTTGGTGTGCCGTTTCTGACGCAGGAAGTATTTACTTTCCGGAAGGAAAAAAGAATAGGCAAAGACTCACATTTTGCTTGCGTAAAAATGCTTATTTTTGAATAGGTAGGAATACCTACAGCGGGATTGGAGAGTTAATGGTATTTGACAAATAAAACCGGTAATAAATTCAAAATTCGCCGTACAGACGCAATGCTTTGCGTCTCTACTATCAACATCGCGTCTTTACAGTCCTGTTGCTATTAAATCAATTTAAGTGAGTTCGGATTTGTGGTCGAAAGCGAATTTGAGCAAGGCGTGACTGCCTTTTAAATTGAGTTTCTGGCAGATGTTGGCGCGGTGGTTGTCAACCGTTCGCGGGCTGATGAAAAGCTCGTCGGCGATTTCTTTTGTAGTTTTATTGGCGGCGATGAGTTTTAGAAGGCGGCGTTCAGACTGTGTTAGACTTGCTAATCCCGGAGTTTGTTCTATGAAATTTTGAATGCGCGAGCTGCGATTGATAAGAAACGTAGAAATAATCGGACTGATGTAATGCTGTCCGGCAGCGGCGGCTTTAATTGCTGCGACGATTTCCGTCACGGCGCTATCTTTCAAAACATAGCCTTTGACTCCCAAATCCAGCGCACGATTAAAAGCGTCTTCTTCTTTGTACATCGTCAGAAAAATAAGATTGGTCGGAAGCTTTTGTTCTCGCGCCGTTTGCGCCACGGCAAAGCCGTTTTTCTTTGGCATATCAATGTCGAGAACAGCAACTTGTGGCTGAAGCTGTTCAATCAAATCGAGCGCAGCCGCTCCATCTTCGGCTTCTCCGACAATTTCCACTTCCGCGTTTCGTCCCACCACTTGCATTAAGCCCTGACGGAAAATCGGATGATCATCCGCTAATATTACTCGTATTTTTTCAGCCGTTTCACTCATCGGAGTTGCCTGGTAAATCAATCGTCAGCGTCAAAGTCGTGCCTTCGCCCGGAACGGAATGAAGCGTATAACGTGCGTTAATAATCGCAGCTCGTTCGGCAATTCCCGTTAGACCGAATCCGCTTGTTTGTTTTGATTCTAAATCGAATCCTTTTCCGTCATCTGAAATTATCAATTTTACTGTTCGCTCGATGCGTTTGATTTTAATTGTTGCAGATTCAGCTTCCGAATGTTTGACGATATTATTAAGGCTTTCCTGCACAATACGATAAAAGTTTATCTCGACTTCGGGGGAAAACAAATCGTCGAGCGAATCAACTTCCCATTCGAGATGAATCGTTGAAGATTGCGCCACCTTTTTGATGATTGCCTGAATTGCAAGAGTCAAACCTAGCCGGTCGAGCTGATACGGGCGCAAATTATGAGCAATTGTTCGCACTTCTTCAATTGCCTGCGACACTGTTCCCGAAATTTCATCAAGCTGCGCGAAAGCAGTCTCCGGCGCTTCGGGTTCGGACAAAGCCAGCAGAACGCGATTTTTGATGACCAGGAGATTTTGTCCCAATCCGTCGTGAAGCTCCGCCGCAATCCGTTTGCGTTCCTGTTCCTGCGACTCGATTAACTGGCGCGAAAAATTAGCTTGTGCCAGATGCGCTTTCTGTAAACGCCGCACGCGGCGCTCATAAAGCAAAAAAACTAAACCGGAAACTCCCAGTACCGACAAAATCAAAAACCACCAAGTTCGCCAGAAAGGCGGCAGCACGCTAATTCGCATTAGCGCTCCGGTTTCGTTCCAAACGCCATCCGAGTTTGCCGCAATCACTCTGAAAGCATAATCTCCCGGCGGTAAATACGAAAAATAAGCCGTCCGCCGCGTTCCGGCTTCAACCCAATCTTCGTCCAAGCCTTCAAGCATATACTTGAAACGCATTTGTTCGGGTTTGATAAAGCTCAAGCCCGTGTAATGAATCTCCAGATTTTCTTGTCCCGGTGAGATTTGCAGATTTTCGCGGCATTTGGTTTGTTCGCGCTCAAGCAGACAATTTTCAATCACGACCGGCGGCGGGAGCGGATTATAGGAAAATTCGTTTGGATTAATGATAGCCACACCGCGTTGAGTAGGAAACCAAAGTTGTCCGTCGTGGGTTTTAACGCCAGCGGGCTGCTTTCCGCCGTTAGCTTCCAAACTTAGCAAGCCATCGGCTTTGCCGTATGAAACCGAAGTAATAAAGTTTTTTTGCCCGGCTGCAAACTCATTTAATTCGCGCCGATTAACACGGTAAATGCCAAGATTCGAGCTTATCCAAAAATTACTCCGCTCGTCTTCAAGAATTTGAAATGCCCCGTTGTTAAAAAGCCCATTGGCAGTTGTATAGTTGGTAAATTTCCCGTTCTCAAACCGGCTGATTCCTCCGTCATACGTTCCAATCCACAGCACACCGTCTGCGTCTTCATAAATCGCGCGTACATGATTGCTCGCCAAACCTTCGCGCTCTGTAAAAGATTGAATTTTCCCGTCGTTACGCAAAACTGCCAGCCCGCCGAGCGTGCCGAACCACAAATTGCCTTCTCGGTCTTCAGTAATCGCCTGAACGGTTTGATGCGGCAGTCCTTCCGGGGTCGAGAAGCGTTGAAGCTCATCGCCGCTGAATTTACATAAACCTTTTTGCCCGCCGAGCCATAAATTGCCCGCGCGGTCTTCGGTCATAACGAAAATGTTGCTTAAACCCAGCGTTTTTGCATCAATTTGAAGCGTCAAACGATTGTTTTCAAAATGATAGAGATTTACTCCGGCGAGCAAAAGAGTTCCGACGCGGTTTTGATAAAGCGCAGTGATAATGTTGCCCTTCAATCCGTGTTCTTCCGTAAAGCGGACTAAATTGCCTTCTTTGTAACGAAATAAACCGCCGCCCCAAACGCCGAGCCAGAGTGCGCCGCCGCGGTCTTCTAAAATCGGATAAACATTTTCACCGACTAAACCTTCGGCTTCAGCCAAAACTTTGATTGCCTGCTGTCGGGCGCGAAACAACCCATCAGAGTTGCTTGTGAGCCAAATTGTCCCTTCTCGATCTTCATAAATGGATTTGATTGAGCTGCGAGCAACGTCATAAGTATTCCATTCGCCATTTCGCCCGACGCTTAAACGCCCGTCGTCCCAACCTAGCCAGAGATTTCCATTGCGGTCCTGATGCGTTGCACGCAGTTTTACATCGGAATTTTTTTCGAGCGGAAACGATGCCAGATTTCCGTTTTCAAAGCGATTCACTTTGTTGTCGTCGGTCAGAAACCAAAATGCGCTGTGTTGATCTTTGCTCAGGGAAATTATTTTTGTATTGGTAATTTTATGAGTGTGAAAACGCCCGCCCTCGAAAACGTGTAAACCACTTTCATCGAAATAAGCTAATTGACTATTTACTTTAGCGCCATGCAGCGAGACGCCGTCGTCTGAAACGTATGGTGCAAAACGCGAGCCGTCCAAGCGCATCATCCCATTCGATGTAAGTGCCATCAAACCGACTTGCGCATCTTCGCGAAAAGTCCAAATCGGAGGTTGTCCCTTGTTTTCTCCGGATGGAACAATTTCAAATTCGGCATCGCGGTATCGAACTGCACCGCTATCTTCCGTGCCGATCCAGAGCGAACCGTCCTTGCTCTGGAAAAGCGCCGTAAAACGATTGCTCTTTATGCCGGGAGAATTGGCTTTATTGAAGACCGTGAAGCGGGATCCGTCAAATCGTACCAGACCGTCAAAAGTAGCTAGCCACAAATAGCCGTCGCTCGTTTGCAAAATCGCATTAATAGTGTTCTGCGGCAATCCGCTTTCGGAAGTCCAAGAGTCAAAACGATACTGCGCCTTTGCCTCGTACGAACTGAAAAAAGAGCAAAGGAAAAAAAGACAGAGCCAAATCGGTCTTTTATGAAGTTGCCAAATTTTGCGACCGCAAAACTGTCGCATAAAAACAATTTTTGTTTCTTCTTAAAGAGATTGTTAACTTAATTTACCCGCTTGGATTTGCGATATAATGCGATATAATCTGCTCGAAAGCAATTTAAAAGGAAGTGGGAAATTGGATTGTTAAGTAAAAAAAGCCGATGTTTGTTGTAAAAACAGTCAAATAAACATCGGCTTTTTTAATTTTAAAAATGGTGTGCAGGGTGGGAATTGAACCTGCACGTCCCTTTAATTTAGTGTTTTGATAACTCAAAACTAGATTGAATTAGACAGCAGAAGATAAGCCGCTCCTTCAACTCCATGGTAATCTACATAGCCTAAGAATTCTGCTCTCAATTTATCCAATGCTTTTCTGGCGCGAGAGTTTTCCGGTCTGGTGAAAGCTTTTACCTGGTCGAATCCGAAGACCTCAAATCCATACTTAAGACATTCTTTTGCCGCTTCTTCTGCTATTCCTTTATTCCAGAACTTTCCTTTTATTGCACAGAGAAGTTCCGGAACACCTTCTTCTGAGCGAAAGCCGCAGAAACCTACAAATTGACCGGTTTTGCGATGAAATAAAGACCATCTTCCATAACCACGTATTTTCCATGCCTGAATTGCTCCTTTATGAATCAGTGCTATTTCTTCGAACGATGGAATAACTCCTGGTTCTTTTCCAATAAATTTCATAACGGCAGGATCGGAAAAGAGTTTAATGTATTCAATCAGATCTGATTCTCTGACAGGACGAAAATTCAGTCTTTCTGTTTGCATTCGATGTTCACGCCAGCCGGGAAACGAATCGCATAACTTTGTAATAAAAGCTTCAGCAGGCAATGCGTTTATATTAACAGTAGCAGCGGCGAAAGTTGTTGTGTTTTGCATATTTTGTATTGGGATGTGCTTTCCTTATTTCATGAAAGCAGTGTTTATTGCCCTTAACTAAAACCCGATCTAACAGGGTTGAGGTATTCGTCATTCTTGTCCTATTTATGCACAGGTGTTTTCTGTGAATTTACTGCATGCCGATAGTTGAATCACCGTTTGTTGTAACGCTGTCAGTCATCATAATGCCATCAGTCATCATAATTCCGTCCGTCATCATAATTCCGTCTGTAACTAGAATCCCGTCAGCCATCATGATACCGTCGCTCATCATAATTCCATCAGTCATCATGATTCCATCCGCCATCATGATACCGTCACTCATCATGATTCCATCAGCCATCATGATTCCGTCTGTCATCATAATTCCGTCTGCCATCAAGATGCCTTGATCATAAACTCGTTGATATTTGCTGATCAGGCTTGCTCCCGAAGCTGTATATGTCGGATCCAGGAGAACGCGTTGAGACCAATCGAAAGTTTCCGTTCCAAGAGTTGTTACCGGAAGCGGAAGCACATTGTTTTTGTCGAGCAGCGGGTCTCCAACCGGAGTACTTGATGATAAATCCGTGCGAATCAAGCTTGCCAGTTTTACTGCACCTTCGACATTAAGTTCACCGGCGCCTTGTTCCACGATGCTGTAACCGTTAAGCGGTTGAGCCGTATATTCTAAAATCGTTTTAACCAGATTCGGTGTAAGCCTCGGATTAGCCTGTAGCATTAAGGCGACCGCGCCTGAAACCAGCGGCGCTGCCATTGAGGTGCCTGATAGATACATCATATCGGCGTCTCTTGTGGGAACAGCTAAATGCGGGTTGTTCGTGACGATGTAATTCTTTTTAGCCTGTGCCTGAATAACTTTGTTTCCGGGTGCAACGAGGTTCGGTTTGATGACATTGTCGTAATGAGTCACACCGTCGTTGTCTTTCCAGAAGCTTCGTGTCGGTCCGCGTGAGCTATAAGTTGTAACCGCGTCATCACTGCGTGAATCAGTGCCGAAACTGTTGGAAGCTCCAACCGTAATTGCTGTCGGCTCAATTCCGGGCGTGTGAATAGCGCCGTAAATCTTGTTGCCGTCAGCATCTTTACCATTATTTCCAGCCGCTACGACAACTACGCTTCCGGTTTGGACCAAACGGCGAACTGCTCGACACAGCGGATCTTTTTTATAAGAATCAACGGCGATTGCTCCGAGGCTCATATTAATCACTCGGATTTTGTAATTTGAGCGATTAACCATCAACCAATCAAGCGCGCGCAGCACGCTGCTGACTGTTCCGACGCCCTGCGAATTGAGAACGCGCAAATTGACAATTCGTCCTTTCGGTGCGACGCCCGTATAAGCACCGCTTTGAATCGCAGGATTGCCAGCTACTGCCGAGGCGACATGAGAACCGTGTCCGTAAGGGTCAGACGTGATACCTTCTTTTGTGAAATCCTTACTATAAGTAACGTTGAGTGTTCTGCCATCGAGAAAAGATTTGTGAGTTGTATCAACTCCGGTATCGAGTACTGCAATACCAATGTTGGCGCCGTTGTAAGGGGTCGTTTTACCCATTGCCCAAGCTGCCTCTGCGCCGGTTGTTCTCGTGATGTGACCCATCTTCTTGACTTCTTTATCAAGTGCGATAAAGGAAACTTCTGGGAATGCTGATAACTCGGCAGCTAAAGAAACTTTGAACTTAATAGCGTAAGCATAAAGGTTCGGAAAAGATTCTTTAAGAGCGATGTTCTTCTTAATATAATCGCTCAGCGCCGCGCTCATTGGTCCATTGAGTTGAAGAATTGCGTCAACTTGATAGTCACCATCGAATTTTTTAATCTCAAGCGAAACTTTACTTGATTTGCCTTCGATGTTTGTTTCTTTGGCGAAAACAGGCGTAGTGTTACTGGTAACAAACAATCCCAGGTAGATGGTGAAGAGAAGTGTCAAAGCTGTCAGACGCTTAAGATGGAAAGGGAAATTGATGTTTTTCATGTCTTATTCCTTCGGTCGTTTACAATCGGTAAATTTAAAGTCGGTTAATTCGCAATGTTTTTACTCCTAATGAAAATCAGGAACAGAAGCGGCTAAAGGTTTCTGATTTCAAAAGAGTAAAACCCTCTTTAATGAAGAGTTAGAGTCTAAAGATCAAGCTCAACGCAAGTTGAGGCACTTTGAAGTAGTGCGAATCGCGTGCCAAAGAAGTGTGGGAGGTATAAGTGTTGCAATTGGTTGGGTTTGCGGTTTTGCTAGGGGTTTCTAAAAGGATAGTTGCGTTCAGATTGACCGATTTAATCTTCTCTGACTTAAATGTCAGTCACTCTGAATTGACTTATAAGATTAATGTTGTGATGTGAAAAGCTATTGGAAAAGAAATGTAAATAGAGTGATTTGGCAAAAGAATATGAGGTTTGCCAGCCGCTGAAAGAAGTCGTTTTTCTTTGCAATTTAATGAGGCTGTAAAAAATCCGTAAAAATAAGATTCTGACGAAATCGCCCACCTAGCAACCTTAAAGGTATACTACTAAGGCATGGCAAAGCTGGAAACGGATCGACTTATCTTACGAATGTTTACGCCTGATGATCTTGACGCCCTTGACTCTATCTTCAACAAACCAGATGTGATGAAGTACTTGGGAGCACAAGGAGCACCGATGTCGAGAGCTGAGACTGAAACTGCTCTTCTCAGTATGATTAAACACTGGGAAAGACACGGATACGGTAGATGGGCTGTTATCTTTAAGCAAAACCAGAAATTAATTGGGTGCGCCGGTCTTCGAAATTACGAGGATGATGCGGAATTAGTTTTTCTGATTGATCAACCTTACTGGGGGCAAGGGATTGCTACAGAGATTGCATTGGCGTGTCTGAATTTCGGCTTCGAAAAACATAATTTCAAGAAAATTATTGCTTTTGCCCGACCGCAAAACACAGCTTCGCGCAATGTGATGGAGAAAATTGGAATGCGTTTTGTTAAGGAGGCGCTTGTTTTCGGGGTCTTTGTTGTTCAGTACGAATTCTTACAAGAAGATTATTATCTTAGTCGAAGCGCTCAGGAAGGATAAGAAATTCTGAACAACCACTTGGCAGTAAATACATTTTGACGATTAAAACTTGACCTTTAAAAATTAGGCTGAATAGTTTTCAGATCACATAGCGTATCGGTTGGCAATAATTTCAGCATTCTGCTGCGGTATTACATTGAAATTTTGGTATTCAACATCCCTGGAAACTGTACTGCTTCGTAAGAGTTCTTCCGCACATTTAGCATTTAGGGGTTTAGAGTACAAATATCCTTGTCCGTAATCGCAGGAAAGCAATCTCAGCGCTTCTTCGTGCTTTTTATGTTCGACTCCTTCTGCGACAATTGATTTACATAGTTTTTTAGCTAATGTGACAATGGTTTCAACAATACTAAGACTGTCTTTATCAGTGTTCATGCGGTTAACAAACGATCTATCAATTTTTAGAATATCGAATGGAAAGCGGTGCAGATAACTGAGACTGGAATATCCCGTGCCAAAATCATCAATCGAAAGTTGAACACCGATCGACTTTAACTGTTTAAGTATTTCGCTTGCCATATGCGCATTTTCCATGACGATCGTTTCTGTAACTTCCAAACGAATGCAGTCAGGTTCAATTTTTGCGTCTTCGATAACTTTTCTAATTTCTTCAACCAAATCTTTTTGAGCAAATTGCTTGGCAGAGAGGTTGATGCTCATGGTTAGCGGCTTTTCCGTATTAAACATCGTCTGCCATTTCCCCAATTGTTGACACGCTTCTTTTATGATTGTCATCCCTAAAGGCACTATCAACCCGGTTTCTTCGGCAAGCGGAATAAAGTCAACCGGAGGAATCAAGCCTCGCTTCGGATGCTCCCATCTAGCCAACGCCTCGAATCCAACAATTGAGCCATTCTCAAGAGAAATGATCGGTTGGTAATAGGCATGAACTTGTCCTCTTTCTATGCCCTGGCGCAAATCATTCTCTAATTTTAATGCTTCGACTGCACGCGTGTGCATACTAAGATCAAAAACTTCATAACGAGCTTTTCCATTCGCTTTGGCACGATACATTGCAGTATCGGCATCACGTAAAATGTCTTCGGGTGATTCGTAGCCCATTGATGAAAACGAGATACCGATACTCGCGCTGGTAAAAAACTCCTGACCATCCAAATCGAATGGCTGACTCAGTACTGTCTGAATGCGATCGGCAATTTCAATGGCAAGCTCCTGATTTGTAATTCCATCGAGCAAAACGGCAAACTCGTCTCCACCTAGTCTGGCTACTGTATCAACTGCACGAACACACTCCTTAAGTCTGTTAGAAAGATCAATGAGGAGTTTATCGCCCATTTCGTGTCCCATCGTATCGTTGACTATTTTGAAACGGTCGAGATCAATAAATAGAACTGCAAATTTATAATTGCTTGATCTTTTTGCACGTTCAACCGCCATACTCATTCGATCTGCGAGTAGAGTTCTGTTCGGTAAACCCGTAAGTGAGTCATGAAAAGCGGCAAAACGAATCTGGTCTTCCGCTTGTTTGCGGTCAGATATATTCTGCACCTGAAAGACCATGTGTTTGGCGCTACCATTCTCCTCTCTAACGAGAGAAGCGCTTGAAAGAACCCAGATCGTGTGTCCTTGTTTATGAATATACCGGTTCTCAAGTTGAAAAGATGTAACAACGCCTTCGATCAGTTCATTTGCTGCCACAAGGGTTGCTCCTAAATCTTCCGGGTGCAAAATTGTCCTGAAGCTCATTTCTTTTAACTCTTGGCGCGTATATCCGAGTAGTGAACTGAGCGATTCGTTGACTTCAAGCCAATGTCCGTCCGGGCTAACCAGAGCCATACCAACCGCATGGTCAAATGCCGAGCGGAAATGCTCTTCGCTTTCCTTGAGCGCATTGCTGATTCTTTCCTGTTCGGCAAGATGCTGATTGAGTTGTTCAACGTGAATCTGAGCTAATTCTGCTTGTTTGGCAGCGGCTTCTACGTTCTTTAGATAAATACTATAAGTGAAATAAATAATAGCAATGATCGGTGCAGTGGCGAGAAAAGCAAAGATTCCAATAGTAGTAGTCAGCTTGGCAATAATTCCTGCCGCAAAAGAACCCGCAAAATAAGTAAGAGAAGTCCAGAGAAAGTTCTCATACCACATCTTATAGATTGGTTCTCCTGCTCTGAGCGCGACGGCGGTCGCAACAAGTCCGGAATTAGCCCCGTACTGCAGTAATCCCATTGCGCTGAGTGCGAAAAGAAAAGCTGGAGTGAAATCCTGCGCGGTCAAAGCTGTCATTGATCCGAAAAACAACCTCAGCCCAACTCCGGTTAGGAAAGTAGAGCAAAGGAATACTGCCGTATTAAACGCAATATTTAGTTTTTTTCTGCTCGTTCGCAGACAAGAAGCAAGCGCATCGGCTCCGGCTAAAAGGACAGCAGCTTCGACACCATAAAGAAGCAGAGAAAGCATGACAAAAGTGTCAGAAACGGAAATTTGTCCCTTACATCGGGGAATTTTCACGATGATGCGTGATCCTAAACCAAGAGTAACGGCGACAAGCACCAAATAACCGAAACCAATCTGCTTTACAGGAAAATGAGTAATGGAGTGGAGCGCAGATAATGCTCCCAACACAATTATTACCCACATAAATGGTTTCGCTAGTTTCTGTCTTGTTTCTGACCTCATACTAATGTCTATTATCAGTGAGAAGATAGATTCTGCAGGCGTGTTTTGCGGTGACTCTTCACCGATCGAATTCTGTTATGGCAAGTAGTATGCCAAAGACTGATAACTTGAGTTTTTAAAGTGCAAGTCTAATAGATAGAGGGATTATTGGATTACACAATTTGAACTTAAGTGCTTGGATTTTACAGGGTTGAAATATAAAGATGTCAGATTGACTAAATTTATAGTCAATCTGACATCTTTATAAACGGTTAAGATAAGTATTTGAAAGGAAGTTAGGTTTCGAGGTTAGTCAGTGATTAACCAGTTGTCGCCCTAAAATTAGCTGATATATTCGCTTTGAAAATCATTGTCTCTGATCAGACCAACTAAGTAAACGGTGTGCTCGGGGCGTTCAGAGAGAAACCGGAGGACTTCGTTTCTCTCTGTTTCCTTTAGCTCGGCAATTGTCACTGTTATGTCTGCTTCGGGCAACAAAGCATTTTCAGCCATTACATTTGTCATTAAAGTTTGTACTGACATTTGTTTTATCCCCTTTCTGATTTTGTAATGGCTGTTTATTTGCTCAATGTTGTTGTTCCGGAAATATTCGTGTAAGCGGAAACACCATAAGAGTTAACGGCACGTACTCTGTAACGATATGCAGTGTTTGCCGCAAGCCCAGTGTTTGAGAATGACTTCGATCCTGCAGCAACAGTAGCTATCTTGACAAAGTTTGTGCAAGTGGAACCGGTACAGCGTTCAATCTCAAAAGCTGTTTCGTTCGTTGTGTTATCCGTCCATGAGAGATTGATTTGTGCTTTTGAGTAGGCTTTCGCCAGAAGGGTTGTCGGATCAGCATCCGGAGCTAAATCAGCAATAATATCCATTGAGGCTGTCGGGTCACCCTCGATTAAAGCTTTGCTGGCTGATGCTGAAACATCGGTCATCAGAACGCCGTCGCTCATTAAGGCGCCGTCGCTCATCAGTACTCCATCTCCCATGACAATACCGTCGCTCATCAAAACTCCGTCGCTCATCAGTACTCCACACGAAAGGAATGGGGAACCGTCTGCCATCAAAACTCCGTTAACTGTCAGAATACTGTCTCCCATGACAATACCGTCGCTCATCAAAACTCCGTCAGTCATTAAAACGCCGCTTGATTCAACAGTGCCGTTGATTAAAAGCTGTCCAAGAGAGTAAACGCCTTGATATTTTGTGATCAGGTTAACGCCTGTGCCGAATGATTGATCAAAAACTACTCCCTGTCCCCAAGTGAAAGTTTCCGTTCCGATTGTGCTTTGTGGGGCAGGAGCGGTTGCTGTAGTTAAAAGCGGCGAACCGACTGTTGTTGTGCTGGTTAAATCCTGACGAACCAGACGAGCAAGACGAACAGCGCCTTCAATGTTTAGCTGTCCTGCGCCTTGTTCAAAGTGATTTGCGCCGTTGATTGGCTGAGCCGAGTACATCAACAGCATCTTGACAATATTCGGAGTCAGTTTCGGATTAGCTTGCAGCATTAATGCAACAGCACCCGAAACAACCGGAGTTGACATCGAAGTGCCGGACAAAAACATCTGTGCGCGAGCCCAGTTGGTGCTGACATTTGCATCAAGAGCAGGATTTTGAGAGACAAGGTAATTATTCGGAGATTTCGCGTAGACGACCTTATTACCTGGCGCGACAAGATCAGGTTTAATCAAATTATCGTAATGCTTAACGCCCGAAGCATCTGTCCAAAAACCGCGGGTTGGTCCTTTTGAGCTATAAGAAGCAATAGAATCATCGAAGCGAGTATCACTGCCAAACGTGTTTGTCGCACCAACAGTAATCACAGATGGATCAATACCGGGTGAATGGATCAAACCGTAGAGTTTTCGGTCCGAACTGTCTTTTCCTTCATTACCGGCTGCCGCGACAACAACAATTCCGGCATCAACAAGTCGGCGAGCCGCTTTGCATAACGGATCATTCTTGTAAGAATCAACAGCTTCAGTTCCGAGACTCATATTAACAACACGAATGTTGTAAGAAAGCCGGTTTTTAAGAATCCAATCAATAGCATTGAGAATACCGGATAATGAACCAGTGCCTTGTGAATTAAGAACCCGTAAATTGAGAATGTTCGCTCCAGAGGCGATGCCTTTGTAAGCTCCTTGCGAAACACTGCCGTTACCAGCGGCAATCGCAGCAACGTGAGTTCCATGTCCATTGGGGTCGTCAACGCGATTTTCACCGGTGAAATCAACATTCACTTTAATGCGTGAATCAAAAGATGAATGATTAGCATAAACACCCGAATCAAGAACAGCGATTCCAATGCCAGCGCCGTTATACTGAGTTGATCCACCGAGAGCAGCGGCAGCATCTGCTCCGGTCGTCAAAGATACGTGACCGGTCTTTTTAGCATAACGATCACCTGAAATGTATCCGACATCAGGACGAACTGCCGTCTCATACACTTTCCATTTCGGCATTTTTACGGCAAGCATCGGGATATTGGTGTATTTGATGTTCACCTTTACCCCAATGCCGGATAAGTATTGCTCCAATTCTTTGGTAACTCCATTTGGAGTGTCAATAATGGCGTTAACGTGGGAAACTTCAGGTTGATTGTTGACGATGTTTTCAAGATCATCTGACACTTTCGGATTGCTTGGGGCGGTTTGTGCTGAGATTGAGGCTGATCCGAACATGACGCACAAAGCGAGCGCGAATGTTTCAATCCAGATCCAAGCTTTTAAGCGATTCGTTTTCATCTTCTTTTCTCCCGTTAACGAACAATGATTTGTTAATAAATTGAGCGGTTCGTTTTGGTTTCTATTCTGATTTTTCAATGTAAGCCATATAGAGAACGGCGCTGCTTCTATAGCGAAGCTCGTGCCACAAAGGAAAACTATTCGAAATAAAAGACTTAGCTTAAAAGGTGAGTTGTTGAGAATTACTATTCGGTCAGAATGAAAGAAAAGAAAATTAGAAAATAAATCAATTTGGGAGACAATTATTTGGAAGTCTGGTTCGGAAGCTTACAAGTACAATCCGCAAACAGACCCTTATAAGTGGTTTCTGCCAACCCATTCGAAAGATGCATCAATTACCATAAATCTAGCCTTTCCACAATAATTTATTTGTGTTTAGAAGATCTGACACACTGAAGCGATAGAACAAGAAAAAGGCGAGCCTTTAACCCTGCTTTTAAAAGCCGATGTTGATTCGAAAATCATCAGTGAGCGGTTAGGTCATTCAACGATTGTTTTAACTTTGGACGTTTACAGCCACGTTTTGCCGGATATGCAATCGGAAGCAGTTGAGCATCTTGAAACAATGCTTTTCCGAAAAAAGACAATAAGTAATGCTTGAAAATAATAAAAGCGGATATCAAAAAACTGCCTTCGAAACGACTATCAAAAAGCCTTATTTTAGTTGTTCCTAGAAAGAAAAATTAAGGTGTTAGAAAACTATAATTTTCAGACACCTCAATTTGATAGATTCGGTTTTCAGTTTCGCGCTTATCGGACAAAAGCATTAGGAATTGGCTTATCCGCAGGAACGCCGAATTGCTCACCATAAAAAGAATTGTTTGAGCTGTTCAAGCGATACCAAACGCCTGTCCGGAAAACTGCCAATTCAGCCTTGCCGTCGCCGTCATAATCTGCCGGAACCGGAAGGTCGCCATTCAAACCAAACTGAACGCCAATAAACTGCCGATTTTGTGCCGAATTCAAGCGATACCACGTTCCGTTTGAAGGACGAAAGACTGAAACATCTGTTTTTCCGTCTCCGTCATAATCCGCAGGTGTTGCAAGGTCGGTTGAAAATCCAAATGGGAGACCTTCAAACTGAAGGGTTGAACTGTTAATCCAATACCAAGCCAGAGTTTCATTTGTTGATCTGGTGACTGCTAAATCCGCTCGCCCGTCTCCATCAAAATCTCCAATGATCGGTTTATCTCCATTCATCCCAAACTGAGCGGCAAAGAATTGATTGTTTTGCGCGGAGTTCAACCGATACCAAGTTCCGTTTGAAGGACGAAACACAGAAATGTCAGCTTTGCCATCTGCGTCGAAATCTGCCGGAACAGGAATGTCCCCATTTTGACCGAACTGCATGGCGTTAAACTGATTCGTTGAACTGTTAATCCAATACCAATTACCGTCTCTGAAAACAGAGACATCAGTTTTGCCGTCTCCATCAAAGTCTGCCGGAGCCAGAACGTCTGTGGCTAATCCCCAGTTT
>JALZCH010000077.1 GCA_030863175.1 Acidobacteriota bacterium | reverse complement strand
TCGGAAAACTAAAACACTTTCGCCGTGTGTTTTCCAGATTTGATAAATTGGCAAAGAACTATTTAAGTTTTGTGCAATTTGCCAGCACATTGATTTGGCTTAGATAGCTATGTCAACACTACCTAGTGAAGCCCTTAAGGTGAAAGACAAAAAAGAATCTGAAACGTTCAATCAAGCCGCATCTTTTAGTGCCTATCTTTACACAATTGAAACGGATGCCTGGCAAATTGTCTGTGATGAGCTTGGTTTGGAACCAGCTTATTTTAGGAGATTGTCCGCAGCAATGTGTTTTCCGGCTCGCAGCATGGAATTCAAAGACAAATTTCTTAGAGATTGTGCTTTTACCAAAGAAGAAGCCCAAATGTTTTATAAGCCACTTTCAAAAAGATTCCTAGATTTTGCTTATGAGGTCATTCTGCTGGAAGAAAAGATTAAATTTTATAGGGAAAATGTTGACATAGCATATTAAAATGCTTAAATTCCTTTTGGCTAATTGACATCATTTTCCAAACAACAAATACTTTAGGCATACCATCCTATTTTTACATCTCTATTGGAGTATTTTCTATGAACGTCGAAATATCAGATGAAAAGAATAAAACCATTTTAGAAAAATATGAAGAATTGGTTAAAGCGGCGGAAAAGCAATACCCAAATTTGATGACAGAGTTGGAATCCTTTAATTCAAACAAGGTTGAACTGCAAAGCTATAAGGATTTTCTTGATGCATTTCAACAAACTCCGCTTGCAATAAGCACAAACAGAACAACTTAATATGCCAACTTGGGGACACATCCTTTCGGAAATCCAAACAGAGGCGCAGGGCGGAAATCAAACTCCGTTTGATACTATTCGGCATAAATATATAGCAGAGTTAGCAGCTTTTACTCAACGAAATACAATTGTATATGCCTCTAGATGGACTACTGGTGACGTTTCCCCAGCATTAACCGTTATAAATGATGAAGATGTTCAAGGGTTTATGCAGGCAATGTATGGTTTGCGCGGCGATTCTCTGGATTTAATTCTTCATACCGGCGGCGGTAGCGCAGAGGCGACGGATGCGATTGCTAGTTATTTACGCGCTAAATTTCGAGACATAAGAATTATTATCCCTCAAGCTGCTATGTCTGCCGGAACAATGCTTGCCTGTTCTGCTAACAAACTTGTAATGGCAAAACATTCGTTTATAGGACCAATTGACCCTCAATTTATTCTGCAAACGTCAATAGGGGTTAGAGCAGTTGCAGCACACGCAATTCTTGAGCAATTCGAGAAGGCACAAGAAGATTGTCGATTAAATCCTGCAAATCTAAATTCGTGGCTTCCAACGCTTAGTCAATATGGACCCGCACTTTTAATAGAATGTAAAAATCAAATTGACTTTGGAAAAGGGCTTGTTGAAGATTGGCTGAAATGTTTTATGTTTGCACATGATCCCACATCAACTAAACCAGGTGAAATCGCTGAATATCTTTCAAATCATAGCAATTTCAAAACACACGGAAAGCATATAAATATTGTTAAAGCTAAGGAAATTGGCTTAGATATTGAGAGACTTGAAGATAATCAAGATTTTCAAGGAAAGGTTTTATCAGCATTTCATGCTACGATGCTTACCCTACAAACAAATTGCGTTAAAATAATAGCTAACCACAACGGCGAAGCCTTTTTAAAACAAGTGCGCACTCCTTAATATTCGATTGGATAGTCCAAACAAGATAAAAATCACTAGATACTTTGACTAAAAACGGGTTCACTGATTTCGATTCAGTCTCAAAAATTGGAACAAAAGCTAATTGACAAAGCAAAAAGCCTAGCGATTTGCCAGGCTTTCCAATTCAGATAGAAACTATCTTACGCTTGAGTCAAAACCGAACCTGCAAGTGATTTGGCTTTCTTTGAAAACCTTTTATCACGAAGCACTTTCGACGCGATTTTCGCCATACGCGGCGAGGTTTTTTCGCATTTTCTCGGTCTGCTTTTCGCAGCCGCTCTTCTACCACTACTTCTACGAGCCATTTTTTAGTCTCCAATCGGTTTTGGTTTTCAAATTGGCTAGCCCGTGATATTCTGCAAATCCTACTTTGTGGTAAATATCACAAGCGGCTGTTATTCTTTCTCGCTGACCAACAGGCAGAGAGATTGAATAACAGCTTTTCACTGTTACTTCCGATTTCTATTGCTTATTTGGGAATTAGAAGAGGTATGACTACGGCATTTTTATGTTGACAATAAATTGTCAACAAGGTAAATTAAATACAGTAATACCGTCTCTGTTCGCCCTCGTAAGCAACAGAATCGAAACGACCTATCCGCAAAATAGGTCGTTTTTATTTTTACTTAAAATAACTCAAAAAGTCAAACTTTTGCTTCACTCTTGAAGCTACACTTGTCCACTATCTTGTGCTTTCCGAAATTTCGGTTCAATTCCTAGCTCATACCCTGATTGAATCAAAATGTAGATGTTATGCGCTAAAATCTTGCAAAGCGCTCTATTAGTTGGCGGCGTTTTCATTTTGCTTCTCAGAATTCTGCCAAACTTTGCTTTTATCATCAAAAACAGCTATAGCAGTAGAAATCGAAATTTGTTTGAAAGATTTTATAGTAATTAAGTGATGCAAACTCACGCTTTATTTATAGATGATTCGGGAACAAAAGAATATGCGGACGATCCGGCTGATTACAACCTAAACGGGCGCGGGAAATCACGTTACTTTGTTTTTTGCGGAGTGCTGCTTTCTATGTCCTCTGCCGGTGTTTACGGTAATGAAATAGTTAAACTAAAAAAGGCTGTTTTTGGCACTGACAAGGTAGAAATCAAATCACATTGGTTAAGAAGACCGGAAAAAAGATTACAAAAATATCTGACTCCTTATGGATTAACTGATGCTGATTTATTGCATTTTACTGATACTTATTATCGGCTTTTAAATGACGCTGATTTAGTATTGATTGCCTCTGTAGTAGATAAACAGCATATGCAGGAGGCGTATGGCGAAAGAGCGTGGTATGCGCCAGCTGTAGCATATGAATATTTAATTCAGCGCGCGCAATTAGCTTTGCCAAATGGCGAATCTTTGGCTGTCATTGTTGATGATATGTCAGGCAAAACGCCCAAAGGTAATGAGTATAAATTCAATCTACAAAGACATCATGAAATTTTGAAACAACGGGGTAGTCAGTTGATGAAAATGCCGCTTCCCTGTCTTTCTACGATTACCTTTGCAAATTCACAGCATAATCATATGGTGCAAGTTGCCGACGTTTGTGCATATAACGTTCATAGGCAATTTCAGCATTTTGGAGCTGAATGGGAAACCTCTGGAATTAATAATCTTCCTCTTTACGAACACTTTGAAAAGATAAATTCTAAATTCAGGCAAGATAGCTCAGGGCGTGTTCAAGGTTACGGAATCGTTAAAATCCCCTTGATTAATCAAGTCAGGTGGGGCTTAAAAAAATAGCCCGTACCTTAAAACCCAGCGTCAATTCGCGGGTAGCCAAAACGGGCTAGGAACAATTGTTCGCTTTTGTATACGGGCAACTATGCTATACAAAGTATACCACAAATAGTCAAGTTTAGATAGTTATTTTCAGCAACGTAAGCGGAACACTAAAGATAATTAATCCTTAAGTGAATTCATAAAACAATCACATCTTTTCATTTAGATTTTTTTAGCTTGTTTTTTTCTACTCACCGTTTTTCGCTTTTGCTGGTCTACCCGGCTTACGCCCGCGCAACGGTTCTAAATCCGATTCCAGAATTATTAAATCACGTCCAAACTTTTCTGCCGGTAGTTTGCCCGCTAACACAAGCTGACGCACTCTCGCATCACTGATACCAAGTTGTTCAGCAGCTTGTTTGCTTGTCAATCGCTTTTCCATAACGCTGTAAATCCTAACAAAAACCTTACGCAAAAGCAATATTTCGCCTTGACAAAACTATTACGCTAGCGTAAGATATTCAAAGTTAGTTAATTTAATGGTTGGCGAACCTTAACCGCACGGAGAAACACAAATGACAAACTTTAGAGTAACCAGAATCAAACCCGCTTTCATCAACCGCGAAATTTTGGCTGAGGTTGCTGCCGATGCTTTAGCTAAATTAAACCCGGAAACGCGCGACGGAAAACGTTGGGCAAACGCAATTGGAAAAGCAGTTGCAGTAATCGAACAGAATCCAGAAATGGCTTACGATCTTCGCACTGCATCGCTTCAAATAATCGGCTCTCGCGGAACTCGTTACACGGCAAATGGCATTTGCCAGTGTGAAGCGTACAATGGCGGCTTTCCTTGCTATCACCGTGCGGCTGCTAGATTGATTCAGCGTTATCTTGAAATCGTGCAATAAAAACGATTAAAGGCTTAAATAATGCGTCAACATTATTCCAAGCCTTCAACCTTCAACCCGAACGCGCCGAACAGTTTCCCAACAAGACGGCGCGTTCACAGCTTACGGAGATTATAGCAAATGGTTAGAAACATTTCCGATGTTCTGGAATCCGTTGTTGATAAAAAGGACTTAGACCAACTCGAAGCGAAACTAACCGCAATTGAATTTTCGCTCAGAAAATTGCTTGAAACACAAAACCGCCGTGATCCATTACGCAATGCAAAAATGAAAATGCTGGCTGAAGATGTAGGCGGACTGCGCTCAATTATTGCGCGGCTAAACAACCGCGTTTGAAATCAAAAAGGCTAGGTAAAACCTAGCCTTTAATTTTGAAGCTGTTTAGTGCTATTTTTACAACTTATACCAAGGCTTGAGGTTTGAACAATGTCTTCTAATTGTACCCCAGAAGTCAAGGCACAACTTTAAATTATTGAATATTTTACCTCTTACGCTCGTGGCGTAGATTTGTTTGCCGAACGTTATTTTTAAGGATTGGCAAATCAGCGGTTTTATTGATTGGGGGCGCGCTGGCGTTGCGGATCGTTATCAGGATATTGCGCTTCTTGCTCGCAGCGTTGGGTACAATTTCGGAGAACAATGGACGCCGTTTGTGTTTGAATGTTTGGAGATTGTACCGGATTGGGAGAAAATTGAGTTTTACAAACTGCTTGACGAATTCTTTTAAGCGAATCGGATTTGATACTTTGTCCGGCACGTTTGCGCGTTAATTGTAGAGCCTCAAAAACTCAATTCACCAAAAGGGAACAATATGATTAACATTCTGGCAGATGTTGCTATTGAAGATTTCGATAAATTTATCGGCGCTTTTTCGACTCGCGGATTCGACGCGCGTAAGGCGCACGGAAGCATTGGCAGTCAGGTTTTTAAGATTGCGGGCGAAGAAAACCGTGTCATTGTGCTTTTTGAATGGGAAAGCCTCGCGGCGTTTGAAGGATTTCTGAGCAATCCGAAAGTGAAAGAAACAATGAAATCGAGCGGCACAACACGTCCGCCCGTGTTTACTTATCTGGAAAAAGCGGCGGAATTTCAGGGCTAAATTTCTTGAACCGCAAATTTAAAGAATGAACAAAAACAATTTTATTTATTCCGACCGCACTTTGGCGCAAAAGCTCGAACGAACCGAAGCGAGCAGCAATGCAGCGTTTGTCGAAGCGCGGGCGAAAAAGCAACCGGAGAGCGGTGCGGCATGGATCGAAGCTGCTGGCGCTTATGCGATGTTTGACGGTTTGGAATCACCTTTGACACAGACTTTCGGGCTTGGCGTTTTTCAAGAGCCAACTCATTCAGATTTGGAAAAGCTCGAAAACTTTTTTAAAGAGCGAGGAGCACCGGTCTTTCACGAAGTTAGCCCGATGGCTGATTTGTCACTGTTGTCTTTGCTTGGCGAACGCGGTTACCAGCCGATTGAATTGACCAGCGTTTTGTATCGTCCAATCGAGAATAATTTCGGTGCGCCGTTGAATCCGAATATCAAAACTCGAATCATCAAACCGGGCGAAGAAGAACTTTGGGCAGAAGTCGCAGCGGATGGTTGGAGCACGGAAGGCGCAGGACTGTCCGATTTTATGTTTGAGTTTGGAAAGGTTGTGGCAAGAAGTGCGGTTCCCTTTTTGGCTGAATTTGGTGGCGAACAGCAGATTGCGGCGGCAGTTCTCTTTATTCACAATGAAGTTGCTTTACTTGCTGGCGCAAGCACGATTTCTGAACATCGGCGAAGAGGCGCGCAAGCGGCTTTATTTGAAGCAAGATTGCGTTATGCCGCTGAACAGGGCTGCAAAATTGCGATGATGGGCGCGCTTCCGGGCAGTCAATCACAGCGAAACGCCGAAAAACAGGGGTTTAGAATCGCTTATACGCGAATCAAATGGCAGTTGAAATAAGCTGGTAGAAGCAAATGAGAATTAAAAGCCTTGACGAGCGATTGAAAAATCGCTCGTCAAGGCTTTTAGTTCTCAGAAAAAGCTTATTGACGCAGGCGGTCTGTGCCGGCGACTTTGACAATTTTGTTATAAACGCCAAGGAGCAGGAACGGGGCGACCCATTGTCCAACCCAGTGCGCTTTTTCGGTATTGCCCGAAAACTCGAGAATCATTGATGCACCGATTGATCCGACCGCCGCCCAAAGAAATAAATCCGACGGCAGTTTAGCGGTTTGCGATTCAATCGCGGTGGCGACCATGCCTTCCGAATGCGATTGCGCGTCTTGTCCGCCCTGATAAAATTCGCTTGAATTGCTTTGTTGTGTTCCAGTTGCTGTTGCCATAAAAAACTCCCTTCCCTAAGTTGAAATTTATTCTATTTTAAAATATCGGTGCGAGTTTACTGTCCATTACCGTACAAAAGATCTCAAATTCTCGCGTTAATTCAAGATTTCATTAAAAATCTTGGACTCTTCACTCTTCAATTCTTGAATTTCCGATTTGCCTAAACCGGAAAATCTTGCGAAAATTTTTGTTTCGCACTGAAGTCATGCACATCACCAGAGTCGAGCTTGAAAATATAAAATCTCACACCGCCGCCAATTATGAGTTTCATCGCGGAACGACCGCCATCACGGGCGCGAACGGCGCGGGCAAAACTACGATTATCGAAGCGATTGCCTGGACGCTGTTCGATCTCCTCGATTACAAAAAAGACGATTTTCTTAGTCGCGGCGCGAAAAAAGGTTCGGCTCGCGTCACGTTTGAAAGCCATTTGGATGGACGTCGCTACACTGTTTACCGCGACACGGGAACCGGATATTACGTTTACGACCCCGAATTAAAAACTCGTATCGCTGAAAAGAAACACGAAGTTTCGCGTTTTTTGCAGCAGCATCTCGGTGTCGAACCCGGCACGGATCTGGAAACGCTTTTTCGCTCCGCAATCGGAGTTCCGCAAGGCACTTTGACGGCGATTTTTCTTGAGCCTCCATCAATCAGAAAAACGGCTTTCGATAAGCTCTTAAAAGTCGAAGAATACCGCGAAGGCGCGGAAAAGCTGCTCGCGACCGTTCGTTACGTCGAGCGGCGTCTTCAGGATGTGCGGACGAAAATCGCGGTTGCGGAAAACGAATTGGCGCGGCTTGAAGAAACGGAAAACGCGCATCGAGAAACCCAAAAGAAAATTGGCGAGCTTGAAATTGTTTTAAAAGACTTACGCGCAGAAATTGTAATCAAAACGAACACGGTTGCGGAATTTGAAAAGGCGGAAACCAGAGTAAACGAAACTCGCTCGAGGCGCGACCGTTTGGAAGCGCAATTTCAATCATCGCGCACAATGCAAATCAGGTTTCAAGCCGAACGCGATCAAGCGGCTGCGGCGCTCGCCGCGCAAATGGCGATCGAAACCGATTATCAAGCGCATGTTAAGGCTCTGGAAGAATTAAACGTTCTGGACGCGCGGCAAATCGAGCGAAACCGAATACAAAACGAAGCAAATCGCGCCGAATCGTTTTTGAATGAAGCGAAATCCGAGCTGAAACGTTTCGAAGAAAATTTGGCAAAAGCGGTTGAATCAACGCGGCAAATTCAAGACTTGCAGCCGAAAATCGAACTGCAAAATCAACTTGAATCCGAACGCGAAACTTTGCGCACCAAACGCGCCGAAGTCGAACAAGCCGCGCGTCAAGCTGCCCGTCTTGAAGCCGAAATCCAACAGCGGCGCGCAAATTACAAGGAGAATCTGGAAAAAATCAAAGACGCAGAACGCGGCGCTGACGCCGGAAAGCGCGTTGAACAACTCGAAACGGAAAAACGCGCGGTTGAAACAAAATTAAAAGACGCGCTCGAAGCCGAAACCAGCTTGCGGTTGCTTGTGCCGCAGCGCGCCGGTTTGAAAAACGAAATCGAAAAATTGCAAATCACACTCGCGGAAAACGAACGACAGCTCAAAGATTTTGACGCCGTTTCACGTCTGGCGCGTGAGGCGATTGCCCTCAATGCGAAAGAAAATGATCTGGTCGCGGAAATCGCCAAAATGCAGGCGAAAATTCAGCACGACGAAAAGTTTCGCGGCGAAGTCAGAAATGGCTTGTGTCCGATTCTGTCGCAAAGATGTTTGAACATCCGCGAAGGCGAAACGCTCGAAAGTTACTTCCAAACCGAGCTTTCGTCGAGTTATGTCAGACTCGAAACGCTCGAACAAGAGCAAAAATCGGTAAGCCGGAATCTTTCAGCGGCGCGCGAAGCCGAACGGCAGCTTGCCAAATTTGAAAGCCTGCAAAATCAGATCGAAAACGGTCGCAACGATTTACAGCAGCGGCGCGCGACGCTGGAAAAAGTCGAACGCGAAATCGCGGCATTTAACGGTTTTAAGCCGGAAACAATCGAGGAACTAAAAAACCGGCGCGGAAAAATCGAAAACGAAATCGCGTCTGCAAACGAAGAGGCGAGAAAATATTCCGAGCTTCAAGGAATGAAAAAGGGCTTGGAAGATGTCAAACAGCAAGGAATAGCTTTAAAAGTTGAGCAGGAAAAACTTCAAATCGTTGCAGCCGCCCTTCCGGAAATCGAGAATCGATGGACGGAAACGGAAAATAAATTAAAAGAGCTTGGCAACCCGCGCGAGCTCGCTGCAAGCTATCAGCGCGACGCCGAACAGGAACCTGTTTGGCGCGGGCAAATTGCGGCGGCGAAAAACAACTTGATCGAAAAGGAACGCAGCGTTCAGGCTTTCTCAGAAAAATTAATGATGTTTGCCGGGCTGGATGCTGATTTGGCGCAAACTCGCCGCGAACGTGATCGCACTTTATCGGCGTATCAAACGTTTCTGGCAAATCAAACAATTGCGGCGACTTTACCCGCGCGGGAAAATGAATTGGCAAAAGCGGCGGAAGAAACCGAACGCTTTGAAAAAGAGTTTCAAGCAGTTTCTGCTGAATACCAAACGGCGCTTGAAAATTACAATCATGAAGGGCATTTAAACGAAAAGTCAGCTTTACGCGAAGCCGAGCGCCGTGAAGCGGCGACGGCGAACGAATATGCGCAGGAGCAGCGGCGCGAAGCTGATTTGCGACGCGAAATCGAGCGTCTTGCGGCTATCAGAAAACAAATGCAAGCCGAGTTTGCGGAAAAAGAAAAACTCGAAAGAGTTTTCGAGGCAACCGATTTCATCCGCGACACGCTCAAAAAGGCGGCGCCCGAAGTTGCCAAAAGTTATTTGTTTTCGATTTCGCGCGAGGCAAACGAGATTTTCCGCGAAATTACCGGCAGCGCCGAACGCTCTTTGCGCTGGACGGAAGATTACGAAATTGTTCTCGAAGAAATGGGACACGAGCGCCCGTTCATCAATCTTTCGGGCGGCGAACAAATGGCGGCTGCTTTAAGCGTGCGTCTCGCGCTTTTAAAACAATTGTCCGACGTGCGCGTGGCATTTTTCGATGAACCCACAACGAATCTGGACAGAGAGCGCCGCGAACGTCTCGCTCACCAAATCGGGCAA
This sequence comes from Acidobacteriota bacterium, assembly GCA_030863175.1. Lineage (GTDB taxonomy): Bacteria > Acidobacteriota > Blastocatellia > Pyrinomonadales > Pyrinomonadaceae > JALZCH01. Next base: position 15,094 of record JALZCH010000077.1, on the reverse strand, counting down.
ATCCGCAACTTCGATCAGCTTTTTGTTATTTCTCACGACGACACTTTTGAAGAAAGCGTGGATTATCACATTCACGTTAATGGAAAGCAGCAAAGCGAAGTAGTTTAGTCTTCAATGAATAATGCGAGTGCAAAAGTTCCGGCGCTTTGGCTCGGAAACGAGCGAGGCTTTCTAACGGATTGGGTAACTCAAAAATGGGTGCGCCTGACCGGTCGCCTCGTGGATTTGCGTTCGGAATCGTGGATTCAAGGTCAAATCGGAGAAACGAGGGAAATTGGTGCGCAGTTCTTTGAAAAATTAGCCCGACGTTCAAATCTTAATCTACGAGTCAACCAAAACGACGCAGGATTAATCGAAGATTTTTCCGTTTTAAGAAGCGACGAATTTTCACCTGAAAAAATACATCCAAAAATTAAAGATTTTTACGAACAGACAGCTAAGTACAATTTAGATGTTTGGTCTGAATGGCACGGCGGTTTCAAACCATTTGGTTGGCTAATAACCATACTTTTCAGCCGTCGGTTGCAACAGCTTAATATGCCGATTTCATCGCTCGAAACGAGTCGCGGAATTACAAGTGAGATTATTCAATTACGTGATGAAACGGATTTGCTCATTGGAACAGGTTGGCTGCGAAAGATGATTGCTAATAGTTCAGTTATTTACGCAGGAATTTACTCGACCTGCAAGCCGCCAAAATTTCCTTCGCGATGTATGAAAGTGGTTTTTCCGCTTCCCAATGGAAACGCTACTGTCATTATGAAGCCTCAACAGAATTCAGATGGCTCATTGACATTAATTTCGGCGGGAGAGGGTTTTGGAGAACCGGGGTTTTATTTTATTGTGAAGAAAAACAAAACTGAAGCCTGGGTTAAATATCTTCGTGCGATGAAGGAAAGCATACGTATTTTTGTGGATGAAAATGAACAATTGTATGCTGAACATATTTTGAAATTGTATGGAGCTACATTTCTCAAATTGCATTACCGTATGACTTTGTCTTCAGAAAATAAATTGTGAAAGAAGTTTTAATAGTTTGCGACGGTTCGAGCATCGGCAACGGGCGGGAAAATCCGCGCGCGGCTGCCGTCGCGCTTCTCGGTTTTCGAGGAAATTGGAAAGCAGTCGGTCAGTTTTTAGGCTCGGCGACCAATCAGCAAGCCGAAATCGCCGCCGCAACACTCGGTTTAAACGCTTTGCGAGAGCCTTGCGCTGTTAAACTGTTTAGTGATTCGCGCTACGTCGTCGAAACAATGTGCGGGAGGTTTCGTAAAAAAACAAATCTCGATTGGTGGCAGAAGTTGGACGCCGCTGCGCGCGGTCATAAAATCACCTGGCAATGGATGAAAGGTCACGCTGGCGACTTATTGCAGGAAACAGTTGATAAAACGGCTCGTAAAATAGCCACAATTGGCGCAGTTGACGAAAAACTTTTGGTTGACGCTGCTGAAATTGCTAAAACTTCAGAAATTCGATGAAGCACTTAAACACAAAAATACGCAGCAGATACAGAGATTTACTATTTTTTGTACTTCTCTGTTCCTGTGTATCTTTGTGTTTTTTGCCGGCTGTTTCGGCGCAGGATATGCGACCGAAATGGGAATGGCAAAATCCTCTGCCGCAGGGAAATTCGATTTTTGCAATTCGGTTTGCTCCGGATAAATTAACGGGTTGGGCGGTTGGTGCAGACGGAACGATTCTTTACACACGAGACGGCGGTTTTAATTGGCGGCGACAAGCCTCGCCCGTTAGCAACACCCTTTCGGGCATTTTTATCAAAGACAAAAAAACGGCGGTCGCTGCAGGTGCGCGCGGGACGATTTTGATGACAGAGGACGCGGGCGAAAGCTGGCGGGAAATCAAGCTCGACGGGAGAGACCATTTTTATGCGGTCGCGTTTGCGCCGAAAAATTTTCAAAAAGGTTGGGCGGTCGGAAGCTATGGCGCAATTTATCAAACTTCGGACGGTGGTTTAACCTGGAGCAAACAAAAAAATGCGACAAACGAGCATCTCGTTCAGGTTTCTTTTTTTGACGAGCAGCGCGGCGCAGTTGTCGGCGCAAATGGCTGTCTCCTGCTGACGGAAAATGGAGGGGAAAGCTGGACGGAGAAGATTTTAGAGCCAGCCGGACTTTTAACCGGAGTCGCTTTTTTGTCCGAATCCGAAATTGTAGTCGTCGGACAAAAAGGAACGATTTTGCGGAGCGAAGACGCTGGGGCAACTTGGCAAAAAATCAAGATTTTTGCGCAGCCGGATTTTCTTTCTCTCAGTTTTTCAAACGCGCAAAACGGTTGGGCGACCGAAGCCAGCGGTTCAGTTTGGCTCACATCAGATGGCGGGCGAACCTGGTTGCCGTTCAATGTGAGGACAAATCCGCGACTTGTTTCGGTTCATTTTGCCGACGAATTTACCGGCTGGGCGGCGGGCGAAGACGGATTGATGGTTCGCACCGACGATGGCGGTTTTCAATGGCGGCGGCTTTCGGAAGGCGGTCGCGATTCGATTACCGAATTGTTTTTCCTCGATGATGAGATCGGTTGGGCTGCTGGTGCGCGAGGGCGGATTCTGATGACCGAAGACGGCGGCAGAAATTGGATTCCGGTTTACGCCGGAACGCGCGAGCGGATCAATTCACTTTTCTTCATCAACGAAGAACGCGGCTGGGCTGTTGGAGATAACGGCACGACAATGCGCTCGATCAACGGCGGTCAAAGCTGGGGCAAAGGAATTTCAAACGTCAAAGAAGATTTGTCCGGCGTCTTTTTCATCACGACTCTCAAAGGCTTTGCTGTCGGCGCAAACGGCACTATTTTAAAAACTGTGACGAGCGGCGCAAACTGGCAGCCGGAATTCGCCGAAACGAACGCATGGCTTGAAGACGTGAAATTTGTCAACGAAAAGATCGGCGTTATTGTTGGCGGCGAAGGCACGATTTTGCGGACGACCGATGGCGGCGAAACGTGGACGCAGATTAAAACAAACTTAAAAGATTCCCTCAACGCCGTGGTTTTCGCCAATGAACGGCGCGGTTTTGCAGTCGGAGCGGGCGGCGTCGTGCTGCGAACCGATGATGCGGGCGCGACCTGGCAAGGCGTCGAAACCGGAGTCAACGCGAGATTTTATGCGGTTTCCGCCGCAAGCGCGGACGATATTCTGGTCACAGGCGAGCAGGGCAAAATTCTGCGCACAAGCGACGGCGGAAGAAATTGGGAGTTAATTGAAACAATTACCAGCAGTCCGTTATTTTCTGTCGTTTATCACGGCGGCTCGAAAACTTGGCTCGCGGGCGGCGGCGGCGCGATTTTAAAACGAACCGACAACGGCGGCGGAGTCAAAATCCCCCGCCCGAGTTTACCGCCGATTTTACGTCCGGCTACAAAGCGACCGCCGAAACAGCCTCTGATTCCAGTCCCGGACGACGGCGATTTGCCGCGCGCCATTGCGCCGCCCGAAATTAAGAAAAATAACTGAAAATAGCAAACGGTGGATTGCTTGTTTATCAATCGGTTCACCGTTTACTGTTACGGCTAATCTTTCACTGTTTACCGCTCACAGTTTATCGTTTTCAGTTCTTAATTATTTCGTGTTATTTTTATCATCAACTAATGATTCGATTCTTGGCAATTATTTATCAGCGAAAAACAAAACAGGCTCTAAGTTTTTGAGAGTTTTCTTTTTTGCACCGCAAACAAAAAAGGGATATTTATGGACGAGCAAAATTCTAATCTTCCGCCGTGTATGGCGAACTCTCACTTGAGAATCGAAGACGAATGCGATTCGGCAAATCCGATTGACGAATCTCGCCGCGAGTTTTTAGGACAGGTTTCCGCCGCCGGTTTAAGCGTTTTTGCCGCGCAATTGCTGCTCGAACAGCAAGCGTTGGCGGCGTCCGAAACGTCTGATTCGGCAGTTTTCGCCGAATCCGCAACCACCGACAACATCACAGTCAAACTTAAAATCAATGGCGCGGAACGAGCCGTTAATGTCGAACCGCGCGTGACGCTGCTTGACGCCTTGCGTGAGCGGCTCAATCTGACCGGCTCGAAAAAAGGCTGCGATCACGGTCAATGCGGCGCTTGCACGGTTTTGGTTAACGGGCGGCGCGTCTTGTCTTGTTTGACTCTGGCTATGCAGGTCGAAGGCGAAAACATTACAACGATTGAAGGTTTGGCAAACGGCGAACAACTTCATCCGATGCAGGCAGCTTTCGTCAAACACGACGGTTTTCAATGCGGTTATTGCACGCCGGGACAGATATGTTCAGCCGTCGCTTTGCTTGAAGAAGCAAAACGCGGCGAAGCTAGCTATGTAACCTCGAATTTGCGGACAAACAGGCGCAGTGTGCAGCTTTCGGACGAAGAAATCCGCGAGCGAATGAGCGGCAATCTCTGTCGCTGCGGCGCGTACCCGAACATTGTCGCGGCGATTAGCGAAGTTCACACAGGACGAGCGGTCGCGCAAAATTGGGAATTTGTCGGAGAGGAGAAAAACGATGAGACCGTTTAATTATTCTCGCGCAACGGATGCCGCCGCAGCCGTAAACGCGGTTGCCGCAAACAAAGAAGCCAAATTCCTGGCGGGCGGAACGAATATTTTGGATTTGATGAAAGAAGGCGTCGAAAATCCATCCGCGCTGGTTGATGTTTTGCGCCTTAATCTTTCGCAAATCCGCGAATTAAACGGCGGCGTTTCAATCGGGGCGCTTGCGAGAAACACCGACACGGCGAATCATCCCATCATCAGGCAGAATTATCCGCTTCTTTCGCAAGCGATTTTGTCAGCAGCGTCAGGGCAGATCCGCAATATGGCAACAAACGGCGGAAATCTGATGCAGCGGACACGCTGTCAATATTTTTACGATGTAGCGATGCCATGCAACAAACGTGAGCCGGGAACAGGCTGCGGCGCGCGCGAAGGAATCAACCGAATTCACGCGGTTTTTGGATGGAGCGAACAATGCGTTGCAACTTATCCGGGCGATATGGCGAACGCGCTTTACGCGCTTGATGCCATTGTTCGCGTACGAGGAACAAACGGGCAGGAGCGGACCATTCCGATTAATGACTTTCACCGTTTGCCCGGCGATCAACCCGAAAAAGATACCAATATCGCTCACGGCGAACTGATTACGGCAATTGAGCTGCCGAAATCACCCTTTGCAGCTAAATCTTATTATTTAAAAGTCCGTGACCGCGCAAGTTATGCTTTCGCGCTCGTTTCCGTTGCCGCCGCTCTGGAAATGAGCAGAGATAAAATCAAATCTGCCCGCGTCGTTTTGGGAAGCGTCGCGCACAAGCCCTGGCGCAGTCGTGAAGCCGAAGCCGTTTTGACCGGCGGAAAAGCCGATGAAAAAACTTTTCGCCAAGCCGCCGAAGCCGCTTTGAAAGACGCGAAACCGCTCAAACATAACGCTTACAAAGTCGAGCTTGGCAAACGCGCCATTGTCCGCGCGCTCGAACGCGCAATGAACGGCGGCGCGGCTTAATTTTAGCGGCTGAAAGTGCGAGAAAGAAAATGAACAAGCGAAAAACCTTGACCGGCGAAGCCGTCAACCGGATTGACGGCATTCTGAAAGTAACGGGCGCGGCTCCTTACGCAACTGATTTCCCTGTTAAAAATGTCGCTACCGGCTTCCTTATTAAAAGCGAAACGGCAGCCGGAAAAATTTTAGAGATTGACCAGACGGCGGCTGAAAAAGCTCCCGGCGTTTTAGCTGTCGTGACGCACAAAAACGCACTTAAGTTAGCTTCCGCTCGAAGCGTGCGCGGCGGCGCGATGCTGCAAACGCCGGACGTTATTTTTTGGGGCGAAAATATCGGCGTCGTAATCGCCGAAACTTTCGAGCAGGCGCGTTACGCGGCAAGTTTGATCAAAGTCAATTACCAAAAATCCGCGCCGAAAGTTGATTTTGACGCCGAAAAAAACAAGGCGGCAACGCCGAAGCTCGAAGACCGGCAGGACGTAACGCGCGGCGGCGATGTCGAAAAAGCTTTTGTCGAAGCCGAATTTAAAGTTGACGCTGTTTACGAAACGCCGATTGAGCATCATCACCCGATGGCTCCGCACGCAACGATTGCGGTTTGGGAGACGGACGACAAATTAACTCTTTATAACGAATCACAAGTCGTCAACGGCGTTCAAAACGCTGTGGCATCGGCGTTTGGCTTAAAACCGGAAAACGTCCGCGTTGTCACGCCGCATATCGGCGGCGGTTTTGGCTCAAAAGGCGGCGCGTGGGGACACGTAGCAGTTGCGGCGATGGCGGCGAAAATCGTTAAACGTCCGGTTAAATTGGTTCTGACGCGGCAAATGATGTTTAATTCGGTCGGTTTGCGCCAGAGAGATGAACAACACGTTCGGCTCGGCGCGACTAAAGATGGAATTTTAACGGCTATCAATCATGAAACTACAACTCACTGCGCAATCAACGCCGAATTTGCCGAACCGTGCGGCGACGTTTCCGCGCATATGTACGAAGCGGCGGCGCGCCGAATCGCTTATCGCGTCGCGCCGATGAACGTTATTCTGCCGACTTTCAACCGCGCGCCCGGAAAATCAACGGGCAGTTTTGCGCTTGAATCTGCGATTGACGAACTCGCCTTTAAATTAAAGATTGATCCAGTTGAGCTTCGCATCAAAAACGAACCGGCAAAAGACCCTTTGACCGGAAAGCCCTGGTCGTCGCGCTCGCTCGTACAGGCTCTGCGCGCGGGAGCGGAAAAATTCGGCTGGAAAAATCGCAAACCCGAACCGCGTCAAAATAAACAAGGCGAATATTGGGTCGGTTACGGCGTCGGGTGCGGGATTTATCAGGCGCGCCAGCGCGATACTTCGGCAATCGTCAAATTAACCAGAAACGGCAAAGACGTAAGCGCGAGCATTGAGCTTGCCGCGTCGGATTTAGGAACCGGAACGCACACGATTTTGGCGCAGATTGCTGCCGACTCGCTCGGTTTACCACTCGATAAAGTTGGCGTCAAGCTCGGCGATTCAAGCTTGCCGCCCGCAGCCGGATCAGTTGGTTCGGTCGGCGCGGCGAGCTTTGCAAACGCCGTTAATGATGCCTGCCGGAAAATCACAGACGAGTTGGTTGCCAAATCCGGCAAAGTGTTCGAAATACGCCCGACTGCCGCCGAGTTGATGGTTTCCGAAAACATCCCGGAATTTCAAACCCGAATGGACGCCAAACCGCTGCCGGAAGCCGAAAAATACGCTTCTCATTCATTCAACGCTAATTTCGCCGAAGTTTGGGTGAACGATCTGACCGGAATGGTGAGAGTCAAACGTTTTGTTACAGCGACGGGCGCAGGGCGCATTTTGAATCCGAAAACAGCCGATTCGCAAATGATTGGCGGCGTCATTTGGGGCATCGGTCAAGCTTTGCACGAAGAATCAATTTTAGATCCGCGGTGGGGAAATTTCGTCACGCGCACGTTTGCAGATTATCACATTCCGGTGAATCTCGATGTACCTGAAATCGAAACGATTTTTGTCCGCGAAGAAGACCCGTATGTTAACAAAATGGGCATCAAAGGCATCGGCGAAGTCGGGATTGTCGGCGTTGCGGGCGCAATAGCTAACGCGATTTTTAACGCCACAGGCAAGCGCGTTCGCAGCTTGCCGATTACACCGGATAAGCTTTTGTAAACAGTTGTAATGTGCTCAAAGCCAGTATCTTTTGCCGGGCAAAAGATACTGGCTTTTATGCAATTAACGCCCAAATTTCAGTTTCGCTCGCAATTCCCTGTTCATCGCTCTTTGGTAACAAAAATCCAGATTATTTCTTGCTTCACTAAATTTGCCGTCTGATTTTTGCAACGCGATTTGAAATTCTTTTTCAGCCGCCGCGAAATCACCGTTGAGAGCCAGAATCACGCCGAGATTGTTGTGGCTTGCCGGTAGTGCGATGCTTTTGTTTTTGATTGCCTGTTTGAAAGCTTCGGCGGCTGACGTGAAATCTTTTTCTTCAATTAAAACCATTGCCAAATCAAACCAAGCCTCGCCGTCGCGCTCATTAGAAACGCGAACGGCTTTGATGAACGCCTCTTTTGCCGCTTTCCAGTTTTTCAATTCGCGCTGCGCCAATCCGAGCGCTCGAAAAGCTCTCTCGAAAGTGCCGCCGCTTAATTCAATTGCTCGTTCGTATTCTTTTACGGCTAAAGCCGGTTGATTTGTATGAAAGTAACAGACGCCGAGATTGTAATGAATTCTTGCAAGGAAAATCGGCGAACCGTTTGAATCAATTGTCTCCAATGCTTTTTGATAAAGCGCGAGAGCCTCTTGGTAATTTCCGGCTTTCGCGGCTTCAGTCGCTTTTTTAAAAGACCCTTTCGCGGTCTGCGCCTGAACGGCGATGCTTGACGAAATCAGCAAAATAAAAATCAGCAATATTTTCATCTTTTTGGTTCTCCCATAATGGTTCACCAAATTTATGAAAATCGCTTGCTTGTCGTCTTACGTTTGTTTGCTGTTTATTTTCTCTGTTTGCTTTAAGCGTGTTTTAACTCGCGCCAGGCTTTTGGCGTCAAGCGGGTGAATTTGCGGAAAAGCGTCGTAAAATGGCTTTGATTTTTAAAACCCGCGCGAAGCGAAACTTCGACGAGCGGCAAATCACCTTCGACGAGCAAATTTTTAGCGCGTTCGATGCGTTTTTGTGTGATGTATTGCTGGGGCGTTAATCCGGTTGTCCGGCGAAAAGCGCGGGCGAAATGAAATTGGCTCAAACCCGCAACTTCGGCGATATCAACGAGCGTTAAATCCTGTTCGAGATGTTCGTGAATAAATTCGGTCACGCGGCGCAATTTGTAACCCGAAAGCCCGCCACTAAAATTTTCTTGGGCGAAACGCGCCGTGGTGTAATTTCGCAAAATGTGCAACAGGAGCGTTTGCGCTAGCGATTCGGCATAAAGTTTTCCCGCGGGAGTTTCGGAATCTAATTCCGAGAGCAGATTGAGCGCGACGTGTTGAATTAAAGGATCATTTTTCTGGTAAGTTTCGATTAACTCAAAATTGGGCGAAAGATTAATTCCGAGCGCAGTTTGAATTAGCAGTGACGGTTCGAAATTGATTGAGAGACATTCAAATTCGTTTTTCCACTCTGCCGATATCGGCTGTCCGGCAGGAGTCAAACAAACCTTTCCAGATGACGCATGCAAACTTCGCAACTTGCCCGTCGCAGTTTGCCTTTCGGTCGTCATACTGCCTGACAGAGTTACATTAAGTTCGTGTTTTGAAGATACTTGTTCGGGCATTTCGCCCGCGGCGACGCGCCAATGATGAATTTTGAGTCCGGTCAAGGCGGCTCTGCGGGCGAACAAAAGCGAAGATTGCTTTTCGTCTGTTTTCCAGTTAACCTTCACAAATAAATATTTAGTCCAGACCGGGACAAAAAGCAAATTTTTAGGTTGAGGAAGCGAAAAATGGCGAAGCTAATCGGCAAACCGACCAGCCGCGTTGACGGCGCGGCAAAAGTAACGGGCGCGGCGAAATACGCTGCTGAATTTTCCGCACCGAATCTGGCGCACGGTTATCTAATTTTAAGCGATGTTGCTAAAGGCAGAATTAAATCAATTGACTTAAGCCAAGTTGAAAAACAGCCCGGTGTAGTCAAGATTTTCACGCATCAAAACGTCCCGAAACTGGCTTTCAGCGATCCACGTGACAAAGACGAATTAGCCCCTGAAGGGGTTTCATTTCGCGCACTACAAACCGACAAAATTCACTTTAATCATCAACCGGTTGCACTCGTCGTCGCCGAAACTTTCGAGCAGGCGCGCTGGGCGGCGCGGCTTGTAAAAATCGCTTACGACAGCGAAGCGCATGAAACCGATTTGCACCGAGCGCGCGTGAATGCTTATTTTCCGGGCAAAGAAACCAAAGCTCCACCGCCGAAACCGCGCGGCGACGCCGAAGCGGCGATGAAAACGGCGGCTGTCAAAATCGAAGCCGAATACACGATTCCGGTTGAGCATCACAATCCGATTGAACCGCACGCTTCGGTCGCGCTCTGGGAAGGCGAGAAATTAAAAATCTTCGACAAAACGCAGTACGTTTACAACGTCCGCAACCACTTGGCTTCGATTTTCGGAATTGAACCGGCAAATGTCACGGTCATTTCGCCGTTTGTCGGCGGCGCTTTCGGCGCAGGATTGCGTCCAACTTATCAAGCGATGCTCGCGGCGATGGCTGCGCGCGAATTAAAACGTCCGGTCAAAATCGTTTTCACCCGAAAACAAATGTACAGCGGACACGGTTATCGCCCGTACACGATTCAAAAAGTCGCTCTCGGTGCAGACAATACAGGAAAATTAATCGCAATCATCCACGAAGGCGTCGGCAACACTTCGCCGTTTGAAGATTACAAGGAAGACGTGACGGCGGTTTCGCAGCAAATGTATGCCTGTCCGAATGTGCGGGTTGATTACAAAATCGCCAAGACCAATCTGTCAACGCCGTTTGCGATGCGTGCGCCCGGTGCGGTTTCGGGAATGTTCGCGCTTGAATGCGCGCTTGACGAATTGGCTTATGCGCTCAAGATTGATCCGCTTGAACTCAGGTTGATTAACTACGCCGACAAAGACCCGAATAATGGCAAACCTTTTTCGAGCAAAGCCCTGCGTGAGTGTTATCAGCAAGGTGCGGAAAAATTCGGCTGGAAAAATCGCAAATTCGAGCCCCGCTCGATGCGCGACGGGCGCCTGCTCGTCGGTTGGGGCGTAGCGACAGGACGTTGGGGCGCGTTTCAAGCTCCAGCTACGGTTCAAGTAATTTTAAAACCCGACGGCACAGCACTTATCCAAAGCGCGGCGAGCGATATGGGACCGGGAACTTATACCACCATCTCGATGATTGCAGCGGAAAATCTTGGTTTGCCGCTGGAAAAGGTGAGATTTGAGCTCGGAAATTCCGATTTGCCGCAAGCTCCGGTTCACGGTGGCAGTTTGACGACGGCGAGCGTCGGAACGGCTGTGCAGGAGTGTTGCCAGAAAATGCTGAAAAAAGTCGGTGAGCTCGCCGGACGGGAAACTTCCGATTTTGCTTCGGTTTTGCGGGCTAAAAATCTCGACAAATTAGAAGAAACGCATCAATCAACACCCAATTTCGGCGAGCGCAGCAAATATTCGATTGCTTCGCACGGAGCGCAATTTGTCGAAGTCAAAGTTGACGAGGATTTAGGAAAAATCATGGTCACGCGCGTTTTAGCAATGACGGCAGCGGGAAAAGTTATCAATCCGAAAGCCGCCCACAGTCAGGAAGTTGGCGGCGCGATTTGGGGAATCGGGATGGCTTTGACCGAAGAAACCGAAATTGACCATCGCTTCGGGCGAATAATGAACCCGAATTTGCAGCATTATCACGTTCCCGTCAGCGGCGATGTTTTCGACATCGAAACCGTGTTTGTCGAAGAAGACGATAAGATTGTTAATCCGCTTGGCGTCAAGGGAATGGGCGAACTCGGAATGGTCGGAGTCCCAGCGGCAATTGCCAACGCGGTTTTTCACGCCACCGGAAAACGAATCCGCGATTTGCCGATAACTCCGGCAAAACTCGTGTAAATTGTTTATTGAAACGGGTCTGCTCCGCTTCCGCCGGTTGACCAGATTTTAATGTCGGTGAACGAATCGAGCTCTCTTATCAATTCAACGGCGTTGGCGAAACGCGCTTCAGGACATTTTTCCAGACAGCGATAAACGATTTTCGCCAGCGCCACATTTACGTTCTGCCCGTTTTCTTCAAATCTTTTCGGATTTTCAACAAGTTGCGGGTAACGTTCGGCAAGCGATTCGGTTTCGCTTGACTCAAATCCGCGTTTAAACGGTCGCTCGCCCTTCAGCAATTCAAAAAGCAGCATTCCCAAACCGTAAACATCGGTCGCGAACGAAAGCTTTTCCTGTTTGATTTGTTCGGGCGCAAGATACTGCGGCGTTCCGCTCCGGTCGGGCGGCGTGCGTTTGGGTTCAATTTTCCAGACAACGCCGAAATCAATCAATACGGGACGCCCGGCGCGCAGAATAATGTTCGATGGTTTTAAATCGCGGTGCAAAAATCCTTTTGAATGAATGTGCGAAACGGCAGCCGCGACGTGTTGAACGATTCGAACCGCTCGCGGCGCATCAAATGCGCCGTTTTCTCTCACCTCATCTCGTAATGTTCGCTCACCAATGTGTTCAAGCAGCAAATAAGGCAATTCCTCACGCTCATTAAATTCAAACAGTCGCACAATTCCGGGATGATTCATCGCCGCTAGAGCTTCTGCTTCCTGAAAGAAAAGCTCTCGATATTTTGGATTGTTTGCTGATGCTCGTTTCAGTCGTTTGCAAACCAGCGGCGCAAGCATTTTATGGTGCCAGACGGCAAAAACGTCCGTATTCATTCCGCTCGAAATGCGATAAGCAATCGTAAAATCGCCGATTCGTTTGCCTTCAAACGGCGCTTCGTCGGAATTCAGAATTTCTGACATCGTAACTTTTGTTTTTGATTGGGTTTGCAGAGTTGATACTGGAAAACGCCGAAAAAAGTGATTAAAACTAAAATCACAATTTTAATACGGCGTTTTCGCTACATTAAAAATCAATCGTCCGATTACATCCCGCCTGAAGACGAGCCGCCCGAACCGCTGCCGCCGCTCGTTCCACCGTAACCGCCGGTTCCTCCGGTTTGTTGTTGACCGGCGTTGCTGCCGCCGCTGCCGCCTGATGAACCATGACCTTTTTCGCCCGGACGCGGCGGGTGTCCGTCGCCGGTAGTTGAATATGTATCTTGTCCCTGCGATTGATTTTGCGGGAATCCGCCTTGATTTTCCTGATTATTTGCCATTAATTTCCTACTCCTTGTTCTTTTTTCGCCGTTCATTTGTACGAACGGCGTGCAATTAAATTGCTTTTAACCTTTTACAGCAAAGAACATACCAGCAATAAAAAAAATACGTTTTATCTCTCGAGCTGCGTTGATAAAAGTTGTAATTTGAAAATCTGAAATGGCGCAAATCAAAATTCGTATGCGAAAATAAGAGTTGCCAAATCGAACTTTTTCCCGTGTAAATTTATAATCTTGCTCATAAGCAAATGAAAGAACTGCAAAGCATTCTCGCGCAGGAGCGCAAACTCGAATCGAACGGCGCAGAAGCGGTTTTAGCGACCGTTGTTGACGTGCAGGGTTCGAGTTATCGCTTGCCGGGCGCGAAAATGCTAATTCTAGAAACGGGCGAAACTTTCGGCACAGTTTCGGGCGGGTGTCTCGAAGCCGACGTTTTGGAGCGGGCAAAACAAGTTTTAAAAACTGGCAAAGCGCAGGTTGTAACTTACGACACAACGGCGAATGATGATTCCGTATTTGCGCTTAATATGGGCTGCCGCGGCGTAATTCGAATTCTGCTGGAACCGATTCGCGGCGGCGAGTTTTTCGGGTTTATCGAGGAATGTTTTCAAACCAGATCGCACGGCGTTATCGCGACCGTAATTGATCGGGAAGAATCTGCCGGTTTCGCGATAGGAACAAGATTTTTGATGCTCGAAACCGATTTAGCTCCATTCAACAAAAATCACGCGAGGTATCAAAAGTTAATTCCCGCGCTTCGCACAGAAATTCACGATGTTTTCCTAGCCGGACGAGCGCGCTGCCAAATGCTGCAAACCGCAGAAGGCAAAGTTGAATTTTTTATCGAACCGATCAAGCCGCCGCTAGCGCTCATTGTTTTCGGGGCGGGTGCAGATGCCGTTCCGCTTGTTCGTCTCGCTCAGGAACTGGGCTGGGTTGTAACAGTTGTTGACCATCGTTTGGCTTATGCAACGCCGGAAAGATTTCCCGACGCTGAAGTTTGGATCGCGCGCGCCGAAGATGTGAATCTGAATGAAATATACGACCGAAATGCCGTCGCCGTCGTGATGGCGCATAATTTTGAACGCGACAAACAAGCGCTCAAACGCGCTCTGCAAGGTCGCTTCCGCTACATCGGCGTTTTAGGACCGAGACGACGAACCGAAACTTTGCTACAGGCGTTGGCGGACGAAGGCGAAACATTTTCCGACGAACAACTAAAACGACTATTCGCGCCCGTCGGTTTGGACATCGGCGCTGACACGCCCGAAGCTATTGCCCTCTCGATTATTGCCGAAATAAACGCTGTCCTTGCCAATCGCGCGGGCGGTTTTCTGCGAAACCGAACAGGTTCAATATACGAGCGAAGCTGATGCAAAAAATCGGAATCATGATTCTCGCCGCCGGAGCATCTACGCGGATGAACGGCAAGGCGAAACAACTGCTCAAATTTGAAGGAAAAACGCTGTTGCACCGAGCGACGGAAATCGCTTTGTCTTTCACCGATGCGCGCCCAATCGTCGTTGTTTTTGGCGCAAACGCCGAAAAATTGCTCCCGGAAATCGAAGATTTACCAGTTCTTACAGCAATCAACGAAAACTGGGCAAGCGGAATGGGCGGTTCAATCAAAACGGGCTTATCGGTTCTGCTAGCGGAAAACGCGGACATCGAAGCGGTGATTCTGATGCTCTGCGACCAACCGTTTGTTATGACGGAAACTCTCAGCCGTTTAGTTGAAACCTTCCAAGAAACAAAAAAACCGATTGTGGCTTGCCAATACGCCGAAACGCTGGGCGTCCCGGCTCTATTCGCACGCGAAATGTTCGCCGAACTTTCCGATTTACAGGGCAATACGGGCGCAAAAGCCGTTATCAGGAAACACGCCGCCAAAGTCGCCGAAGTACCCGCGCCCGAAGCCGCTTTTGACGTCGACACTCAAGCAGATTTTCAAAAACTTTCGTCCGGTTAAAAATATTTAATATTCAATTTGTTTTCGGATTTCCGCTAGCTTGTTTTCAAATCTATTTAAATTAATCTTCACATTCGTTTCATTTTTTTGTTTATGTGTCCCTGACGGGACAACTTCGATATCTTTATTTGCTCAACACAAAACAGAGCCGATTTTCAAAACGTTATTCTTGAAATCCGCTCTATAGCGATTCTTGATTGAGTGCGACTAGTTTATGCTGTAAAATTCCACGAATGAAAGCCTATTCTTTGGATTTGCGCCAGCGTGTGGTCGAAACTTACAAAACCGGCGTGCTGACGATTAAAGCT
>JALZCH010000021.1 GCA_030863175.1 Acidobacteriota bacterium | reverse complement strand
CGGCTCCAAGACGAATTTCAGGAGCGCAGGATTTTAGCACGGGCAGAATTTTCTGCCATTCTCTATCAGTTAGCTTAACTTTCATTTCAAAGAATAGTTTAACTGATCTGTGTCAACACAACCTAGTCAATGGAAATATAATTCGCAGCAGGAAGCCCATTCCACGATTCTCGGACAAATAAGATCACATGAAAAAAATTAGATCATTAACGCGTCTATTGGTGCTGGTGCTGCTTTTTATTTTCCTTCCGGTCTTTCACGTCAATGCACAAACCTCCGCTTTCACATATCAGGGCAAGCTGACCGATTCGGCAATGCCGCAAAATTCGGCTTATTTATTCGAGTTTAAGCTATACGATCAGGCAGCGGGCGGAGCTCCGATCGAAACGCTTTCGGACCTTCCGGCGACCGTTACGAACGGCGTTTTTACCGTCAAGCTGAATTTTACCGCTCCGAACGCTTTTGACGGCGGCGAAAGATATCTGGAAATCTCCGTCAAGCGCAATGCGGGCGACAGTTACACGCTGCTCACTCCACGCCAGCGCATTGCGAGCGCGCCGTATGCAACGCGCGCCGCGAAAGCCGGTCTTGCGGACTCTGCTACCAACGCCGATAACGCTACTAATGCGACCAACGCCACCAATGCGGCGACCGCTACGAATTTTTCGGGAAATCTCGCGGGCGATGTTTCGGGAACGCAAACGGCGACGGTCGTCGATTCGGTCGGCGGGCAGACGGCAGCAAACGTAGCGAGCGGCGCGCAGTTAGCCAATGCGGCAACTTCGAATAACACAGCCAACGCGATCGTCCGCCGCGACGCTTCGGGAAATTTCTCCTTCGGCACGATCAACGGCTCGAAGGTTAATTTAAACGCGTCAGACGCGCAGTTGAGAATTCAAACCGGCTCGGGCGGCAGTACCGGCGGCGACGGCGCGACATCGCTCTTCATTGAGGGCGGAACCCCTTTGCTGGAAGCTTTCAGATTAAGAAACGACGGCGGTTTTGTCGGCAGAGGTTTGTACGGTTTGTCAGTCTGTCCCCCAATTCCGGCGACCGGCGATGGGACGAGAATCATGTTTTATCCGTGTAAAGCGGCGTTTCGCGCTGGTCACGTTTCGGGCACTCAATGGGATAACAGTAGCGTCGGCGATTTTTCGTGGGCGGGCGGCGATGATACGATTGCCAGCGGATTCGGCTCGTTTGCTTTCGGTCAGAGTACGACGGTCAGCGCAACTTTAGCTGCCGGGTTCGGTTCGGGCAATACCGTCAGCGGGGCAGTTGGCTTTGCCGCAGGTGCGAGCAATCGCTGCTCCGGTTTCGCCTGCGTGGCAATAGGATTTAGTAACGTAGGAGGCGGGCAGGGTTCGGTCGGTATCGGTTATCGAGCATATGCGGGCACCGATTATGCGGTCTCAATCGGTTATCGCGCTACTAATTGCTCGAATGCCAGTTCCGGTACGCTGGATTGTTCCGGCGGCACGCAGTATATCGGCGCCGTTGTTATCGGGGCAACCGACCTTGCCAGCACAACTGCGGTTAATGCTCAACGCGACGGCGAATTTCGCCTGCGCGCACCGGGCGGCATTCGCCTGCGGACATCAAACGCCGCCAACGCCAATGCCGGAGTTTCCGGCAACACGGGCTGCGATCTGCCCTCCGGAAGCGGCGCATTCTCCTGCTCTTCGAGCCGTACGATTAAAGAAAATTTCTTCAAAGTCAGCGGCGAAGACATTCTCAAACGCATCCGGCGTTTGCCGATGACGACTTGGAATTATATCGGCGAAGGCGCGAGCGCAAGGCACATCGGACCCGTCGCCGAAGACTTTTATTCGGTTTTCAAATTCGGAACGAGCGATAAATCAATCCCGGTGCAGGATTTGGCAGGCGTTTCGCTCGTCGGCGTGCAGGCGCTCGAAGAACGGACGACCAAATTACAGGAAGAAAACACGCGTCTGCGCCAGCAGGTTGAAGCCCAACAGCAGCAGCTCCTCGCTCTTGCCGAAAGACTCAACCGTCTCGAACAGGCGAAGAAAACAAAATCGCGAAAAGGTAAGAGAAAATAAAAAAGGAAGCCTCCAAGGTGAAGGCTTCCTTTTTTATTTTCTCTTTGAACACCGTTTTTTAGATTCTGGTGTTCGGGTTGTTGTCTTCGTCCGAAGGATTGGCAACTTCGGCTGCACCGTGACCTGCTGCTCCGCCTGCGACACCGCCGACAACTCCGCCGACAGTTCCTCCTACGGCTGTTCCAACACCCGGAACGGCTGAACCGATCGCAGCGCCGGTTGCAGCGCCGCCCAAAACGCCTGCGGTTGTGCCCACACCATGAACTTTGTGTCCGCCGCTCGTACGCCATTCGTTGTCAAAATACGAGGCGTCTTCATCGCTGCGCGCGTTCACACCCATATAAATTCCGCCGTTTTTGATTCCTTCTTCGTAATCTTTGGCGTGTTCTTCGGGAATTCCCGAACCGACAAGAGCGCCGATCAATCCGCCGGTCAAACCACCAGCGCCAGCGCCTGCCAATGCCGCAGCAAGCGGTCCGGCAACAATCAAGCCTAAGCCCGGAAGCACGACATTTGTTCCGATAGCAGCGATACCACCAATGATAGCGCCGATTGTGCCACCGATTGCAGAGCCTGCACCGGCGCCTTCAAGCGCTTTGCTGCCAAGTTCCGTGTCTGGCGTACCTTCGCCAAAATGACGATTGCGTGTTTCGTCCGACATCAAAAGGCTTACGTCATCGGTTGTGTAGCCGCGATCCATTGCCGATCTATAAGCGCGCTCTGCGCTTTCTCTATCATTGAAAAGTCCGTGAACTGATCTTGAACTGCTTGTAGTTTCGTTCATAACTTACTCTTTCTCCTTGTTTTTACTTGAATGCATACATCCTGCCAGGTGTATGCTTTACGTTTTGCTTTCTCAAAAGCACGTTTTTCATACAACTGAAAAGGATGTCACCCTAATTCTGCAAGCAATGTGCCAATTACCTTCAAATTCAAGCTTAAAAAATAAGAAATGTATTTATTAAAGGTGAAAAAAAACCGCAACTTTATAACATCAAAGCTTTTTTATTGAAATTATTTTCGAAAGACAAAAGCGGTCAATCAGTGCTCAACGGCTGTAAAGTTAAGTTCGTCCGTTTCCTGCAAATATTAAAATAATGCACGGTCAACTTAAAACTGTATCGTTTGCTGTTAGCCGCTTCTGATTGAAATATCCTTGAAACGATAATCCGCAGTTGTTCGTCAGAAAAGATCTGACTTCCAATGTTAATTTTGTTAAAGCAACGAAATTCTCCGGTAAACCGCGCCCTACCGCGTTCGTTATGCGACAAGAATTTCGGAGGCTGGCGACCGACGAAGTGCAGAATTGTTTTTTATTGTAAATTTCTAATCCGCTTTAGACGTCCTTATTCCCGAATCTCACGAATAAAAAGTTAATTTGAATTTAACATTCCGTTTTATTTGTAGTAGCATTTTGTCTTTATAAATTCATTTGAATTTAGATCTCACAAAACTCGGGTTTGACCTTTTTTAAGTCATTCGTTTCTCTTTTTCTCCAGAATAAAAGGGCGGAAAACGCGAAAACCCTAAAAACTCCTAAATTCGGTAAGCAGTACTTATTTTTCAGTTATAAAGATCGAACTGTATATATGAAACTAAATGCCAAGGATTGCTCTGTTTTTTCAAACATTTTATTATTTCGCGGTTGCCAAAATCGTTATTGCCGCGCAACCGCGACCGTCGCTGCCGCAGCGTTGTTATTGACATTCTTTTTTGTTCAGCCCATTTGGTTTAGCGCTGTGCGCGCGGATACGAGTACGGCGATTTCGCTCACCGCAACAGGCACAACTTATTCGCAAAACTTTGACAGTTTGGTTTCTTCCGGAACCGGAACGCTCGCCAACAACACTCCGGCTGGATGGGGCTTTAGCGAAACCGGGGGCGATGCTAATTACACCGCTAACAACGGCGACAATTTTTCAGGCGACACCTACAGTTACGGATCGAATGGAAACACCGAACGGGCTTTCGGTCAGCTTAATTCCAACGCTGTCACTCCGACTATCGGAGCAAGATTTACTAATAATACCGGCGCGACCCTAACCTCGCTTGACATTGCATACACGGGCGAGCAGTGGAAAGCAGACAGCGGTTCAAGCCTTTCGGACGTTCTTGATTTCGATTACAGCGTTGATGCCACGAGTTTTACAACCGGAATCTGGACGCCCGTGAATCAGCTCGATTTTACCACCCCTCAGACGACGGCTAACGGTCCGCTCAACGGAAACACCGCCGCTAACCGCACGGCGCGCAGCCACAGCATTACTGGTCTTAACATCCCTAACGGCGCGACTTTCTGGATTCGTTGGACTTCGCCGAACATCAGCGGCAACGATGATGGATTAGCAGTTGATGATTTTTCGCTCACGCCGCAAAGCGCGGATAATCCGCCCGGAGTCAGTTCGACCGTTCCGGCTGACAACGCCGTAAATGTGGCTGTGAATTCAAACATCAGTATCACTTTTAACGACCCGGTTACAGCATCCGCCAATTCTTTTCAGATCAACTGCAACACGAGCGGCGCTCATCCCTTTGCTTTAAGCGGCGGCTCGACAACTTTTACGCTCGATCCGACAACGGATTTTGCCCAAACGGAAGTCTGCACCGTTATTGTTTTTGCCGCACAGATCACTGATCAGGACGGCGCGCCAAACAATATGGCGCAGGATTACGTTTTTGATTTCACGACGTTTCCCACGCCAACCAATCCTTCAGCTGTCGGAGCGGCAAATCCGAATAGTCTGCAGGCGGGAAATTCAACGCTTTTAACCGTGACGGTCACGCCCGGAACAAATCCGGCGAGCACGGGAATCGGTGTGACAGCCGATTTAACTGCAATCAACGGTTCTGCAAACCAGCAGTTTTTTGATAACGGAATGAACGGGGACCAAACTGCGGGAGATAACGTCTTTTCTTATCAAGCCTTAGTCCCCGCGAACGTAACGAGCGGAGCAAAAACCCTTCCCGTAAATGTTTCCGACACGCAAGCGAGAACGGCAACAACTTCAATTTCTGTAACAATCACTGCGCCGCTCGGCGGGCAATCGCTTCCTTTCTCGCAAAATTGGTCGAATACAAATTTAATCACTGCCAACAACGATTGGAGCGCAGTTCCGGGCATGGTTGGTTACCTCGGCGACAATCCGAACACGACGCAGCCGGGGATTGATCCGCAAACTATTTTAAGCGACCTTTCAAATACGACTGTAACAGTGGTTGCTAATCAAACCGATCCATTAGCCGAAATGGCGATGTCGGGCGGCGTCGCCGAATTTGAACTCGCCAATCCGACAATCGCCATCAAAGGATCGGGAACGGCTGACGCGGCTCATATCCTTATCAATCTCGACACGACCAATCAGAGCAACATCACTGTTTTTTATAATCTACGCGATCTGGACGCTTCTTCAAATAACGCCGTTCAGCCGGTCGCTCTTCAATATCGCGTCGGAAATTCCGGCAATTTCACGAATGTCCCGGCGGCATTTGTTGCTGATGCTTCAACAGCCAATGCGGCGACGCTCGTTACGCCGGTGGGCGTTGCTCTCCCGGCTGCCGTTAATAATCAACCGCTCGTGCAGCTTCGCATCATTACGGCTAACGCCTTCGGCGCTGACGAATGGATCGGTATTGACGACATTGCTATTACACCGAACGGCACGCTTCCGCTAACAGCAACCGGCTCGGCTTCGCCGAGTGAAGTAAATCCCGGCAATCAAACGCTGTTAACCGTCAGGGTTAACCCCGGTACAAATCCGACCAGCACCAACGTTTCGGTCACGGCAGATTTAACGACAATCGGCGGTTCTGCCTCTCAACAGTTCTTTGATAACGGAACGAACGGAGATGCCACGGCAGGCGATAATGTCTATTCTTTCTCAGCGACAATTCCCGTAAATTTGCAAAGCGGGTCGCGTTCGCTTGCGATTTCAGTAGCGGACGCGCAAAACCGCACGGCGTCATCTACGATTTCGCTTACAATCAATAGCTTACAACAACTGCTGGAACATCTCGCGCTCGGCAATCCGTCGAACGCGACGACGGATGTCAACCAACCGTTTAACTATCTTATGTTAAAACCGCAATACGCTCTCTCGTATCATCGAGACCGTGGAATTCCGAACTGGGCATCATGGCATCTTGATTCGACTTGGATTGGTTCTGCTTCCCGCCAAGACGATTTTCGCCCGGATTCTACTTTGCCGGCTGGCTGGTATCAAGTGACTGACCAAGATTATTCGGGAAGCGGTTTTGATCGCGGGCATCATGTACCGTCCGGCGACCGTACGCGCTCGATTCCAGATAATTCGGCGACGTTTTTGATGACCAATATGATGCCGCAGGCTGGTGGAAACAATCAGGGACCGTGGAATAATCTCGAAATCTACAGTCGCAGTCTCGCCGGTCAGGGAAATGAGCTGTATATCGTTATGGGCGGCTCGGGAATGGGTGGAGTCGCTTCAGGAACAACTGTTACAAACACTATTGCAGGCGGAAAAGTAACGGTTCCGGCGCAAACGTGGAAAGTCATTCTTGTCTTACCGGTTGGTGACAACGACGTTTCGCGAGTTAACACAAACACGCGAACGATTGCCGTGATTATGCCGAACAACGAAAACATCCGCCACCATGCTTGGGAGCAGTATATCGTTTCGGTTGACCAGGTTGAAGCTCTGACGGGCTACAACTTTTTCTCGGAAGTTCCCGCTTCGATTCAAAACGTGATCGAAGCCAAAATAGACGGCTCAAACTGTTCGTTTTCGATTAACCAGACTTCGGCAAATGCGCCGAGCGCAGGAAATTCGGGATCGGTCGGCGTGACAGCCGGAACGGGCTGCGGTTGGACGGCGACGAGCAACAACTCATGGATAACTATCAATGGAGGAGCAACGGGAAGCGGAAACGGAACGGTTAATTACACGGTTGCCGCTAACACCGGAGCAGCGCGCACCGGAACGCTGACAATCGGCGGACAAACCTTTACCGTCAATCAAGACGCCGCTGCAGCGTCGCGTAGTATTTCGGGAACAATCACTTACGCCGTCAACCAATCGAAACCCGTTCCCGGCACAATGGTTAACGCTTCGGGAAGTTCAAATGTATCCGTTCAGACCAATTTATCGGGCGCTTATTCGCTCGAAGGATTATTCGACGGCGGAAATTACACCGTCACTCCGACGAAAACCGGCAACATAAACGGAATCACGGCGTTTGACGCTACTCTCGTCTTGCGTTGCGTTGCTGCCGGAAATTCCTGCGCTTTAACGCCCGAACAACGAACCGCTGCCGACGCGGACGGTGATACAGCTCTGACTGCTTTTGATGCTACACAAATTCTAAGATTTGTGGCGGCAAACGGGCAAAATGCGAATACCGGACAAGTCGGAAACTGGAAATTTAATCCGATTTTCACGCCGCATCCGGCTTTAAACAGCAATGTTTCGGGTGAAAATTATACCGGTTTCTTAATCGGAGATATTGACGGCGATTGGGCACCCTAGCCATTATCTTAAATTGCAGGTATGCGGTTATGACAGTAGAGACGCGACGTATCGCGTCTCTACTGTGTTTTTGTATTTTGAAAACTGCTTAAATTTTTACGGCTTGACATGCGTATTTCCGATTTTATTTGAAACCGGTTTCAGAGTTTGCAGATAAGCGAAAATTGCCGCTAAATCTTCATTTGTCATTTCGGCGTATTTTGTCCACGGCATAATCGTGTTGAAATCGCCCGGCTTGACCGCCTGATGAGCCCCGGCGTTAACGCGCTTATCATAAGCCTTGAAACGCTGGATAAACAGTTCCTCGCTCCAAAATCCGATGCCAGTCGCTTTGTCGGGCGTAATGTTTGACGAGATTACGCGGCTGCCATCCGGAAGCGGAAAGCTTCTGCCGCCGGCGAATTCTTTTCCTTCGACAAGCTGCCCTCGCACCATCTGCGTATGGCATTCAATACACGATGCGGCGTTGGTCAAATAAGCGCCGTAATTTATTTTGTCCACAGGCGAAGGTTTTTGAGTAAATTCGGCTTTTTTCGGGATTGTATGAACAATGACGCTCATCGGAAAATCGAGTTCAGAAGGCGGCGTTTTGTTTTCGATTTCAGGCAAAGTTCGGAGATACGCAATGATGGCATAAATGTCTTCCCTGTCCATTTTGGCGAAGCTAGGATAAGGCATAATCGGGAAAAGCGGGCGACCATCTTTGCTGACTCCGGCTGTAATTGCTCGAAACAATTCGCCGTCTGACCAATCTTTCAAATGAAAAGGTGTGATATTCGGCGTGTGAATCGCTCCGGGAAGACCCATTTTCCGGTCAAAAACCTCTCCGCCTTTGCCTTCGCTGCCGGGAACGATCGGTCCCGCAAATCTTGACCAGTCGCGCTCGGAATGACAATCAACGCATTGCGCCACGTTATTTGCCAAATATCTACCGCGCTCGATTCGCTCTGGCGTGTATTCGATTTTGACTTCCTCTACCGGAACATTGGGCAAAAACTTTGTGATATAAGTCAAAAACCCAACCGCGCCGACAATCAAAAGAACTATTAAAACCGCAGATAATTTCAAAATCTTTTTCATAACTTTTTTTATTTTTTGGAAACTGAGACTCGACAAATTCGATTTCGTTAATTCTCTATTTATATAAAGCGTATTTTTTATCTGTTTGTGCTCATTAAAATTCGCTGAAAAACAAAAAAAGCGAGAGGAATTCATCAAATTCCTCTCGCTTTAATGTCTGAACGCTGAAATGGTTTAAGCCGATTTTGTCATTGTTTCCTGTTCCGGTTTCCAGCGCAAAACCGGTTTGCGAGCCGCTGCAGCTTCATCCAACCTGCCGATTCGCGTCGTATGCGGAGCGTTGAGAACTAAATCCGAATTAGTTTCGACCTCCTGATTGATTGACTTCATCGCCTCGATAAAAGCGTCCAAATCGCCGCGTCCGACAGATTCTGTCGGTTCGATCAGCATCGCGCCTTCGACGATTAGCGGAAAATAAACCGTCATCGGGTGAAAACCGTAATCAATCAGCCGTTTGGCAATGTCCAAAGTGTGAACGCCTTTCTGGGCTTGTCGTTTGTGCGAAAAGATAACTTCGTGCATGGAATCGCCCGGAAAAGGCTTTTCGTAATCTTCCTGCAGGAATTTTCCGAGATAACGAGCATTTAAGACGGCGGTTTCAGTCGCTTCACGCAATCCTGATGCGCCGTGAGTTTGAATGTAAGCGTAGGCGCGAACGAACATTCCGAAATTACCGAAAAAGGCTTTGATGCGCCCTATTGTCGCCGGGCAATCGAAATCTAATTTGTAAGTTTCCCCATCTCTGACCACGCGCGGAACCGGCAAATATTTTTCAAGTTCCGCCGTGCAACAGCAAGGACCTGAGCCGGGACCGCCGCCACCGTGCGGGGTGGAAAAGGTTTTGTGCAAATTGAGGTGAATCACGTCCACGCCCATATCGCCGGGACGCGCAACGCCGACCAGCGCATTCATATTCGCGCCGTCCATATAAACAAGACCGCCCGCTTCGTGGATGATGTTGCAGATTTCCCTTATGTTGACCTCAAAAAGCCCGACCGTATTCGGGTTTGTCAGCATCAATCCGGCAACTCCGCCTTCGTTGCAAAGCTGTCTTAAATGCTCCAGATCGGTTAAGCCTTCTTTTGTGGATTTGACGGTTTTAACCGTAAAACCTGCAAGCGCGGCTGAAGCCGGGTTTGTTCCGTGAGCCGAATCGGGGATCAGCATCACGCGGCGATTTTTTGATTCTTCGCCGTCGCGTTCGTCCAAAAAAGCGCGCATCAACAAAACGCCGGTCAATTCGCCCTGCGCTCCGGCGGCGGGCTGCAAACTAATACCGGACAATCCCGTAATTTCCGCCAGCATTTCCTGCAATTCATACATAAGGCGCAAAGCGCCCTGTGATTCGGATTCGGGCGCAAGCGGATGAAGATTGGCAAAACCCGCAATTCGCGCCGCTTTTTCGTTTAACCGCGAATTGTATTTCATCGTGCATGAGCCGAGCGGATACATTCCGAGATCAATCGAATAATTCCACGTCGACATACGGGTAAAATGCCGAACTACGTCAACTTCGGAAACTTCGGGCATTCCTTCCAAATCATCGCTGCGCCGCAATTCGGCAGGCAGAATTTCGTCAAGATTTGTCTCCTCAACGTCGAGCTTCGGCAAAGAGTAGCCGACACGCCCGGTTTGCGAGCGTTCGAAAATAAGCGGTTCGTTTTGCGATGGATGCTGTGTGACTTTTGTAATGCTCATAAATATAAAAACTATGTTTTATGCCGATTTCGGCAAGCCTTTGCGGGCAATTTGTTCTACAACCTGGGCGAAACGATCAAGTTCCCAAAGCGTCGTGTAAACGTTCGGCGTAATGCGAATGCCTTTAAATTCTTCGTGAACAATCGGCGTCGTAAAGATTTTATGTTTCCCCATCAGATAGCTGCCGATTGCTCCGGGGTCTAAATTGCCGATTTGGAAATTTGCAATCGCGCACGATTGTTTGTCGTCAAAGGAAGTATTGAATTTAATATTGGGAACCGTTTTCAAACGATTCATCCAATAACGCGAAAGAAAACGCAGACGCGCTTCCTTGCGTTTTCCGCCGATTGCGTTGTGAAACAAGATCGCTTCGCCGATTGCCAGTCGCGGTGCGGCGGAATGCGTGCCAATTTCTTCAAATTTGCGAATGTCAGCCGCATTTTTATGTTCCGCCGCCATCAATGCCCAGACTTTCGGAATTTTCTCTTTTTTGACGTAAAGCATTCCGCTCCCTTTCGGCGCATAAAGCCATTTGTGCAAAGATGTCCCGAAATAATCGCAGCCCAAATCGGCTTGCTTGAAATCAAACTGTGCGAAAGAATGTGCTCCGTCAACGATTGTTTCAATTCCGCGCCGACGCGCCATTTCGCATACGGCTTTGACCGGATTGATTTGTCCGGTCAAATTTATCTGATGCGAAATTAAAATTAATTTTGTGCGGGGCGTAATGGCTCGTTCGTAAGCGGCGGCGATTTCGTTCGCGTCTTTTGGAGCAAGCGGAATCGAAATCAGCTTTAACTTTAAACCTTCTCGCAATTCGCGCTGCCGCAAAGTCGTTAACATTCGCGGATAATCCTGAGTCGTCGTCAAAATTTCGTCGCCAGACTTGAGGTCTAACCCCATCAGCAATATTTCGAGTGACTCAGAGGCATTGCGCGTGATGGCGATTTCTTCGCGGTCGCAGCCGAAAATCTCTGCCAGTCCGGTGCGAATCGTCTCCGATTGCGGCTCTAAAATCTGCCACATCGTATAAGCGGTCGCATCTTCCTGCTGCCAGATGTAACGCACTAACGCCTCGGTCACAATTCGAGGGCTTGGGGAAACGCCGCCGTTGTTTAAATTAATAATTCCGCGCGTGACGGAAAACGATTGCTGAATTTGTGACCAGAAATCCTCGTCCGTCGCCGCCTGCTCGGGCGTTAAATGTTCGATTTTTCTACTTGCGGCTTGCAGATCTTCAAACAACGAGGCGATGACTGACGATGAAACAGCCATTGCACTGAGTCCTTTTCCGATAGCGGATAAAAATTTGCGCCGGTCGAAATCACAGATGCGAGTTTTTTCGGCAAACATAATTTTCCCCTTTCGGCAAAGGATTTCTTATCTTATTTAAACCTAAATGCTTTTTAAGCCTTCAACCAAATCGTCAATTTGCTGACGCGAGTTAGTTTCCGTCACGCAAACGAGAAAATCATTCGGATTTTCCGGATAATAACGCGAGAGCGCAAGCCCACCGACCATTTCTTTTTCGGTGCAGAGTTTTTCGAGCAATTCGGCGGCATTTCCGGGCGCGCGAACGGCAAATTCGTTAAACCGCGGTGCGGAAAACGGCAATTCAAAGCCTTTGATTTCTGCAATTCTTTTTGCCGCGTAAGCTGCCTTTTGCGCGTTTTGAACGGCGACTTCCTGCAAGCCTTTGCGTCCCATCGTTTCCATATAAACGGTGGCGGCAAGAGCGATTAAACCTTGATTGGTGCAGATATTCGACGTCGCTTTTTCCCGGCGAATGTGCTGTTCGCGAGTCGAAAGCGTCAACACGAAACCGCGATTTCCGTTTTTGTCATAAGCAACACCGGCAAGCCTGCCCGGCATTTGACGGACGAATTTTTCGCGCGTGGCAAACAATCCAACATAAGGACCGCCGAACGAGAGCGGAATTCCGAACGACTGACCTTCGGCAACGACAATATCCGCGCCGCATTCGCCCGGCGATTTGAGCAAACCGAAGGAAATCGCTTCAGTAACGGTCACGATCAGCAGTGCGCCGATCGAGTGCGCGGCTTCGGCGATTGCTTGCAAATCTTCGACACAGCCGAAAAAGTTCGGCGATTGAACCGCAACAGCGGCGGTTTGATCATCAAGACGAGCGGTTAAATCTTCCAAATTAACTCTGCCCGTTTCGGCGTCAAAACCCATTGTTTCGATTGTCGCTGCGCCGTGTTGAAGGTATGTTTTAGCAATTTCACGATATTCAGGGTGAATGCTCGAAGCGACGATGATTTTGTTGCGGCGCGTGACGCGCTGCGCCATCAAAATCGCTTCCGCCAGCGATGTCGAACCGTCGTACATCGAAGCGTTGGCGACTTCCATTCCAGTTAGCTGGCAGACCAGCGTTTGAAATTCAAAGATGTATTGCAGCGTTCCCTGCGTGATTTCCGGCTGATACGGCGTGTAGGAAGTAAAAAACTCCGACCGCTGAATAATGTAATCAACAATTGTCGGCGAATAATGCGAATAAGCGCCTGCGCCTAAAAAGCTGGGACGTTTTGCGCCCGTGTTTTCCTCCGCCATTCGTTCGAGTCCGGCGAGCAGTTCCGGTTCGGAAAGCGGCTCAGTAATGTTTAACTGCCGATTAAGTTGTAAATCTTGCGGAATTGAGCGAAATAAATCTTTTGCCGAATCAAGTCCGACAATTTCTAGCATCTCGGCACGCTCTTCCGCCGAATTTGGAATATAACGCATTTGTTCGTTGTTCATGGGCGCGTCGTTCATCGTAGATTGCTTTCGGCGACGAACGACAAACGCTTTTAACTATTTGCTTCTAAATATGCTTGATAAGCGGCGGCGTCCATTAGTTCGTCAATTTCCGACGGATTTGTCAGCCGGAACCTGACCATCCAGGCAGCACCGTAAGGGTCGCTGTTGACCGATTCCGGCGTGTCGTTAAGAGCCTCATTGACTTCTAAGACTTCGCCGGAAACGGGCGTGAAAATGTCGGAAACGGCTTTGACCGATTCGACCGATCCGACCGATTCGTGAGCGGTGAAAGCCGCGCCAACGCTCGGCAGATCAACATAAACAATATCGCCGAGCGACTCCTGCGCGTAATCGGTGATTCCGATTGTCGCTGTATCGCTTTCGACCAAAACCCATTCGTGGTCTTTGGTGTAACGCAGATTTTCGGGAACGTTTGCCATAGTTAATTTCAAATTTCAGATTTCAAATTTCAGTTTATTTTTGTCGTTTATAGAAGGGAGTCGGAACGATTTGCGCTTTTAAACGACGACCGCGCACGTCAATTTCGATTTCCTGTCCGACATTTGCAAATTCGGTTGGAACAAACGCCAGACCGATATTCTTCTTTAAAAATGGAGCGGGCGAACCACTGGTGACTTGCCCAGCTTTCTCCCCATTGATGAAAACTTCAAAGTGGTCGCGGGCAACTCCCTTATCGGTCACTTCAAAACCGACGAGCTTTCGCTTCAAGCCCTCTTCCTTTTGTTTTTGCAGCGCTCCGCGCCCAATAAAATCGCCTTTGTTTAATTTGCAAATCCAGCCCAAATTGGCTTCGAGCGGCGTAATATCTTCCGCCATTTCGTTGCCGTAAAGAGACATGGCGGCTTCGAGCCGCAAAGTGTTCCGTGCGGCAAGCCCGGCGGGCAAGATTCCGTTTTCCCTGCCAAAATCGCCAGCATCCAGCATTTTGTTCCAAAGCTGTTCAGCTTTTGCAGTATCGGCGTAAACTTCAAAACCGTCTTCGCCCGTGTATCCGGTTCGAGAAATAATCGAAGGCACGCCGTCAACTTCACCGCGCGTGAAATGATAATACTTGATTGAATTTAAATCCGTGTCGGTAAGTTTGGAGAGAATCTCGACCGCGCGCGGACCTTGAATCGCAATCTGGCAATATTCAACCGAAGCAAAGCGCAAATCAACATCAAAGCCGGATTTATGCGAAGAAATCCATTCCCAATCGTTGTCCTGCGTCGAGGCGTTGACTACTAAAAACAACTTTTCTCCGCCGAAGCGATAAACCAGCAAATCGTCAATGACTCCGCCCCGCTCGTTTGTTAAAGCGGAATAATGCGCCTGCCCATCAAGGAGCTTTGTCACATCGTTCGTCGTCAAATGATTGACAAACCGAATGGCGTCTTTGCCGTCAACGTGAATTTCGCCCATATGCGAAACGTCGAACAGTCCGCAAGCCGTGCGCGTTCGCAAATGCTCTTCGATAACTCCGGCTGCATATTGCACGGGCATATCCCAGCCGCCGAAATCAATCATTTTGCCGCCGAGGCGGCGATGCGCTTCGTTTAAAGGCGTCTTTTTAAGCTCGGTCTCGCTCAAAATTTTTGCTCCGAATCAGAATTGAAAATTTGCTTTAAATCAAGCAAACACCGTATCACGCTCGCTTTTGCAAGGTCAAATTTGCTTCGTAAACAACGAATCTGAATTGTTCAATTCGCAATTTGAAATTCGAAATTGTTTTATTATTATTTGCTGAAATTCAATTGTGGAAAGAACAAAATGGTCACAACGCTTTTAAAAATTGACGCTTCGGCTAACTTCAACTTTCGCCGCACGGTTTACAGTCACGGATGGTACGATTTGCCGCCGTTTGAACTCGACAAGGAAAACTGGATTTTGACGAGAGTTTTCGACATCGAAAACGCAGCGCCGGTCACGGCTTCGATTCGAGAAGAAGACAACGGTTTGGAAATTGAAATCTTTGGCGAAGCGGGCGAAAAAACCACTGAAAAAGTAATCAAAGACTTTCGTCATTGCCTGCGGCTCGACGAAGATTTTTCGCAATTTTACCGACTAACCGATAAAGACAAACATTTCCGCTGGATTTCTGAAACCGCTTCGGGCAGGCTGCTGCGCTCGCCGAGCGTGTTTGAAGATTTGGTTAAGACGATTTGCACGACGAATTGTTCCTGGGCGCTGACGAAAAAAATGGTCGTCAATCTGGTCGAAAAGCTCGGCGCGCCGACCGCCGACGGCAGAAAAAGCTTTCCTACGCCGGAAAAAATGGCGGCAATGCCGATTGAATTTTATCGCGATGAAATTCGCGCCGGTTATCGTGCGCCTTATTTTCCCGAACTGGCAAACAGAATTCTAAGCGGCGAGCTTGATGTCGAAAGCTGGTTACGCTCGGATTTGCCGACCAAAGATTTGAAAAAACAAATCAAGAGCGTCAAAGGCTGCGGCGATTACGCGGCGGAGAATCTGTTGAAGCTTCTCGGCAGATACGACGGCTTGGCGCTCGATTCTTATTTGCGGATGCGTTTTGCCAAAGTCCATAACAGAGAACAAGCGGCAGCGGACAAACAAATCCACGATCATTACGCCGCGTTCGGCGAATGGCGCGGGCTAGCGCTTTGGCTGGATATGACTAAAGAATGGCACTAAAACAATTTCAATCAGGATAAATGAAAGCAAACTACACAAACGTTAACTAAATGGAATGAATTGCAATAAACGTCATTAATTTATTCTTTAAATTTGAATTTTGCTCAAACTTTTTTTCTGAATCAAGAAGTTTGGGTTTACGAGTAATCTCGGTAGGCATAAATAACCTTCATATAATGTTATTATGCAAAATCAATCATCATAACACTCCGAATCAGCGTGTTATGAAAGATAATGTTGCATAACACGCCGAAAAGAGTGTTATGACAAATGAATTGTCATATACAGTAGTTAGCCGCCTGTTTGTAATGGCAGAAACGAGTTCCTGATGCTACGCTTTTCCAATATGAAGTCCCAAACCAAAACAGCGCTCATTTCTCTATTTGAGCCAAAGTCAACAATTTTAAATTTAGCTCTACTCAACTTTGTTTACTTTTGGATTCAGGCGCGAGATATGGGCGGGAAGACTTGCTTAGTCTGCCCTTGGTATTATCCATGGACTTATACTAACGAACCAACTTTTCTGCTCTTGGCAGTCGTATTTATACGATTTGGGAAATTCTGGACTTATGCTTCGGCTTTGGCTTTGAGCAGTTACGTTATCGCAAATTATATCTACGTTGTTTCAAGTATTAATATGACTTGGTTTGAAATCTTGCAATACTTTCAAAATAACGCAGCGGAAGTTCTTGTTTTGTGGGACACGCAACATCTTTTTGCAGCAATTATCTTTGGTTTCGCCCTTTTCTATTTAGTTCGTGGAAATCAGCGAAAAAGCGCGTTCAAATAAAAAGGCGGCGGCTAACAAATCAATGGAGCGGAGGCGCAAACAGCTAACTTCTTAAATTCTGCGGTTCGCGCGCCCCGCTCATCTCAATCGTTCGATTGCTTCGCTTGCTATTGAGGTAATAAATTAAACACGAGGTTTCTGTATGAAGTTTGCCTTGATTATTGCAGGCTTAATTTTAGTAGCGAGTGCAGTTTTCGTTTCCTACTTACCTAACCTTCGTGTTCAGCCGTCGCAGCAACATTTTAATCAGCAGCCTTTGCCACAACAAACGCCCACACAAACTGAAGAAAAACAGCTTACTGTTCGAGAGGGCGACATAATAACAAAACCAGATGGCTGGCAATTGCCTGATGTAACCAAGTTGAAGAAACCTGAGAGATACAAAGACAAGCGATTCGATTACGGCGTTGATGTTTACCGCAATGTTTACGAAACCAATCGCTTGGAGCTTCCCCTTGTAGGATACGATGGAAAGCCTGACGCAGTCAGAAAAGTAGCGGTTACAGATTTAATCGTGTATGACATAAAGAAGCGCCCTTTTTGCTATCAAGTAGTATTGTGGAATGTACCATTAGAAGGCGAAGTCGGTGTTGGAGTAGTTATCACTCAATTTTATTACGACATGGATGGCGATGGGCGCTTTGAGAGTTGGGATATTGCTAGTGGATTAAATAAACCATTGAGAATACCGCAATGGGCAAAACAACAGTTGTGATTGAAAAGGCAATCGAACAAGTCATTGCACCGAAGCCGCAAACAGCGACTTTCATCAAACGGCGCTTCTAAAACCTAAACTTGCGTGTAGCCGGTTTGCGGCTCGGTGAACTCCACCGTTCGATGCCTTTTTGATGGATAAGCAAAATAAATCGGAAAATTATTTTAATCGCGTCATAAATGTATTGCCGCGCAAGATTATTTTGTTTATTTTATGCGGCGTTATTTTGCTCGTTCCATTTCCGACAACGGTTGTGCCAGAATGGAAAGTTAGAGTCGTTGACCAAAATGGTAAGCCTTTCGTCGGCGAGGCTGTTCGTGAATACTGGCAACATTATTCTCTCGAAAGTAGTGGGCATCAGGAAGAACGCCTAACCGACGAAAACGGTTATGTTGTTTTTCCTAAACGAACAATCTGGTCGCCTCTGCTATGGAGAATTGTTTCAACGAGTCTTGCGGCTGTTTCAACTCTCGCTCATGGCAGTATGGGAATTGACGCTTGGCTGATGGTAGTGGGTTATTCTACTGGAGGCGGAGCAAGAGACTATAAACCGGGCGAGCCGTTACCTAACGAAATTGTATTGCAACGTTGAGCAGTTTATTTTACGGCAGCATCGAACAAGTTATTGGACGCGAGGCGGAAACAGCAGCTTTCTTAAAAACGTTGTCTTTTTACTCTCAGCTTGCGTGGTTGCCGTTTCCGCCCGCGTCAATGCCGCCGTTAGATGCTTTCGCTTGCATAAACATCGTGAGATGCAAAAGGCAATAGTTCTTATTGTTCTGTCATTCTTTCTTAGTAGTTGTTTCAGCTATCGAGAAGAAGTACGCTTTCAGAATGGTGATGTCATTCTCTCCGGCACGTTGTATCTTCCTTCAAAGACAGGTTCTCATCCAGCGATAGTTTTCGTTCACGGTGATGGTCCTGATACTCGTGAAGGCTACCAATTCTTTGCGGAATTGTTTGCTCGGCGCGGCTTCGCAGTCTTAATTTATGATAAGCGCGGCACAGGCAACTCCACAGGAGATTGGCGGCAGTCACGTTTCAGCGATTTAGCCGATGATGCTTTAGCTGGAGTTAAACTGCTTAAAAGTCGTAATGACATCAATACTGAACAAATTGGTTTATGGGGCGGCAGTCAGGGCGGATGGATTGCGCCGCTTGCCGCTTCTCGCTCAAGGAATGTCTCGTTCCTTATCATCAAGTCTGGTCCTGGCGTTGGTCCGGCACAATTGGCGACATACAAGAGCGTAACCAGAGTTAGAAATGCCGGATATTCTCCTGAAGTAATCCAACAAGTTACTGCATTGATGAATCTTCAGTTTGATATTCTTCGTACCGGCAAAGGTTGGGAGAAGCTGGAGGCAGAAGTTCAAAAAGTCAGAAACGAGCCTTGGTACCGGCATGTAGCTGTGATGCGCTATTCGTCTTGGGATTCATCGTGGATGAATTATGGATTAGATATTGACTTCGACCCTGTGCCTATTTTTGAGAAGCTCAATATCCCTGTTCTGTCTTTATTGGGCGAAGCTGATGTAGAAACTCCGATACAGGAAACCGTAGCCGTCCTAGAACGGATAAAGAAGGAGAGAAAAAAAGATTTCACGGTCAAAGTATTTCCCGAAGCCGACCACCAAATTGAACTGCCGCGACAAGTCAAAAACAGACCGCGTTATGCTCCGGGCTACTTGGATACAATGATAAATTGGACTTTGGAAAGGGTGTCTGTGAATAAGCAAAACGCATCTAACTAATCAATGGACGTGAGGGCGAAACAGCGACTTTCTTATCATCCAGCTTTGTTATCTTTAGCTTGTATGTTGCCAGTTTCGCCCCACGTCATCTCAAACGTTAGCCTGCTTCGGGTGAAATGAAAATAATTAATGGACAGAGGGAAAGATGAAAGTGCGTTCGTTTTATATATTCATATTTCTTGCGACGATATTTTTACCACTTCCAGCATTTGCTCAAAAAAGTGTTAAGCCTAGAATTTCAAGCCGTGTTCCTTCTGAAAAGGTTCGTGATGCACAACTTGAAGCGGCAATTTTTTCAGCCGTTACAAGTGGAGACTCAAAAGACAAAGGAACGCGTTATTATTACAATCGGGTTGACCTTAACGGCGACAAAAAACCAGAAGTTTTAGTTTATGTTTTTGGTGGTGTCAATTGCGGAACAGGCGGTTGTGATGTGCTTTTGTTTCAAAAGGTAAGAGGCAAATATAAACTTATAAATAATTTCGGACCTACGAGAAATCCGGTTGTTGTGAGCCGAAACAAAGCGAATGGCTGGCATGATTTGATATTTTATAATGTTGGCGGCGGAATTATTGAGGGTTATTATTCTGTTTGTCGTTTTAATGGACGAGCTTATCCAGAAAATCCAACAATCAAAGATGAAGCACCACCTCTAAAAACAAGAGTTAAAGGCACGGAATATCTTGTCGGAGATGCTAGTGAAAAATCAGGCTTAAGTTTTTCATCACGTTTATTGAAACGGACAGGCTAACAAGTCATTGTACCGAAGCAGCAAACAGCGACTTTCTTGAAAAGGTACTTCTAAAATCTAAACTTGTCGCTAGCCGGTTTGCGGCACTGTGAACTCCGTCGTTAGCTGGCTTCTTTTGTGTGAGAATGAGCGTTCTTGATGAAATTCAAAAATGGTATGCTTCCAACTGCAACGGCGATTGGGAACACGGCTATGGAGTTGAAATTGAGACGCTCGATAATCCGGGTTGGTTTGTAAAAATTGACCTTGAAGAAACAAATCTTCACGGTAAATCTTTTGAGAAATTTGAAAAAGAGCTTTCCGATGAAATTTGGATTCATTGTCGTGTTGAAGATAATAAGTTTCTCGGCTTCGGTGACGAATACAAACTTGAAGAAATACTGAAAGTCTTTCTTGATTGGGCAAAGTCTCAAAGTGAAGATTGGCTTAAGCCACTTTCAGAAGAAGAATTGCAATCTTTGGAAGATGAAAGATTTCTAAAATTGCTTGGCGAAGAAATTGGAACGCAACTTTGTAAAAGTGAAGGCTGCACACATAAACGAATTAAAAATAGTGTCTTATGCCGTAAGCATCATTTTGAGAGCGTTGAAAAGCGCCCGTTCCCTGAACACGCCAGCTAACCAGTCATTGCACCGAAGCCGCTTAAGCGTTTCTTTTATCAAAGTTGTCCGTTTCGGCGGCTCGGTGAACTCCGCCGTTATATGCAACTTGTCTATAAGATGAAGGTTATTAAGACAAACAGTTTCTTGTTTACTCTATAAAATATCAGTATCTGCTCGATTCTTTGCAGCTTGAAAAGCATCAGTTAGAGCGGATTGCCTTTCTAGGCGCCCAAGGTTTATACTCGACGCACTTCAGAAAACTTTTTCGTTTGAAATAATCAGCGCAAGCAAATTTTACTAAAAATGAAATTACCTAATGTTTCTCAACGCATTTGCGTTTCGTTATTGTTCGTCCTTCTGTGCTTCGGCTCTGTTCAAGCGCAGACGACGGCTTTTACTTATCAGGGCAGATTGTCAGATTCAACCGCTACTGGCACAACTTACAATATGCGTTTTCGTCTTTTTGATGCCGAAACGGAAGGCAATCAGATTCCCGATGCCATTACGGAAATTTCTGCGCTCGTAACCGTTAACAATGGCGCTTTTTCCGTCAAACTTGATTTCGGCGCGCAGGCTTTTAACACGACTCAGCCGAGATATTTGGAAATAGCGGTCAAGAATCCTTCAGACGGACAATACACAACGCTAGCGCCCAGGCAGGAAATCACTTCGGTTCCTTTTGCCAATAAAGCCAGAAGCGCAGGGGCGGCTGATTCTTTATCGAGCAATTGCGTCTCGTGCGTGACAAATGCGCAGATTGATTCGGTTGAAGGCGCGAAAGTTACCGGAACAGTAACTAATGCAACTAATGCCGCAACCGCAAACACGGCGACGACCGCCGGAAATGTGACGGGAGTTGTGGCGGTTGCAAATGGCGGAACCGGCGCTTCTACCGCGGCTGATGCTTTGAATGCTCTTTTGCCCCCGCAAACGGGTAACAGCGGAAAAATTCTCCAAACCAACGGCACAAGCGCCGCCTGGCAGTCGCCCGCCGATTACGCCGCAACGTATCGCTGGGCGGTATTCAGTACCATATCATTTAATAGCGTCTATACTCCGAATTATAATAATCGGAATATGTTTGGGGGCGTTGCCCCAAGCGAATGGCGTTCAGGAGCAAGAGCTTATCAAATGTCACCGAGCAAGGCGATTCTCAGAACCTTGTTTCAAAAGAAGGGATACGCAAAGGAAAATGACATGATTTGGATGGAGCATTTTGCGCCCGATCCCACCAACCCCAACACAGCTCAAGTTTTAAAAATCGCTACCGCACTGTTTAGAGTCAAAAACTCAACAAATTCGGCAATACCCTGGAGCCCGTGCTTTTATTACAATGAACAGCCCTCTTACGCATTCTACGCAAGCCTTACGCTTAACGGAGAGAACACTTGGCGTTCGGGCGCTCCCTCTACGCCGTATGAAGGTAGATGGTGTGTTCCGCTTTCAATTCCAGCCAATCGCACAAGCACTGTAATTGTTGTTTCTCCGGGCGTTGTGCAGACGCTTATATTAGGTTTTTATAACAATTCGCTGGCATTACCCGCCGGCTTGCAGTTTGTCGACGACCTTGATACGGCTGCCGACGGCTGGGAGAATTAAGGTTTGAATAAAACGAAATTAAGAGTTTTTTCTTAGAAGCGTCCTTTAACCCTAACACGCATATAACAAATCATTGGACGCGAGCGCAACACGTACTTTCTTAAACTCTAGCGTTCTTTGCGCCCGCTTCAATTCAATCGTCAAGTAGGATAAATGAAAGCAAATTTACACAAACGTTATTGGCTTTGTCTTAAAAACCCGTTTTGTCTCAAGAGTGCGGCTTTGCCTTAAAAGTGGCTTTTGATACGCTTTTGCTTGCTTACACCGTGATTCGAGTCAGAGTTCTAATTGGTCACATTGTTAGCCGGGCTTCTTTTATCCCCCAATTATTGCTGCCACTGACTCAACTCTTTTGCTTGTGCCATCCATCTTGATTGTCACAGACATCGTGATCCGATTCTTCGCTTTTATCACGACCGACTAGCTTGCGTTTTTGGAATAGACCTAAAACACCGAAACCTATACAAGCGCCTAAAGTGTTTAGAAGAATGTCATCAATATCCAAAACCCTGAAATTACCGAAAAATCTAGAAAAAAATTGAATCACTTCAATACTTAGAGAAAGGCAAAAAGCAAAAACAAGAATGCTCTTTAAAGAATGAAATCCTTTTAACGCGAAAGGCAACAAGAATCCAATGGGGATAAATAAGACTATATTTCCAACGATGTTTTGATGACATAATTTACTCACCTCCGGCTTGCCTGTTACGTCCGGCAAAAAGCATTTGATTGAATTAAGTATTGGAATAAAGTTTAAATCATCAAAATTGGGATTTCTAAAACTAGACATCTGTGTCGGAATTACTGTAATCGCTGCAACGAAAATTAAATAAACAAAAAATGTTGTTAAGATAAATTCCGTCCTGATTTGCGCTTGCTCATTTCGCTTTTTTCTTGAGAGATAAATTATAATCCGCGCCGCAATCCAAAAAGGCAGAGTTATCGCAATCAAGAAAATTATTGATTTAAATAAGTGGTTCATCAGGCTTTCCGATTCGTCCAGTTACAATTAGAAGCAATCTAACGGCATCATTAACGCGGCGCGAAGCTGGATACATGCAGGTTGATAGAAACTACGCAAGGTTGATAAGAAAGTAGCTGTTTTGCGCTAGCGTCCAAAAACTTGTTAGCCCGTGCCGGCGGTCATGCTAACAACTTACCCATATAATACTCATCTACATAGGAGCCATTGACCAGCAACGAATCCCTCTTTGTGCCTTCAATTTCATAGCCCATCTTTCGATACAGCTTAACCGCCCTATCATTATGAGCCATAACTGTCAGCTCCAGCCGGTGAATACTATTCTGCCTCGCCCAATGTTCCAGTCCCAAGAATAGCTTCGTTCCGACTCCCTGACCGCTAAAGACTTGCAGAACACCGATAACGATTTGAGCACAATGCCGGTTCCTTCGGAAATCGCCGCCTAAGGCTGCCACGTAACCAATTATTTCATTACCGGCTTCAGCGACGAGGATCGTCTGATTATCCATAAGAAGGATATTCCTGATCTGTTGACTTTGCTCTTCAAGAGAAGTCTTACGCTCGCCCGGCTCAAGCATCATGAATTGGGTCTCTTTATCAAGCCTGTGGCAGAGTTCTAGAAAAAGCGCAGCGTCAGCTTCCTGAATTTGCCTAATAGTCACCATTGTCGCCTAAATCAACACGAATATACACCTGTTAGTTCGAGTCAGCGGGCTAACGGAAGAGATGAGCGAGACGGAAACCGTTGCCTAGCCCGCTAAGGATAAAACACAATTTTAATAAGAGCGTAGCTGTTTCCGCCTCGCGTTCAATGATTTGTTAGCTGTTCTCTTTTAATTTCACCCATTTTGGCAATTCTCCGCCAAATTTTCTATATAGTTCAATTGCTGTTTTAGGAATTACAATTTTTTCTATTTCAAGCTGTAATCCTTCGTCAGAGTCAGCTAATTGCTGCAATGCGTTAGCGGAATGAAAAACTACTGTTTCGTTTTTATCTTCAAGCAATTGCTTAATAACAGGAATGACATCAGGATCTTTGGATTTTCCAAGCACTGATAAAGTTATATACAAAAGCGTATCAACTTCACCCGACATCGGATTTCGCTCACCTGTCTGGTTCGCCTCAATACGCGCTTTAAGCAAAGTTAACAAATCTGCAACGACAATTTTTCCGCCAAAAACGTGAATCGGGTCAAGATCAACTCCAATTGTAATCTCTCCGCGACTTGTAACCAGCTCAAGCGAACCGCCCTTGCCGCAGCCTAACACACCGCCGGCTGCTTTGCGGGCGGTTTCTTGTAGTTGCGGGACTCGACTTAACAAATCGTTTTGAGCAAAGCTAGTGCCAGCTAAAACAAGCAACGTCAAAAAGGCTGTTGAAATAATCTTATTCATGTGGCTCATCGTAACTTACCATACATAAGACAGCTGGCACCCGAATTAACCGGCGAGCAATAGACATTGAGTATAAAATTCAAGCTAATTGCAAGTCCGGTTGAATGAGTTGTTAGATTGTGCTCTTTATTGAATCAAAACTGTAAAAAAGTTAATTCTCAACCAGGTAATTTCTCATCCAGCGTCTTTACTACCCGGTTGACATCGGTTTCTTCCAGTAATTGCTTTGCCTCTTCCTTGACAGTATCCACTTCTACTCCAAAATGCTCACAGAGCCGTTGCTGCATGCGAAGCATCATCGTCATCTCCTGCTATGTGAGCATGTTGACCTGCAAATCCAGATGCGCCCGCTTGTCAGACTGCCTCGCCATACGGTTTTGGCTGATTAAGATGAAGATGGCGAGAAAGACTCCTTCAGATGAAACAATAAGCGTTAAAATGCCGAAGGGGAAAGGGTCAAAAGGGGTTACACCCGGAAAGGCATTAAGATTGATCACAAACCAGGCAGCAAATCCTATCACGTGAAATACAAGAAACGGCATACTGCCCATCACCGAGACAAAAAAGTCACTGACCTTTTCTCCTGAAGAACGTTGATGCAATTCTTTATGCTCAAGTTTGGCAATCGAATCTACGTTATATGCCATCGGTTCGGCAGTAGCTACCGAATTTGCTTTGACAGGTTCACCCATGTTCATACTCCCTCTTCTTTCTTGATTCAAATGCGTTTCATTACTATACCTCAAAGCAATCTAACGAATCAGATGACGTGGGGCGAAACCGGCAGCGACAACGTAAATTTAACGGACGATGTTCATAAGAGCTGTTTCGCCCTCACGTCCAATAACTTGTTCGGCGCTTCCCATTTATCCTCATTGTTATTGTTCGTTTGAATCAGTGATTGGTTTGCGGCAGTTTACGCAAAAATCCTTTCAATTCTTAAAAAGAAAAATTAAGCGATACAATTTATCTCGATTTTTCGCGTATAAACGCGGAGGTAGATTTTATACCAATCAGGGCAAACTACTGCAACGAAGGGTTTAATTGTAGTTTTGTCGCTGAGAAGATGTTTATTATGACAATGAAACCTGTACTACATAGTTTTGCCTATTGCCTTGACTTTCTGCGCGAACAAGTTGAAGACGTTGCTGCGGCTGATATGGTGGCGCAGCCAAATGGAATTATGAATCATCCAAGTTGGGTAATCGGTCACCTGACGTTTGCTTGTCAAATGCTGGGCGGTGTCGTCGGATTATCCGAATGGCTGCCGAGTGATTGGGCACAGCGGTTCGGTCCCGGCAGTGTGCCCGTCCCTGATGCCAGCCTGTATGAAACAAAAGATGAAGCTCTGGCAATGCTCGGCGATGCACAATCTCGAATTTTTGAAGCCGTCGTCAAGCTCGACGATTCTCAGTTGGATAAACCTTTCCCAGTGGAATCGTATCTTGAGGTGTTCCCAACAATTCGCCACGCTTTAACGCAAGTGCTTGTCGGGCACACGGCAAATCATATCGGACAACTTTCGGTTTGGCGTAAGGCAATGAGTTTGCCTCCAATGGGGCGATCGTTTGAGTAACAGTACGGCACTAAGCTATGCCGCATCGAACAAATCATTGGACGCGAGGCGCATCACGTACCTTCTCCAGCACGTTCCGTGTTTTTGCGCCCGCGTCAATTCAACCGTTAGACCGCACCTCTTCGTAGCCTGGTGTTCTTGCTATCGCACCATTACACGATGCATCATCGTGTTTGAGGCTGTATTATGCGTGTATCCTGTTGCGCAACAAGTTGCCATCGTCCATCTTGCTTAGCGAGAACCATCAGGCTTCGGACTTTTCCGCTGATATCTCTGCCACCTACTTGGGATTTGACCTCGCTGCTTCTGGTCACTACTGCCGTATTTCCATATAATCGCACCTTCTCCTCATCTGTTACGATAGAATCCAACTTAAATTTGTCGGGACCGAACGCTTCAATGTGCTGACGCTTTACGCTAGCTACACCAACAGAATTTGCAAAAGTAAAATCATCGGCAAGCAGTCGCTCAAGAGCAGATTTGTCCATACGCACGGATGCCTCTTCTATCTGTCTGAGGACTTGTTTTACCTCTTTCACAGTCTTACTTTCGTCTTTCGCCTTAGTTGCGGTTTGTCCAAAAGTAAATGGTGTTATAGCAATTATCAGGATTAAAAATATAAGTAACTGCCTCATTGAATCTCCTTTCTTGACTTCATTTGTAGAGGTAATTTAATCGAGAATTATCTGCACATCAACTTAATGTGTTTGCGGTCTAACGGCTGCATTGAAGCGGGCGAAATTCCCGTCGAATTTAAGAGAGTACGTGTTTGCGCATCGCGTCCGATGATTTGCTCGGCGGCGTTTAAATATAAAACGGCGTTGTTATTTTTTACCGGCTTTATTTTCTCCGGGCAAACTGTAGAAAACCTTGCCAGTTTCATCTAAAAATTCCAGTTTGGGTGCTCCATCCGGCGCAACTTGCATTCTGATTCGCGGTTTGCCTTTGATGTCATTCATTATCAGCATCGTTGAGTTATCGCGTCGTTTTCCAAGAAATAACCGGTTAGTCGCCAGTTCATTGCTATCAATCAATGCCTGAATGGCGGCTTTACGTTTCGCTTCGTCTGGTATTTTGTTAGCTGCTTCGTATTTGGCGTTTACCACATCAGCTGGAAGATTAGGCTGCTGCCACATCTCCAAACCGGACTGATAAGTTCCATTATCGCTTTCTAAATACCTGAAACCCATTGTCTGGTCGTTTCTGACTTTATCCCAAGTTAATGAGCCAAAATGCCCGTTTCCACCGTTTTCCCCGAAAATCAAACCGCCCATCTCGTCTCCCAGTTGGTTGAAGAAAATCATTCCGGGCGGGCGCGGTCCTTTTCGCTCAATGATTTTTCCATTAACGATTCCGGGATGCTGGCGTGCTTCGTTGGAAATAACCATTCTTAATTTGCCGTCTTTTTCCACTATGTTGATGCGCTCGACATCAATTTCCTGAAACTTCTGATTTTTATTTTGTGCGGCAAAAGCGGTCAATAAAAATACCGCACAAGCAAGAGTTGCGATTACGGCGTAAATTTTTAAGAAGCGCACTTCTTTTTCAAGTTTTGTTTCCATAGCAGTATTTCTACCCCAAAAACGTAATCTTCAAATAAAAAAACGTAAATGCTTGTCTTCGATAACATATCCGGAAGTTTGGGTGAAAGGAAAGCCGACGAACGATTGAACTGACGCGGATGGAAACCGCCACCAAGCCCGCCCATTGTTAAAATAGAAGGTTGATAACATCGTAGCTGTTTCCGCCTCACGTCCATTGATTTGTTCGGAACGTTTTAATCTACAAAAGCTAATTTACAATAGACCTTAAAATTAATAAGCATAAATGTGTATTTAATGATACTTTTCCTGATTATTTTGCGCTTTTTAAAATGGAGTTAATTGCGGCAAAATTCGTCGTATGGATTGAACTGATGATTTCATTATTGTTCTTTATCTTCTTGTTTTTCGGTGCGTTTAATGGGGCGCAAATCGACGACCGGATAAGCTACCAGATTAAACCCGTTCCGGCAGCCGACCGCACGAATTTGGAAATCGCCGTGCATTTAAAAGCGGAAAACCATTCCGTTAAAATCAAACTGCCGCAGGATTGTTTTGGCACGCCAGACATTTATCGTTATGTCATTAAATTCGAAGGCGAAGCCGGCACCATTGTCGAAAATGGTGCAAACGGTGCGGAGCGAGTCGTCAATCCCGACATTAACGGTGTGGTTCGGCTGCGTTACACACTCTCTTTTGAGCCGCAGGCGATGAACGAAAATCCCTACGCGCCGCACACGAGCGCAAATCATTTTCATCTCGCGGGTTGTCAATACCTATTGCAAATAGGCAACGAAAATCAGAAACGACGTTATCAAATCGAAATCACCCAAGCACCGCAAAATTGGCGTTTATATTCGACCGTTGACCAAAATGCGGCGAAGTTTGAGATTCTTGCCAGTTACGAAGAACTGGCTTCGGCGGCAATCGGCGGCGGAGCAGAAAGCCGCGCGTTTAAATTCCACGAAAAACCGGTTTCGGTTTTCGTTCACGGCAAATTAAACGTTTCTAGCAATGAGATTTACCGCGCCGCTGAACGCATTGTCAAAATCCAGCGCGACGTTTTCGCCGATTACAGTCAACCGTTTTTTAACATTGTTATCGCTCCCCGCAGCGGTTTCGTGTCAGGTTACGCCCCGAAAAACTCTTTCATCTGTTTCGTCAAACCGGAAATCACAAAAGACGAATTAAACGTGCTGCTCGCGCACGAATTAATGCATAACTGGCTGCCGGGCAAAATCAGAATCGTGCCGGATAAGCCCTTTACCCGATTGCGTGACGAATGGTTTGACGAAGGCGTCACCGATTATCTCGCGCGGCGGCTTCTGCTCGACAACAATTTAATCACAACGGAAAAATTTACCAAACTCGTCAATCAGGACATCATCAACATCGCCGACAACCCGCACCGCGCGGCGACTTACGAAGATTTAACTGTCGCTGCGAAAGCCGGAAAATACAACTCAGCATACAAAAAACTCGCTTATTATCGTGGCGCTTTAATGGCTTTAAATTGGGAAACCGAGTTGCAACGCAAAAACGGCAAAAAAGTGAAATTAATTGATTTCATCCGTGGGCTTTACCAATCCGCCTCGAAAACCGACGGAAAAATTTCGGAACAAGCCTTTTTTGAAACGGCACGAGGCTTCGGGTTAGACGCGAAAAAGGATTTGGAAAAATTTATCCTGCGCGGAGAGCCGATTTCCGTTTTGCCCGATGCACTCGGCAAAACCTATGATTTGCGCGCTAGCGAAGTGCCATCGTTCGAGCCGGGATTTTCGCTCGCCGAAACTTTCAAAACCCGCAAAATTGCTGGGGTTGTTGAAAACGGCGTAGCGCACCGCGCTGGCTTGCGCGACGGAATGGAATTCGTTTCAATCGAAAACTCGAACCGCTTCGCCAACGGCTGGTCGGCGAAAAACCCTTTGGTTGTGACCATTAAAAACGAAGGTCAAACACGCCGCGTCGAGTTTTTCCCGCACGGCACAAATATAAAACTGTATTTATTCCAACCATGCAAATAA
Source organism: Acidobacteriota bacterium (assembly GCA_030863175.1). Lineage (GTDB taxonomy): Bacteria > Acidobacteriota > Blastocatellia > Pyrinomonadales > Pyrinomonadaceae > JALZCH01. The sequence continues at coordinate 23,788 of JALZCH010000021.1, read as the reverse complement.
CGAATATAATTAAGGCTGGAGTCATACCGTCCTATTACTCATCCGTTGATTACAAAAATGAAATGCCGAACGGTTGAGATAACGAAGGGCGGAAACCAGCCCGCGACCTGCCGAAAAATAAAAAGCTATGTTCGATGGAAGACGCTGTTTCCGCCTCACGTCCATTGATTTGTTAGATGCGCCTTTAGAAAAGGAACAGTCACATAACTACTCCATGCTTTTGCCAGTATTCGCGGCGTTATTGTCATATATCATTCTTTCCAGTTCCGCACTTACTATTCGGCTCACCGGAACGCCCGCTGATTCACCTGCGTTAGTTAGCACGATAGTTACTAAGCCGTTGGAATACCGGCTGATAATTGCATTATGCCCAAAATCTTCATTGCCGCGTGTCCAGACCACCTCTTGCCCATCCTTTGTTTTCGACACGAACCACCCGTAAGCATACTGTCCGACGTTTCCTGCTTTAACGTAAGGCTTGAAAAGCTTCTCCCGGCTAATTTTTGAAATCACAATATTCGTAAGCAAGGAGCGATGCCATTTGTAGAGGTCTCCGGAAGTCGATGAAATGCCGGTTGCTCCGCGAAACCCCCAATTTGCCTCTTTGCTATTAGCCGAAATTTCTCCGATGATTGGAGCAATTTTTCTCTGATGGCGTCTTCCGGTTTCACCCCAAAAACTCGTTTGAGACATACCCGCCGGTTGAAACAGGTTTTAGCGAAGGAAAGACTCATAACTTTGCCCGGATGCAACTTCAATGATCGCTGCCAAGAGCGTGTAATTATCATTTGAGTAGTTGAATTTTTCTCCCGGTACACTTTTCAGCGGCTCTTGTAAAATTGACCAAACAGCATCATCACGATTAATAATCCCGTCAGCCGCATAATTTTGTCCTATGCCCGATGTGTGTGAGAGAAGCTGATGTACCGTAATGGCAGCTTTATCTTTTGGGACGCTCTTAAAATATTTCGTAATCAAATCTGTGAGACTGATTTTCCCCTTTTCCTGAAGTTTGAGAATTGCAGCGGCGGCAAACTGTTTTGAAATTGACGCTACCCAAAACTCGGAATCAATCGAAACCGGAACTGCCCTTTGTTTGTCAGTCCAGCCATAGCCTCTATGCAAAATAATTTGGTCGCCTTTGGCAATCAAAACCGTGCCTGAAAAACCGGCTTCGGTAAGACTTATCAGGTATTTATCAACATTTATGCTCAGATTATCTTTAGTACCGGTCGCGGATTCAGTTAGCTTTTCCTGAGCAGAGATTGAAATAAAGAAGGCTGTTAACGCTGCAACAACCGCGACAAAAATTTTCACTGTTTATTCTCCTTTAACTAACTGAGATGTTGAATTATGTTACGAGTGGAATTACTGAAAGTTTTACCATTAAACATCTAACGGCGGCAATGACACGGGCGGAAACGAAATTGCACGATGATGATTTGCGTAATGGTCGCGGATCAGTTTATTTGCCTAATGCGCTTGAACGTAAATACCCGAATGCAGCTCACGAATGGCAATGGCAATATGCTTTTCCGCCGGCTAATTTTTTTATTGACCTGCGGAGTGGTGAAATACGGGGTCATCATATAAGCGATGACGCATTCGACGTCCTGTTATAAAAGCTATTATGGATGCCGGGCTTATTAAACGCGGCTCGTGTCATTCTTTGCGGCATAGCTTTGCAACTCATTTGTTGGAGAATCAATACGACATTCGGACAGTTCAGGAATTGCTGGGACACAAGGATGTGCAAACTACAATGATTTACACGCATGTCCCGAATAAAGGCACCAGCGTGAAAAGCCCGCTTGATTTATAATTAGTTTTAATTACAAATTTCGGAGCTTATACAATCATTGTTTTTTGACACGCCTTCCAGAACTTTTAGAGAATCAAGAGTTTGCCAAAATCGCGCGTGTTTTGCGGACTCTTTTTGAAAACAAAATTGGGCAATTTGAGTTGTCGAAACATCGACGAGTTGATCTACCGTTTATTTAGTTGCCAAAACTGCAAGTCTTAACCTTCCAGCTTTGTAGTTTTTCCATCTTAGCTTCGAAACTGAATTACAATGTCAAAGAGTTTGCTTTTGTAATTTGTTTTTTTATCCCGAAGTGACGTTATATTAAATTCAAGGTTCATTTTCGTGGGTTGATGAGCGAACAAACCGATATTACACAGCTATTAATTGAATGGAAGGGCGGCAATTCGGAGGCGCTTGAAGAATTGCTGCCTCTTGTTTATGAAGAATTGCGCCGAATCGCACATCGACATCTGAAACGGGAATACAATACTCAAACTTTGCAAACCACAGCTCTGGTTCACGAAGCCTATCTAAAATTGGTTGACCAGACTCGCGTCGACTGGCAAAATCGCGCGCAGTTTTTCGGAATTGCGGCAGGCATGATGCGCCGCATTTTGATTGACCGCGCTCGCAAGCGTTTGAGAGACAAACGCGGAGGAGGCGCTTTTGAGTTATCGCTCGACGAGGGCACTGTTGACGTTTCAGACGAACGCGCCGCCGAGTTAATTGCCTTAGACTATGCGCTCGAAAAACTCGCGGAACAGGATGCCGATAAAGCCAAATTGGTCGAGCTGCGCTATTTCGGCGGGCTTTCGATTGAAGAAACGGCGGAAGTTTTAGGCGTCGGGACGGCAACGGTCATTCGGCAATGGCGAATCGTCAAGGCGTGGCTTTATAAAGAAATAATGGGAGATTAATTGCAACCTAAATCACTTCTCGTCATATCGAAATCGAGACTCGTTTTTTTCGCCCTGTTTTGATGTCCAAAGATTTCTGGCAAAAAATTGAAGAAATTTTTCCCGTCATAGCCGACTTGCCTGCGGCGGAGCGCGACGAACGGTTGCGCGAGCTTTGCGCGGGCGACGAAAAACTGCGACAGGAAATTTCCGATCTTCTCGCGGCTGATGCCAAAGCGGGAGACTTTTGCGAAACTCCGGCTGTAATGCCCAGTTCCCTTTCCGGCGCATTTTTTCATAAACAGCCGAAAAAACCTGTTACTCTTGAGCTTAACGGACAAAAATTCGGGGCTTATCGTATCGTCAGAAAAATCGCCGCCGGCGGAATGGGCGCGGTTTATCTGGCTGTTCGTGCGGACGGCGAATTCGAGAAAGAGGTTGCCGTTAAGCTCGTCAAAACCGGCGCTGATACCGAATTTAATCTGCGCCGATTTCGCCACGAACGCCAGATTCTAGCTCGTCTCGAACATCCGAACATCGCCCGTCTGATTGACGGAGGAACGACAAACAGCGGCACGCCGTACCTCGTTATGGAATACGTGGAAGGCAAACCGTTATTTGATTATTGCGAAGCACACAGATTGGATTTATCGAACAAAATCGAATTGTTTCAACAGATTTGTGCCGCCGTCTCATACGCGCACGAAGCGGGCGTAATTCACCGCGATTTGAAGCCCGGTAATATTCTTGTTACTGAAAATGGCATCGTTAAGCTGCTCGATTTCGGAATTTCCAAAATTTTCGACGCCGATTCGCACAATAATTCGGATGCTCAAACGGCTACGCTGATGCGTCAAATGACGCCGGAATACGCTTCGCCCGAACAAATCAAGGGCGAAAAGATGACGCCCGCAACGGACGTTTACAGCCTGGGCGTGCTTCTTTACGAGCTTTTAACCGGAAAGCGTCCTTACAAATTCCCTTCCCGCTCGCCTCACGAAATTGCCCGCGTTATTTGCGAGCAGGAAGTTCAAAATCCGAAGCACGAAGCTCAAACTCTGATTTCCGACGAATTGAGTTTTATTGTTTTGAAAGCCCTGCGGAAAAATCCGTTCGAGCGATACGTTTCGGTAGCTGATTTAAGTCTTAAGGTTGAAAGAGCTTTGGCTGGTTTATCAGGTGCTGCCAAAATCGGGCAAAAATCTTTTTTTGAAAAAACCGAGAACAATTCCGACGGAGCAAATGTTTCGCTCGCCGTTGCTCCGTTTAAAATTATCTCTGCCGAAAACGGCAAAATCATAAAATCAAATGAAGATTTTTTGGGCGTTGGTTTAGCGGATGCGCTGACCACCACGCTTTCCGGTGTTCAGCGACTCATCGTTCGACCGACGAGCTCCGTACTGCGGCTTACGGAGGAAACTGTGGACGCCCGCGCGCTCGGTAAAGAATTGAACGTTGATTATGTTCTCGAAGGTCATATTCTTCGCGGAAGCGATCAAATTCGCGTCACTGCCCAACTTCATAAGATTAAAGACGACATCGTTCTCTGGGCGGCGATGTTCGATGAAACTGATGCAGATATTTTTCGCCTTCAAGATTCGATTTCAGAAAGAGTTGCCGCATCGCTCGTGCCTCGTTTGACAGCGGAAGAACAAAATTTTTTGCGCCGTCACGGAACGACCAATCCGGCGGCTTATGAAGCATATTTACGCGGTCGCTTCTTTTTCCACAATTATACCTTCGGCGGTATCAGCGCAGCGGAAAATTGCTTTGTGCAATCAATCACTCTTGACCCGAACTTCGCTCTCGCGTATTGCGGGTTTGCGGATTTTTATAATTTACAGACAATCTATGGATTAACTTCAAATTCCGAAGGTTTTGCACGCGCGAAACAGTACGCGCTCCGAGCCATCGAACTCAACCCGAATTTAGGTGAAGCTTACACGGCGCTGGCGTTTACGACTTGGGCTTACGATTGGGATTTTTCGGAAGCCGAACGGCTCTTCAAAAAGGCGATTCGGCTTAACCCGAATTATGCGCGAGCGCACGAATGGTATGCATTTTTGTTGAGCGTGACCGAAAGACACGAAGAAGCGTTGGTTGAAATGCAGCTCGCCGAGCAGCTCGACCCGAATTCTCCGGCGGTGGCTTCTATGTTTTCGCTCGTTTTTTACAATGCGCGGCGCTACGAGGAAAGTTTTAAAAAGGCGAGACGCGCGCTCGAACTCGATCCTGATTATTACATTGCGCTGCAAAGTTTGGGCTGGATTTGCCCGCGCCTCGGAAAATTCGACGAAGCGATTGAAAGCTGCCGCCGCGCCATTCGCATTTGCGACGAACAGGCTTTAAATAAATTCTCGCTCGCGCTCGCTCTTATTGACGCCGGTCAAATTAAAGATGCCAGAGTCATCGCAGCTGAATTGGAGATGCGCCGGAAGAAAGAAATAGTTCCGGCATATTATCTGGCTCTGCTCTACGCTTATCTGAATGAAGATGAAAAGGCGTTTGGTTGGTTTGATTTGGCAATTGAAGAACGCGGTTACTATACTTTGCGGATGCGGGTCGAGCCGCGGCTCGACCGTTTGCGCAAAGACCCGCGTTTTGCCGGGCTGCTCGAACGAATCAAGCCGTTGCCGGATTTAAAAACAACCGCCGATGTATCTTCACCGAAGACAGTCGAACTTCAGAAGCCGGGCAAATTCAAAGCTCGCGCGGGGGTCTTTGCTGCTGTTTTCGCGGCTGTTTTAGCAGTTTTGGTTTTCGTCGGCATTTACGCCGTAACAAACCAAAAGATCGTTGTAAAAAAATTCCCGATTCAACACGAGCCTCACCAAGTTGAGGCAACGCCAGCCAATCGTGCGGCGAGCGAAAAGCCGCGTACGAATGACGCAGTTGCCGACGAGCTTTATCAAGCTGGAACGCAACAGCTCGAAACCCGCTCGCTGGAAGGCGTTAATCGCGCCATCAAATTGTTCACCGAAGCTACGAAACGGGATCCTAATTTCGCGCTCGCATTTTCCGGTTTGGCGGACGCGCATCTTGTTCTCGCCGATAAGGACAAAAAAGCGGCGCAGACTGCTTACAAAACAGCCGAAGAATACGCACTTAAAGCTCTGGCACTCGATCCCGACTTAGCCGAAGCCCGCACCTCGCTGGCGATGACGACTTACAAAAATACGGGTAATTTTGCGGCAGCGGAGAAACATTTTTTACGCGCGATAGAAATCAATCCGTCGTTGCCGCGCGCTCATCACTGGTACTCGCAGATTCTGCGAGCTACCGACCGAAACGAAGATGCTTTGCGCGAAATAAAAATCGCCGCCGAGCTTGACCCCAAATCCGCTGTGATTCATTTCAACGTCGGAGCTATTAACTTAGGACTGAAACGCCTGCCCGAAGCGATTGCCTATTTTGACAAAGCGATTGAACTCGATGCCGGTTATGTCAACTCTTACCTCTTTAAATCAATCGCGCAGCAAATGCTGGGCGACTATGAAGCCGCGCTCGAAACTTACCGCATCGGACGCATTTACAGCGGCAAAGACGAAAACGAGCCGCTCTGGATTTTAATGCAGGCGCAGGCGTACGCGGCAAACAATCGGCGCGACGACGCCTTAGCGCTGGTAAATCGTTTGCTTCAAAACCCGGCGCATCGAAAAGAAATTCTAAAACTAAGTTTTGACGTTGCCCTCGTTTACACCTTGCTTGGCGACGCCGAAAATGCCTTCGCATGGCTCGAAAAAATCGAAGCCAAAGAGATAAAAGACCCAAACTTGCTCAAACAAGACCCGCGACTTGCTAATTTGCATAAAGATGAGCGTTTCCTCCGTTTTCTTGAAAAGCGGCAAAAATCAAACTAACTTAAAAACTTGCTCTCTCTGGCAAATAAGTTTTCATCATTTGTAGAAGTAGAGACGAAATGAATCTTGTCTCAACAATTTACATTTCGGCTTTCAAGAACAGTCCCCTAAGTCAGAATCTGTTATTTTCTTTTGAACAAAAAAAGAGGAGCCAGATTGCTCCTCTTTTTCAAATAAAGCCGATTTTTACTATTGAAGCAGCAGAATCGGTTGCCGCAGATAAGCTGTCGGAGCCGGTCTGTCATCGGGCAAACCGAAGTTTACGGTTTTCATTCCACCGTTTGTGCTGAGAAGCAAATACCAAATTCCGTCTCGATACACTGCAAAATCGGCTTTACCGTCGCCATCGTAGTCGGCGGGAACCGGTCTGTCCGTATTTAAGCCCCACGAAACTGAACGCGATTGATTGTTTGAGCTTTGTTTTATATGCCAGACGCCGTTACGAAACACCGCCACGTCTGTTTTCCCGTCGCCGTCATAATCAGCCGGAACCCAGCGGTCGCTAAACAATCCCCAGTTTTCAACGCGCAGCGAAGCGTTTGAGCTTTGACGGATGTACCAGTCGCCGCCGCGAGCTACGGCGGCATCGAGTTTGCCATCACCGTCAAAATCGCCGCGCATCGGTTCGTCAGTCCCGGTGCCCCAATCAATCGTGACGAAATCAGTATTCTGTGCAGAAGACGGGCGATAAATAAAGCGGCTTTGTCCGGTTGTGCCGACGCCGGTTCGATAAACAGCCAAATCTGCTCGACCGTCGCCGTCCCAATCGCCCGCCCAAGGAATATCCAGATTATTTCCGAACTGCTCTGCGCGAAACGAATTATTTGAACTGTTCAAAATGTAAAAATACGATCTATTCCCAGTGGTTGCGTCGCCTTTGCGCCAAACGGCAATGTCGGTTTTGCCGTCGCCATCATAATCCGCCGGCGCAATCCGGTCGTTTGTCGCGCCCCATTGAGCGCCCGCAAAAGCGTCCTTTGAGCCGCTTCGCAAAAAATACCACTCGGCTTTCTCAGTGTCGCGGAAGACGGAAACGTCGCTTTTACCGTCGCCGTCAAAATCGAATTCCGTTTTGCGCGTCGCTCCGCCGCCGTCGCCGAGATAACGCGCAATGGCGATGTTGTAATTGTCGGTTCCGGTGTTAGTTTCAGTGCTTCCGGCGGCGATGATTTTTCCGTCCTGCTGAATTGCTGCTGCAAATGCGATATCGTTAGCGTCGCCAAAGCTAGTAACGGCTTTTCCGTCGCCGTCGAATGACGGATCCAGATTTCCGTTTGCATCAAATTTAGTCACTGCGAAATTTGAATCGGTCGGGGCATTCAAGGAAAAAACTCCGCCAACACTAACAATTTTACCGCCCGGCAGCATCGCAAAATCGAGCGCAATCATTAATGCCGTTTCTTGGTACGAAGTTGTCTTTCTCCCGTCGCCATCGAAAGTGCCATCTCGGCTGCCGTCGGGATTAAATCTTGCGAAAGCAAAATCGTTTCTAATCGTTGTGTCGTTAAAAGTGTCACCGGCTACAAGGATTTTATTGTCGGGCAGAACAAAAACCGAAATTGCGTGATCGGAATTGTTGAAAGAAGCGGTCACGACGCGCCCGCCGAAGGTTTGGTCGTTTGTACCGTCAGGATTGACTCGCCAAACGAAAAAATCGGAACTCTGGGCGGTTGCGACGGTTCCCGCGACAACGATCTTGCCGTCTGTTTGCAGAGCGACATCGCTCGCCGACATGCCTTGCACCACGCCACCGGGAATGACAAACGGCAGAGTTGTAATACCATCGCCCGCAAAAGAGAAATCCAATGAACCATCCGCGTTATAACGGGCGACATAAATTTGGTCTTCTATAGAGTTATTTCTGACGGTCGAAACGACGACCACGATTTTGCCGTCCGGCTGTAAAATCATTGCTTCGGCGCGCTCGGCAACATTTACCTGAAAATCTGTCGTAGTTTTTCCATCATCGTCAAATGTCAGGTCCGCGCTGCCGTCCAGATTATAACGCGCAAGCGCGACGGCTCCGGCTGGTGTTTTCGTGTTAATGCTTCCCGCAACCAGAATTTTTCCGTTTGGTTGAACCAAAACCGCGCCGGCACCGTGTTCGCCATCGCCGAAGGATGTAACGACTCTGCCGTTGCCCCCGAACGAATTATCGAGCGTTCCGTCAGCGTTGTAACGAAGAACAACAAAATTCGACGTGCCCGGCGTTTCGCTGGTGGTGTTGATCGTTCCGCTCAATCCTGCAACGACGATTTTGCCGTCCGGCTGCACGGCGACTGCTCCGGCAATATTGTCTGGATTTGAGAGATTTGTTATGACTTTTCCGTTGCCGTTAAATGCCGGATCAAGGTTTCCCGGATTTTGCTGCGCTTGCGCCGAAACCGTTATGCAAACAATGGGCAACATTCCTGCTAAAAAATTTATTGTTGCTGAACGAATCTTGAGCTTTAATTCTAAAAAATAACAAAACATTTTATTCCTTCTCCTTGAAGCGAATTTTTAATAGTCGAAGAGAAAACGCTGCCGTTAGGGAGAGCGCAACACTTTCTCGCCTCCACTCGGTCTATAACTTTCTTAAGGAACCGTTTTTACACGTTCCTCAAGCGCTGCAGCGTCAAGAACATAACCTTGATAAATCTGTTTTGACAGTCGTTCAGCTAATTCGGCGTCAAGCTTTTTCAAATGAGCAAAATGCTTGAGCGCTGCCGGGCGGTCGCCAAGCTGAAGAAAACTTAGAGACAAGTTGTATTGCGCACGGCTCGAATCGGGGAGCAGTTCGGCGGCTTTCAGGTAATATTTGTGTGCCGCTTTCTTTTTGCCTTGGAGGGTCATAACCACGCCGAGATTGTTGTAAGCGTCGGCAAACGAAGCATCTATGCGGACTGCTTTTTCAAAATTCGCAATCGCTTCATCTAATTTGTTAAGCGTCACAAATGCAACGCCTTTGGCGTTATAAGCGGTCGCGAATTCAGGCGCAAGCCGGATTGCTGTATTGAATTCGGCGAAAGCTTCGTCATAGTTTTGGGCATGGTGCAGTGCGATACCGAGCTTTATGTGAAACGCTGCGTTGTTGGGCGCGAGTTGAATTGATTGGCGAAATGCTTTGACGCTTTCGGATGCCTGTCCCGCATCAAGCAGTGCTTTGCCTAATCCGATATGCGCTTGGACGTTATCCGGCTCATCAGCGATCAGTTCTTTAAAACGCCGGATTGCCTCTTCATAACGCTCGGCATAAGCCAGCGTGTTTGCCAGATTAGAACGAGCAATATTAAATTTTGGCGAAAGTGAGATTGCTTTTTCAAACAACTCGATTGCTCGGTCATAATTTTTCAACAGTGCCTGCTCGCTCGCCTCGTTATTCAAATTGATTAATTCGTCGGATAAATTCGAGGTTTGTCCTTTAATATTGGCAACACTTATCCACGTTAATAAAAGCGATAAACAAATTAGACCGAAAATATTCTTCATTTTTAACTTCTCCTAAAATTTGTGGAAAACAGCGGTGAAAACCAATTCTGATTCGTTGCCGTTTTCGCTTCTATTAACTGACGCGAGATTTTTTCGTGAACTCAATCACCGAAAGATTTTTTTTTCAAGTTAGACAAGTTCCACCTTTAAAAAAGGCGAGCGTTATTTAAACGCTCGCCTTTTTATTTGTTAGCTTATGTCGTCGGAAGTTAAGGAAATGTTTATATTTACTATTGACTCCGTTGAAGTCTCATACAAGTTCCTCGACCCCCTAGTGTGAGTGTTGAAAAAATAAAAAATACATTGATCTCATAATTTTTCACCTGTGATTTCAGCAGCAATGTTCTTTAATTGAGTTTTCCATTCCTCGTCTGTTGCGTTTTGGAGAATTTGATTTAACGCCTGTAAATAAGCTGCATTCAAAGCTTTTTCTGGAGCAATTGAGAAATCTGGCGAGATGCCTTTGTTTTCGTTTCCGGCTGAAGCGCTCGCGCCTCGACCGGTTGAAATCCAGATTGAGAAATGTTCGTTAACACGGTGCGACATTCCCGGCATCGTTGCGCCCATAGTTGTTTCCCCGACGAGTACGGCACGGTTTAATCTTTTCAAACCTGAAACAAAAGCCTCCGCTCCGGAAGCCGTTTTTCGGCTTGTTAAAATGAAAACCGGTTTATCTAAAAACTTTTTGCCGGGAACCTTTGCATAAGTCCAAAGCTGTCTGGTTTCGTTCGCCTCACGCGAGAAGATATCGCTGATTTGAATGGGTTTATCGAACAAATAGCTGCAAACAAACGGTACTGTGTCAATATCATAACTTCCCGTGTTACTGCGCACGTCAAAAATAAGCGCGTCAGTATTAACAACAACATTCATCCCTGCCGCGAGCGTGTCGCTAGCCCAGTCGAGCGGTGCGAAATAATTTAGCTGAATCAATCCGACGTTTCCTTTTAGTATTTCGACTTTTGCCAAACCGAAATTCTCACGCCGTTGCCGACGCCGCGCCCGTTCGATTTCCTCTGCCGAAGGAGCGCCCGCTTTCCCCGAGTTAACCGGAATCGGTTGCGCCGAATAGGATAATTTCAAATGCTTATCGTCAAAAACCGAGCGCAAATCTGCGGTGATTTTTGCAGCTAATTTGTCACCGTCGGAAATCGAATCATATTCGCCGCGTTTCTGCTTTTCGCGAATCGCCGTTTCCATTTTTTGAGCGATTTCCGGGTAAGCGTATTTGTCTTTGAGCAGTTGCAAAATTGATTTAATCGTTTCGCCACGAAATTCTTCACTGATTGTCGTTTGTTGCCCAACAGCCGCGGAAACAAGCGATAAAGCTAAAACCAAAACAAACCAGATTTTTCTCATCTATTCAACTCCTTTCAAAACTCCTTTTGAATCAAGCTGCTTTTTTGCGTGTCTGTTTCGAAGTTTGCTGCCGTCTGCCTTTTAACATTACGGCATTGCCGTAATGTTAAAGCCCTCCACTTCTTCCGTAAGAAAAAACACCTGCGGCTGAAATTGATAAAGCTTATGCGCGACGCTGAAAATGTAGGTTTCTCCCGCTGGGAGATTTGCAAAACGATAATAACCCAGGAAATTTGTGCTTGCCGTATGTATTTCCCCGCTTCTACTTATCAGTGAAACTCTGGCTTTGGCAACACCTCTTCCTTTTTCGGCGATCACTCGTCCGTTGATTGAGACTGAGGCTGCGGTAGGGGCAAAGCATTTTCCCGCGCTTCCGGCAATAAAAATTGCCTGGATTTCTGCTGCCGAAAGCGCACGATTGTAAATCGCCGCTTCATCAACCAGACCGTGAAAATAATTTCCGCAACAAGTATCGCTTCCGATGCGGATTCTGTCGGCAGTCGGCATATAGTTCGGGGCGACCGTTCCCGACGCTCTCTCCGCACCGTCAACATAAATCCGTGTTGTCAACCCGTCGCTCGTCACGGCGACATGATGCCAAGTTCCGGCTGTCGGTGTTACGCTGGAAACAACTTCAGCCGAGCAGCTATCTGACGGTTTAATTCTGGCAAGAAATTGTCCGTTATCAAAGCCGATTGCCCAATCGGCGCATTCACTATTTCCGCCGAAAATACTGTCTCGCTCACTTGGAATGCTCGATGGATTCACCCAAGCCTCTAAGCTCCACTGCGTTCCGGCGTTCCAATTGCCCAAATCAACATCATCGTCAACGCCATCGAAATTGAAAGCCTGACCCACCATGCCGGAAGCGAAGGCTGTTCCGCCCCGCAAAACTCCGTTATGCATTGAAGTTACATCGAGCGCGTTGTTTTCTGCGCGATACCACGAAACCAATCCTGCGGGCGCAGGTGCACACGTCTGTGCTTGGACTTTGATAATTGATTCGTTTAGCAAAATAAAAACAAACAATATAAAATTTAATTTTGTCGCTTTGAGGAATAATTTCTTTTGTGTCTTTTTCATTTTCTTGTTTCTTTCTTTGCCGCATTAGGCTTAATTTTGGGCGAAGGTCAAAATCAGCAGTTGAATGACAATTGTCCGCCTATTTCCCAACGCGTCTTTTTTTTTAGAATTCAATCAAAGAAAATAAAAAGCGAAGCCAAGTAATGACTTCGCATCCAGCCGTTGACGATTTGATTGTGTTTAAGAACGCCTTGAGGCTTTAATGTTTAATCACTTTTTTTGCGAATGCAGAAGTCTTTTCCGTTTTCTTCTAAGGTGCAAAGTTTCAGTCCGTATTCGTCGCGTTCGAGTCTAAACGGATATGTCTTCCGCTCGGCTGGAAGCGTATCGTTGCGGCTCGCGGAAGCGCTGCACGTTTGATACATCCGCTTGCCCGGAGCAAAATCAAATGTAATATTCGAGCCGCTGATGCTGATGCGCCCCGAACGGCTAATAAAAAGTTTGGTGGTGCAGCTATAAACGGTGGTGGAAAGATAACCGACGTGTTTGATTTCTCCGTTCGGCGATATTTTATATTCGATTATCGAACCGCTCGGATCAGATAATTCGCCAGTTACCAGACTTCGATAGCGTTCAGTTGAAACCGAAGACGTGCTCCAAATTCCGGCTAAATCCGCAACTTTTATTGCTCCGTTTTGATTTCTCGTCTTATCGTTTCCCAAATCATCGGCGGGCGCATTTTTGTTTGCGGTTTCGCCCTGTGCGCCTCGATAAACTTCCAGCAGCAAATCGTTGGTTTCATTCGGTTCTTTTTCGAGAGCGGCGATTACTTCCCGCACTAGTTCCTGCCGAATCTGCTCGCGTTTTTCCACCGATGCCGCTTGAATTTTCTCAAAACTTTGGAGCATTGAAATTATGCTTTTTGCGTTACCGTTGTTTACTTGCGCTTCTTTGATAATCAGCGCCTGAAATTGTTTGCGTTGAGCGGCGGAAAATTTGCCTGCAAACATCCATTCGTAAATTTCCGTCAGTCGATTTATATCGCTCTGTTTTAACTGATATTTACCCGTGACCACAACTCCGTCGCCATTTTCAGGCTGCTTTTGAGCAAGCGCCGTACAAGCAAATTCCGTTATTACGACAATTATCAAGATTGTCATTATTAAAACTCTATTAATATTCATTTGTTCCCCCAAAAAAACAGTTTCATCTGTCTAACGCGCTGTTTAATGACGATCTCAATCAAGGGCGTTTAGTTTTTTTGATTTGTCCGTCCTAAAAAAGTTCTCCAATGCTGCAATCCATAGAACGAAGGGCGCGGAAAGAAAGTGGAAGCGGCAAAAAACGCTTCCACTTTTTCCGAATTGAATTATTTTGCCCCTTTGGCAGGCTTTGCTAATTTAGATTTGTTTCCAACTATCTCGAATCCATAATGAAACAACTTTCGGAAGATAGCGTTCCATAAGTTCAAGGCTGCAAACCAATTTTGCGAACTAATTGATCAAAACGCGGATCATCACGAAGCACATCATATGCCGGTTCGATTTTCAACATTATGGCTGAGGGTTGGCGAGTTTCTACAACTTTTTCCAGCCATTTGAAAGCCTCATCCTTTTGCCCTAATCGAACATATGTCTGGGCAAGAGTGTATGGATCGACCTGTTGCCCCTTTTTAATTCGTTTCTCAAAGAGTTCAAGCCGTTTATGAAGGAAACCTTGCCATCCAGACTCGTTGAAAGCCCGGCGAAATTCTTCTACTGTTTCCGGCGGCGCTCCGTGTGCGGTGATAGATTTCATAAATGTCTCGACGACTTTTTCATACATCTGTTTTTGTGTATAAATTGCATCGAGAGAATAATGTGAGCTGCCCTCATTCGGCTCAACCGCGAGAATGTTTTCGAAATGCTGAAGAGCTTGATCATATTGCCGCGAAAAGTAATAAAGCCTTCCTCTTCCGACGTTGATGGTTAGCGAGCTGGGGTCTAGTTCCCGAGCCTTTTCCATCTCGAATTTTGCTTCGTCAAAACGCCCCGTGCACATCAAAAACCAGCCATATGCTTGATGAATCCAAGCAACATTCGGATTCAGCTCAATCGCCTTTTTAAATTCTTTTTCCGCGCCGCTCCAATCATATTCAAATTGATACTTCAACTCAGCCAACGCGTTATGTGCCTGAGCCAAACTATTATCAATCTCCAGCGCCTTCATTATGCTTGGGCGCGCTTTACTTTCCGCCTCTTCCATCGGAATTTTCTGGTGACCGCCGAGCATCATATAGCCATCGGCAATTCCGATATGCGCCAGAGCAAAATTCGGGTCTTTCTCCAATGCCTGCTCATAAAAAGCGAGACTCTGTTCGATCCATTTTTGCCTTCTTCCGTGCCAGATAAGCTGACCTCTCAAATAAAGTTGATAAGCGTCAGTATTGTCTGTCAAATGTTTGGCAAGCTGTTCTTTTTCATATCGGCTTAATCTAAGAGCTAGAGCGTTGGTTACCCGTTCGGCAATAGAATCCTGAACATTGAAAATGTCGGTGAAGTTCTCATCAAATTGTTCGGACCAAAGCGACTCGCCGCTATTTACGTTGACTAGACGCACGGTTATTCTAAGACGCTCGCCCGCTTTCTGAATGCTGCCATCCAGAACCGTTTCCACTTTCATTTCCTTACCCGCTTTAACCGGATCCTGCTGAAGATCGGTATATTTACGAACGGCGCTTATCGGTCGGACCGTCACTTGCCTGAGATTGCTGAGTCTCGTAATTAGCGTTTCCGCCATTCCCAGTTCCAATGATTCGTCGCGGCTGTCCGAGTTTAAAGGCTTAAACGGCAAAACGGCGAGCGAGCGAATTGTTGAACTGGGAGCCTCAGCAGGTTCTTGGCGAATCATGAGCCAAATGGCGAGAAGCGAAATTGAAATCAGACCGGCAAGTGACAAAGCCAAAACGGTTTTTGAAAAACCAAAATGCTGAGGATTTTTCTGGTGTGAAGGTTGAAGAACATTCTCAATCGGTTCGTCATCTTTCTCTAAAATAATTTCCTCATTCGGTGTTATCTCAATTTCCGGGGTGACTTGTTTTGGCTTTCGTTCGATTTCGCAGATAAAATGGTAGCCGCGTTTAGGCACGGTTTCGATATAACGCGGATGAGCCGCATCGTCATCAATTGCATGCCGGATTTCCTTGATGATTTTCGTGAGAGCATTGTCCGTGACAAACGTATCCTTCCAGACAGCTTCAAAAATCTCCTGCTTTTCAACCGCGCGCCCGGCGTTTTTTATTAAAAAAATAAGAACATCAAAAGCGCGCGGCGTTAAAGTAATATTCCGCCCGTTTTTTTGCGCCCGAAAATTTTCGCTGTCAACCGTTACGTCGTCAAAGCAATAAATAATTTCGTTGGTAGATACCTGAAAAGCCATTTGAAACTCGCTATTCTTTTGTCTGAAGTCGTTTTAGAGTTACGGAATCCTCTTTTAATAAGAAACCCCGCCAAATAGAATTTCGTGACAGTTGACCTTACAAGTTTAATTGGTATTAGCAAAGTCACCGAAACGTCACTTCTTAGTCATTAATACGTCATTACCCCTATACGGTTTAACAAATATAGTTTGGCTGTCAGAAAAAAAAATAAGGAGATAATTATGAAAAAGACAGCACTTCAAATTTGTTTGATAATTTTGACGACCTTTGTGTCAATACAGGCTCAGGAAAATACGCAGGAAGCAATCGTCTATAACAATCAAGGCGTAAAACAAATGAACGCCGAAAAATATCAGGCTGCGATTGAATTATTCGAGCAAGCCATCAAACTACAGCCAAATTACGCGACGGCTTATTACAATCTGGGGACAGCGTTTTATTTTCAGAAAAATTTTGAAAAAGCAATCTCCAAGTTTCAACAAGCCGTTAAGTTAAACCCCGCTTATTCGGAAGCCTATAATCAACTCGGAGTGGCTTATGTCGAGCTTGAACAATACGGCAAGGCATTAATCGCCTTCAAAGAAGCAATCAGGAAAAGACCGAATGGCGCAATCGGTTATTACAATCTCGGCTGTACGCACATTCGGTTAAATGATTTCAAAGCCGCAGTCTCTACACTTGAACGGGCAAAACAACTTGATCCGAGCAATTCCGAAATTCGTTTGAACCTCGGTTATGCCTACGGGCGACAAAAAAACTACAGCGAAGCCATTACCGAACTACGCCAAGCCGTTAACCTTCAACAAAATCAGGCGGACGCACATTTTCTTTTAGGTATGCTGTATCTCTTGCGCAAAGACAAGGAATCTGCTCTAACGCAATACAATGTCGTTAAATTCTTAAATCCCGAATTAGGGCAAAAGCTTTATCAATCAATTTACAATGATAAGATTTTAACCTTAGCTAAATTTTAGCTATAGCAGTTTTCACAATCGAGTGTGGTAGAGACGCGATGCATCGCGTCTCTACCAATTGCGTTTATGGATTTTTTAAACGTCGCGCAATTGTGAAAATCGCTCAAAATAAAACAGTTTGTTGCCGATTGCTTTTCTTTGGAAATCTTTCGAATAACTACTTTATTCCCTACTCTTAACGCTAAAATTTCGCGCACAAAATGAAAAGAGCTGCCTTTAAGGCAGCTCTTAATTATTGATTTTATCGGAGTCTGTGAACGGACGCTAAAAGTGGTGAAGATTAAAACTGCGGCTAAAATTCGCGCCCGAAAGGTTTAAAATGCAGGTCGCCTCAATATTTCAGCCAGGGCTTTCAATCGGGCTGAGTCTGCCGCATTCCTCGTCCCGCCAGCGCTCTTCTCCAAAGACGGCGCAAGGCTTTTGAGTTTTCCGACCTCTTTTTGATTCTGTTGTGAACCCTCTGCGCTTTGAATCGCCTGCCGCAGCGATGCGATTCGGTCAGAAGGCAGAGCTTGCGAACGTTCCAGTTGATCAACGTATGCCTTTGCAATAACTAACTGCCGGGGATACACAATTCTCTCCTGGTTCTGCACATTCAATTCAGAAACCCGAATTGCTTTCGCAGCGTCAATTTCGTTCTGCGAAAGAAACCTAGTCGGCGTCAGCTCAAAGATGTCCAATCCCCGCGCAATTTCCGACCCGTAAATGCGTCCGTTGTACCAATAAGCTGACCAGTGACCGCCCATTACAACCGTGTTCGGATCAATTGGTCCGCGGTCGAAATAGGCAATCTCAATCGGATTGTTCGGGTCGGTAAAGTCCATCACGGAAATGCCGCCCTGATACCAAGCTTGCACTTTTATGTCTCTGCCGGGAACCGGAATGAGCGAGCCGTTGTGCGCAACGCAATTCTCGCTTTCGGTCTGCGCAGCCGGCAACTTGTAGTAACTTGCAAAGTTCAGTTTGTTATTCGTCAAATTGAAAATCGCGTTGGCGCCCCATTTGTTAGGATCGTTCTCGCGGCAGCGCGGACCCATTCCGCCGCCCCACTCATCTGTAAACACGACTTTTTTCCCGTCATTCGAAAACGCTGCCGAGTGCCAATACGAAAAGTTCGGATCGCTGACCTCATTTATGCGCTTGGGATTCGCCGGATCTCTGATGTCCAGCAAAATTCCGTTTCCGGAACAAGCACCCGCCGCAAGTCCGATCTCGGAGTAAACGGTAATATCGTGGCACTGGTCGGTAGCGACCGGCTTGTTGTTTTCATGGGAGCCGCCGTTTGTCAATGCATTGATTGTACCCGTCTTCGGATCACCAAACACTCGGGGGCTGGACACGATTCTGGCATTTTGCGGCGACGCCAACGGAACCTTGATCACGTCAATGCTAAAGAGAGCAGTATTCGGATCTTTGTCCGGTGCCCCGGCTGAACAACCAGCCAGCTCTTCACCCGGACGGACGAAAGAAGTTCCAGAAACGTAGATGTAAACGTTGTTCTTATCTTTCGGATCGGTCACCAAAGTGTGCGTGTGTGAGCCGCGGCAGGTTTGCACCGCGCCCACCTGCTTTGGATTAGTAATGTCGGAGATGTCGAAAATCCTTACGCCGCGGAAACGATCTTTGTTTGCTGCCGGCATGTTCTGTTGTCCAGCTGCGGGAGCAAAACCCTGCGGACCGCAATCGAGTCGCCCGTTCGGCATCTCGACCGACATAAAGAGCAGGTTCTTGTAAACGGATACGTCGCCTTGTCCGCCCGGGCACACCAAGGAAGTCAACAATCTGGCTTTCGCAGGATCGGAAATGTCATAGATGTTGACGCCGTAAAAGTTGCCCATGAATAGACGGTTACCCTGGAACGCAAGATCAGAATTAGCAAAAGCAAGTTGAGCCAATCCCATTCGATCTCGCTCCGGCATCATTGCCGGATCGGGGATGCCAAATGAGCTCAGCGTCTCTTTAATCTTCGGATCATTGGGATCGTTGGAGCCGAGCTGAAAGGCGTCCGGCTTTTTGAGCAGCAAAAGGTGTTTCATCCCTACCGCTGCTTCACCTGCATTATATAATCCCGGCGAGAGTTTAGCGCGTGGGTCGTTGGCATCCGAACCTTTCATCCCCGCTGGCAGCGGCTTGGATGTTTCAGAAGTTTGTGCCAGCGTTCCGGCTGCAAAACACAAGAGCAAAACAAAGGAAGCTGTTAATAAACGGAAAGTGGTAGTGTATACTCGATTCATCATTTTTCTTTTACGGTCTTTCACCCAATAAGGTTTGCATAATCCTAATTTCAGCGCGTTGGCTGCCGTCAACATCGGATGCAAAATTGAAAAGCTCGGCATCCTGTCCAGCGCCAGCCGTATCGAACATCTCCTTGACCATAACCAACGCACCATTGTGGTGGTGAATCATCCCGGTCAAAAACAGGCGGTCAAACTCCGCGCCTTTTGCTTTTCTTAAGGCGTTCATCTGCTCTGGCGTAAGCATGCCCGGCATGAGCTTGTGGTGCTGATGGCTCGACATATCGTGACCCGCCATATCCATGCTTGGCATTCCATGCATCGGCGGCGAAACCGGCTCTCCCCTTAATTCGAGCCACCGTTTCATAAATTTAATTTCATCTGACTGTGATTTGCTGATGCGCGCGCCGAGCAACCGGATTTCCTTGTTTTCAGTACGCGACTCGATTAGATCTGTCATCTCAACCGCCTGCGCGTGGTGCATAATCATCTTCTGCATAAACTCCACATCCTTCAGTGAACGGGGCGGCAGAACTGCTACTGTTGTTGGGGGAAGTGTTCGAGACGGCTGTCCCGGCGCGCCAGGCTGCACCACAACTGGCGGATTAGAATCAGTCTGCTGAGCGCAGATCGGCAGCGATAAGAAACAAGTAAGAGCACCAGCGGCGAATAGCCCGCTTCGCGACGCTGCAACACTGATTATTGACTGCAGCTTAAGTTTGTCATTGAAAGGAAACGACTGCATCGGCGTTGAGTGATCAAGCATTTAGCGATAAACTTACCATAAAAAAGAGATAGGCGCTACTCCATAAAAGCTGCATCCGCAAAGCACGCTTGGCGTTGAGCGTAAGCATTCCCGTCAAATTGGATGAGTGCTTGAATATCAATTCAATGCGTTCTGAAATTATGTTTTTTAAGAAATGTGAAAATTTATTTCTCTTCGTTGTTAATAACCCGCCACCGCACACGTTTATATTTAGGGAAAAGAAAAATATGCTCATAACACACTTGGTTTCAACAGCCTTAATTTTGTTTATAATCGGTTTCACCGATACCGACATTTTGGGACAGCAGAATATGCTCGCTAAAACTCAACCTTCTGTTGACGAATCGGCAAAGAAAGCGGATGCGTTTCTTGCTCAATGGGACAAAAACGATATGCCGGGATGTGCGGTCGGCGCCATTCAAGAAGGCAAACTTGTTTACAAACGCGCCTTCGGAATGGCAAATCTCGATTACGACGTTCCAAATACCACTTCGACCCTTTTTAATTTAGCTTCATCTTCAAAACCGTTTACGGCAGCGAGCATCGCGCTGCTTGCTCAGCAGGGGAAATTGTCGCTCGAGGACGATATTCGCAAGTATCTTCCCGAAATGCCGAAATACGATGAAATG
This sequence comes from Acidobacteriota bacterium, assembly GCA_030863175.1. Classification (GTDB taxonomy): domain Bacteria; phylum Acidobacteriota; class Blastocatellia; order Pyrinomonadales; family Pyrinomonadaceae; genus JALZCH01. The sequence continues at coordinate 3,354 of JALZCH010000021.1, read as the reverse complement.
ATCACGATCCGGCATTTGATTCATCATTCCAGCGGAATCCGTGAGTATCAGGCGTTAGTCTTTTTCGGTGGAGGAAGCCCCGATAACGCCCTCAATGATAAAACCATATTAAATTTGCTGGCGGGTCAAAAGAATATCAGCTTCAAACCGGGCACAAAACACCAATACAGCAATTCCAATTATCATTTGCTGGGAATTATCGTCGGACGCGTTAGCGGGAAATCTTTGCGGGCGTTTGCCGAGGAAAACATTTTTAAGCCTCTGGGCATGAAAAACACAATGTTTTTCGATAACCGCAATGAAGTAGTCAAAAACCGGGCGAGCGGTTATATGGTCGGTCAGGATAAAAGCGTCCGCGTCCGCGCTTCATTGTTCGATCTGGTCGGCGGCGGCGGAGTTTTGACTACTGTTGAAGACTTGTATTTGTGGGTTCAAAATTTTTACGAGCCGAAAGTCGGAAACAAAGAGTTGATTTCATTGCTGACAGCGCCGGGCGTTTTAAACAGCGGCGAGAAAATGGGTTACGCATTCGGGTTGTTCCATAACAAGTATAAAGGTCTGCCGGTAATTAAGCACAGCGGCAATATGTCCGGCTATCGTTCGCAGATAGTTTCATTTCCCGAACAGAAATTTACGGCAATTGCCTTGTGCAACAACTCTGCGATTTTTCCGAGCGTAATTGCGGAGAAACTCGCGGACATCTATCTGGAAGGACAGTTGAAACCGGAAGCGCCGAGTCAGAAAAAAACTGCGGAAACTTTACCGCCAACGATTGCTTTGTCAGAAAAGGAAGCGCTTCGCTATCAAGGCTTTTACGCAAGCAGTGAAAGCGGAGCAGCTTTCAAGCTGAGTCTCAAAGACGGAAAATTAATCAACAGCGGGCTGCTGCAATCCGAAGTACCCGTAATGCCCATTTCTGAAAACCACTTTCTGATGGTCGCCAACACTAATAAATTTGAACTGATTCCCGTCATTAATCAGTCCGGCGCGATTTCGGAAATAAAATTAACGATGAATGGCGGGAAACCGGACGTTTTTGTTCCCGTTAAACCGCCGTTTGATTCGCCTGAAGCATTATCCGAATACGCCGGAACTTATTACAGCGAAGAGTTCGACGCGGATTTCAAATTAACGCTGCAAGGCAAGAATCTCGTCCTTCAGATCGGCGAAAATCTCAAACCTACGCTCAATGCTGCATACTTGGATGTTTTTACCACTGCGAATGGACAGATCAATCTTTCCTTTACTCGCGACGATAAAGGAAAAATCACGGGATTTGTGTTTAATTCGGCACTCGACGGACGAGAGGTTAAAGGAGTCGCTTTTAAGCGACAGTAGAATTATTGAATGCGTTCTGAAATTATTTTTTTTTGAGAGACTTGAAAATTTATTTCTCTTCGCTGTTAATAATCCACAGCCTTCAGGGCAGCCGGTCGCCCGGTTGTCAATTCTGAGAAGCGTTTTCAAATATTTGGCATGAGCTTTTTCGCATTCCTTGCCTGCATCACGCCGAATTGGGCGATGTAATCATAACTTCCTGGTACACGCTCCGATCTTAACCAAAGAAATTAGCTGTGGAGTTGTGTTAATAAATTCGAATTACAGACGTTATACATAAGTGACAGTCCTTATCTGAGTAACAGACCTTATACAATTATGAAAATCAAAACATTATTCGTTTGCTTAGTGACGCTGGCGTTGTTCACCACAGGCTATTCACAGACGCTGGACAAAGCCAAACTCGATCAGTTTTTTGACCGCCTCGCCGAAAAGAATAAAGCGATGGGCAGCGTTACCCTGGCTAAAGATGGCAAGGTTCTTTACAGCCGCGCTATTGGCTACAGCCAGATTAGCGACAGCCAGAAGAAACCTTCAACTGCGGCGACCAGATACCGGATCGGTTCGGTCACGAAAATGTTCACCGCCGTGATGATTTTTCAGCTTGTCGAAAATGGAAAATTAAAGCTTTCTGAAACGCTCGACAAATTTTATCCGCAGATTCCAAATGCCAATAAAATTACCGTTGCGCAAATGCTTGCACACCGCAGCGGGATTTACAATTTTACAAAAGACCGTGATTTCCGTTCGTGGAAGATGAATGCAAAAACGGAAGATGAAATGCTCGCCATTATCGCCAAAGGCAAGCCTGTTTTCGAGCCGGGCGAAAAAACTGAATACAGCAATTCGGGTTTTGTGCTGTTAGGGTATATCGTCGAAAAAGTCGGCGGCAAACCTTACAAAGAAGCATTAAAAGAAAGAATCACTTCGAAAATCGGGCTCAAAGATACATACCTCGGCACCGGAAAAACCGATGTTGGCAAAAACGAAAGTTTTTCCTTCAATTACATTGGCGACTGGAAACAGGAAACCGAAACCGATTTGAGCATTCCGGGGGGCGCGGGCGCGATTATCTCAACGCCGAGCGATTTGACCAGATTCATTCAGGCGCTGTTCGACGGCAAACTTGTCTCGCAAGCGAATTTCGCGGCAATGAAACCTATCAAAGACGAATTAGGTTCGGGAATAATCCTGTATCCAATGGAGGGCAAAACCTTCTATGGTCACGGGGGCGAAATTGACGGCTTTAGCTCGCGCGTGATCTACCACCCGGAAGAAAAACTGGCACTCGCATACTCTATAAATGGGAAGGGTTACCCGGCATCCAAGATTGTGGAGGGCGTTTTGGACATTTACCAAAATAAACCATTTCAGATTCCCGCCTTTGAAACCGTCGCCATCAGCCCGGAAGTTTTGGACAAATACGTCGGTGTTTATTCAACCCCGCAATCTCCCTTTAAATTAACAATCACTCGCGAAAATTTGTCTTTAATGGCGCAACCGACCGGGCAATCCGTTTTCCTGCTCGAACCGACGGCGCAGGATAAATTTCAAATTGAATCCATGGGGATAGTTTTTGAATTCGATGCCGCGAAAAATCAGGTGACATTTAAACGGAGCAGTCAGGAGATGGTTTTCACGAAGAAAAAATAACCGTCATAAAAATGTAGAAACAGGTCTGGACTTATTTGGGATTCAGACCTTCTATTTAATTCTTATGACATAGTATTGAATAGATAAGCAGCCGACGACTATCCTTAACTCGCGCAGAAGTTACATAAAAAGCAAGTAGCACGGGCGGCGGGAATATGCCGTAATTGAACCACGCTCTATTCAAACCTGCCGCCGTGCTTGAGTATAAAATCGAAAGCGTTCGGAAATTAAAAATTTCTAGGTTCTGTTGACATTTCATCTGAGCCAAATCAATGAACTGACCAGATGAATGAAACTTAAATAGTTCTTTGACAATTTCTCAAAGCGCGTAAAAATGCGCCGCCATTGTTTGATTTTATTGAT
>JALZCH010000020.1 GCA_030863175.1 Acidobacteriota bacterium | reverse complement strand
ATCAATAAAATCAAACAATGGCGGCGCATTTTTACGCGCTTTGAGAAATTGTCAAAGAACTATTTAAGTTTCATTCATCTGGTCAGTTCATTGATTTGGCTCAGATGAAATGTCAACAGAACCTAGTAAATCGTTGAATTTCTCCCGTTGTTCCGTCTGCTTTAAGTCGAGGTTTATCACCTCCTGCCCGCGAATAAGATGTTGATACCATTCATAGCTGTAGGTGGCTAAAGGATCCCCATCGGGTGGCTCAACTTTAACTATCGAAGCCCCAAGCTCTCGCAGTCCGGCAGCAGCGACAGGTCCAGGGACATTAACAGCCAAAGTAACAATTTGAATGCCTTTAAGGGGAAGTATCATATTCTTTTGCTAATATTTGCCTTTGGAGTTTAATGGATTGATAGGATGTCCTCGTTCATTTATGAGTTGCGATACTTTCTTGAAATATGAAAGTTAGTCTTTACCCGCGGATAAATTAATCCATGTATTTTCCGCAGTTACGGTCACTACTTACGGAGCGAAACTGTGGCGTTTGGCTCAAACGCTCTAAACGTAAATTTCTCCTGCGGAAATATCGGTAAATTTGTAATAACCAAAAAGGCTGGCGATTGCTTCCCGACCCGCTCGTGTTGATCAAATAAACATTTGCCTTTGATAGCCCAATCCCTGTTATTGAAATTACTCTTCCGCTGATAATTTCAGAGGTGGCTATGTTGGAGTAACCGTGCCTTCATATGCGCCTCTGTCGACAGTTCCAATAAAATGAGCAACCCCACTCCTCACGGAGCAGTTGTTTAAGAGTGTCCAAACCAAATTTGGTATTTATCTTTTGGCAACACAATGGTTCGCAAAAGTAAGCAATTATTTAGCTGTCTAACTAAATGGTTGCTTTGTGTTGCTGGTTTTCAGGCAATCTAGAAAATAGAATTCAAAATAGCATTGAAAACAAAAACGAATGTACGGTCATAGAAACCTCTGGGTTCCATTAATCCATCGGCTCGTCCGCCCGATCCCATTAACCCACTTTTGCTTGTTGAGAAGATTACATTAATTCTGTCGTTGCTTCTCCAAAACAATTGACGGCATCCAAAGCTGCTCGCGTACAGCTTTTGCCAAGATAAACAACCATCACATCAGTGCCTTTCATCGCAAAGGCAACAGCGACGCTTCATTCAATGCCCTTTTTAAAATACTCTATTAATTTGTTTTTAATTGAGCGGTGTCACTGGATTCGTCACATTAAAATGAATTACCGCATCGAATTGCTTTGCCATTCGAGCCTCGAAATAATGACTCTGCCGCTCGGTTTGTGGCAAGTATATGACTCCGATTGCTCGCTCCAAACGCGGACGTGATAATTCCTGCGTTAATTTTTCGTTTCCACGAAAAATCAACAGAAAATTGGGTCTCCCAATTTGATTAAAGAGATGCGAATAGCTTCCGGCAATAGCCGGATTCACTTTCATTCTTCTGCCTTCTTCTCCCCATTTGGAAGCAGCCATTACTTCCCCTGTATAAGTAGTAAATCCGACCAAAACCGCGTTTACATCGTATGATTCGCGCATCAAATGACCGACATTCAACTCGCCTTGATCGCCCATTTCGGTCATTCGGGCGTCGCCTTGATGAGTGTTATGCGCCCAGACGACGATTTTGGATTTCTGATTTCCAATCGCATCCAAATATCCGGCAAGAGCTTTAAGCGTTTCAGCCATATGGCTATCGCGTAAATTCCAGGTTGAAAAGCTCACTTTATAGCTTAAGCGATAATATGCTTCCGCATTCTTGACCACTCGTGCGTTCTGGTAAGCCGAGAATAAATCATCATTTCTTTCCTGGTTCGTTCCGCTAAGCCAGCCGGCAAAACGCCGTTCCATTTCCTGAAATTGTTCGGCGGCTTCATCTTCACAGGACTTTCTTTCATCTTCAACAACGGCGTAACCATATTGTTCCGGTCGATCTCTGTAATTTCTAAAGCAGTCGTACCTTTTACGCGCTCTTTCTCCTGCCGAAGGATCAGCGCTATTGAGATATTCGATTACTGCATCTGCGGATTTAGTCAAACCATAAAGATCCATCCCGTAAATTCCGGCTTTTCTGGCGCTCGGCTGAAGCGAATTATTGATTGACCGTACTTGGGAAACCAAATCTCTAAAATCCGTGTTGCGCCACATCCAGCGCGGAAAGCGCGTAAATTCTGCCAGCGATTGCTCTGCATTTGAATCTTGGGATTTTCCTAAGACAAACTGGTTCACCCGGTAAGCGTCTGTCCAATCAGCTTCAAGCACGACGGCATCAAAACCTTTTTCCTCGATTAAACGGCGGGTAATTTTGGCGCGCTCTCGATAAAATTCATGAGTTCCATGTGTCGCTTCGCCGAGAAGGACAAACCGGGCGTCACCAATCATTTTCATCAACGGATCGTAATCATTGGCTGCTCCTGAAAGAGGATCCGCGTATTTGCGTATTAAAGCTTGCTGCGCAGAGTTGCTCTGCTCAAAAGTAGTTTCTTCCTCTTCTCCTATTTGGCTCGTTTGATTTCGATCAGATAAGGAACATCCATAGCAGGTCAAAGAAATAAGCAGAAGATGATTAATCAATGTAAGCAGAACCCGTTTTCCCATAAATTTGCTCTTCAGTAAAAACTGTCCGGCAATTGAGTTTTTTAACTGACAAACAGCTCAATACCTCGGTGTTTTTCCACTTCCATTTTATTTTTAGTTTTGAGTATCTGAAATAAACGGAATCAAATCTGTTCTTAGCCATACACTTTAATTCGAAATTCGAGATGTATTTCCGGTGCAAATCTAAAATTCAGTCAGCTGCTCTTCGTAAAAGAAAAATCATGCGGAAGTTCAGAAAAGTGCTTGAACTTCCGCATGATTTTTGTTGTCGTTTAAGACTGAAAATCTGCTACTGGTTTTCCCACTTTAAGATTGGATCTATCGAAGCAACGGTGATCGGATGATAACCGGAACGTGCCTGACGATAAATTGCAAGAGCGCGCGTTCTGCCTTCCGGTGTTTTTGCCAGCTCTTCAAACAACGGTTTGACGAATTTGCGCCGCCCGATTGTCGTTAAAAATTCTTGGAGCCGAGGAAATGCCTGTTCGTAGTTGTTGCGAATGGACATTATCAGCCACTGAAATGCGATTTCCGAATTCCCGCTCCGCGACAAATTAAAAGCGCGGTCAAGCTCTGTCATTCGTTTTGCGCCTAAATCCGACGGCAGACTCTTTAAGAAATGCAGCCATTCCTGCGTCGTCCACGCGCTTGATTGAATCTGGTTTGCCGCAATCTTTCCGCCTGCATAATTGTTTGCCTGAGTTTCGACTTTTTGAAAAGCATCCGAAACCGGCTTTGGTGCATTCTTCGGCAAGCCTGCCTGATAAATCCATTCCTCAACGTCAGCGCGACTGACAAGGTTCGGATTTGCGGTAAGCAGATTTTTGTTCAGAAAATCCACAAAAGTCTCGGTCGTAATACTTTGAAATGCGTGAGCATCAAAATAGCTGCGGACGAATTTATCGAATTTTTCGCGCCCGACTGTTTCTTCAAGATGTCGAAGAAAAAGAGCGCCTTTTTCGTAAGGCACGCCCGTAAAGCCTTCGTCCGGGTCGCGCCCTTTTAGGTTTACGTGCAAAATCTGATCCCGCGCCTCCATTCCGGCTAATTCTTCTTCGAGCGAACGGCGTCCGAGAGTCGCTTCCATTTCGCGGCGCGGAATTCCGTAAACGGCTTCGATAATTCGGCGTTCGAGATAAGTCGTAAAACCTTCGTTCAGCCAGAAATCGCTCCAAGTCGCGTTCGTTACCAAATTGCCCGACCACGAATGCGCCAATTCGTGCGCAATGAGTGAAACGAGACTTTTATCGCCTGCCAAAACAGTCGGCGTGGCAAAGGTGAGCATCGGATTTTCCATCCCACCAAACGGAAAACTTGGCGGCAACACCAGCAAATCATAACGCCCCCAACGATAAGGACCGTAAAGCTTTTCGGTGGCGACAATCATTTTTTCGGTGTCAACAAACTCGCGAGCCGCTTTATCAACAACCAATGGCTCAGCGTAAACGCCGGTACGTTTTCCAAGCGGGCGAAACTGCAAATCGCCCACAGCAATTGCAATCAAATAAGGCGGAATCGCACGCATCATTTTGAATTGATAATCGCCGTTGCGGGCTGCGGTTCGCGAATTTCCTTCGGCGCTCATCACACCGAGCAGATTTTTAGGCGTCCGCACGCGAGCCGTATAAGTGATGCGAACCTGCGGCGAATCCTGCAGCGGAATAAAACTGCGCGCGTGGATTGCCTGCGCTTGCGAAAACATAAATGGAGTTTTCTTGCCAGCCGTTTGCTGCGGCTCAAGCCATTGCAAACCCGAAGCGTTCGGGCTGGTCAAATAATGAATCCGAACTTTTGTCGCTTTAGCAGGTAATTGAATGGTTAACGGCGCTCCGAGAAATTTGTCTTTCTCGCCGATTTTAAATTGCGTTGCGACATAAGTTTTTCCGTCGTCCGAAGCTTCAACTTTGGAAACGTTTAAATCACGCGTGTCCAGAATCAGAGGCGCATTTTTTGAATTCGGAGTCCGCGCAAAACTTAAAGTCGCCGTTCCTTGTAAAACTTTCTGGTCAAATAAAACATTCCAATCCAAGTCTATATGGTTAACTCTCACCATTTGCGGATTCGAGTAGGAATGAACATCTTCGACAACTTGCTGCATTGCTGGTGATTTTCTCACATCATTTGACGTTAATTTTTGGGCATTACAGATATTCGCCAAATTTAACCCGATAATCAGAGCACAGCAAAAAATTATTTCCAGATTTTTAATTTTAGTCATTGTTCGTAAAACCTCATTTTTACAATTGTCCTTCTTTAAAAGAAGAGCAAACTAAAAACGAAGAAATAAGCCGGAATTTAGATGCTTAAGATGATAAAAATATCTTATCCGAAATTACCGGCTTAAAAGAATCAATAATTATTTATTAAGTAAAGTTAGCTGTATCAAAAAGAATCTTTGCTCGACAACGTACAGAAACAACTTCGTTCTTTCTAAATGATAAGAGCTAAGGTTTCAGAATTTGAACGATACTGCTATGGATAAAACTAAGATTGAGAAACGGGTTTTAGGACGGACAGGATTAGAGGTCAGCGTGCTCGGCTTTGGCGGTTCCGAGATTGGATACGAACGGACTGATGTCAAAATAGTAGAGCGATTACTTGGAAGCGCGCTCGATGCCGGATTAAACGTAATTGACACAGCAGAATGTTACATTGAAAGTGAAGAATTAATCGGAAATGCGGTTTCGCATCGCCGGAATGAGTTTTATCTTTTTACCAAATGCGGACATTCTTCCGGTTTGGATTATCCTGACTGGCACCCAAAATTGCTGACCGAAAGCATCAATCGCAGTTTAAAACTGCTCAAAACCGATTACCTGGATTTAATACAGTTGCACAGTTGTTCGGCTGAAGTTCTGCGTCAGGGCGAAGTAATTGAAGTTCTCCGACGCGCCCGCGAAGAAGGAAAAACACGATTCATCGGTTACAGCGGTGATAGTCGGGACGCCCTTTTCGCAATCAATTGCGGTGCATTTGATACATTGCAGACTTCAATTAACATTGCCGATCAGGAAGCCCTCGAATTAACTCTTCCATTAGCCCGTAAACAAGAAATGGGCGTAATCGCTAAGCGTCCGGTAGCTAACGCGGTTTGGAAGCACACGGCTAAACCCGAAAATCCTTATGTTCACGAATACTGGGAGCGTCTTCAAAAGTTAGATTATGATTTTTTGAAAACGGATTTAAACGAAGCTATCGGAATTTCTCTTCGTTTTACCTTGAGCATTCCCGGCGTTCACACAGCTATTGTGGGTACTACGAAACCTGAAAGATGGATTGAAAACGCTGAATTGCTAAATCAGGGACATCTTTCCCCGGAAGAGTTCGATTTAATTCGCAGTCGTTGGCAAAAAGTTGCCGATCGAGATTGGACCGGTGAGGTATAGATGACTAATTCGGTTAGAACACAAATAACTCAAAACCTCAGCTCAGATTTGTTTCTGTTGTCGAAAGTGTCCGGTCAAAATAAGTGTGATTGTGATGGCTCGTTCAGCATCAAGACAGCGCTTGCCGCATCTGTTGGGAACTTTATCAGCGAGTGTGTTTTGCATAACGAAATAAGCTTCCGCTAACGGCTCGTAATAAAGTCAGGCGCAGCAAGAAACTTGCACATTCAAACGATTTGACTGCGATTTAGCCGCTCAACCGCTTCTCTGTGCTCAGGCGGAAGCAGCGCTCGGCGGACAAGCGTCTGCAATCGAAGTCCGTCAACAATGCTGTAACTCCAGATCAGATAAGAGAGCGGATTATTTGCGCTTAAGCTTAAAAGGCGGCGAACCCGATGCGGAACCAACAATGCCTGCACGTCAAGCAGGAGGCGATATCTCCATTCGCCCAATTGTTTTCGGTATTGATTAAATAATCTTCGGGTGTAATCGGTGTATTCGAGATCTCGTTCAAGATGACGTTGTCGGTCTTTCTGCCAGTCAGCATAATCAGTTGGCAACTCAGGAACGTGCATCATTTCGCCCAGCCGTCGGAACTCAGCATACAATTCGGCTCGCTCACTGTTCGTTAACGGACGATGCAGCAATTCAAAAGCGCGCCTAGAGTAATCAATAAGCATATAGAGCACATCGCGATATGCCCAATCGGGTATCGTTTGTCCGCGCGCTTGTTCAACTCCTGCATGAATTCTGTTGATGCGCTCGATAATCTCCTGTGCCTCGCTCTCTTTGGCGAAAACTATTTGCTGAGCATAACTAACCGTAGAGAAGAATCTACCAATTGGATCTTTGGGAATCTTACCTGTAAAAAAGAGCCAGTCAACAGCCCGGTTAAGCGCAAATTCTGCCGCAGAGCCAGCAAAGACAAGCAGAATCAAATCAGGATCGCTCCAGATTCTGCGAACAATAGAATTTTTCTCGACAAAATCAGGCATAAAAACTATTAAAATCTGCTATGCGCCATTTCTCCCATTAAATGGAAATTCAATTTCTAACAGAACATTACAGCACCGGCTCGATTTATAAATATGTCTTTCATCGAACTGCTCAAATTCACAGAAGGTAATATCCGTAACCGACACGCATTCCGTGCAGGGATGAGTAAGGCACCGTCGTCACCAGAATTACAGTCATTATGCTATGCGAGAGCGCCAATGCAAAAAGGTTTGGCGCTCGCTGGTACGTCCAAGCCCAAAGCAGTCCTCCGCTGAACGTTGCCACCGAAAGCCAAAAGTTAGGCAAGTGCAGCAAAGCAAAGACTGAAGCGACAAAAATTATGCTAAGAATTCCTTTACCCCAAATCACTTGTGCGCGGCGGTTGATAAATCCCTGAAGAGGATATTGCTGAATCAATCCCCAAAGGAACAACCAAAAATACTTCCAGAGCACCGACCAACCAAGGTCTATATTACCAATTCGCAGACTTCCCGATAACCATCCGATAAAAATCAGAACTCCCGCTGCCAATAGCATCGGAAGAGCAAGTAATTTCAAAGATTGCCAGAAATTATCAGTGCGAAATCCTAATTCACGCGGGGACTCGCCCCATCTGCAGTGCGAGAGAAACATAATGATTAGAGCAGCGAAAACCGGGATTAATCCCACCACATAATTTTTACCGAAGAATGGAAGAACAGCCCATTCGGCGATAAGCACGCAAAGCACAATCAATAAAATTTCCGTGAGAGCGGTGGGCGTTTTATGCTGTAAATGCTTCATAATGGCAGCAAGCAAAGTAGATTCCCCTATTTCTTCATTATGCGCTAACTATTGTCATAAAGATAAAAAGCCAGCAAGAGTTTATCGGATGTTGAAAAGCTCTAACAAAGTCAGGGCGGATGCGACAATTTTCTATCTTTCAATTTCAAACGGTTTTGCGCTCCGGCGTCTTAAGTCTAAATAAACAAAGTGGGATAACCTTTCACCAATTGACCCTTTAAACTGGTTCGGTTCGTTGTCTTGATGAACGTAAAGAGGATGCGACAAGTGCAGCTAAAACCAAAGCGCCCCCGGCAATCTGAAGCGGAGATAATGTTTCTCCAAGCACAATTGCCGCTAATATTGTTGCGGTTAACGGTTCAATTGTACTTAACATTGAGGCTTCAGCATTCGTGAGTTTTTCAAGTCCCTTGAGAAACAAGATCATTGCCAAAACAGTCGAAACGAGAGCAAGACCAAGAATCGCAATCCAAGCCGAAGCATTGTAACTCACCAGCCGGGAAACATCAGGAGGCGATCTGAAAATCATTATCAAAGCGGCAAAGGTCATAATATAAAGACCGGCGGCGAGCGCGTTTGTTGATCGAAGCAAGCGGCTGGACGCCAATACATAAGCCGAATAAAAGATTGCCGACAGAAGTCCGAGTACAACGCCTTGCCAGGCTATTACATTCGTTCCTCCCGACAGCAAAAGCACCAGACCAAGCATGACAATCGGCAATGCCAAAATTTGTGCTAATGAAATTCGCTCTTTGAACAAAATCCATGCGCCGATCGTGACGATAACTGGAAACGTATAAAGCAGCAAAACAGCCAGTGAAGCGGAAAGAAAAACAAGGGCTTCAAAATAAAAGGAAGTAAAAAGCGCATAACCGAAAATCCCTAAAATTGCACAAGTTAAGATTTGCCATTTGTTGAGCGATAAAATATGAGGTCGAGTGAGCAGAACAAAGCTCCACAAAATGAGTGAAGCAATAGCGAATCTAAGTGAAAGCAGTTCACCGGGCGTTATGCCAGCAGCAAAAGCTTGTTTTCCGAAAATTCCCAATAAACCAAAACAAGCTGCCGAAATTACAATTTGCAAAGCACCAAGCGATCGCCGTGACAAGTTCATAAAGTAACGTGGATTCGGGATAAGACGATTAAATTAACAATAATTGTTCTTTGACAGTGTAATTCAAACAAGGCTTTTTCTCGCGCCAGGCGTAGGCAATCAAACCTGCCACAACATTAATCTGAAAATTTCAGAATGAGCGATGGCGAGTATGCTCAATCTGCGAAATATTCTTTAACTGATCAAAGACTGATTCGATAATCGCACGTTTAAGCAAAGAACCCCTTCAAATTATTTCATCCTTCGCGCCAACCGAATACTGGCGGCGCGTGTCTATTTAAACGACAAACGCAATTTTCACTTGTGACAAACGAAAACGCTCTGATCAAAAAAGCCCAAAACGGAGACCGCGAAGCATTTTGCGAGTTGACCCGAATTTACGGGCGCAGGCTGCATCTTTTCGCGTTGCGGTACACGCACAGCGCAGCGGATGCCGAAGATTTGTCGCAGGAAGTTTGGCTGCGTGCTTTTAAAGCAATCGAAACGTTTCGCGGTGAAGCGCATTTTTACACCTGGCTGCGGCGAATTGCGATTCGGACGTTTTTAAACAATCAGCGAGCCAATAATCTGGAAATTGAATTGAACGCGGAAGATGTGAATTTCGAGCCGCTCAACGGCTGGCATGAAGATTTTACGAATCGTTTGCACGATAAAATTTTGGTTGAAAAAGTGCGCGGATTTTTAATCGAACTAACTCCGCCGCAGCGACTTATTTTTCTGCTCAAATACGACGAAGGAATGACTTGCGAAGAAATCGGCAAAGAATTGGAATGTTCGAGCGGGACGGTCAAAAAATCGCTTTATCGATCAACGCAAAAATTACGGGAAAAATTCGGTTTAAACGAACAAAAAGCGAAAGTCTGAGAAAATGCACAACTGTCAAAACACAAAAGAAGAACTTTTCGATTTGCTTTTCGGCGAAACTGATGCCGTGCAAACCGCGCGGCTCCAGCGCGAGCTTCGGTTTTGCGATGCTTGTAGTACCGAATACGCGGGAATGCAAAAAACTTTCGCCGAATATGAGAAATTTTCCGCTCTGGACGTGCCGGAAGAAAATTATTGGCGCAGTTACGAAATGCGTCTCAATGAAAAGCTGATGTCGGTTGAAGCAAAGGCGCAGAAGAAATCTTTTGCCGCAAGTTTCTATCGCAAATTTCTTTCAGCACAAATTCGCGTTCCCGTTCCGGTCGCGGCGGCTTTCGTAGTTTTGTTTGCGGGCACAGCGTTTTTCGGAATTCGATTTTCCGCAGGCGGAGTTCAACCAATTCAAACCGTTTCCGAGCCGCAAATTGTTCCGGTCGAAAAAGTTGTCGTTCAGGAAAAAGAAGTCTGGCGCGACCGCGTTGTGACGCAAAAGATTTATGTTCAGCAGCGTGAAAGAAAAATTAAAAATCAGGCGCAGGCATCATTTGCCGCTCGCCAAAAACGCGATTTTCAACCGGCGGAAGCAAAAGTTCCGATTCTTAATCTAGCTGAATTTCAGCCGCCTTCGAAAGTCGAGCCAAAAATTATCGCGGGGAGCAATTATGATGAGAAATAGAAAATCGGCAATTGCTTGTTTGCTCCTGTTTGCTTTGTACGTCGCATTGTTTCCAAAAACATTCGCGCAAACAAACTTTGTCGAGACAATCATCGTTGATTTGCCGAACGCCACCGGTGCCGTCTCTTTTAAACCGCAAATGTTGGCTTTGCAGGCAAACGCTCCGGCTCCGTCGTTTAGCCTTGTAAATCTGAAACAGCAGGTTACAAGCGCGGGAAACGGTTTCGAGCGAATTTTATTCGATGAGACAAACCGCGTTTTGTTCGGCTACGGCTTAAAAATCAGGAAAAGCGAAACGGACTCAAAATTTGTAATCTCGTTTGAGCCTTTAAATGAAAACGCTCTCGATGCTTTAAATGAAAAATTTCTCGCCGCGTCCGGCGCAAAACAACCGTTTCGGCTGCTAACTCTGCCGCCTGTTTCCGCTCCCCAAATGCTTGCGGACGGAGAAGCCGTCGCGCTCGATTTGCTCGTTAATTCGCAGATGGGCATTAAAATCACTGACCGCGTTCGTGTGGCGACAAACCGGGACACATTGACGGATTTTCCGGTCAAAGAATTAACGCTCAAAGATGTTCACCTCGCCGCTCGCGCCTCTTTTTTGAAAATCAACGAGGAAACGTTTCCGGTCGGCAACCAGGTGCGGCGATACAACGGCTCGCTGCTCTGGTTTTACCTGCCGGAAAAAGGGTTTTTTGTCGTTTCGCTCGAACCGCGCGAAGGCTACGATTTTCGCCGAATCGGGATTTTAAATAACAATAAAATTTCGTTCCGGCTCGACGATGACGAATACGAATGGACTTCGAGCGAGCCGTTTTTACCAATCGAAGGCGCGTGGCGGCTCTGGGTTCTGCACGTCCCGAATTACATTCCGCCCGCCGTGGCGCTTTCAACCGGAATCAAACCGAATGAGGAATTTGAAAAATCTCCCCTCGAAAAATCCAGCGAGCGAGCAATGGAAGCTCTGAAAAAAAATCCCCTCGATCTCGATATGAGCCGCAAAAGCGGTTCGATTGACGCGGCGAGAATAAGAAAAAAATCGCCGCCGAACCAAAGCTCAACCAAAACGCGAGTCGCCGTCGGAGGCGCGGCTTCGCTCGACAGTCTTTTACCTAAAAACTAAGAACTAAAACTAGGAGTAATTATGAAGAAGCACGTACTAATCTGCGTCGCGCTGGGCTTGCTGTGTCTTGTCCACACGAATTTCGCGCAAAATGCAGCAATCGAAACTCAAACTCAAACGCAAAACGAAGAAGAAGTTTCTCGCTTTGAAGTCGGCGCGCATTATACTGCGCTCGGCAACGGTTATGACAATGGCATTGGCGGACGTTTGTCCTTCAATGTGAATCGCAATCTGGCAATCGAATCGGAAGTTAATTTTTTCCCGTTCGGGCGATTCAGAGGAAACGCTACGCAGGCTTTGTTCGGAGTCAAAGCCGGAAAGCGGTGGAGCAAATTCGGAATTTTTGGAAAGGCGCGTCCCGGCTTTATTTATGACAGTAAAGGGAAAGCGGAACCTGACACGTCAAGCAATGATATTTATCGGCTTCGCTTTAGAGGGACAACGAATTTTACAGCCGATGTCGGCGGAGTGGTCGAATTTTATCCGACCAAAAAACTGACAACTCGTTTCGATTTCGGCGATACGATTACGCGCGTCCGTTCACAAAACGGATTCTTCGTTGACGCAAACAATAATCTCGGCTCTTTCAGGATTCCGGCGACAACGCGACATTCTTTTCAATTCAGCGCCGGAATCGGATTTCGTTTTTAATTTGCATTTTTAAAAGGCTTGCGGCGAACGCAAGCCTTTTTGCTTTTTGGTGATTTTAATAGCTTCCGGCAACAACGTTTGATTTAACTCCGCTCGCTTCCTGCGCTATACGCACGCCAACGCTTGCGCCGATTCTCGTTGCGCCAGCTTCGACCATCGCCCGCGCATCTTCGAGCGATTTGACGCCGCCTGACGCTTTGACGCCCAAATCCGCGCCGACTACGCTTCGCATCAAAGCAATGTCTTCGACGGTCGCGCCGCCTTTGGCAAATCCCGTCGAGGTTTTGACGAAATCCGCTCCGGCGGCTTTTGCCGCGAGACAGGCTCGCACTTTTTCTTCATCGGTTAAAAGCGCGGTTTCGATGATGACTTTACAGACGATTTGGGCTTCGTGGGCGGCTTCTGTGACGTGGCGAATATCGCGTTCAACCGTGCAGTCATCGCCCGACTTGAGAGCACCGACATTAATGACCATATCCACTTCGCGCGCGCCGTCGAAAATCGCGCGGCGGGTTTCGTAAACCTTCGTATCGGTCGCATTTGCGCCTAGCGGAAAGCCGATCACCGTGCAAACCGGAACACCGGAGTTTTTGAGAATTTCAGCACAGGTTTTAATCCAAAACGGATTAACGCAAACCGAAGCGAAACCAAACTGAGCAGCTTCTTCGCAAAGCTTGCGAATGTCAGAGGCAGCGGCTTCGGGTTTTAACAGCGTGTGGTCTATCAAGCTCGCCCAGTCGCGCGCCGAAGCCGTTTCGCCCAGCACCAGCCCAACTCGCGCCGCGCCCGCGTCAACCATTCGCCGCATTTCTTCCGCGCCGCAAAAGCTAAAGCATTCGCTTATGGGAGTCGCGCCGTTTAGCTTGGATAAAACAATGTCGGTGATTTGTTCGACAAGCTGTTCAAATTTGCCGTTGTTCAAATTATTCATTATAAAAATCTCTTTTTATCCGAAGACAACTGCTATTCAATTTACAACGCAAAATTTACAATTAAAAATGTTCGAGACTCTATTCGGATTTTTCTACTGGTTTTAATTCGCGCGTTCGCTCGAATTCGGCTGCATCGGCTATTGTATCCCGATCTGAAATGGCGACTTCGGCGGCGCTGTGCATTTCGTTTGCTTCTCCGGCAAGCGCCGGAGTTTGGTAAAAATCGGAACGCAAATACAGCTCGTCCAAAAATCGAAGAAAGACCTTTAAAACGCCCAAGACAGGAATCGCCAAAACCAATCCGAGAATGCCGAACAAGCTGCCCGCAATGATTAACGCAATAAAAACCAGCATCGGATGAAGCTCAAGCTGATCGCCGATCAGTCTGGGAGTTAAAACGTAATCTTCGAGCGGCTGCGCCAGCGCAAAAACCGCCACGACTCCGAGAAGACGACCGACTCCTGCGCCGTCGAGCGCCGCAAATGCAAGTGCCAAAACGACTCCGGCTAGAATTCCGACATAAGGAATAATGCCGATAAAACCGGCGATCAAACCGATTGCCGCCCAGAGCGGAACTCCCAAAGCCCACAATCCGATAGCGTAAAAAACCGATAAAATCAGCGCAATCAGAAAACGCCCGCGAACATATCCGCGAACTACATCGCCGATCTCGTTGAACAGCCTCAATCCGACGCCGCGATGCCGTTCGGGAATGCGTTTTTCGACGAACAGCCGGATATTCTGCATATCGAGCAGCAGGTAATAAACAAAAAACGGCACGATCAAAAGCCCGATTGCCGCCGAACCGAGATTAACCAACCCGAACAAACCTTGCGTCAAAAAGCCACCAATGCGCGAAGTAATAGCCGACGGGTCTTGCTGAAAACCGCGAATGAAATTTTGCAACTGACTGAAAATCCCCGGACTCAAGTTTTCCTGAGCATAAACCAGCAAATCCTGAAAACGCGTTCGCACTGCATCAATCGCGTGCGGCATTTTCTCTGTTGATTCGACAAACTGGCTGTAAACGCTGGGCAACAAACCGATAATCAGGATTAAAACGCCAAACGTAGCGACCGAAAGCGCAAATAAAACCGCTGAATTGCGCGTGCTGTGAAATCGCCGCTGAAACCAATCGGCGAGTGGTTCGAGCATAAACGCCAGCGCAAAACTCAAAATCAACGGCACTAAAACCGGACCGGCAACCAGCAAGAGCAGGGCGCCCACAACCAGCAAAAGCAGTGTGACGGGAACAAAACGCGCCCACCAGAAAGGCGATTCATAATTTGTTTTTCTTACCGTTTCATTCATCAATCAAACAGAGTTTTTATTTATCTTAAAAATTGTCGCTCAACCGCTTCGATTTTCGCCACACGCTTTTGGTGACGTTCTTCGGTTAAATCCGCGCCGAGCCAAGCTTCCACGATTTCGCAGATTTCTTTGAAAGAATTTTGTTTGCTGCCGAGAGTCAAAACATTTGCGCCGTTATGCTCGCGCGAGTTTTTCGCCAGAGCAACCGTATAACAAGCCGCCGCGCGCACGCCCGGAACTTTGTTCGCCGTCATTGCCGAACCTATTCCTGCGCCGTCAATTACAATCCCGACATCGGCTGTTTTTTCCGCAACCGCTTTCGCTACGGCGTGAGCAAAATCGGGATAATCAACCGCCTCTTCGGAATTTGTCCCGAAATCGCGTACCTGAAAACCTTTTCCGGCGAGAAAATCTTTTAATTTTTCTTTAAACTCAAACCCGCCGTGATCGCAACCCAAAGCAATCGAGCGCACTTTTGAAGACCCGCCGCGCGAAGATTTTTTGATTAATTCAATGTGCTTTTCCCGAATTAAATCCGAGGCGAGCGGCGTAAAACGCGCGTTATCCGAAACTCGCAGACGCGCGCCTTCGGGCAAACCGCGCAAATCGTCTTCGGTAATCAAGCTTTTGGCTGATTCGTCGCGGTCGAATTCCTTTTCCGTTTTTGCAACTGGCGGCGCGACATCAATAAATTTTGTTTTCGGCGTTTCTTCTTCCGGCTCAAGCGGCGTGTTTTCCAAAACCTGTTGGACAAGTTTGCGGACGCGCTCGCGGGTTTGTTCCTGTTCGTTCATAAAATACTGAAATCGCAGATTTGAAATTTGCAATTGTCTCAAATAGTATTTGAGCAATTGAAAACGAGCAAATTATGACAAGCGAATTTAACAATCCAAACTTTGAGATTTTGTTTTCAGCCGACCAAATCGCCGAGCGCGTCCGCGAAATGGGCGCGCAAATCGCCGCCGATTACGCCGGGCAGGAATTGATTTTAATCGGCATTTTAAAGGGCGCGGTTTTGTTTTTGTCCGATTTGATGCGGGCGATTGACGCGCCGCTGTCGGTCGAGTTTATGGCTGTTTCGAGCTACGGAAAAGCTCTGCGCTCATCCGGCGAAGTCAGAATAATTAAAGATTTGGACGTTTCCATCGAAGGCAAAAACGTGATGGTCGTCGAAGACATCGTTGATACAGGATTGACGCTTTCGTATTTGCTCCAAAACCTGCGCTCGCGCGGTGCGGCATCAGTCAAATTAACCGCGCTGCTCGACAAACCCGAACCGCGCAAAAGCTACGTTGATATTGATTACGTCGGCTTTGAAGTTCCAAACCGATTTCTCGTCGGCTACGGTCTGGACGCCGCCGAACGCTATCGAAATCTGCCGTTTATCGCGGTTTTAAAAAGCGACTAACGCGTTTGTCCGAAGGTGATAGCGATAATAATACTTCCGATAAACATAACTAAGCCGACAACAGCTATTACCAACAAAATTGTTAGCGGAGCGGCGATAAAAAACGACAGCCCGGCTTTTTTCTGTATTGTTTCCGATAAATAACCGCTCGCCACACTCGAAATGATGACGGAAAAAATCACCATCACCAAATTAAGAGCTAAAATCCTTCCGCCCTGTTTCTCGCTGAAACCGTTTGTCCCGATTAGCCACATAAACATCCAGAAAACGCCGAATGCGATCATAATCAGAGCCGTAAGGAGCGAAACAATAATTGATTTTGCCACTATAAAATTTCCTTTATTTCGGTAACAATTTGCTCTTTATCATTTCGTTTGGAACAAACGCGGTCAGATGAGACATGGCGAAACCTATGTTCTCCGGGCGACAGCATATCTTCATCAGTCCAGCCTTTTTTCACACCTTCCCGATAATCTTCTTCCGTAACTTTTAAAATAAATTCTTTTCCAGAATTGATTTGCGTCATGACAAAACTTTTTTGCCTGTCGTTTTGGGCTATTGATTTGTTTGCTACGTTTTACTCCTTAACTCGCAATCGAATCCCGGTTGCAACAACTTCAAACTCGGTGTCACTAATTTTATTAATGAGTGAGCCATCACTTAACTTTAACTCTTTTAAACCTTCTTCCCAGACATTAGGCGTGGTGAATGTGCTAGCGTCATGATACTCAGTAAATTCAAGCACTCGATATTCTCGTCCATTTTCATCAATGGCGATTATTTCACCTGTGTACTCGGTTTTCGTTCTGTTCATAAAGGTTACTTGTGCTCAATCTAATTCACTTTTGATTCAAACGGCATCGCTCTCAGCCGTTGTAGGCAGCAAGCCTTTGATTTCCCGGACGATTCTCTGCACTTCCTCTTGATCATCGAGCGCAATCATAAAAAAGTCGTAGCCAATTTTGAAACAGACAACGCCGTTGCCGAACAGCCAGATGCCTTCGAGAATCGGATTTCCGCCTAACAGCCAGCTCAACGGCGCGCCGGTAATCGTTCGCGGATTTAAAATCTGGGCAAACATCGCCGCGCCAGCCGCGCACGAAAAAGCCCCCAAAAGCGGCGCGCCGACGTATTTCACGATGTCGCGTTCAAAGCGCACGCGGTCAGCTTCGGCTTCCGTTAATTCGCCTTTTTGAATTAACTCTTCGCGGCGCGTGAGATATTCGTTAAATTTGTCCGACGCTTTTTTCAAACCCCAAACCGGCAAAGCCGAATTCGGCAGCCAGTGCGTACTTAAAAACGGAACTGCGGAACCGATTCGCAAACCAAACAAAACGGACGCGCCTGTTCCGGCAGCTTTCCAAGGGTTCTGGATTGTCCACGTCGCCGCTTTGGTTACGCCCGAAATTGTGTTGTTGGCAATCTTTCCCCAGCTGATTCCGAAACTGAAAACTCCGGCTGCGCTTTCGGCGGTTTTTCTGGCGGTGTTGTAAAAACTTCCTGCTTTTTCTCGCGCGCCTTTGTAAAACTCTCCGGCTTTGTCCGTAGAAACGCCGAGAGTATCTGAGGCTTTTTCGGCGGTTTCGCGGATATTTGCCGAAACATTTTCCGAAACTTCGCGGGCGCGGCGGGCGGTTTCAGAAGCGACTTTACGCGCGTGTTCAGAAAGCTCAGAATTTTCAGCCATTCGCTCGGCTTCTTCGCGCAGTTTTTCGGCTTCGGTGAAAAGCTTTTCCGCGCCGTCGCGTAAAGTATCCGCGCCGACTTTTGCCGCGCCGGTCGCTAATTTAGCGCCTTCGCCGATTTTCTCGCGCAGGTTAAATTTTTCGTCCAATTCGCGCGCTTTTTCTTCCGCATTTTTACGCAGGTTTTCGAGTTTTTCTCTGTAATTCGCCATCGTTTTTCCCTTCCGTTTTTTTGATTATACTTGATTGCCGAGCAAGCAATAAACTTTACGCGGCTCGCTTGCTCGTTGTTCCCTTGAGAAGTTACTATTGCAGGCTGTTTGTCATCTAAATCGTGCTATGAAAATTAAGTGTGCAAACTGCGGAAAGCAGACAGAGTGGGAAGGAAACGAGTTTCGACCGTTTTGTTCCGAACGCTGCCGAATGATTGATTTCGGCGCGTGG
Source organism: Acidobacteriota bacterium (assembly GCA_030863175.1). GTDB lineage: Bacteria > Acidobacteriota > Blastocatellia > Pyrinomonadales > Pyrinomonadaceae > JALZCH01. The sequence continues at coordinate 43,867 of JALZCH010000020.1, read as the reverse complement.
ATTGATGAAGAATATCGCGTGCCTGATGAAAATTCGGCGATCACCAACAACGCAAGTTTCGATTTGCCGGACGAAGAAAACACGGATTTTAAAAACGTAAATTTATAACTTGACGAAAAGGAGAACTTTTAAAAACAGATGGAAGCTGGCTCAATCGGACTAATCGCGGCAATCATTTTTCTGCTCGTTTTCGTCGCTCTGGCGATGGTTGTTTTGTCGTTCGTGCGGCGAACGGTCAAACTCGCATTTCGGATTGCGATTGTCGGCGTTCTGCTCCTTATCGGCGTGGTTGGTGCGGCTTCGCTCTGGTGGTTTGCGGGCGGCAGCGGTGATAAACCGCGAACTGCGCCGGTTCGACAGACTCGATAAAAACCGAAAGTGGGAGAAACAGAAAATCAGGATTCACAAACAGCGACGCCGCCAAAATATTGGCGGCGTTATCGCAATCTGCCGCCAAACGTTCTCGCTCTAAGTTTTGTCAGTCTGCTCAACGACACGTCGAGCGAAATAATTTACCCGCTTTTACCGGTCTTTTTAAGTTTAACTCTTGGTGCGTCGCCATTTATTATCGGCGCGATTGAAGGAGCTGCGGAATCTGCCGCCAGTTTGTTAAAGCTCGCCGCCGGTTACATTTCAGATCATCTCGGTAAAAGAAAATTCGCGGTTCTCGCCGGTTACGGTATTTCGAGCATCACACGTCCATTCCTCGGTTTGGCGACAAATTGGTGGGGAGTTTTGTTCATTCGTCTGGCTGATCGCGTTGGCAAAGGCATTCGCGGCGCTCCGCGCGACGCACTTTTAGCGGACGCAGTCGCGCCGGAAAAACGCGGTTTGGCTTTCGGTTTCAACCGCGCGATGGATCACGTCGGAGCGGTAATTGGACCGCTGATCGGTTTTCTGTTGCTCTGGGTTTTTGCCTCGGACAATCAAAATCCGACTGCCGATGAATATTCGCAGGTTTTTCTTGTCGCTTCGATTCCCTCAATTCTCGCGGTTTTCGTAATCAATTTTTTCGTGACGGAAACTCCGACAGCCAAAACCTCAAATACCGAAGTCGCCAATCCGGTTGAGAAAATAACGAAAGCACGATTTGACAGCAACTTTAAAAAATTTCTTGTCATTCTTGCGCTTTTTACACTGTCGAATTCTTCGGACGCATTTTTGCTGCTCCGCGCGCAGGAATGCGGAATTGCGACGGTTTATCTGCCGATCTTGTGGATGTTTTTGCACATCGTCAAAGTCGCCAGCTCGCTTGTCGGCGGGCATTTGTCGGATAAAGTCGGGCGCAAGCAACTGATTTTTGCAGGCTGGATTTTGTACGGAGCGGTTTATTGCGGATTCGCTTTCATTTCGACTCCGGTCGAAGCTTGGATTTTGTTTTTAATTTACGGCGTTTATTTCGGTTTGACCGAAGGCGCGGAAAAAGCTCTCGTTGCCGATTTGGTTCCAGCCGAACGTCGCGGCGCGGCTTACGGCTGGTATCATCTCGCGTTCGGAATCGCGGTTTTTCCGGCTTCGCTTATGCTCGGCGCAATCTGGAAATTTTTCGGGTTTCAAGCCGCTTTTTTAACCAGCGCCGTAATCAGCATGCTCGCCGCATTTTTGCTTTTAACTGTCAAAGCCCAAACACCCGAATTTCGTCAAACAGCCTAAAAATTGTAGAATTTGATTTTGAAAACATTAAAAGAGAGATTTATATGACAAAAACTTTACCGCCGCCTAATCAACAAGGCTTGGATATACGCTCAACTCCGCGCGAGGAAATGAATTTAGTCGCGCTCGACACTTTTCCTTACGAATATGCGGGCAGAGAAATCCGCATTAATTTTGAAATTCCCGAATTTACGGCGATTTGTCCGTTCTCGGACTTTCCCGATTTCGCAGTGATAAAACTAGAATATGTGCCGAATGAGCGCTGCATTGAGCTGAAAAGCCTGAAAATGTACATCAACTCGTTTCGCAACATCAAAGTGTTTCACGAACACGTCATCAATATCATTCTCGAAGATTTCGTTCGCGCCTGCGATCCGCTCCGAGTCGAAATCGAAGGTGATTTCCACGTTCGCGGCAATATCAAAACCATCGTCCGCGCATCTTACGAAAAACAAAAATAGAGCGAATTTTGAGTTAAAACTATTGGAAAATAAAAAACCGCGTGAAACTTACACGCGGTTTTTTATTTTCCAATAGTTTTAATACCTTTACCAATTCAAAGTGTTGATACTTATAGTTTCATCGTAGTAAGCCGCATTAACCAAAACATCTACGACATAAGGGCTTGGATCGGCTGTGCCGGTTGGTTGTGTGCAGACGGAGGTTGTTTTTGCAGAAGTCCAATAGCCGCTGGTTGTTTGATTGCCGAGCAGAAGATTAGTCCAGCGAGCCGAAGCTACGCTTGAGCCTTTGTTGCCGGGAAAGCGTTGTCCGAGCGAATTTACACGTTTTAGCTGTTGATACGTTCCGGCGTTTGTCCAATACGGCGCGGAAATCTGCTGCGAAGTCCAAGTTGTACCGTTATAAACGACCTGAATTTTGACGTAACCATCAGCCGTGCTGTCAACGAAAAAGCGAAGTGTGATCGCTGTTCCCGGATCAATAAAAGGTTTGTTTGTGAGAGCGATTTCACCTACACCGCTAACCGCAACAAAAGGTCGCCATTTGTAGGATTGAGTGTTCCCCGGAATGATCTCAAGCTTCATTCCGGCGTCAATTTCTGTATGTGCCGTATGCGCGCTGTTCCATGCGCTCCCGCCAAAATGAATATATCCAACATCATCAGGCTTTCCGTCGTCGTCAAAATCAACCAAATTGACGGTCGGAAGAGTAATGTTGCCTTCGGCTTTGCGATAGCCGGTGTTTGAAACGAGTTTTCGGTAAGGTCCGCCTACTGTTGCACTTGGGCAGCCTGAGTGAGCTTGAATGTTCGTTGTGCAGATTAATAAAAAAACTATGGCAAATGAAAAAAGCTTAATTGTTGCTGACATTTTGCGGAAACTCCTGCGTTTTATTAGAAAAGCAGGATGAATTTAATATGGAAATGAGTTTTTGACAATAGTTCTTCAAACAAAAAAAGAGCTGAATATCTTTATTCAGCTCTTTAATCTGCTTTTAGATCGGCAGTTAATCCCTGATTATCCAGCCACCGCCGACAACTTCATCGCCATTGTAAAATATTGTCGCTTGTCCGGGCGTGATGGCGCGCTGTGGCTCGTCGAAAACAATTCGGGCACGATTTCCCGGAAGTGCATAAATTGTCGCCGGCGCTGGTTCGTGACGATAACGGACTTTGACCGAAGCGCGGACTGGTTCGTCAGGAGTGTCGAAAGCCACCCAATTGACGCCTTTTGCCGTAAACTCCGGACTTTCCAAATCTTCAGCTTCGCCGACAATGATCTGGTTTTTGGCGCGTTCGATCTGTACAACGTAAAGCGGTTTTTCGTGCGCGATTCCGAGACCGCGTCGTTGCCCAACGGTATAGCGGTGAATTCCCGTGTGTTCCCCGATTGTTTCGCCGCGCGTGTTGACAATTTCGCCGCCCGCCGGAATTTCCGATTCGCGTTGTTCGACGCTCAAATAGCGGTCAATAAATTCGGAATATTTGCCATCCGGAACAAAACAGATTTCCTGCGATTCTTTCTTGTCAGCGGTGTACTGATCGGTTTTTCGAGCGATTTCGCGTACTTCGCTTTTCAACATTTCGCCGAGCGGAAACAAAGCGCGCGACAACTGTTCCTGCGTCAGTTCCCACAAAAAATAGCTTTGATCTTTCCAATGATTTTTTCCGCGAAACAAACGATAACGATTCGCGTTTTCGTCGTATTCAACGCGCGCATAATGCCCGGTTGCAACTTTGTCGCAACCAAGACTTTGCGCGAGTCGGTCGAGCGAGGCGAATTTCAGACGCGAATTGCACGCAACACACGGAATCGGCGTTTCGCCCGAAAGATAGCTTTGGACGAATGGTTCCACGACATCGCGCTCGAAATCGGATTCGAGATTTAAAACGTAAAACGGAATTCCAAGATTTCCCGCCACGCGACGCGCGTCGTAAACGTCGTCGAGCGAACAGCAGCGCGACGGCAACGGATCGCCGTTTTCGTCTACACTGATATTGCGCCGCTGATTCCACAACTGCATTGTGAAACCGACCAGATCGTGCCCTTCATCTTTTAAAAGCGCCGCGGCAGCCGAAGAATCAACGCCACCGCTCATCGCCACTGCAATTTTCATAACTCACACTTACACTTTTAATTCGCGTGTTTGTCTCAAACTTAAAAGTATAAAGCGTTTGATGCAAAAACAATAGTGCGAAGCGGCTGCTTTATTTTTGGCGTTGATAGATTGCTCGTATTTCTTCCGCCGACAAAGCTCGGTTGTAAAAGGAAACTTCGTCAATCGCGCCAATCCAGCTATAGCCAATGTGATCGTCCAATCCGAACTAGAGATTTGCCTGTGCGATAAAATAAACAACTTTGCGGCTTTCGTTTCCTTGCAGCTTTCGCGCCCAGGACGTTTCGAGACGCGACCAATCGGCGGAAGATAAAACGTCGCTTTCAATCGCTTCAAAGCCTGCAGAATTGTATTTGGGAGTCAAAACTTTTTTAAGGTATTCGGTGGTAAGCTGCGGCAATCCGAGGCGCTCGATTTCGGATTTGTCGCGCTCTTGGTCAATGCCGATCACGATTTCCAGCAAACAATGGGGGGCGCAGATTCGACGCAGGTTTTCGAGCACACCTTTATCACCCGTTGCGACGGCGCGCAGCAGGCTGCCCCACGGAAAATGGATGTGGATTTCGTCCGCCGCGCCGTTTAATTCTTCGGGCAGATTTTCAACCGCCGCTTGCAGAAACAAAACGTTAGCGAGTCCGCCTCTCGCGGGTTTTCTTGCGGCTTTCGTCGAAATCTCTTTGAGCGCGGCAGCGTTGGCATCTATTCCGATGTAAAACCGGTTCGGGTTCTGCTGTGCCAATCGGTACACAAAGCGCCCGTCGCCCGTCCCGATGTCCACAATCACTCCTTCGCCGGAAGGGAGCGATAAGTTTTCGGAATTCTTCCGCTTCGAGTTATCAGATGGTGCTGCCACGAATGACTTTTAACATAATTCTCAAACCTTTCTCTTGCGGGCATTATAAAAAGAAAATCAAAAGGCGGCAATTCAAAAGAGAAAAAGGCGGTAGTTTGACATCAGAGTGTTGTTCAACCGCACGGAAAAATGTACGTGCGTCACGCGCCCCGAATACCAGCCGGGAAACATCGTGTCGAAATAAGCCCAGCCATTTGCGTCAGTAGGCTGAACGCCGCGAAAAGCCGTGTTGGCTCTGTCACGCGCAATTAGTAATGTAGTCCGCAACGCCGTTCGATATGCCGGACGCGCGGGCGAAATCGAAATTTCCGCCAGCAACGATAATGGTCAGATACAGCTCAAACTTGCCGACAATGGCGCAGGCGTTCCTGAATCGGAGCTTGATAAATTGTTCGATCCGTTTTATCGAATTCAAGCCGACAGGGCGCGCGAAACCGGCGGTGTGGGCTTAGGTTTAGCAATCGTCAAAACCTGTATCGAATCTTGCGGCGGACTAGTTTCAGCGCATAACCGAACTCCGCACGGGTTGGAAGTCGTGATTCAACTGCAAGCGGATCGGAACTAGAAAGGTTAGCCACCAGATCTTTCGATGCTGCTGAGAGATATTGAAGACCTAGGAGAGCGGAGACATTTTTTGGGCGTTCACTTCTCTGCGTCGCTGCGTCCTTCTTGGTCCTGATGCCGACGGAAATACGATTTAAATTACGCGGAAAGCTGAAATTAAAAGAAAAAGTAAAAACACTCTCAGTCTTGAATTTTCAACGAAAAACTTAGGCTGAAAGTGTTTCTGTCGCTTAAAAATCAGCGATTGTCTTGCGCCGTGAGATTCAGGTCGATTATTTCCTCGTTAACAGTTATGACCTGCGGCGCAAATTGATAATTCTTCGAGAAAACGCTGAAGATGTAAGTTTGCCCGACTTCGGTTGATTCAAATCTGAAATAGCCCAAAGCGTTCGTCGAAGCCCGGCGTGCATAGCCATCCGGGTCGGTAAGATAAACCATTGCCCGCGAAACGCCTCTGCCCCTTGACGACAAAACTCTGCCCGAAACCGTAACTGAGGCAGCTGTGACGATTGACTTGCATTTTCCGGCAGTTCCGGCGTTGAAAATGGCTTGAATTTCTGCGGCGGAAAGTGCGCGGTTGTAAACTGTAGCTTCGTCAATCAAGCCATCGAACTGGCGCGTATTTGTAACATCATTCCCGATGCGAAGCGGTGCCGTCACACTGGTTGTTTGACCGCTAAGTGTTCTCGCCGCCAATTGCACGCCGTTGATGAACAATTTTAGCTCGCCGCTCGCGCCGTTGTAAGAGAAAGCGACGTGATTCCATTGATTGAGCGAAATTGAATTATTCGGAGCTACGAGATCATTGTTATTGATTACAACAGCTAACGAATTTACGTTCGTGCCGTCGTTTGCGAGAGCCAACAACCAGCGATTTTCCAAATTTGAATTATCGTCTTTATCAAAAATACGCGGACCGAGATTCGGCAAACTTTCAGGAAAAATCCAAGCCTCAGCCGAAAACGAGCCGTTGATGTTTTGATTTGCGTTATGCGGAATCGAAACAACGTCATCGTTGCCATCAAAACTAAACGCTTGTACGACTTGCCCGACAGCAAACGTTGCGCCGTTTTCCAATATGCCGTGGTTGCCGTTGCCGGAAATGTCGTTGGCGTTGCCGTCTGCCGCGTACCACGCAACCAAACCGGAAGGCGCTGTTGTGCAGACTTGGGCGTGTGAAAAAGACGCGAAAATTGCTAATAAAAAAGTGATTGCTGCCAAAAACTTCGTTTTCCGGTTAAGCATATCTTAAACCTTTCTTTTGCGGTGGGCATATTATCCGCCGAATGATTTTCCACTGTCGCCGCAGGCTAACAATTATTGTTTCTGCAATTCGCGCGTCAGCAGGTTTTTTTTGGAGTTTTTCATCCGATTCGATTAAAATTCAAGGAAATTTATAAGAGAAACCGGCGAAAAAGTATTCAATTTTTGCTTATTTATTTCTCAAAGAGTTTTCAAAATTTGATTTTATGAAGGCTCTCAACGGCAATTTGCTTGAGTTTGGCGATTTTCAACTCGATAAGGGCAAAAAAATCCTGCGGCGTTCGGGCGAGATTTTGCCTTTACCGCCAAAAGCTGTCGAGCTGCTGGCGGTGCTGGCGGAAAATCAAGGCGAAGTTCTGACCAAAGCCGATCTGATGGAGAAAATTTGGGGCGACGCTTTCGTTGAAGAAGGCGTCTTGACCCAAAACGTTTATCTGCTTCGCAAGACTTTAGGGAAAAACAATCCGATCAAAAACATCCCACGCCGCGGTTACGTTTTTCAAGCTGATGTCAAAGCGATTAATCCAAACGGACTAACGCCCAAGTTTGAAAAAAACGAGGCGGAAACAATCGTAGAACGACACGTTTTTGAGAAAATTCGCGTTGAAGAAATTGAAACGGAAGCGGCGAAGCGGGAAAGTTCCGGAAATGCAAAATCGAAGCCTAAGAAATTGCCGATTTTAACGGCGTTGGTTTTTGCCGCTGCCATTTTAATTGCACTGACCGTCAGCGCGTATTTATATTTTCGCGGTGATTCTCGACAGCCGATGAACGACGCTGCGCCGCCAATCAAGCTCAAGGCAGTTTCCACTCCTTCTGCCGTTAAAACGCTGGCAGTTTTGCCGCTCAAAAGTGCCGATGAAAAATTTGCCGCCGTTTTTTCTAATAATTTATCCGTTCGTTTGGGAAGCCAGAATAAATTTAACGTTAAGCCTTTTGATTTGGTAGAGGAATATCTAAAAAACGGTGCTGAGTTAAAAACCGATTTTGTTTTGGAAGGCGAAGTTTTGACGAGAAATAATCTTTACGCGGCAAATGTTCGACTGTTCGATACGAAAGCGGGCGTTGAAATCTGGAGGCAGAAATTTGAATTCAACAATCAGAATCAATTGGAAGATGCCATCACCAATCAAGTCGGCAGGCAAATTTTCAGTAAATTAACCGAAGCCGAACGTGAAGCAATATCCAGGCGTCTGCCGACTAATTTTGACGCTTACACGAATTTTCAAAAAGGTTATCGGCTTTGGCGCAGCCGCAAAGACGGCACGAAATATTTTGCGCGGGCAATTGAGCTTGACCAAAATTTCGCTCGCGGTTACGCTGGTCTAGCCAGCCAAAAGATGACGCAGGGCGGTAAAAACTCGCTCGCTACAAAAGAAACCGAAGCACTTTTGCAAACGGCTTTTGAATTGGACGAACATCTGGCGGACGCCTACGCCGCGCAGGGTTTCGTCCGAATTTTCCATTATCGTGATTGGGAAGGGGCTGAAAAATCTCTAAAAAATGCGCTCGAATTAGACGCAAACAATGTTAACGCTCATCATTGGCTAGCCGTCTTTTATTCGATTCATCGCCGCTTGGACGACGCCAAAGCCGAGATGCGAGCGGCGCTCGAACTCGACCCGACAAATCCGACGCTGCTCGCCGATTTCGGGCAACTTCATTACTTCGCGGGCGAACGGGATTTGGCATTGAAATTCATCGAAAACGCGCTCCTGCTTGACCCGAATCATTTTTTTGCCAAAGAATACCTGACTAAAATCAATCAGCAACAGGAAATCAAAGACAAAGAAGCGGTTTTGCAGCAATTAAGCAAAGCCGATGAAGAAAATGCTTTTACCTTGCCCTACATCAACGTTGACCCGTTTTATGATTCTCTGCGCGATGAACCTCGCTTTCGAAAAATCCTGCGAAATTTGAATCTGAAATAAATTACAGTGAATCTCAGAAAAATAGCTTTGTGCTAAAATTTTTCCATAACGCATTTTTAGTTTATGGAATTAGCAATTGAAGAATACACAGTCGAAACCGAGCCTTTTTATCTTCCCGTCCGCCGCGAAGTCGAGCTGTTTGAAGCGGCTGCGGCTGGCAAACTCCCCGTTATGCTCAAAGGTCCGACAGGTTCGGGTAAAACCCGTTTTGTTGAATATATGGCGTGGCGGCTTGGTCGACCGCTAATTACGGTCGCTTGTCACGAAGATTTGTCGGCAACCGATCTGGTCGGGCGTTTTCTGCTTGAAGGCGAGGAAACCGTCTGGCACGACGGACCTCTGACGCGAGCGGTCAAAAACGGAGCGATTTGCTATCTCGACGAAGTCGTCGAAGCGCGCAAAGACACGGTCGTCATCATTCACCCGCTGACCGATCATCGTCGCCGTTTGCCGATTGAGAAAAAAGGAACCGTCGTTGATGCGGCAGATGGTTTTATGCTGGTTGTTTCGTACAATCCGGGCTATCAATCAATTTTGAAGGATTTAAAACAATCTACACGGCAGCGTTTCGTCGCAATGGAATTCGATTATCCGCCGCCGGACGCCGAAGCCGAAATCGTCGCCAAAGAAGGAAACATTGACTTGCCGACGGCGCGCGATCTCGTCACAATCGGTCAAAAAGTGCGAAATTTGCGCGGACACGGTCTGGAAGAAGGCGTTTCAACCCGTTTGCTGATTTACGCAGCGCAATTAATCGCGCGGGGAATCGCTCCGGTTGACGCGGCGGAAGTCGCGCTTTATTCGCCAATCACCGACGACCGCGAACTACAGCGTAGCATTAGGGAAATCGTTACTACTGTTATTTAATGTTATTACTTATAGGGAAGATATAACTTCTTTGTTACTTTGCGAATAACTGAGAATAAGGCACTTACATTAAGTACACCGGCGGCGAGTTGCTTTGCAGGAAATCTCCAGAAAGAAACCAATTCTGAAGAATCGCGTCGAGCCTGATGTGGAAGAAGCTGTCGTTAGAATGGCGATTGAAAAACCAGCTTCCGGACAAGTCAGAGTTTCCAATGAGTTGAAAAAACAAGCCATTCTATACAAAAAAATAAGCGAGCAGTTTTGCGGCTCGAAACGGCTAAAATCGCCGCCAATGTCAAATCCGTGCTTTTCAGAGTGGAGGAAACAATCTTTCCGATTCCCAACCCAAATTCTCTGGTAATTCCGAAAGCTTTAAATTCGAGCGGCGCTTCCAAAAATGCGATTGCCTAAACCATCCCGCACCAAACGGGCGGCAAAATTCTTTGCAGCAAAACTGCCAATCTTTTCACTGCAATTATTCGGTCGAAACCAAACCTTCGTCGTTCAAAGCGGCGTGAACCGTGTGCCAGCTTAAAGAAGCGCATTTGACACGCGCCGGAAACTCCCGCACTCCTGCGAAAATTTTTAGTTTTCCGAGATGATTTTCTTCCAACTCTTCATCCATTTCGCCGCGCACCATTCGCCCGAATTCATCAAAAAGCGTTTCGATCTCTTCTTTCGTTTTGCCTTTGACGGCTTGCGTCATCATCGAAGCCGACGCTTTGCTAATTGCGCAGCCCGATCCTACAAACGCCACGTCTTTCACCTGATCATTTTCCATTTCGAGAAAAACTGTAAGTTGATCGCCGCAAAGCGGATTTTGCCCATCCGCTTTGCGATTCGCCGTTTCCAGCTCGTGAAAATTGCGCGGCTTTTTGTTGTGGTCAAGAATAACCTGCTGATAAAGTTCGCTTAGTTCTGACATACTGTTAAACAACTAACTATCGCAAATTGTATTCATACTCAACTTGCAGGATTTCGAGTTCAACTTCAGTTATTTTGTCTAAATCAATAACTTTCCGCGAGAAAAAATGAATTCGCCCTTCCTCAAAATCGGTTACTTCAACTTTGCATTCCATTCCTCTATCAGAAACATCTAGGATGCAGAGTCCATAAGTTTCGGGAAAACTCTTTAATTCAATGATTTTGGGGCTTAGAAATCTTAACCTTCTAACTTCTTCGTCCTTTTGCAAAGTTAAATCAATATAAGGCTCAAATTTATTCTGCAAATTTTGCTGAAAATTGAATCCAACAATTTTATATTTCCAGGGACTTTCAATTATTGAATGGTCTTTTCCCTGCATTTACGCAAAAACTTCAATCACTTTTTCCACCGCTTTGGCGAGCGCATCAACTTCTTCTTTTGTGTTGTAAAAAGCAAACGAAGCGCGAGCGGTCGCCGGAACTTTGAAAAACTGCATTACGGGCTGCGCGCAATGATGTCCGGCACGAACTGCAATGCCCGATTGGTCTAAAATCGTGCCGACATCATGCGGGTGCGCGTCTTCGATTGTGAAAGACAACACCGACGCTTTTTCCTTTGCTGTGCCGATAATCCGGACGCCTTCGATTGCCGAAAGTTTTTCGGTCGCGTATTCAAGCAATTCGTGTTCGTAAGCGGCGGCTTTCGCCAGATCAATCGAGTTCAGATAATCAATCGCCGCGCCGAGTCCGATGTTGGCTGCAATTGCCGGAGTTCCAGCTTCAAATTTTTCGGGAATCGGCGCAAACGTCGTTTTCTCGAAACTGACCGTTCGGATCATACCGCCGCCGGTTTGATAAGGCGGCATTTTGTCGAGCCATTCCCGCTTGCCGTAAAGCACGCCGCTACCGGTCGGCGCGTACATTTTGTGACCTGAGAAGGTAAAGAAATCCGCATCCAAATCCTGCACGTCAACCGGAAAATGCGGAACCGATTGCGCGCCGTCAATTAAAACCGGAACTCCGAATTTATGCGCCGTGGCAATCATTTGCTTAACCGGGTTGATTGTTCCCAAAGAATTTGAGACGTGCGATACAGCGACAATTTTTGTTCGCTCGTTGAGCAGATTTTCATATTCTTCCAGAATCAGCTCGCCACGCTCGTTCATCGGAATTACCCGAATTCGCGCCCCTTTTTCTTCCGCCAGCATTTGCCAAGGAATAATGTTGGCGTGATGCTCCATCTGGCTGATAATGATTTCATCACCTTCATTTACGAATTTTCGCCCGTAAGAGCTGGCGACGAGATTCACGCCTTCGGTGCAGCCGCGCACAAAAATACATTCTTTCGCTTCGCGCGCGTTGATAAATTTTCGCACCTTTTCGCGCGCCGCTTCATAAGCCGTGGTCGCGTGCTGCGAAAGATAATGCACACCGCGATGAATGTTCGAATGTTCTTCGCGCAAATATTTCGCGCCTCGGTCAATCACCACTTGGGGCACTTGCGACGAAGCAGCGTTGTCGAGATAAACAAGCGGTTTCCCGTTCACCGTTTGCGACAAGACCGGAAAGTCTTGTCTGATTTTTTCAACATCCCAATTGCTCATTTTTTGTAAAACTTTTTCCGGCGTTGCCATAACTTTTAATCCAATTTCGTTTCCAAACGATTCAAGACCGCTTCGTCCAACTGCTTTTTGATTGATTCTATTTCAATTTTGTTGATAACTTCTTCGGCAAAGCCGTATGTCAAAAGATTGCGTGCGAGCGGCTCACTTAAACCGCGCGAAAGCAAGTAAAACAGTTCTTCTTCTTCGATCTGCCCAACAGTCGCGCCGTGCGAGCATTTCACATCGTCGTTGAAGATTTCGAGCTGCGGTTTCGTGTCAACGCGGGCGTCGTTTGAAAGCAGCAGATTTTTGTTCGATTGGTAACCGTCCGTCCCGCTTGCGCCTTCGGCGACAAAAACTTTGCCGTTAAAAACGGCGCGCGATTTGCCGCTCAAAACGCCTTTGTACGTTTGATTAGATTTGCAACGCGGCACGAGATGTTCGATTGTCGAATGCGTGTCGGTGTGTTGCACGTCGCCGACCATATAAAGCCCGTCAACAAAACATTCCGCGCCTTCCGCGTTAAATCTGACGCCGATGTCGTGGCGAAAAAGAGCCGCGCCAAAATTTAAGTTCGTCGTGTCATAAAACGAATCGCGCTGAAGGCTAACACCTGTCGAGCCGATGTGCAGAGCCGCGTGGCTTTCGCGTTGAACGCGGTAATGCTTGAGCCGCGCATTATCTTCCAAAACAATTTCGACAATTGAATTGGTAAAATATTTAGTTTCGCCAGCGCGCGTGTAATGCTCGATTAAAGTCGCTTCCGAGCCTGCCTCAAGAAAAACGAAAACGCGCGGAAACGTTGCAAATGTCGCGTCTCCAACACTCGAATGAAAAAGGAGATGAATCGGCGCTTCAATTTTGGTGTTTTTCGGAATGAACAAAAATGCGCCGTGAGCGGCGAAAGCCGTGTTCAAAGCCGTGAACCCATTTTTTTCGGACGAGACGAGTCTGGCAAAATTTTGGCGGAAAATCTCGCCGTATTTTTCATTCGCAAAGACTTCCTGCAAGCTTGTCGCCACGAAACATTCGGACAATTCTTGAAACGAAGACTTTTCAGATTTGAAAACGCCATTCTGAAAAGCCAAAATGCTATCCGCCGCTTCCGGGTAAAATGCGTTTTCGGAAATTTCGCTGTCGCCTCCGCCGGTATGTTGCGGCGTTTGAATTTCAAATTCGTCTTTAACAAACGGCGCAACATTCGTATATTTCCACTCTTCCTGCTTAACCGTTGGAAACCCAATTTCCTGAAAACGATCAATCGCGTTTTCGCGCAACATTCTGAGCCAGGAGGCTTCGCTTCCAGTCGTTTCCAAAATTTGGCGGAAAGCCTCCGTGTAATTGTTTTCCACTGCAACTTTTTGTGAAGCCATTTTCTTATTTCCTCCTTAGACGGCAGCGGATTTAACCCAGTCGTAGCCTTTTTCTTCAAGCTCCAAAGCCAGCTCTTTACCGCCTTGTTTAACGATTCGACCGTTTGCCAGAACGTGAACGAAATCCGGCTGGATGTAATTCAAAAGTCGTTGATAGTGCGTGACGAGGATAATCGCATTTTCCGAACCTCGCAGTTTGTTAACGCCTTCGGCGACAACGCGAAGTGCGTCAATGTCCAAGCCCGAATCTGTTTCGTCCAAAACCGCGAGCTTCGGTTCGAGAACCGCCATTTGCAGAATCTCGTTGCGTTTCTTTTCGCCACCGGAAAATCCTTCGTTGACACCGCGATTGATAAACTCTTTCGGCATCCCTACGATTTTCATTTTTTCTTTGAGATAATCGTTAAATTCGAGCGGATCTAATTCTTCCTGCCCGAAATGCTTCATTTTCTCGTTGTAAGCGAGCCGCAAAAACTGCGAGTTCGTGACGCCCGGAACTTCGACCGGATACTGAAATGCCATAAAAATGCCTTCGCGGGCGCGCTCGTCCGGGTCTAATTCCAACAAATCTCTGCCTTCAAACAAAACTTCGCCCGAAATCACTTCGTAAGCCGGATGTCCCGCCAAAACTTTCGACAAAGTTGATTTTCCCGAACCGTTCGGTCCCATAATCGCGTGAACTTCGCCTTTATTAATCGTCAGCGAAAGCCCTTTTAAAATTTCTTTACCTTCAATCCCAGCGTGTAAATCTTTAACTTCCAATAACATTTTCTAAATTTCCCCTTTGTTTTCCGTTCGTCTCCAACTCAAAAAACCGCGCAAATGCATAGTAAAAAAAATCAAACTTCCGATTGTCATCGCGATGCTTTCGCTCAAGACACCGAAAACCGCCCAGCTCAAGCTCGCCAGCATAAATAAAACAAAACCGATTTTATTCTTGTTGCCGAGCAAATAAACTCCCGAAAGACCGCACACGGTCGCCAACCAATCAATTCCGTAATACTGCATCCCTTACTCTTTCACCGCCGCAATTGTTTGAATCTCGATTTGCGTTCCAAAATGCAAATCCTTCACCGGCACAATTGCCCGCGCTGGTTTGTGTTCGCCTAAAATTCGCGCGTAAGTTTCGTTAACTTTTCCCCACAATTCAATGTCAGAAATGTAAATCGTCATCTGCAAAACGTGACTCAAATCGCTGCCGGCAGCTTTCAAAATCGTCTCGACATTTCGCAGAGCCAATTCCGTCTGCGCTTCGATTGAACTGTTTTCGATTTCGAACGTTTCCAAATTCATGGGCAATTGTCCGGACACAAAAATTAAGCCGTTATAAACGACGGCTGGCGAATAATGCCCTTTCGGTTCGGGCGCGTTTGGTAATTTAACTTTAATCATTCCAATCGTTTTGTTTTTGCATCAACAAAAAGCAGCTCGGTTGACACTTCGGTCATATTTGCAATCGGCGAAAACGATTTTTCTTCAATCAACTTCGTCGTTTCTCGCGCTTCAAACTCTTTTTGTTCCGAATCGCTGCTGCGACATTTCGCCGATTTGTTTTCAAACTTTGACGTTGGAAATAACCGGCGACGCCGTCAGTCGCAAAGAAAATCGCCAAAGCCCCCAAACTCAGCTTCACCAAATCTCTACCGCCGTCTTGATCCGTAGAAAGCAAACGGAAAATTCCGAGAACGAGCAAAACAACGAAAAGAATTTGCAAATAATCAATCAGTTTTCTCCAGTTTTCTCGCACTGCGCAATCTTTTCAGTTGTTTCGTTTCCTCGCTGAAAACGAGCTGGCTCAAAAACAATTTTTCAATATCCGGCAAATGCAAACCGCAACGACGACAGTAATTTTGGTGCTTTTTATTCTGCGCGCCGCAATTAGGACAATGCATAATGCAAATTCTCCACTAATTGTTGTTTGCAGTTACTTTCGCCTTTTATCCAACGCTGTTTTCGAGCTTCAAGCCCAACAGTTTTTGCGCTTCGACCGCGTATTCCATCGGCAATTCGCGGAAAACTTCTTTGCAAAAACCGTTGATGATAAGCGAAACCGAATCTTCCTGCGACAAACCGCGCTGTTGCAGATAAAACAACTGCTCTTCGGAAATACGCGAAGTCGTCGCTTCGTGTTCGACTTTTGCCGTGTTATTCAACACTTCAATATACGGAAACGTATTAGCCGAGCTGCGGTCGCCGATGAGCATCGAATCGCACTGCGTATAATTGCGCGCGCCTTCCGCCTTCGGCATCACTTTGACCAATCCACGATAGCTGTTGTTGGATTTTCCGGCGGAAATTCCTTTTGAAACAATCGTTGATTTCGTGTTTTTGCCGAGGTGAATCATCTTCGTTCCCGTATCGGCAATCTGCGCGTTGTTTGTTAAAGCGACCGAATAAAACTCGCCGATTGAATTGTCGCCCTGCAAAATCACCGACGGATACTTCCAAGTTATCGCCGAGCCGGTTTCAACCTGCGTCCACGAAATTTTCGAGTTTTTTCCGCGACAAGCGCCGCGCTTTGTGACGAAGTTGTAAATTCCGCCGACGCCTTCTTCGTTTCCGGCGTACCAGTTTTGAACGGTCGAATATTTGATTTCCGCGTCATCCAGCGCAATCAATTCGACGACTGCCGCGTGAAGCTGGTTTTTGCTGAATTGCGGGGCGGTGCAGCCTTCGTTATAAGCGACCGAAGCTCCTTCTTCGGCGACAATCAACGTGCGCTCAAACTGCCCCGATTCCGCATTGTTAATTCGGAAATAAGTTGACAATTCCATCGGGCATTTGACGCCTTTCGGAATGAAAACGAAAGAACCGTCGGAAAAAACCGCCGAGTTCAAAGCCGCGAAATAGTTGTCGCCGACCGGCACGACTGAACCCAGATATTTTTTAATCAATTCGGGATAATCGTGCAGAGCTTCGGTAAACGAACAGAAAATCACGCCCGCTTCGAGCAGTTTTTTCTTGTAAGTCGTAGCGACCGAAACCGAATCGAACACGGCGTCAACCGCGACGTTTGCCAGCATTTTCTGCTCCGTCAAAGGAATGCCGAGCTTTTCAAAAGTTCTTAAAAGCTCAGGATCAACTTCGTCCAAACTCGCCTTGACCGGCTTTTGTTTCGGCGCGGAATAATAAGTGATGTCCTGATAGTCAATTTTAGGATACGAAAAATTCGCCCAGTAATTCGGCTCTTTCATCGTCAGCCATTGACGATACGCCTTAAGGCGAAATTCGAGCATCCATTCCGGCTCGTTTTTCTTTTCGGAAATCACCCGCACGGTATCTTCCGATAAACCTTTCGGAATCACATCCGATTCAATATCGGTGACAAATCCGTATTTGTATTCTCTGTTTGCTAAAAGCTCAGTTGCTGTACTCATTTTTATTTAATAGTCCAAAGTCTAAAGTCGCTTTTGTTTAAACGGCGACTTTTTGAGTCAATTTATGAATTTGATAAAAAGTTTCGTTCACCTTGCGCTCTTCGCCGACGAGCTGCGCCAATGTGATTTTCGACAAAGCCTCCTGCACAATCGCGTGCAAACCCAAAATTACGGGGCGAATGCCGCAATCGCCGGTGTGAACGCAAACGTCCATCACGCCCGTGTAACTCTGACAATGATTTTCTACGGCGTCGGCATCCAAAATCTTGATTACGTCGCTGAGCAAAATTTCCTCTGCCGGACGCGCCAGCGTATAGCCGCCTTTCGTTCCGCGCGTAGAATGCACTAAATCGGCTTTGCTCAAAAGCCACATCAATTTTCCGGCATTCGCACCGGAGATTCCTTCGCGCTCGGCAATTTGATTGAGCGTCAAACTCTCTCCCGGCTTGAGCGAAGCAAGCTGAACCAAACAGCGCAAACCATATTCTTCCTGAGCCGAAATCTTCATCTCGTTCCTCGCCGAGCGCTCCTTGTAAAAGTTCTCACAAATAGATTTTAGCAAACCTTACTTTTTTGTCAAGATTCGTTTTCTGTTTTTTAATTCGGCGAAAGGCACCGAATTTGCCTAATTCACTCGTTTGCATTCAACCTGTGCGGTTTTAGAACGAGGGGCAACTTTTCAAATGAATTCAAACGGAAACTCACTTAAATCCGAAAACAATTTGCCAAAAAATTCGGATGCTCAATTAACCTCACCAGAGATAAACGAAGAAACAACATCGAAATTACCCGCAGTATTGCGAGCGTTTCGACATCGCAATTATCGTTTGTTCTTCTTCGGTCAGCTCGTTTCGCTTTCGGGCACGTGGATGCAGTCGGTAGCGCAAAGCTGGCTGGTTTATAAACTCACAGGTTCAGCGGTTTTGCTCGGTTTTGTCGGCTTTTCCAATCAGATTCCGGTTTTTCTGCTCGCCTCGTTCGGCGGTGCAATCGCCGATAAATACAATCGCCATCGGATTTTGATTTTCACACAAACCGCAGCGATGATTCTGGCTTTTGTTCTCGCTCTGTTAACGCTGACGAATTTAATCCAGATTTGGCACATTTTTACAATTGCCGCTTTGCTCGGTGTCGCTAACGCTTTTGACATTCCAACACGTCAGGCATTTATCACCGATATGGTCGGACGTGAGGATTTAATCAACGCCATCGCGCTCAATTCTTCGATGTTCAACGGTGCGCGCATCGTCGGTCCGGCAATCGCCGGAATTCTCGTCGGCGCAGTCGGCGAAGGCTGGGCGTTTTTGGGCAACGCAATCAGCTACATCGCGGTTATTACCGGATTATTGTTGATGACAATCAAAATCGAAAAACGCGCTCCTGTTAAAGGTTCGGCGCTTCAAAACATCGCGGAAGGTTTTTCATTTGTCGCGCGTACGGCGCCGGTTCGCGCTCTGCTGCTGCTTTTGGGTTTTGTCAGTTTAATCGGTACGCCATACTCGGTTTTGATGCCGATTTTCGCCGATCAAATCTTAACTGCGGGCGCAAGCGGTTTAGGAATCCTGATGGGCGCTTCAGGCGTCGGCGCGCTCGCCGGAGCGATAACTCTGGCAATGAGAAAAAGCATTAATGGTTTGGGCTATTGGGTTGCGCTTGCTTCAGTCGGATTCGGCGCGAGCCTGATTTTGTTTTCGCTTTCCGCTTCGTTTTGGCTTTCGGCTCTGCTGCTCGTTCCGGTTGGTTTTTTTATGATGATTCAAATGGCTTCGTCAAACACGCTCGTTCAGTCAATGGTGCCGGATGAGCTGCGCGGACGCGTGATGGCGGTTTATTCGATGATGTTTATGGGAATGGCACCGTTCGGCGCGCTTATCGCCGGTTCGATTGCATCGAATTTAGGCGCGCCGTTAACAGTCAGAATCGGCGGCGCGGTCTGCATTTTGGGTGCGCTTGTTTTCGCTTTGCGCCTTCCGGTTTTACGCGAAGAAGCGCGACAAATCATTATCGGTTTGCGGATGAACGCGGGCGAACCACCTGAAGAAGTTATCGGACAAACGGCAGTTTTAGCGCCAAAAAACTCTTGAAATTTAATTAACATTTATTGCAGTTGCTTGACAGAAACGGGAAAAGAATCGTAAAAGTTGCCGTGGATTTATTCCGAATGCGCGTCTTTTAGTTAATATTTATGATTTTGAAATTCACCTTTTCGCGTCTTTTTCTGCTGCTTTTGTTCGCGTTATTTTTTGTCTCGACGCCGGTTCGCGCCGACAAGATTGACGATTACGTCCGCGCTCAAATGAGCGAGCGGCATATTCCCGGCGTCGCGATCGCCGTCGTGCGAGGCGGAAAAATCGTTAAAATCGAAGGTTACGGCTTGGCAAACGTTGAATTAAATGTTCCGGTAACAAAAGACACGGTTTTCGAAATCGGCTCAGTCAGCAAACAGATCACGGCTGTCGCCATAATGCTGCTGGTCGAAGACGGCAAAATAAATCTCGACGAAAAAATCTCGAAATATCTGCCGACCGCGCCCGAAAGCTGGAGCAAAGTCACAGTCAGAAATCTGCTGACACACACTTCCGGGATAAAAAATTACACAGGTTCGCCGGGTTTTGAGCTGATTAAGAGATTAAAACGCGACGATTTTATCCGAGCCGCCGGTGCGTTTCCGCTCGAATTCGAGCCGGGCGAGCGTTATGCCTACAGCAATACGGGTTACAACCTTTTAGGGCATATCATTGAATCGGCGAGCGGCAAATCTTACTGGGATTTTCTGCGGGAAAGAATTTTCAAACCGCTCGGGATGAACCAGACAGCCGACCGCGACCCGCAGTTTATCGTTAAAAATCGCGCCGACGGCTACGAATGGGAAAACGACCGCCTGACGGGGCGCGATTGGGATTTAACCGACCTTTTTGCCGCTGGCGCAATCGTTTCAACCATTTCCGATCTGGCGAAATGGGAAATGGGGTTGCGCGGCGACGCTTTTTTGAAAAAGACCAGCAAGGAGCAAATCTGGTCGCCCTTTATTTTAAACGACGGCAAGCCGCATCCATACGGTTTCGGCTGGAACATTGCGGATTTTCGCGGTCACAAGCTCATTTCGCATACGGGTCACACGGCAGGTTTTTCCGCCGGAATTTTGCGCTACGCAGATGACGATTTAACGGTTATAGTTCTGAGCAATTTAGGCACGGTCGGAATTGGCGCTCAAATCGCGCGCGGTGTGGCTAAGATTTATCTGCCCGAAATCAGCCTGCGCGCGATGAAGGAACAACCGGGCGCGGACGCCGAAATTGCCGGACAATTGCAAAACGCACTGCGCTCGTATTTGAGCCAAAAACTTGAAACCGATTCGTTTGCCGAAAGAGCGCGCACCGCTTTAACAACCGAATCGGCAAAACGAACTGCGCGCCGCCTGAATGCTTTTGGCGAAATCAAAAACTTTACTCTCGTCGGAAGCGATACTGCGGGCGAAAATCATGTTTATCTTTACCGGGTTGAAACGCCTGCCCGCTTGATGCTATGGCGGTTCGCGGTTGATAAAAACGGAAAAATTTCAATAATAACGCTCGAAGAAGAAGATTGAAGTGGAATGTTTAAAAGCTAAATTCCACTTCAAATTCGACTCTACGATTTCCAGCCGCTCCGCCACCTCCGCCGCCGAAACCGAAACCTCCGGCGAGCGAAACCGGTTCGCCGAAAAATCTAGAGCGCAGATTGCCAATGGGCGTGCCGCCGTTCGTTCGGTTGAAAAGATTACGGATTTGCACGGAGAATTCAACGTTAAAGCGGTTTTCGTCATCGTCATCGCCTCCGCGCTGACCGCCGCCAAACGGGTTGTTGATTCCGCCGCGTCCTCCGCCCCCGCCTCCGCCACGACCCGAGGAAGCTGCCGAAGAACCACCGCCTTTTTTGCCGAAGCCGAATTCTTTCGATGCGCGCAGATTAACGATGAAGAATTCGAATCCCGTGCCGTAGTTACGCGGAATAATTGTGTCACCTGGATCGGGCGTCGGGTCAAAAGCGCCGAAACGAGTCACGACAATTCCCGGTTCGCTCAAGTCACTCGCAAACGCCGGGCGTTCGGTAAAAAGCGTATCGCCATTTAAATCTTCGCCGGTCGTGATGTTAAACGGAACGCCCGAGCGGAATGTGATAAACGGGCTCAAACCGATTCCGAATGGAGCTTCAAAATTTCCGCCGATCACGAAACGATGCCTGATGTCGAGCCCCGCTCTGCCGTATTCGCCGGTCAAATCGTAGGAATTAGCAGGAAAAGTTCCCGCGCCGTCCGTATCGCTCCGCGCGCGCCCGAAAGCGTAATTGGAGAAAATCGAAACGCCATCAGCAAAATTTGAGCGAACGTTGAAAATCAGTTGGCTTTGATTGAAGCGTCCGGTTGATTCATATTGAAAAATGTTTCCAGCGTTTGGAATCGGTCGCACGCCGTTAATCGGCGTGTTAATGTTGCGTGAGCGCAGCAGACGGCGCGTTGAGGCATTAACAAAAGTCGCACTAAAAGTCGTTTTGAAAGGCAGTTGTCGTTCGACGCTGAGTGCAGTTTGAATCGTGTATGGCGATTGCAAATCGGGCGATACGACGCGCGTGGTCTGTCTTTGAGCGAAAGCCGCAAGCTGATTAACGGTCGGAACGTTTGTAACGCCGTTTTGTGTAAAGATTATCGCATCCAAAATCGCCGGATCGGTGACAACAAATTGCTGTTGGTTAATGCCGTTAAAACGTATGGCTTGCAAGCTTAGATTTTCGCTGAAACGGTCGTAAAAAATTCCCAAACCGCCGCGAAAAACTGTTTTTGGGCGATTGTTTGCACCGCCCGCGCCTGGTGCGTAAGCGAAACCAAAACGCGGGGCGAGATTAAAATGGCTCGAAATATTGGTTTGATTTTCGTAGCGCAAACCGAACGAAAGCGTTAAATCCGGTCGCATGCGCCAATCATCCTGCAAAAACACGCCCAAATCGGTTTGCTTAATGCTCGCTTCCGGGTTTCCGCCAGCAATTGAAAACTGCGTCGGGAACGCGCCCGAAACATTTGAAATTGTGTTGCGATATTGTTCGAGACTCGTAAAAGTAAAAGTTCCGGCGAAGTTGTTAGGCGAATAATCCGTCAACTTGAAATGCCGGAAACGCCCACCCGCTTTGAGCGAGTGATTTCCGAGCGCAAACGAAGTGTAATTTTGTAGTTCAAAACGGTCTTCGTTTGAAAAAGCCAGACCTACGTTTGCGCCGCCCGCCGTAAAAGCGTCAAGCACGCGAATCGTCGGCGAATTGTCAACCGCTTCCTGATTGCTGCGTCGGCGAATGTATTGAAATCTGGTTTCGTTGACGACAGAACCGGAAAGCACTGCAGTTTCGGTCAAGCGAATTGAATGCTCGGTACTGCTCGAATTAAACCCGCGCGAAAGCAAATCGAAACCGCCCAAACCGGAATTTTCGTTTCTTTCGCGCGAAAATTCATAACGCCCGACGAGCGTGTTTCTTTCGTTGAGCTGAACGTCAAAACGCGGACTGATTTCAAATTCTCTTGAGGGCGTCAAAACGGCAAGTTGAAACGGCGTGACATTTAAATTCGGATCAAGGACTAGCGCGTTAATCAGAGAGTTATTGGCGGTGTCGCCAAGCTCGAAATCAACGAAAAAAGATGCGCGTCTTCTGACAATCGGACCGCCAATGTTGGCTGAAAACTCGCGCACTTGAAACGGCGCGCGGTTTGGCGCAAAAGGATTGCGCGAGTTTAAAGCTTCGTCTTCAAATTCAAATTCGACCTCGCCGCGAAATTCTTCGGTTCCCGGTTTGGTCAAAATCTCAATTCGCCCCAAACCCAAGCGGTCGTATTCGGACGAAAACGGATTCTGATTAATTCGAATTTCCCTGATCGCATCGCGTGGCGGAAGCCTCCCACCGGAAAAACCGTCAATAAAAACTTCCCCGCCGTTCGGTCCCGCAGCCGGTCCCGCCAGGGCTTGAAGCGCGGCGGCAAGCTCTTCGTCGTTGTCGGGCAAAGCCTCTATGTCTTCTTCTTTTAAAACCAGCGCGCTCGCGTTTGCTTCGGGATTTGTATTAACCGGCTCTTCTTCGCCAACATTGACCTGCGCTTCGGCTTGCGCGACATTGAGCGGAATTTCGAGCGTCGCCTCGCGCCCGCCGACAATTTCGATTTCGGCATTTTCATAAGCCGCAAATCCGGCTGCGCTGGCTCGAACAACATATTTTCCCGGCGCGAGATTTGTAAAACTAAATTCGCCGTTTTGATTGGTTTGCGCCGTACGCTCCGCCCCGTTTGCGGCAACGATTGTCACATTTGCCCCCACAACGACAGCGCCCAAAACGTCAACCACGCGCCCGCGCAAAGCGGAATTTGTTTGTTGCCCGAAAACGGTCGCCGCAAACACAAAAGCCGCAATAAACAAGCTTGCAATTTGTTTCATACCCAAATAGACAAACGAAATATATTTTTAGTTACAAGGCTAACACAAATTGTTTAAGTCGCCTTTTTGTTTTGGTAATCCTCAGCTTTAAAATTGGTATGTTAAAATCTTACTGGAAAAATAAATATTCAAATTGAAGCTGAACTAGAGATGATTCGGCAGAAAGCAGAAAGGTTCGTGGAAGTTTTCATTTAACAGAAATCTTTCAACCGTAGATATTTGACCGATTATCCTTTAAATGTAAAACAATGCAAAAATCGTTGATTTTATTAATAATATTTCTCGCTCTTTTCTCAGTAATAGAATCGCAAACAGTTAGCTCGATGCAGGAGCGTTTTTATCGTGCCGCCGCTCTTTTCGAAAAAAGGCAATTTGATGAAGCAATTGTTGAACTGAATCAAATTATTGAATTCGATCCAAAATCGTTTGGCTCTTATTATCTTCGCGGTCAAGCGCGTTTCCTAAAACAGGACGTCGACGGCGCTTTATCCGACTTTAATAAAGCTATTCAATTTGCGCCTCCATTTACTCCCAATCTTGAGCGTGTTTACAATAGCCGAGGAGTTGTGCGCGAGTATAAAAAAGATTCGGCGGGCGCTTTAAGCGATTTTAATAAAGCATTGTCATTAAATACTAAGTATGCCGAAGCTTACAATAACCGTGCTACCAATTTTTTAAGGTCGAATAAATACGATGCTGCATTGTCTGATCTCGAAAAGGCAATCGAGATAAAACCAAACTTAATCGCCGCTCACATTGGTCTCGGAGATGTCTGGTTTGCAAAACGCGATTTTAACAAAGCAATCGTCGCATACAGCAAAGCGCTTGATTTTGATAAAAACATTGCATCCGCTTATCTTTTGCGAGGCGCAAGTTACGGTTTATCAGGGGAAATTGATTTGGCATTACCGGATTTACGCAAAGCCATAGAGCTTAATGCAAATCGAACTACAATTTTTCAAGGCAATATTGAGCTTTCATTAAAAGAATTGAATGTTTTTATCGAAGAAAATCCTTTGAGCGGCAGGGGACACCAGCTTCGAGGAGTAATTAAATTGTTACAAGGAAAAGATCTTGAAGCGGAAGCTGCTTTTAAAAAAGCCGTTGAAATTGATAAAAATTTGGAAAGTGAAATTAAGAAATTAATCGCAGAAATAAAGCCTAAAACAAAAGGGATTAGCTAAAGTTAAGGAGCGGAATTTTCCGCTCCTTAACTTTTAAAAATCCAATTTCAACTCGCCGTTTTCTTCCGCGACCAAAACCTCGCCGCCCTGTTCCAATTTGCCGAACAAGATTTCATTTGCCAGCGGCTGTTTGATTTTCTCGTGAATAAGGCGAGCCATCGGGCGCGCGCCGAATTTTGGATCGAAACCGTTTCGTGCGAGCCATTCGCGCGCCGACTCTTCGAGTTTTACAACCACGTTTTTCTCCGCAATCTGGTCGTTTAATTCTTTGACGAATTTATCAACGACGAGCTTGATGTTTTCGATGTCGAGCGGTTCAAACGCCACCCAAGCGTCCAAGCGGTTGCGAAATTCAGGCGTGAAAGTGCGTTCAATTGCGCCGCGCCCTTTGCCTTTGCCGGTTGCGTTGTTGCGGAATCCGACACCGCCCGACGAGAGTTCAGCCGCGCCCGCGTTCGTGGTCATAATCAAAATAACGTTGCGGAAATCGGCTTTTTTGCCGTTGTTGTCGGTCAATGTCGCATTGTCCATCACTTGCAGCAAAATGTTGAACAGATTCGGATGCGCTTTTTCGATTTCGTCAAGTACGAGAACCGAATGCGGTTTTTTGTTGATTTCATCCGTTAGCAATCCGCCCTGATCGAAACCGACATAGCCCGGAGGCGCACCGATCAGACGCGAAACCGTGTGCGGTTCAGCGTATTCGCTCATATCGAAACGGATAAATTCAACGCCAAGCTGTGCAGCGAGTTGTTTCGCCAATTCGGTTTTGCCAACGCCGGTCGGACCGGAAAACAAGAACGAACCGACGGGTTTATGCGGAATTCCGAGTCCGGCGCGATTAATTTGAATTGCGTCAACGACTTTATCAATCGCGTGGTCTTGTCCGAAAACGACGGACTGCAAATCCTGTTTGAGCGTGTGCAGGCGTTCTTTTTCCGTCGCGACAACCGTTTTAGGCGGAATCCGCGCCATTTTTGCGAGCACGTTTTCGACCATTTCGACCGAAACTTCTTTCGGTTTTTTATCTTCCGGCATCAACTTAACGCTCGCGCCGACTTCGTCAATCACGTCAATCGCTTTGTCGGGCAAAAAGCGGTCGTGCAGATATTTGGCGGCTAATTCCGAAGCGGCTTTTAAAGAATCATCGGAATATGCGACTCCGTGATGCTTCTCGTAAAACCGTTTCAAGCCTTTCAAAATCTCGTAAGTTTCTTCGACCGAAGGCTCGATAATATCAATTTTTTGAAATCGTCTTCCCAAAGCACGGTCGCGTTCAAACGCCGCTTTGTATTCGCTGTAAGTCGTCGAACCGATGCAGCGCAATTCGCCCGAGGCGAGCGCGGGTTTTAAAATATTGCTCGCGTCCATCGCGCCGCCTGAAACCGCTCCAGCGCCAACAATGGTGTGAATTTCGTCAACAAACAAAATCGCATCTTTGAGCTTTTTAAGTTCGCTGATAATCGCTTTAAAACGCTGCTCGAAATCGCCGCGATAACGCGTTCCAGCCAAAACTGCGCCCATATCGAGCGAATAGACTTTAGCGTTTTTCAAAATTTCCGGCACTTCGCCATTGTGAATTTTCAGAGCCAGACCTTCGGCAATCGCGGTTTTACCGACGCCGGGTTCGCCGACATAAAGCGGATTGTTTTTACGGCGGCGGCAAAGGATTTGAACCGTACGTTCAAGCTCCAGATTTCTGCCAATGACCGGATCAATTTTGCCTTCGGCAGCTTGTGCGACAAGCTCGGTCGTAAAGTTTTTGAGCGGGTCTTTGCCTGCCTGCCGGTTAGCGGCTTCTTCGGCAAATTCCTCGTCAATTTCCGGGTTGTCGCTGAAAGCGGTTGAAAAACCGTCGTCAACTTTCGAGATGCCGTGCGCGATGTAATTTAAAACATCGAGCCGCGTAATGTTTTGCTGGCGGAGCAAATAAACGGCGTAGGAATTTTCGATTTGAAACAGCGCCGCCAGGATATTGCCGCCGTCAATTTCCTTTTGCCCGCTGCCCTCAGCTTGCAACATTGCGTATTGCAAAACGCTCTGAAACGCCGATGTGAGTTCCGGCATTTGCGTTAAACCATCAGGCAGAGTTTCGAGCCGTTCGGCGAAAAACTTCTCCAACTCGTTGCCCAGCTTTTCCAAATCGCCGCCGCAGTTGTACAAAACATCGCGCGCGGTCGAATCGTTGAGCATCGCAAATAACATATGTTCCAGCGTGACATACTCGTGCCGACGCTGTACGGCTTCTTCAACAGCCGCGCTTAAAGTTTCCTGTAATTCTTTCGTTAACATAAAACTAATTTCTAATTTACTGAGACTTGGATGACATCTCCGCTGTTTTTGTTGAACTTGATTATATTCGGCGGGCGGTCATAAATACTTTTTTCTGTAAAAACAATTGTCTCTTCTTGAATTTCGGGAACATCAAAAACGGTAAAAGCTCCATCTTCTTTATATCTTCGATAAAAATTATCGTGTTTCCAAATATATTTTCCAGTATCTAAATTGATTTTAGCCGCAAAACCGATTGCAGCCAGATATGCTGAATTACCTTCTATCAATCCCCTGGCAATATTGAAGGCTGGAATGTGTTCACGCCATTTTGGTTTTAAAATTTTGCCATCCAATCTGATAATAAATCCCCCTCCGGCGTCCCAAGCTTCATCCTCACAGAGCAATATCAAATCATTTTTGTATTGCGCAAAATAAATTCTTACCAAATTGTCGGCGTCTTTAAGGTTAATATAAAAATTAGTAACGCGATTTTTCTCGTCTATTCGTTTGGCTTTACCATTCTTCTTTATTTCATATTGATTATTGTCAATCGAAAAATTCCACTTTTCATAATCATAAATTCTTTCGGCTGCCGTTGGTGTCCCTTTCGCTTCGGAGAAGATTTCGGCTTGCTGCGCGTGAATATCCTGAAAAACAAGCAAAATAAAGAAGACTAAAACAATTGAGAGATAATCTTTTCTCCTCATACAAACTCTTTATTCTTCCTCGACCGTGCAAAGCAGCGGATATTCGTGCGCGCGGGCAAGATTCATAGTTTTTTCGGCTTTCATATTGGCGATTTCATAAGTGTAGACGCCTGCCACACCGACGCCTGCGCGATGCACGTTCATCATAATCAGAAAAGCGTCAGCTTCGTTTTTGTGAAAAACCGTCCGCAAAACGTAAACGACAAATTCCATCGTCGTAAAATCGTCGTTGTGGAGCAAAACTTTAAAAAGCGGCGGCTTTTCCAGCTTTGTTTCGCTTTCGGTTAAAACCGCTTCGTCGCGTTCAAAATTCGGCATTTTTTAGTCAGTCGCAAATCGCAAATCGTGAATCATAATTATAGCTTTTTAAGATTTACTATTCACTAATCTGGCAAAATGTTTTAATCATTCCCGTCGTCGAGCCGTTTAAATTATCGAACATTTGCCGGAAATTTTCGATGCCGTGAACGGGATGCGTCAACATTTTATCGAGCCAGTCTGAATGCATCGCTTCGCACAAAGCCAGGTCTTTGACGCCCATCGCAAAATGCTCTTTTCCCGCGTTTACCGTGCCGAACATTAATTTGTTGCCGAGCACGAATTCAAAAACGATTTTGTCCGAAGCGATTTCCGCGGTGCGTTCGCCCCCCGTCACGCTCGTTAGAATAAAGACGCCGTTTTTCGCCAGCGCGCGGGCAGCGTCCCAGACAATCGGCGAAAATCCGGTAGCTTCGAGAATAATGTCAAAACCGCCGAGCGATTTGCCGATTTCGGAAACCGGAGTTTCCATAGTCGAATAATATTTCGCGCCGATTTCCTCGCACAAATCCGCATTTTTGTAGCCCGCGCGCGTATCTTTCCCGAAAGCGTGAACTTCCAGCCCGCGCATCCGCAAAGCCATTACTGTCAGCAATCCGACGCTTCCCGTTCCAACGACGGCGGCGCGTTTCGCTTTCCAGATTCTCGCGCGCTCCTGAATTTCCTCGGCGTGCTGCAAACCCTTTTCGACAATCGAAAGCGGTTCGAGAAGCACGCCGACTTCTTTCAAAGTCGGCGGCAACTTCACTAAAAAGTCTGCCGATTCAACATAAAACTCGGCGAAATAACCGTGAAGCCGCGAAATGCCGCGCTCGAAATATTCAGAATCCGTTGTCATATCCTGTTCGCCGATCAAGTCGTAAATCGAATGACCGGGACGACGAACAGAAGCGACAACATAATCGCCCCTTGCAAACTCCGTAACATTTTCGCCCGTTTCAGCGACTTGTCCCAGATTTTCGTGACCCAAAACGAGAAAATCAGAGCCTTCGGGAGCAGTTCCGTATTCGGCGTTGTTGATTTCCCTGTCTGTTCCGCAGCCGCTGACTCGCAAAACTTTGACTTTTACGCCGCGTCCGTTCGGAACCGAATCAATTTTCGGTTCATCCATTTCAACGAGATGGGCGCTGTCTTTCTGTCCCGGCTTTACTGCAACTGCTTTCATAAATTATTTCCCGATTATTTAATCCATTTGGTCAAAAAATGCCGTTCGTGATCTACGAACCCGTTTTTATGATAAAGAGTTTTGGCGGCGATGTTTGTACGGTCAACTTCAAGATGAATGGCGCGAATATTTTCCGAACGGCAATAATCCTCCACAAATTGAAGCGTTTGTTTGCCAAGCCCGAAACCTCTGAATTTTTCGCGTAAATATAACTCATCAATCAGCGCATCGCGCCCCGCGTATTCCAAGCTATAACCAAAAGCCAGAACGATGTAACCAGCCGCTTCGCCTTCAACCAAAATTAGCCAGATTTTTCCGAATTGTTCGTTTTCAATCAACTGAAGCAAAACGGCGCGATTTGTCGCTTCGTCAAGCGGATTCGGAAATGTCTCAATTTCGCAGAACCCACGGCGAAGATTAATCAAAATTTCTTCATCAGCCAAAGTTGCTGATCTAAATTCCGCATCCATTGCTCAAACTTCCGTTCCATAGTCGCCCATCTGCTGCAAAATTTTTGCCACGAGCCCAGTCCAGCCAGTTTGATGGCTTGCGCCCAAACCTGCGCCGATGTCTCCGTGAAAATATTCGTAAAACAAAACGTAATCACGCCAGTTTTCATCCGTTTGGAATTTTTCGATTGTGCCGTAAACCGGACGTCGATTGTTTTGGTCGCGGAGGAAAATTCTCGTCAAACGCTTTTCCAACTCCTGCGCCACTTGCCAGAGCGAAAGCAGTTGCTCGGAGCCGGTCGGAAACTCTATTTTGAAATCGTCGCCGTAATAATAATCGTATTTTTGCAGGCTCTCGATCAGCAGATAATTAACCGGAAACCAGACCGGACCGCGCCAGTTCGAGTTGCCGCCGAACATCTCGGTTTTCGATTCCGCCGGTTCGTAATTTACTGAATGCATTGTGCCGTCAAGCTGCAAAATGTAAGGGTTTTGTTCGTGAAACTTTGAAAGAGAGCGGATTCCGTAATCCGACAAAAACTCGGTTTCATTGAGCATCACGCGCAAAATCCTTCGCAGCCGATCACTGTTAACGACAGACAAAATTCTTCTCTCCGATTGTCCCGGCGCTTGCAGACACGAAATCCAATCGGTCAAATCCGGGCGATTTTTTAAAAACCATTCAACTCGGCGTTTGAAATCCGGCAGTTTATCAAAATCCGCTGTTTCCATTGTTTCAACGGCAAACAGGGGAATCAAACCGACCATTGAGCGGACTTTTAGTTGAATATGCTCACCGTTTGAACGACGCAGAACGTCGTAGAAAAAACCGTCCTCATCGTTCCACAATTCAATATTTTCCTCGCCGATGTTGTTCATCGCGTCGGCGATATAAATAAAATGCTCGAAGAATTTGGTGGCGACATCTTCGTAAGAGCGGTTTTGTCGAGCTAATTCAAGCGAAATCGCCATCATATTGAGGCAATACATCGCCATCCAGCTAGTGCCGTCGGATTGTTCGAGATAAGCGCCGCCGGGTAATTTCTGATTGCGGTCGAAAACACCGATGTTGTCCAAACCTAAAAAACCGCCCGCAAAAACGTTGTTGTCTTCCGGATCTTTACGATTCACCCACCACGTGAAATTGAGCAGCAGTTTGTGAAAAGCTTTTTCCAGAAAAACATAATCGCCCGCGCCGCGTCGTTTTCTCTCAATTTGAAAAACGCGCAGGGCTGCCCAGGCATGAACTGGCGGATTGACATCACCGAAAGCCCATTCGTATGCGGGAAGCTGACCGTTCGGATGCATATACCATTCGCGCAGCATCAGCAGAAGCTGTTCTTTGGCAAAATCGGAATCAACAATTGCGAGTGGAATACAGTGAAAAGCCAGATCCCAAGCCGCATACCACGGATATTCCCATTTATCCGGCATCGAAATTACGTCCGCGTTGTTCAAATGCCGCCAATCTTTGTTGCGTCCTTTTTTTCTTGTTGCGGGCGGAGCAGGCTGCACCGGGTCGCCTGCGAGCCAGAGATTTACATCAAAGTGATAAAACTGCTTTGACCAAATCATCCCGCCAAGCGATTGCCGCAAAACGCTTTTTGCGTCGGTTGATAAATTATCCGGCGTAATCGAAGCGTAAAACTCGTCTGCTTCTCGTTTTCGCTCCTGCAAAATCTGTTCGGTAAGAGACACAAAATTCGCTTGTTCGCGCTGAATCAAAGGCTCTTTTGTCAGAAGTAAAAAAATCGAACGGCTTTCACCTGCTTCGATATTAAGTTCATAATGTGCGGCGGCTTTCGTCCCGAAGCCCGCCCGATTAACGGCATCAGCGTTTCCATTAACAATTGCTTCGTTAATACCGTCTTTGGCAAAACCGGATTTGTTTTCGACGTTATAAAGTTTTTTTAGATTCGTTTCGTTTTCACAAAACAGCAAAGGCGGTTTTTCCGCAGCATAAAGCAGATATTCTCCGAGCTTTTGCTCGTTAATTTTCAGAACCGAAAGATTGTCGTCCGATTCGAGTTTTTCGAGCCGCGGCTTTTCGGCGTCAACCGTCCAAGACCAGGTGTTGCGAAACCAAATGTGAGGCAAAACGTGAAGCGGCGCGTTCCGGTCGCCGCGATTAAAAGCTGTGATTTTGACGAAAATTGTTTCCGCCGCGAATTTGGCATATTCGACAAACACATCGAAATAACGATTTCGGTCGAAAACTCCGGTGTCCAACAATTCAAACTCCGCATCTTGTTTGCCGCGCTTTCGCGTTTCTTCCAAAAGCCTTTGATACGGAAATTCGGCTTGCGGGTATTTGTAAAGAAATTTGACGTAAGAAGCGGTCGGAGTTGCGTCCAGATAAAAATAATATTCTTTTACGTCCTCGCCGTGATTGCCTTGATTTCCGGTCACGCCGAAAAGGCGCTCTTTCAAAACCGGATCGCGTTCATTCCACAAAGCTACGGCGAAACAAACGCGCTGGTTGCGGTCGCAAAAACCGGCAATTCCGTCTTCGTTCCAGCGAAAGGTGCAAAGATGTGCGTGTTCAAACGGAAAATATTCCCAAGCCGCGCCGTCCGGCGAATAATCTTCGCGCACAGTTCCCCATGCGCGGTCGCTCAGATAAGTTCCCCATTTTTTCCACAGCCGAATCTGCGAGCGCGATTCTTCGAGCCGCTGCTCTTCCGCGTTCAACTCAGTTTCTCCTGCAATATCGGACAAAATAACAACATTTTCCGAGAGTCTGACATAATCGGCGGAAAAGCGTCCAGAAAATTTATCGTCAGTATGAATTGTCCTTACCTTGGCACTGCAAATGTTTTTACATTTTCGGTTTGTCGCAGATTTCCGCGCAAACAGATCAGAATTTTACTCGACCGAATCGGCAGCGAAATGAACGGATTAACTTTTACTCGGATGGAACGCGAAACACAATCGCCGAAATCGAATAAAGCAATTTTCGAGTTTTCAACCAAATAAAAAGTCCACAAAAAAAGAGGATGAACACAGATAATTTATTGATTTAAATCTGTGTCCATTCTCATTTTTTCTGTGGATGAATATTTCCGAAGGTAGCCCTAGGCAGCGTTTTTAGTAACTATTTTTTCTTTGTTTTCAACATCATTCTGCGCTTCGGCGGCTCCCTTGCCGTTTGAATAGCTTTCGGGTTGAACGTTTTGAGCGGCGCGTTTATCCATCTCGGCTTTTTGCCGAATCATACTGCAATTGCCCTCAAAAATCGCGCCCTGTTCGATGCTCAAGGAAGGCGTTTGAATGTTGCCGACAAGCTTTGCCGTGCGCCCAAGCTCAACTCTTTCGGTGGCGACGATGTCGCCGTTGACTATCCCGTGAATAATAGCCGCCGCAACTGTGATATTGGCGTCAACCTGACCACCCGTTCCGATAATCAAAGTTCCGGTTTCGGACATCACGCGACCTGTCATGTGACCGTCAACGCGCAATACCGCTTTAAAAGTTGTTTCGCCGGTCAAAGTTGTGCCGCTGCCGACAAACCCGCTTAGACGCCCTTCTTTAATATCGCGCGCCATTGATTCGCTGTCGGTCATAGCGCCCCTTTGTGACGAAGCGGTTTCAAACGACGGGCGAAACGAAGCCGTTTCGGACATTTGCGGCGTGTAGCCGAAAGATTGATTCGGGGTTGAAAAGTCCTTTTGAGGGATTTCGGATTTCATCGGTTCGGGTTTCGAGCTATTGCTCCTGCCCATTCTAATCATATTTGTTGTCTCCTTAGGGGTTTTTCGACGGTTAAACGCTACGCTTTTGTTAAAAAAGCGTTTTTTACCACGTTTACGGAGCCGTCTCTTTTTGATTTTTGAAATTTAGGAAAGACGCGCCGAACGTATTTGTCTGGCAAATTTCCCGGTTGCGTCGTTCATCATAAAAATTTTATTGCAGATTGTCCAGACTTGGCACGAGTGTTTTCGCTGTGCAATTCTGTAAAGGTGTTAAAGGAAGGAATTTTTCAGAAAATTGTTTGTAGAAAGTAAAGTTAAAACCAAATTGCTCCGCCAAATGGGCGAAGCAATCAAAGATTTTTCGATGATCGAAGACGGCGACCGTGTGATGGTCTGTTTGTCCGGCGGCAAAGACAGCTACACGCTGCTTGATTTATTGCTTGACGTGCGAAAACGCGCGCCCGTTCGTTTCGACATTCTAGCAGTCAATCTCGATCAGAAACAGCCCGGTTTTCCAGAACACGTTTTGCCGGATTATCTCACGTCGCTCGGTGTTGATTTTCGCATCGTCGAGGAAGACACTTATTCAACCGTCACGCGCCTTGTGCCCGAAGGCAAAACTTTTTGCTCGGTTTGCTCGCGTCTGCGCCGCGGAATTTTGTATCGCACGGCGCAGGAAGAACGTTGCAACAAAATAGCGCTCGGACATCACTCAGACGACATTATTGCCACGTTTCTTCTGAATATCTTTTTCGTCGGACAATTAAAAGCAATGCCGCCGACTCTGCGTTCGGACGATCGCAAAAACACGGTGATTCGTCCGCTCGCTTATTGCCGCGAAAAAGACATCACCAAATTTGCAGCGGAAAAAGAATTTCCGATTATTCCGTGCAATTTGTGCGGCTCGCAGCCGAATCTCAAACGCGCACGAGTCAAGCGTTTGGTTGCTGAATTGGAAAAAGAAATTCCGCACGTTCGCGCTTCGATTATGACGGCTTTGAGCAACGTCAATCCGGCGCACCTGCTCGATACGGATTTGTACGATTACAAAAACTTTCGCTCGCTTCTCAAAGAAGCCGGAACTTTACATGGCAGCGTTCAGGACGAGCTTGATGCTGTTTTCAATCATTCCGAACCGCAATTTAATCCCGCAGGATTAGTACAATTGAATTAAAAGATAACAGACGCATAAAATAAAAAAGAGAGGTTTATTCAACCTCTCTTTTTTATTTTTAATTTGTCCGAATTGATTATTTTTTTCGCCCAAATGCTTTGCTATCAATTGCAGTATTGTGTTTGACCTCTTTAATAATAGTCACGGTGTCGCCGTTGCTGACGTTTGAACTAACGGTTCGAAACGGAATCTTGATGCCATCAACAGCGCGATAATCGCTGAAAGTTTCGGTGTAAGGCAAATCAGTATTCCGCGTTGAAGACGAAATGACCGATTCGAGCTTAATTGGCAAAAATGTTTTTGTTGAAAAGTAAATTGTGTCCTTATTACCTTTTTCCGGCTCGAAAACAACGACGTAAGCTTCTTCGTCTCCAACTTTTGCCATCGGTTTCATTTCGGTTTTTTTGTAATTTGCCTTCCAATTTGTCAAGCCATAAAAATCTGCGCTGATTCTGGCGTCTTCCAGACTTTTACCCGTTGTTTTCTCAAATGTGGCAAAACTAGCTTCTTCGCCGCCTTCCGTGCCGTTAAAATACTCGTAAGCGGTAGCAACTAGTTTACCAAGTGCGGTAAAAGTTGATTCATTGGCACTTAGATTCGGAGCTTTGGCGTATTGAGTGCCATAACCTTTAATGCCCTGATGAACAAAATCTAGTTCATATTTAACGACACGCGAATTAAATTTTCGCCAATTTGCCTCACCGCCGAGCGCGTCAACGACTTTCGCCATCAATTCGTCCACTGTTATTTGCGGAGCGCTTGCTACGGAAGATTTTGCTCCGACTTGACGGTTGAACCCCACCTCGCCTTGCGGCTGAATCAGAATGATTCCGGTAAGTTTTCCTCCAGAATCGCGTTTTGCTTTGACATTGTAATCGTCGGGCAAGCCCGGCGAATTGAAAACATCTTTCGCCTTTTCGCGCAACTCATACGGTGGTTGTCCTTCGATGACGAGCGAAACTTTTCCGTCTTTTTCAACAACTTCAACCGTCCGAGATGGATTTCTCTCGTTTTCATATTTTCCGATTAATTCCCTTACTGCTGATCCAACCGGAGCGGTTTCGATTTTGCCGTCAGCGCCAACTCGCAACAGTGTATAATTGCCCTGCGGTTGTTCGAGGTATGCGTCCTTGTCCCGAAAAGTGATAAAAAATCCATCAGGCGCGCCGGATAATTTGTATTTTCTGCCGCTGACATTCTCCAAAGTGTAAGTCGGCTGATTGGGAACGATTGCCACCAATTTGCCATCTTTCATCGTAACTTCCACATCGAATCCGGCTGCTTCAAAGCGATATTTGCCGACTTCCGTTTCTGGTTTTACGATAGCTGCAGCATTTTGTGCGGTCGTTTCGGTTTGC
Source organism: Acidobacteriota bacterium (assembly GCA_030863175.1). Lineage (GTDB taxonomy): Bacteria > Acidobacteriota > Blastocatellia > Pyrinomonadales > Pyrinomonadaceae > JALZCH01. Next base: position 8,111 of record JALZCH010000020.1, on the reverse strand, counting down.
GGCTTGCCAATTAAGTTTTCCCAAACAATCGACATCATTTGCGCTGGAAGCGGTGAGCCGGAAACGTTTGTGAGAATGACGAAACCTGTTTTCTTTTCGGGAATCATTGCAACGTGAGCGTTGAACCCATCAATATTTCCGCCGTGTTGGACAACTTTCAAACCGTTCCATTCCTGCAAAAACCAGCCTAAGCCATAATTGACTTTGCCGTTCGGAGTGATTTTCATTTGCGGTTTCATCAATTCGGCAAAATTGGCTTCTGAAACCAGACGCTTGCCGTTGACCGTGCCACCGTTGAGCATAAATCGCAGCCAGTTTGCCATATCGCGGGCGCTTGAATTGATCGCTCCGGCGGGCGTCATTTCGGGGAAATTACGGAAAGGCTTTTTGATGGTTTCTTTGGAGTCCGGATTGTATTCGTAGCCTAACGAGTAATCTTTCGATTTCTCCATTTCGGGAATCGAGATGTTCGAATTTGTCATTCCAAGCGGTTTTAAGATTCTGTTTTCGACAAATCGCTCCCAAGTCGTTTTCTGCACTTGAGCGACGATTTCGCCCGCCGCCGTAAACATCACGTTTTGATATTGAAATTTTTCCCGTAATTTGGCGTTCGGCTTGGCTTCACCAGCAACGCGGATAATCTCTTCGCGGCTCAATTTTCCGCTAATCCAAGCCAAATCTGTGCGGTTCAAGCCTGAGCTATGCGAGAGCAAATCTCGAATCGTTATTTTCTGATCAATTTCCGGATCGTTGATTTTGAAATAAGACAGATATTTTTTCGGTGAATCGTCGAGATTCAATTTGCCTTCGTCCTGCGACATCATCACGGATAAACCGGTAAACGCTTTGGTCGCCGAACCGATTGCAAACTGCGTGTCTGGCGTGACCGGAATTTTGTTTTCAAAATCTTTGTAGCCTAAGCCTTTGAGATAGATGATTTGGTCGTCTTTGACAATGACAATTGATAAACCGGGAATTCCAAGCTCTTTGCGGCGGACTTCAAGCTTTTCTTCGATTTTTGCGAGCGGCGCAGCGTATTCGGAAGCAACAATTGCTGAGCCAATCTGCGCTTGTTTGACTGCGGTTTGCGCCAAAGCCGCCTGCGGCAAGGAAACGGCGAAAAGAGCAAACGCCAGCCAGAAAGCGGCTGCAGAACGCGCAAAGTGGTTGTTTTGCATAAAATTAATTCTCCAATTTTCGGGAAGGTAATAGAACGTGTCGGTTTATTTTACGGTTGCTGAAAGCGGAATGTTTCTGGCAGATAAAAGGAATTTATCTAAAGAGTTTTCCACTTGTGGAAAACTCTTTAGAAGTTGAAAGTTTCCTTTATTTCATTAGAATTAGCGATAGGCAAGCGGAAATGGTTTTGCCGAAATTCAAAGCTCAAATCAGTGTTGAAGAATATTTGGAGCTTGAAAAAAACAACCGCCGGGAAGAAGAATTTGAGTTTGTTTCGATTGATCTAAAAATGACCGTCGCCGATGTCTATCGCCGCATCAATTTTTCATAAAAACTAATCCGCTAGCGGCGACATTTCTTTTAACTTCCACACAATTTCCGGCAAGATCTGCAAAGTCATTTCGATTTCTTCTGCGGTCGTGTAACGCGAGAGCGAAAAACGAATTGTTCCCATTGCTACGCGATACGGAACGTTCATCGCGCGCAAAACGGTTGATGCTTCGTGCGTTTCGGCATTGCAGGCAGAGCCCGTCGAAACACAGATTCCTTTTTCATCCAGATGCGCCAAAATTGATTCGCCTTCGATCCCGGCAAAAGAGATGCTTGCGGTGTTCGGCAGTCTTTTTTCACGGTCGCCGTTTAAACGAGAAAATGGAAAAATCTTCAAAATTTCGTTTTCCAAACGGTCGCGTAACTCTTTCATTTTCGGCAGTGCCTCCGTATTTTTAATTAATTCACAAGCAGCGCCTAGAGCGACGACTTGCGAAACGGCTTCGGTTCCGGCTCGGCGCGCGTTTTCCTGATTTCCGCCGATAAAAAAAGGCGGCAAATCAACGCCTTTTCGCACAAAAAGCGCGCCTACGCCTTTCGGAGCGTGAAATTTGTGACCGGAAATCGAAAGCAAATCAATTTCGGTTTCTTCCAGATTTACCGGAACTTTGCCGACTCCATTGACCGCGTCGCAATGAACCAGGGCGCCGCTGTTTTCTTTAACAATTCTGGCGATTTCTGCGACCGGAAACAAAACTCCGGTTTCATTATTGGCAAGCATCACCGACACAATCGCCGTGTCATCGGTTAAACTTACACGCAATTGGTCTAAATCGAGCAAACCGTTTTCGTCAACTTCGAGTAACGAAATTCGGTATCCACGCCGTTCCAGTTTTTGACAAAGTTTTAAAACCGCTTCGTGTTCGACTGCAGTTGTGATGATGTGTTTTTTTCCGGGCTGCATTTCGAGCGCGCCTAAAATCGCCCAGTTATTCGATTCCGTGCCGCACGAAGTGAAAACGATCTCGCCTGGGTCGGAAGCGCCGAGCGCGTCGGCGACTTGTTCGCGCGCTTGACGCACGGCTTTGCGGCTTTCGCGTCCCAAGCGGTGAGACGAGGAAGGATTGCCGTAAAAATCCGATAAAAACGGCTGCATCGCTGCCAAAACTTCGGGAGCGATGCGAGTTGTCGCGTTGTTGTCAAGATAAATCATATAAATTTTATTTTCCGAAAAATCTAACCGAAAAATTACTAAAAATTACTATGCAAAATTGCCGCTTGCGAGTACAATAACCGAGGAAAAATCCCCTTTCAAGAACGAGGGAAAAACTCTCTAATTTCGGTCACTTAAAGTTTTTAGAGGTAAACGGTGACATTCTTAAAAATAACCGATGCGAGCGGGCGCGAGTGGGAGCAGGAGCTATTGCCTCGCCGGACATACAGCATCGGTCGCGCACCGGATAATCAGATCGTTCTTCACGACCCGCGAGCTTCGCGCCGTCACGCGCAGATACGCTGGAGCGACGTTTCCGGCTTTGTCGTCGTTGATGGTTATGAAGTTGACGGCGAAACTCGGCGCTCGGTCAATAAAGTTTTCGTGAACGGAAAGCCGCACCTCGAAAAAACACTCGTCACCGGCGACCAGATTTTGATCGGCGGCAGCCGCCTCGTTTTCTTTTATCCGCACGCCGAATCTGGAGAACTTCTTTTTGAAGACAAACCGCTCGGCAACACGCAGTTTCTAATGTCGGCGGAGGACGTGATGCAGAGCCGCATCACGCGCCAGCATGTTCCGCAAACAAGCAGCCAGCAGCCGAAATCGGAACTCGAAGATTTGCGCCAAAAAGCGAAGATTCTTGGTCTTTTGTACGAAATGAGCAAAACGCTTGGTTCGGTTTTCGATTTGAAAACGCTTTTTATGAAAGCGACCGAAATCGTTTTTGAAGTCACGCCCGCCGACCGCGCCGTGGCAATGTTGGCTGACGAAAAAGGCGAATTAAAACCGATTGCGTCAAAAACTCGTGATGAGAGTTTGCGCGTTTTAACCGACCGCCTGCCGGTCAGTCGGACGGTGACGCGCAAAGCGATGACCGACAAAATGGCGATTTTATCGCAGGACGCCAGACTCGACTCGCAATTTTCCGGTTCCGAATCAATCGTTTCGCAAGGCGTGCGCTCGACGATCTGCGCGCCGCTCGTCGCCGAATCGGGCGTTCATGGCGTAATTTACGCCGACCGGCTCGACCCGTTTGCCGCGTTTTCCCAAGATGATCTGGCTTTAATCAGCGCAATTGCAGCCCAGACAGCCGTCGCGGTCGAAACCGCCAGAGCACACGAGCGGCTCGCTCGTGAAGAAGTTGCACGGGCAAATTACAGCAGATTTTTGCCGCCATTTGTGGTTCAAAAGTTGCTGGAAAATCCGGAGTCGTTTACACTCGGCGGTACGAATCAGCTAATCACCGTCCTGTTTGCGGATATTCGCGGATTCAGTCGCATTGCCGAACGCGAACGACCGGAAAAGATAGTCCGGCTTTTAAACCGTTTTTTTTCCGAAATGACCGAAATCGTTTTCGCGCACGGCGGAACGCTCGATAAATACATCGGCGACGAAATTATGGCTCTATTCGGCGCGCCAACCGCCAGCGCCGATGATGCGTCTAATGCCGTGCAGACGGCAATTGAAATGCAAAAGCGTTTGCACAGTTTGAACATCGAATTAAAAACGGAAGGTTTCGAGCCGATTGGGTTAGGCATCGGGCTTCACACGGGTGAGGCGATTGTCGGTTATGTCGGTTCGGAACGCCGCTCGGAATACACGGCAATCGGCGACACGGTAAATCTGGCGTCCCGTTTGCAAGCCAACGCACTCGCCGGACAAATTTTATTGAGCGGCGTGACGGCGCAAGCGGTTACTGGTAAATTCTCTCTCCTCCCGCGAACGCCGATAACAGTTAAAAATCGCGTGCAGCCGGTACCCCTTTTTGAGGTAAATTGGAGTTAAAATATTATTTTATGGGTCAACAATCGAGAACAATGTCTGCTCCCTCTCTTTCTTCCGGTGAAAAATCGAAGAGTTCAGGCTCGTCGTTTTTCAGCAAAACGTCTTCTTTTCTCGGCTTAGGCGCTCTTCGCAATCTCGTCACCGATTCGATTGCAATTGATATGGGAACTTCAAGCACGATTATCGCCGTTACTGGGCGCGATGTCGTTTTGGACGCGCCTTCGATCATCGCTGTCAACGAATTGACCAACGAGATTATCGCTTACGGCGAAGAAGCCGCGAGTATGCGCGGACGCGAACCGCGCGATGTCAAAATCATTGCCCCGCTAGTGGGCGGTGTTGTTGCGGATTTTGAGCGCACTCGGCAAATGCTTTCGCACTTTGTCGGCGAAGCGCGCAGCGGCGTTTCGCAGTTTTCGCGGCGCGCTCTGATCAGTGTCATTTCCGAAATCACCCACGTCGAGCAACGCGCGATTCTCAATGCCGTCGAAAGCGCTCACATCGGGAAAGTGATGATGATGGAAGAAGGTTTGGCGGCAGCGTTTGGCGCGGGAATCAGCCCGCGAGACAAACGCGCAGCGGCTGTTGTTGACATCGGCGCCAGCACGACGAATATTGCCGTTATAGCCAATGGTTCAGTCGTTCACTCGCGCTCGGAACGCATCGGCAGTCACGACATCAATGCGGCTCTCGTCAATCACATTCGCAAACATCGCGGTTTGACTATCGGTGAAGAAACCGCCGAAAAGCTCAAGCTCGAATTTGTCAGCGCGACAGTTCCGAAAGATTTGGCGAAGGAGTTTACGGCGCGCGGGCGCGATGTGCAAACGGGAAGTCCAGGTGCGGTTGATATTACGACCGGCGAGCTTTATCCGGTGGTCGAAGGTATTGTCCGCCGCATCAGCAACTTTATCAATCAATCTTTGACTGAATTGGCGGCTGAAGTTTCCGCCGATATTTATGATCGCGGCATCATCCTGACAGGCGGCGGGGCGCTTTTCAACGATTTGGATACTTACCTGCGCTCGCAAACAAAGCTGCCGATAACGATTGCAGACGAGCCGCGCTATGCGACCGTTCGCGGGTTGCTGCTGATGTTCGAAGAACCGCTCCTTCTGCGTCGAGTCGCTCGGAACGAACCGCATTTGCTGCAAGACGCTGATATTTCTTTTGAAACTTAAAATCAAAAGTGATAGGTAACGGGAAACAGGTGACAAGAGAAACTGCTTTCTTCTGTCACCTGTCGCTTTTTTACAAGCAAAACGATTATATCCGGCGGCATCAAAAGACCAAATTCTGATGTCAATTACAGGTTTTTTCAAACAACAAATCGAAATCGCTCGCGTTCTCGGGATACCCGTGCGGATTGATTACCGCTGGTTTTTCGTTTTCGTCTTGATGATGTATCTGACGGCAGCGAATATTCCTAAGGAATTCGGGCTTGCTCCGCTTGTCGCGCTTCTTCTCGGCGCTTTAACCACAGCGGCGTTTTTTCTTTCAATCTTCGGGCACGAACTGGCGCATGCGATTGCTGCGCGGCTCGAAGGCATTGATACCCGCGAAATTGTCCTACACCCGTTCGGCGGTTTGGCGCGGCTCGCGCACGAACCGGACAATCCGCGCGCCGAATTTCGGATTGCGATTGCCGGACCGGCGGCGAGTTTTTTAATCGGCGTTCTTTTTCTGATTGCTACTTTAATTAGTGACCAAGCCGGAGTCGGCATAGCCGCCGCTCTCTTTTTTCTGCTTTTTTTCGGCAATGTCCTGCTCGCCATTTTTAATCTTTTTCCCGGTTACCCGCTCGACGGCGGGCGCGTCCTGCGGGCTTATTTGTGGAACAAAGGTCACGACTTAAACGAAGCTACAAGATTTACCGGACGTTGCGGGCAGTTGATTGCGCTCGCTCTTGTCGCTTTCGGTATTTTCGTGGCTCTTGTGCGCGGCGACCTTTTCACCGGGCTGTGGACGGTTCTCGTCGGTTTGTTTTTGTTCGATGCGGCAAACGGAATTGTTGGACACACTTTAAAAATGGAAAAAGTCACGGTCGCCGAAGTGATGACGCCGCCGGTTTCAGTCAAACCGGAAACGACCATCAGCCATTTTATTGATCACACTTTGCCGCTTCATCGCTACACGGCTTTTCCCGTTGCGCTCGACAAACGGCTGTACGGAATTTTAATGCTGGAAGATTTGAAGAAGCTGCCGCGTTCGAACTGGCACAAAACTTTTATCCGCGACGTAATGCGCCCCATCAACGAGGATCTTTTCGTTACGCCCGCCGCTCGCCTTAACGAAGCCCATGAATTAATGAAATTAAATGGCGCAGGCGCGCTTGCCGTCGTTGACGAGCGCGGTTTTTTGATCGGATTTTTGCAGCCGGGCAAAATCCGTAAAAAAGTATAGTAGTTTGTCGAGTTTGTTGGGTTTTAGCAATGATTGACAAACTCGATAAACTCGATAAACTCGATAACTCGTGACTATCTTCCTAACAGGTTTTCCCGGTTTTATCGCCGGGCGTCTCGTCGAAAAGCTGGCGCGTTTTGAGACGCGCTTTTTGCTGCTCGTTCAGCCGGCATTTTTGGAAAAAGCAAAGCAAGAGTGCGAGCGCATTTCGGCAATAACCGGAACGCCGCTTGAAAATTTCTATTTATTTGAAGGCGATATTACAGAAGAAAATTTAGGTTTACCGCCGGAAGATTTGGAATTTATCAGAAACGGAGCGACTGAGGTTTTTCATCTAGCCGCCATCTACGATTTAGCCGTTGAACGCGATTTGGCGATGCGCGTCAATGTCGAAGGCACGCGTAATTTGAATGCGCTCGTGCGTCAAATAAAATTTTTGAATCGCTACAACTACGTTTCGACTTGTTATGTTGCTGGAAAGCGAACAGGTCTGATTCTCGAAACTGACCTTGAACACGACGCCGGATTTCGCAATTTTTACGAGGAGACAAAATATCTCGCCGAGCTTGAAGTAGAAAAATTAAAAGGCGAAATGCCAGTGACGATTTATCGCCCGTCTGTTGTCGTCGGCGATTCAAAAACGGGCGAAACGCAAAAATACGACGGAATTTATTATTTGATTCTGTATCTCAAAAAATTTCCTTCGCTTCTCTCGCTTTTCAATATCGGCAACGAGCGCGTCCGACTCAATCTCGTCCCCGTTGATTTCGTCGTCGAGTCAATCGCCGCCCTCTCAAAAGACGAAAGCGCGTGGGGCAAGACATTTCAGCTCGCCGATCCTTCACCTTTAACGACGCGCGGGCTTTTCGACACAATTTCCAAAAGCTTGGCGCGCCGGAAATCGGTCATTACAGTTCCCGCCGGGCTGGTCGAAAAATCGCTCAATTTATCGGTTTCGCCCAAAATAACAGGTTTGCCGATGATTGCCGTGCCGTATTTTTTTATCGAACAAACTTACGACACGAGCCTTGCGAGCGAGTTTCTTGCTCCGCACAAAATCGCTTGCCCGCCGTTTCCTTCTTACGTTAATAATCTGATTGATTTCGTCGAGAAAAATCCTCATTTATAACACCTATAGCGCTTCTCAAATGAGTGCGACCTGATAACCGCAATGGCGAAACCAATTACGGCAGTCTTGTTTCGTTATTTGTTTCAATGCCCAATTTAATGCTTCTTCAAGCATTTCATCAGTTGGCGC